>JAQVIJ010000002.1:114840-209751 GCA_028695735.1 Deltaproteobacteria bacterium | reverse complement strand
ACAGACGAAGATATTGTTTTGTCTTAATCCCCTCTAATCGGGTCAAGTGATTCGAATACAAAGAAAGGGGAAATCGAAATGGAAACTTTTGTCTTAATCCCCTCTAATCGGGTCAAGTGATTCGAATAGTATTATTACTATTATCATTAAATTAAATTAAATTAAGTCTTAATCCCCTCTAATCGGGTCAAGTGATTCGAATGAACAATATGAAGAAATAACAGACGAAGATATTGTTTTGTCTTAATCCCCTCTAATCGGGTCAAGTGATTCGAATACAAAGAAAGGGGAAATCGAAATGGAAACTTTTGTCTTAATCCCCTCTAATCGGGTCAAGTGATTCGAATCCTTGCCCAAGTACAAGATAACAGCACATGAAATAGTGTCTTAATCCCCTCTAATCGGGTCAAGTGATTCGAATTCAGCATTGTCCGCAGATAGGTATTTGTTTACGTGTCTTAATCCCCTCTAATCGGGTCAAGTGATTCGAATGGAAATGGCTGTACTTATGGAGTGGATACATTGGTCTTAATCCCCTCTAATCGGGTCAAGTGATTCGAATGTTTTATTTATCGGCAAACGTTCAGCGTTGGTTAAGTCTTAATCCCCTCTAATCGGGTCAAGTGATTCGAATGTTGAAAGAAATTACATGTGATGAGTTCATTGCGTCTTAATCCCCTCTAATCGGGTCAAGTGATTCGAATCAGAGCGTTTGAATTATTCAGAATTTCAATATTAGTCTTAATCCCCTCTAATCGGGTCAAGTGATTCGAATCGTTCGATTTGGATTCAAGCTCATCAAACGCTTTTGTCTTAATCCCCTCTAATCGGGTCAAGTGATTCGAATGCCTATCAAAAATGTTAATAGGATTGACTCAAGCAGTCTTAATCCCCTCTAATCGGGTCAAGTGATTCGAATTGAAACTTCCGTTCAATAAATCCTGTCTATTTTTTGGTCTTAATCCCCTCTAATCGGGTCAAGTGATTCGAATTGGGTTACAGCATTGTCAAGAGACAGGTTGTTTGCGTGTCTTAATCCCCTCTAATCGGGTCAAGTGATTCGAATGATAATTATCAATCTTTGCATGTTTCGGGTTTCGGGTCTTAATCCCCTCTAATCGGGTCAAGTGATTCGAATTAACTCATCAACTATCTTGTGGATTGAAGACATTTGGGTCTTAATCCCCTCTAATCGGGTCAAGTGATTCGAATTTGATTTGTTTTTTGTCACGATTAAAAGTATCAAATTGTCTTAATCCCCTCTAATCGGGTCAAGTGATTCGAATTAACCCTGGAACGACGTTTCAACCGCCTGAAACCCGTCTTAATCCCCTCTAATCGGGTCAAGTGATTCGAATAATGCCCAAATGGTGGAATTGGTAGACACAAGAGAGTCTTAATCCCCTCTAATCGGGTCAAGTGATTCGAATGAGGCTCTCGAGGTTATCTTTGAGCATATCAATGAAGTGTCTTAATCCCCTCTAATCGGGTCAAGTGATTCGAATTACAATGGAGGTCAAAGTTATCGGAGTCACAAAAACGTCTTAATCCCCTCTAATCGGGTCAAGTGATTCGAATATAAATTCCTTTCACTAAATCGGCACTTTTCTTTGAGTCTTAATCCCCTCTAATCGGGTCAAGTGATTCGAATCTTGTGGGAAGAGGGTAGAGTTTTCAAGCTCTACGTCTTAATCCCCTCTAATCGGGTCAAGTGATTCGAATTGATTATGAACAGTATTTAGAGGATTTTAATTGTGTCTTAATCCCCTCTAATCGGGTCAAGTGATTCGAATTAGATTTGGTTAATGTTACAACGGGAACAGTTCAGGTCTTAATCCCCTCTAATCGGGTCAAGTGATTCGAATAATACCCCTGACGTGACGCCTACCCCTGACGTGACACCTGTCTTAATCCCCTCTAATCGGGTCAAGTGATTCGAATGGGCATATGTTGGGGAGGTGGATTAAAATGATAAAAGGTCTTAATCCCCTCTAATCGGGTCAAGTGATTCGAATTTATTATTTAAGTCATTTAGTCATGGACGTTGAGGTCTTAATCCCCTCTAATCGGGTCAAGTGATTCGAATCAGATGTTGATTTGGCTTTAATAGTTTCAACGGAGCCTTTTGTCTTAATCCCCTCTAATCGGGTCAAGTGATTCGAATGTGAGTTGTCACCGTGCAACGTTAGAGTGATAAGTGTCTTAATCCCCTCTAATCGGGTCAAGTGATTCGAATTTGGGCAAGGTTGAGTATTGCGGTCGTGATTCTCTTGGTCTTAATCCCCTCTAATCGGGTCAAGTGATTCGAATTGCACCCAGACCGTAATTATTCAAACTATGCCCGTGTCTTAATCCCCTCTAATCGGGTCAAGTGATTCGAATTTTTTTGAAATGAATTTAGAGACTGAGAAAATATGGTCTTAATCCCCTCTAATCGGGTCAAGTGATTCGAATCAATATGGCGTGGTTATATGTCCTCTTCGGGTGTTGTCTTAATCCCCTCTAATCGGGTCAAGTGATTCGAATAACATTTTTCGGCTATTCTAAAAAAATGGCTATAAAGTTGTCTTAATCCCCTCTAATCGGGTCAAGTGATTCGAATGCATAAAGACCCGTGGTATCATGGTTTTATTTTGACTGGTGTCTTAATCCCCTCTAATCGGGTCAAGTGATTCGAATATTGAGACAAAAGACTTATTGGCATGGCATAATTATGTCTTAATCCCCTCTAATCGGGTCAAGTGATTCGAATCATTGAAGAGGTCGGAGGTGACTCAGACTTAGACATGGTCTTAATCCCCTCTAATCGGGTCAAGTGATTCGAATTAACACCGAAATTGCTCCCAAAACAAGAGCAACGTCTTAATCCCCTCTAATCGGGTCAAGTGATTCGAATGCTGGAGAGAATATTATGATAATCAAGATTTCTTGGGCAGTCTTAATCCCCTCTAATCGGGTCAAGTGATTCGAATTCGAACAGATGCTTGCTCGTTTGTTGTCCCAACAAGAGAGTCTTAATCCCCTCTAATCGGGTCAAGTGATTCGAATCCTCGATGAGTTGGACAAAGCTCCTGACTCTGTCGGTCTTAATCCCCTCTAATCGGGTCAAGTGATTCGAATAATTCATGATGAAGTCATTGTGGATACCACCAAGTCTTAATCCCCTCTAATCGGGTCAAGTGATTCGAATCCATATGGTTACGCTTAAGAATGGTAAACTTTATAAAGTCTTAATCCCCTCTAATCGGGTCAAGTGATTCGAATTCTTGTTTCGGATAGTTTTGATTTGTTGAAAGCGTCTTAATCCCCTCTAATCGGGTCAAGTGATTCGAATAGAAGAGTTTGAAAAAATTGAAAAATTTTTAACCGTCTTAATCCCCTCTAATCGGGTCAAGTGATTCGAATTTGCGATGGGTTCTCATTGTTTCTTGAAAAATAGTCTTAATCCCCTCTAATCGGGTCAAGTGATTCGAATTTTATATCATGCCATGGTGTGAAATGGCATACTTATAACTAGGTCTTAATCCCCTCTAATCGGGTCAAGTGATTCGAATTTAATGGTGAATCTATTGAATATACTTTTGATTCACGTCTTAATCCCCTCTAATCGGGTCAAGTGATTCGAATTTACACCACATACAGAC
Organism: Deltaproteobacteria bacterium; assembly: GCA_028695735.1. Lineage (GTDB taxonomy): Bacteria > Desulfobacterota > Dissulfuribacteria > Dissulfuribacterales > DYLC01 > JAQVIJ01. The sequence continues at coordinate 206,107 of JAQVIJ010000002.1, read as the reverse complement.
AAGGGCTTCTGGATTGATGTCTTAATCCCCTCTAATCGGGTCAAGTGATTCGAATTTAAAAATATTGATGGCTCTCTCGACCTGGATATCCAGATCGTCTTAATCCCCTCTAATCGGGTCAAGTGATTCGAATAATCTGTATGAAAGTACTTATCAACGAAACTAATGAGTCTTAATCCCCTCTAATCGGGTCAAGTGATTCGAATTTGAAATAAATTTATAAAACAAGGATTATAAAATGTCTTAATCCCCTCTAATCGGGTCAAGTGATTCGAATATGAGATTATTTCAGAAAATAAACTTAATGCGCAAGGCGTCTTAATCCCCTCTAATCGGGTCAAGTGATTCGAATTTTTTCAATGAGCATGAAATAAAAGTGGAAGAGTGTCTTAATCCCCTCTAATCGGGTCAAGTGATTCGAATTAAATCAATTCACTATTTTAAGTTTAACCCCGCATGTGTCTTAATCCCCTCTAATCGGGTCAAGTGATTCGAATTGATATTTTTAGGGTTATGTTGTATGTTGAAATAATGTCTTAATCCCCTCTAATCGGGTCAAGTGATTCGAATGGGTTTATCGTGAAAGGAAGACCTAAATATCTTTGTCTTAATCCCCTCTAATCGGGTCAAGTGATTCGAATCTTGATGACGGCACGCCTGTCCATCTTGTTGCGTCTTAATCCCCTCTAATCGGGTCAAGTGATTCGAATTCAAGAAAGGCGTTGTTACCATTAGAAGCCTTGAGCGTCTTAATCCCCTCTAATCGGGTCAAGTGATTCGAATAAAAACAAGAAAGGGGATTAAGAACATGAAACACAAGTCTTAATCCCCTCTAATCGGGTCAAGTGATTCGAATAAGAGCGCAAGGGTTGTGTCTTCTGATGGTAAAATGTCTTAATCCCCTCTAATCGGGTCAAGTGATTCGAATACATACTTAAGGAGATAAAAGAGGTGTGGTCTGGGTCTTAATCCCCTCTAATCGGGTCAAGTGATTCGAATGAGTCTGATTTTAAGACACGCAAACAGGCGTTGAATGTCTTAATCCCCTCTAATCGGGTCAAGTGATTCGAATGCACATATGAGCAAGCAATAGAGAAAACTATTACAAAGTCTTAATCCCCTCTAATCGGGTCAAGTGATTCGAATATCAGTATCAGAAAATTATGTTTAAGGTGTTGAGTCTTAATCCCCTCTAATCGGGTCAAGTGATTCGAATAGTATTATACAGTAAAGGGATAACTGAATTTTATTTGTCTTAATCCCCTCTAATCGGGTCAAGTGATTCGAATCCTACAGCGAGAGGTGGATGTTTGCCCTGTTCCGTCTTAATCCCCTCTAATCGGGTCAAGTGATTCGAATGTATCGCTACATGTGACGGCCGCCGCCCCGTCTATCTGTCTTAATCCCCTCTAATCGGGTCAAGTGATTCGAATACGCAAGGATTACGCCAACGACAATGACCCGCTCGGGTCTTAATCCCCTCTAATCGGGTCAAGTGATTCGAATTGGGTATGGCAGGTTTATTATATCATCATTTCTTGTGTCTTAATCCCCTCTAATCGGGTCAAGTGATTCGAATTTCTCTTGAAGCCCGAGAAAAAGCTCATGAGCTTAGTCTTAATCCCCTCTAATCGGGTCAAGTGATTCGAATTGAACGATAAGTGTTTTTACAGTATTGTTTTTGATGGTCTTAATCCCCTCTAATCGGGTCAAGTGATTCGAATCACAAGCTCACAGTGCATGAGATTTATTGGCCATATGTCTTAATCCCCTCTAATCGGGTCAAGTGATTCGAATTACTAAAATTTTTGAAAGAACATTTCCAGGTTTAGTAAGGTCTTAATCCCCTCTAATCGGGTCAAGTGATTCGAATTCAACGGCAAGCGACATCAAGGCTTGCCTTTACAATCGTCTTAATCCCCTCTAATCGGGTCAAGTGATTCGAATCCACTCCAACATGTGCCGGGCGTCCTCATATCTGCGTCTTAATCCCCTCTAATCGGGTCAAGTGATTCGAATAAGAAATCATGAAAAAACCTTATAAGTTTGTTACTGTCTTAATCCCCTCTAATCGGGTCAAGTGATTCGAATGTTATGGTCATTACACATGAGTTTTCAAGGATAGTCTTAATCCCCTCTAATCGGGTCAAGTGATTCGAATGAAAGGTTAGGTTAACAAAGACACATATGAGCATTTGTCTTAATCCCCTCTAATCGGGTCAAGTGATTCGAATAACCATTAAAGCCAAACAACAACAAGCGGAGGTAGGTCTTAATCCCCTCTAATCGGGTCAAGTGATTCGAATGTAAACCAAGTGACAAGGTGGATTACAAAGCTATCGTCTTAATCCCCTCTAATCGGGTCAAGTGATTCGAATTGTGAGCTATGTGTAAACATGAAAGCTCACAATAGTCTTAATCCCCTCTAATCGGGTCAAGTGATTCGAATCTTCTTGTTTGATAACACGAAAGCCGTTATCAGAGAGTCTTAATCCCCTCTAATCGGGTCAAGTGATTCGAATATAAAAAATGAAAGAAATAGATTATGAGCAGTATATAGTCTTAATCCCCTCTAATCGGGTCAAGTGATTCGAATTAAATATATTCCAATCATTAGGTAAGATGTATGCGTCTTAATCCCCTCTAATCGGGTCAAGTGATTCGAATACGAACTGAAAAGCCCTACCCCCGACTGGGGGCGGGTCTTAATCCCCTCTAATCGGGTCAAGTGATTCGAATTTCATTAACAGAGGAACAGAGAATGGACGCTATTGCGGTCTTAATCCCCTCTAATCGGGTCAAGTGATTCGAATATGGAGATAGCACTTAATTTTCTAAAAGAAAATACCGTCTTAATCCCCTCTAATCGGGTCAAGTGATTCGAATTAATATGGTCTGGGACACAAGAACATGTTTTGTTTAGTCTTAATCCCCTCTAATCGGGTCAAGTGATTCGAATACCATTGACGATGATTTAACAGAAAAAGAGAAAATGTCTTAATCCCCTCTAATCGGGTCAAGTGATTCGAATATAGACGAAACTGGAAATCAGTATGGCAGATGGAGTCTTAATCCCCTCTAATCGGGTCAAGTGATTCGAATGAAAATGAGTGAAATGAATTACACGTATTGGCATAATGTGGGTCTTAATCCCCTCTAATCGGGTCAAGTGATTCGAATATACGACGCCAGTCGTAATAAAATAAAAAAAAGGGTCTTAATCCCCTCTAATCGGGTCAAGTGATTCGAATAGAACACGGGCATTATCGGATTTACATCGGCACAGAGTCTTAATCCCCTCTAATCGGGTCAAGTGATTCGAATCTTTACCTTCAGAAGTTATTGATTATATAAGTAATTTATTGTCTTAATCCCCTCTAATCGGGTCAAGTGATTCGAATTTTATGTCGAGGGGATTGCAGTAATGCAGTCACCACGTCTTAATCCCCTCTAATCGGGTCAAGTGATTCGAATAATGAATTAGGTAAAATGTTTAAGATTATTAAAGTGTCTTAATCCCCTCTAATCGGGTCAAGTGATTCGAATCCTACATCTTTTTTTGTGCGAAAACATCGAGGAGTATATGCGTGTTTTCGCTAACCTCAACTATTATAACAGCTTTTGGCATAAAATACAAGCCCCATTCTGTAACTTATTGAAATTATTGCTTTTTATTTCAGCTAACCAATAATAAAAAAACAAGTAAAATCAATAAGTTACCATATAGTTGCGCAACAAGCCAAGTATGCTGTAGAAAAAATTTATAAATTGTCAAAGAGCAAAAATATTATACCACAATAAAATCCTTGTCTAACTGCACAGGGATCCTTCTGCCTCTCGTGTGAATTTTAGTAACACATTCTGGACAAAGTTTGAAGTAAATCACACTGTCATCTTCAAGCATTATATGATTTTTGATTTCCTGCTGTAGATTGAAAAGCTGTTTATCAGTCAATTCTCCTTCAAATACACTATAAAGCACACGATTGAGATATTTTCCAGTTATCTTTGCTACATGGCGTAAACGCTTTGAATCAGATATATCGTACATTACGATAAAATATGACTTAGTTGGCTTCATTTATACCACCCAAAATTCATCATCCTCTAAAGAAATATCACCCCATCCAACAACTTCAACCCTTTCAATACAATCTTTGCATATCTGCCAAAATCTTATCTTATCTTCCCTATGCTCAATAAGTTTAGCTAACTCACCAACCATAGTTTCCATAATTTTTTCTGTAACATGGCATTCAAATACACTCTTTTGTATTCTTTTGCCATAATTCAATAAATATCGTACTACTATACGCCTACGCTTGTTGCTGGTTATATCAAATGAAATTAAAAAATACATGGCTTAAACTATTTAATTAAAAATGGCATATATTCTTTAACATCTCCCTTTATATATTGAACAAAATGACGCACTTGACAAAGTATTATATCTCGATATGTTCGCTCCATACCATCTAAATGATATGTAGCTTTTTCATTTATTCTACGCTCATATTGACCAATAAATTTTCTAAATCCTGTTGATGTTAAATAGATAGCTTCAGAAGTATTGTGATCATCTGTATCATCTTGATTGATTATTTCTCCTTTTTGAAAATCATCTGATTTAATTACATTGAGATTTATCATGCTTGATACAAAGGAATCTATTAACGCAGGCCGCCATTCCTCCATTAGATCTAAGATAAGACTTGGCCTACCATATTCTAATGAATGTAGATAGCCAAGATAGGGATCAATACCTGCTATACTCACAGCCCTGGCAATAGTATGGGAAAGAAAGGTATAGCCTAAGCTCAACAGGGCATTTATCGGGTCTTTGGGAGGCCTTCGAGTGCGACCTGTAAAGGAAAAGTGTTCTGATTTTATACCCTGACCCCATGCCTTGAAATAGATGGCAGAGCCCTGGCCTTCATAACCACGCAAGGCATCCAGATTTAAGGCCTCTTTTGCGCTATCAATCAAGCGAGAAAGAATGGCTATGGGCTGTGCAAGATCAATCTTGTGATTCTTTTGAATGCGCGCAAGTATAGTGCGCTGATTTCTAAGCTTACCACAGACTACAGACTTTGTAAAACTTAACCCAAACTGTGCATCATCATGACGCCTGAATTGCTCCTTGCGCAAAAATATATTTTTACTTTCAGGTCCTTCAAGTCTGCCATAGTATTTGCCAAATCTATTGGTAAAGATTGTGTCTATATTTTCATTGAGTAGAGTTTGAATGGCAGCATGAGTAAACATAACAGGCCCTGCTACCACTACCTGTTCCAGTTTGGTTATATGAACAGTTTGCAGCACAGTCCCATCTTTTTTAATAATCAATCTGCCACCATCCTTGTGAACTATTGTCTGTGGTTCAACTAAGTATAGCGTAGCCATTATAAATTCTTTATTTTTAAATCTCCATCTTCATTCAAACTAAACTCTATATCCCCAACCCTTACAAAGGGCCTGGAACATGCCTTTAATGAGACAATCAATTCCCTTTTTAACACATTTAGCTCTTCCGCTACTGCCTGCAATTCCTGAAGCACCGTAAGATACCTCTGGCCTATCTCCTTGGATGTGGCATAGGCAGCAGAATAACGCTTATCCATGCTGGGTACCAACTCCGGCTGCACATGTAGCAGAGGAGATGGGTATCTACCCAATTGTAAATGCCTTGGATCAAATACGCAATGGCAATCCATGGCAGAAGTAAGGCCAGGAAGCAGCTCTCTGATGCGAGGACAGCTTATGGGCCGCACATAGAGATTGGCAAGCTGCCTATCTACTGTCTTGGGTTTATAGTCAGGACATAAGGATAGGATATGATGCATGGCCTCATGGCTCAAAAAACCAATGGTATAATAGAGCACACGCCTTTCCTCCTCAGTAAGCCTGCGACCATGCTGTGCCTTTGTGGTCAAATGCCGTATCACACCACAGGCATCTTGCAGGCGCGAAATATCATCACCCGTTTTCATTCTCTTTGGGCTGAAATCGGCCCTGGCCCACGGCCCTTTTCCTATGAACTCTCGAATAACGGCCAGTTCCTGGCGTTTGATGCGCCTGAGATGGGCTATTTGATCCTCATGGACAACCTGTCTTTGTGTGCATAAAAAGAAACGATATGTGCCGTCTATGCTGTTTTGAGTTAAAGGTATGGGTACAGCGCTTTCCTGCCAATGCAATCCTCGAGGTTCTGTATATAAAAAAGGCGTAATAGCAATGCCTGACTTGGGCAATGGAAGGGTATTTACGAGTCTTATGGCTATCTCACGCAGCATTAAAAAATGAGCTGAAGCAGCAAGAAAGATATATAAATAAAGGGATATCTTATCATTTTGCACAAGATAACTGACAATATTATGATGAAGTAAGATATTTACATGATGAATAGCAGACTGAAGAAGAGTAGTCTGCATATATGCGTCAAGAGTGGCTTGCGAAGGCTTGATATAATAGCGCAATAATAAAATACATGCCTGCATATTCTCATCTATGGGATAAAACCATAAACTGCGATGCCCCTGAAGGGACTGCTGCAAGAGCTCTGGAGTCAAGGGTGAGTCATGGTGAAACAAAGTGAGCTGCGCTGTTTGAGCATTATAAACCTCCTCTGCAAAGGCACTTTTTAGGCCTCCAAGCAGCAGTAAAAGCCACTGCAGGTCATCTTGAGAAGGAATGCGCTCAAAGATACGAGGGCTGCTGTATGGGCTGGCAGTCTCCGTCATGGTGTTCATTTCTGTAAAGATTGAGCCATTTGCCTATCCTTTTTTTGAGGTTGAGCACCTCATTGCCGTGAACAACTTCAATCTTCATTTTCTTGGCACGCTCTTGTGCATAGTCATCAATTGTCCTTGCTGAGACCAACATGGCCTTGCTATAGATGCCACCTGCCTGATCAGACAAGGTAAACAGTTCATTTAGAGCCTCTGTCAATAGCCATAACGCCTAAAACGCACATGCTGAAACACATGCTGAATCTCGATTTGGCCAGTGGGCAGCATGCGTTCCGTGGCCACACGCCGTGTGGTGGCATAGATGGGCACGAGACCCATAGCCATCGCCTCATTGACCACGAGCCATGTGGCACCAAACTCCCCCTGCACCAAGACATAATCGCCTGGCCTGGCCGTCTGTGTAAGCCAGGCCATCACGGGCAAGAGATACTCCTTTAAGGAATCGGCCTCTGGTGGTATCTCCGCCCATAGGCGGCTGATGTCAGGCGGCGGGGCAATGACCTCCGCTACGCCAAGGGAGCGATGGGCATCGGCCTCCTGCTGGGCAGTCAGGGTATGGTTGAAGAGGAGGAAGAGGGAGGGCATTATTTCATTTTCCTTGGTTTGAAAGGAGTTGTTTTAGTCTTTTCCATGCCTCTTGTTTGTCGGGCTTGGCATTTCTTTCCTTACAACCCCAACTCGAAAATTTATCTTGAAGTAATTGTAAGGCCATTAAAGGCAGGGTTTCCATCTCTATATTAGCTGTTTTCCAGTTACCCCAATCCTTCAATCCTTTAATCTGCTCACAAAGAGCCTCTTCCTCTGGTGAGAGAGGAGAAGTGGCATCTGCATCTTTTTGAATCGCCCATTCTATGCCTGACGGCCTTAACCACTCAGCCATGCGCTTATCCCTTTCCTGGTCCCATTTTTTAGAATTTTTTGCCCGGATTTGTTCGGCAGCCTCTTTAATCGCCTGGGCGATCTCGGGCACCTTTTGATACTGAATGGCCTCGCTGTCAGACATTAGCTGTGTTAATCTGCTCCAGTCCCACTCACGAATAGAGTCAATTCGCCTTTTTTTAAATGACAGCCATGGACATCGCTCAAGCTCCTCGCGCTTTTTACACTCATTTAATAACTCCATAATCTTTTGGGGTTCTGCTTTACCTTTGATTTCAAATCGACCAAAGCCCAAGGCTGTCTTGGCGCCCATGCCTTCTTCGGTAATGGCGCGACTGATATTTTTGTTGATGATGGTTATGAGGCTCTCTTGATTTGTTTCTGGCGCCTTTTGAAAGGGAGTCCGCAACAACAATCTAAAGACAAACTCTGCATCAGGCTTTACCACTAAAAATTTCACTGGAATGGGGTTTTGATCTTCAGTGGGACCACGTTTACCCTGATAGTACTCACTAAAGTGGGGGTTTAGTATCTCTACTCCCAGTTCAGGAGGATTCAGTGGATAGGCATCCAATACCACCAATTGCCCCGCCAAGGCCTCCTTCTTCTCTGAAAAGCCAAAGAGGGTCCGGCTGGCGGCATCTTCTTCCCAGAGGATGTTACTCGTATTCTCATCTTTTTTCACAATGCCTTGGTCAAGTAGGTCCTCCAAAAACAGGGTATTTATAATATGGGCTATTCGCAATACGCCTTTTTGACTGGAGGCGGGTAGATATGGAATGCCCGAGGTATGATCCAGCACCAGGCCGGTCTCAGTGGGATGAGTCATGCCAAGACCCGAGACAAAAGGCGAGATGAGCTTGGCATGATAGACAAAAGGATGCCAACCTGCCTTTTGCATGGCTTGACAATAGCTGGCCTGCTCTTCATGACGGCGCTCAAGGATTTTAGCCGCCTTTTGTTTGGATTTATTATAATCACTAATGAATATTTCTTGACTATTCTCTTTATCTTTCCTTTTTAAATAGTCTTCTAAATCCAGCCATTTATTAAAAACCAACCCAAAATTGGCATGTTTTATTCGCTCTTTATTACTGATAAGTTGATTGATTTCTTTCGATACAGGTCTCATGGTTATTCCTCTAATAACTCGGCATTTGCATATCTCTTTAACCATTCAAGCATTGCCAAGGTCTCTTTTTGGGCCTGAAGGTATTTGGATTGTTCCATTTCACTTATTTGTTTAAGTATATCAGATGGTTTTCCCTGATGAATCAGTTTTCTTTTGATAAGCCACTCCGTTATGATATCAAAGGCAGTGCGATGTTTATCCCCATTTTGTTCCTTTTGTTCTTTGTTTTTTTCTTTTGAGATTAAAAAGGCCAAGGTCTGACCAAAACCATTTTGTAGAATCATGGCTGGCAGCCCCGCTGTGAGGGGCTTGAACTCAGCCCTGTCACACCGCAATTTCTCTAATTTTTGCAGACAGTATTGTGCCCGTTCTTGCCCTAATGTCCTACTCATTTTTCACCTCCTATTTTGATAACCACTTGATTTTAAAAATGCCACGGCCTAAGGTCATGTCTCCTCCCATTTGTATATATGTGGAGGCAGCATATTTCACATGGTTAGCCAAGATATCCAGTTGAAGTTTATTGGCATCATCTTTGGTGCGTTCCTCGGTGAAAAACACAAGGGTATAGAGCACCGATTCAGCAGGCAATAATTCTTGATAGCGAAGTGAGCCATCTTGAGTAGTACCTGTCTCAGGCTTGATCTTGATCTGCGCCTGTATCTCTGTGGCGGTCTCCATTAAAAAAGAAAAGTGTGCATCAGGAATGACCACCAGGCGTTCGATTTCTGGAGCAAGTCTATTAAAGGTCTCCTCCAACTCAGTCTTATTCCACTCATCATTATTGGCGGTTAGGCAGATATCCTCTAAAATGAGGCTATCATTTTTGTTTATTTCTCCCTTGACCAATCTATATTGGTCGTTACTGACGCATACGGAATCAAGTACCTCAGCAGAGATGCGCACCTGCGGTATGCCCACCAACTCCAAATCCCGAGACAACCGCTTCAAAAGGGCTGGACACACGACCCATACAAAGGGAGCCAGGTTGGAACGCACAGGAAAGGCGAGTAGTTTTGCATCTGAAAAGGCGATAGCGCCGGCCTGGCTTTCTGTGGATTCTGACATACCGAAGATGCGGTTTGCAAGGTTTGCAAGTTCCTCGGGCTGTTGCTTTTTATTATCATCATTGCCTGTGCCTTTACACTGCTGAGTCATCCAAACCCGCTCACAGTGGTCACGAAAGGCACCTTTTACGCCAGATGCCTGAATATGAGGCCAGCCGGTGTGGCGTTCCCTTTGAATGGGCAGATCCACAGCGCCGAGAGCAGAACCTGAACCAGCATGTACAGGTGAAATGGCGTGCAACACACACAAATGGGCATGTTCTATTAGATACATATAGTTCCTCCTAAATAAGAGATAATTGCTTATGTTTAACTAATGCTGTTTTTTAAAAACTCATAAGTTGGGACAGGTTAGGTCTTTCATTTGTAAAAAAAACAGTTCCATGTGGCAGCCAGGCCGTCATGGGTTTATGAAAACCCTTGGCCATGTCCCATCCACCTATTCTCAAAAGCTTGCCAGAGCAACGGGGAACGCCCTTCCAGGCCTCAGGTAAATCAGTCATCTTTATAGGGCCTAAGGCGAGTTGGGTCTGGCCACTTTGGTTCTCAGGAAGCGCGATGGACTCTCTAATGCGATAACGGCATATTCGTTGTTCGCCTCCTAATTGAAGGATGCCCTCTTGCTTCAAACAGAGGTCATGTGGCGAATTGATCCCAACCAGCAGACTGACATCTTCATGCAAAACCACATGAACTGTACTGTAGAGATGGCCCTCTTTGGCGGTCCGTTCAGGCGTAAGGGCGATTCCCACCCTTTCTTCTCGGCCAAATAATGAACTCATGGGTAAGATGGCCGGCGTATCGGCTTGTAACTTTTTAATATCCTTTGTGAAAAGTACATCTTGATTTTGGCAGACCGCATCAAAGGTTGCCGCAGTAACCCACCAGCCGGAAAGGGATTTCATTTCAGGGCCTTTGGGATGAGTGAGCCAAACAGGATTGGGCACTGACCCACTAATCCCCAGAGATGAAACCGTCCGCGGCTGGGCTGTTTGCACAGAATAGGGTCTTTCCCACTCGGCCTTTTCAGCAGGTGAAGCAGCAAACCAATTGGCTGGGGCTGGTAACAATAGAGAGCCCGTCCCAGTACAGAAGAGAGGGCCGGTTAACTCGAAACCAGGTTCGTCTGGCAGTCCAAGAATGGGATATTTCTCCTGCCATTGGCTTGGTTGCCTCAGATAATCAGCAGGAGAAATCTGGTTTTGGCGCATAATGGCAGTGCGAATGGCTCCGATAATGGTGGATGGCATGGGTGGGAATAAGGTGTCCACCTCATGATGCTCCCCTACCACCATGGATTCGGCACCTTTAAAAAATAGGGTGTCAATGGGGTTCAACTCAATCCAGGTTCTTTTATCCATGCTATACCTCTCTATCCTTATGCTCTGCACGGCAACGGCCTATGAATTCTGCAACGATTATGGATTCTAAGGGCAATTTACCATCTGGAGTTTTTCTATTAATAAGAGCGGCAATGTGTTGGGCTAATTCCATGACTTCTTCGTCGTCCTTCTTATCCTTATTATCTTTATTCACGCCTGAACGCTCCAGCTGTTTTGCAATAAACTTGGCAAGCCCGCCTGAATGTTCGGCTATCAATGCCTGCAAGCCTTCTTCAAAGGTAGATAGACGATAGGCAAGGGAGGAGCTCATAGCTGCCCCTTGGCTTGCTTGTAAGGCATTAGACACATATAAAAAGCTATCCAGAAGCAATTTATCCTCGCTCTCTTCCTGCCATCCCGCCATAAATATGCGGCCTCCACCTGCCCGCTTATCCACCTCCAAGGCAAAGGCATTGCGACCGCCTTCCTTCTTGGCCTTTTCAAGCAACTCATGGCAGCGCTTCAACACTCGGCCCAGGGGCTTTTTGTGATGGGCAATCAAAATGCCTGCTGAAATGGAGATGCCATCCCCTTTACCAAGGTGCATGGCCAACTTCTGCCCTGGTTCAGGTCGCCATTGTGTTTGAAGTGAAACGGCCTGATCATCTTTAATAGCCACGAATCCCCAGCCATAGGCATCTGCTATCTCTCGAGCTGCCAATAAAACAGTGGAAGCAGGCAATACAGCACAGACATCGTCGCCGCCTGCATAGATCAGACGGCCATCATATTTTTCAATGATGGAAGGAACGGTAACTATCGAAAAATCCCCTAACGCCTCTGATATAGCTGCATGAACAGCAGGGGAGATCAACCTGCGTTCATTTAACCGAGTTGCCCAAAAGTTTTTAAAATTTCGATCGAAATCGCCGTTAAATTTATTGACTAAATTCGAATGCAGGACGGTTTCCCACTTAGAGCCCAAGGTTTCGCCATTGATGAGCTTACCCATTCTGTCGCCATCCATCATCAACACGGCGTAATATTTATGAATGTCCTTGACGGAATGAAGCCCGAAGAGCTCTTTGGCATCCGCTTCTTTCTTTTTGTCTTTCAGATCAATAATGTCACAGCCTTGTCTATTAACCTCTTCCCGCTCGTTGATGACATGAAACCATTGGGCCACCTCCTTCAATGCCTCTCTATCGTCCATGTCCATTTTGAATGCGCTAAGCGCTTGAGCTATCTTTTGGGCATCCTTATCGTCTTGACTTTGAGCCCGCTGATTTATCTGATGCCACCAATCATGTAATGCCATTTCTGTGGTGGATGGAAACTGTTCGGCGTTTTTGAACATGTTATGAAGAGGATGGTCCTTCATGTCCTTGCACACTCGATATGCAAGACGTTTTATGAGTCCCAACGCACAGAGACGCTCTGTCTTTCCAAACTCGGATTCACCAAAGGCCTCTCGTATATCCTGCCAGAAAGGATCCTTCGATGGCCTTGGATTTAAATCGGCTTGATCAGGATAGTGCAAAATCTCAAATTCACCAAAGAGATCACACTTGATACCCTCCTCTGGTGGCCGCAAATCCGGACGAAAGGCCTTGCCAGCTGCAAGACCCGCCTGCACCAAACGGTGCGTCACAGAGTAAAGCTGGCCTTCGCCGTTCGATTGCGCTGGCCATATCTTTTGGGAATCCTGCCAGAAATCAAAGGCTGAAGCAATTGAGTCTTTGTGTAGCAATGCCTCAATGTCAGCCTTTTTGTCTCCAGTTACTAAGGGGGCAGAAGACCAGTGGTGTTCCCAATAATTATTGGTTTGGCGATCAAACTGCGACTTAAGAGCTTTCCGGATATCATCATGGGCTATTCTCTCTATCCTTTTTGATAACAATTCTAATGTTTTTTCACCCAGTTCACGCCAGGCATTAGATATAGAAGTCCTAATTTTTTCTGCATAGTCCTTTTCCTTGCCGGTTGGCACAAGACAGACAAATTTGTTGGGAAAGGAGGCAATGCCATGGTTCTTATGACGACTTAACCACTCTTCTTTAATCCCCCAGATCTTTAGCAGGTCATCTACTAAGGGTTGGCCGTGAAGACTGGGATAAACCACATGGTCCGCCCCCAGATTGCAGATAATGGCCTTTATGCCCTCAAATGCCAACCAGGAAAGAAGGATTGAACCCGACCAATAGTCACGCAGTTTGCGTGCCCTTATGATGAAATCCTGAACAGGCGTAATGGCATAGACCATCAGACTGGCCTTTTTCTCTGGAGAGAGTTGCTTGCACGAGCCAATCGCAGAAACCATGCCACAGTGCTGCCAGATGGAGTGATCTGGCAAACGGGTATCAGCAGGCAGTCTATACCACAGACCTCCAAGCCCACCGATATCCTTTTGGGCTAACCGTCTCCTGAGTATGAAAAACAGGTAATGAAAACGAATAAAGGAAAATAATGCCGCATTGCCCTTGTATCGTTGGTCCTCAGAAAGCAAATCCGAATCTTCTCTTAAGAGTTCTTGAATCTGCTGACTAATGGATTTGTTATTCAATAACTCTTGCGGTAAAATCAATTGTAACGGTGTATTGGCTCCAGTTGGATGTGTGATCTGTGGAAATCTCAGAAAATCGACTGCCCCATTTCTGGTTTCATCTTTAGGTACATAGCCTGGCAGACATGCCCTGTCCATGCCCGATGCAATGCTGTCAGCATCCCTATATTCGTCATTATGAAGCACATCTCCCACCATGCCAAGGGCAGCTATCAGGTCATTACTGCGTTCTTCATGGCCAGGTATGTGAATGGCTTTGTCTGGCGGGTCATGTAGAAATAGTTTGGTTTTATGGAGCCAATATCCCTCATCGTTTAAGATCTTGTCAGACATATTCTGATTCATTGCCTCTCCTCTCTTCAAAAGTTTGCCCTATCACAATAGTGGTCAAGAGTGTCAAGAGTTTTGTGAACATTTCGCCATATCTCAATCTGCCTGGTTTTATCATTGAGCCACATTTGTTGGCTAAAAAGATGTGGCAGATGAAGGAAATAGCCGCGATATTGCTCATTTTCCTTGCGAACAATCAGCCGAAGAGCTGATGCATGACGACCTTTTTTCTCCCAGTGTTTTAATTGTATAATATGATTTGTCACAGGATAGCCAAGCAGATGCCTATCAGGTGGACTACCTTTAGTAACATCTAATTTTATCCTGACGGCCACATAGATTTCAGCCAAATTTTTCATACAGTTTTCCCATTTATCATATAGTTGTTTTGTCTTCCAAAGCAATAACCCCTTTTCATCTTTATCTTTGGCTAAACAATGTGGATAATCCCGATCAAAGGCATCCTGAAATTTTTTATAATTTATTTCAACATTAGATTGTGACGCAGGCCATTGAAAACAGCCCCAACCATTTCTACTTCTACTGCCAATGGCGCCAAATTTATTTACAATAGCCAAAGTAGATTCCAGTTGTTGTAATATCTGTTCTGGTGCCTCAAGCTGTAATGTAAACTTTTCTCCTGCAGGAAAATAACTTCTTTTGTAATTAATCAGCCCTATCCCAGCAAGATAATTAAGAGGATTGATTTTACATTGAGATTTTTCACACTCTGGATGATCAATATTACCTGGATTTTTAAATTGCTCTTTCTTAGGTTGTAATGATGTTATAGGTTCTACCCATATTTTTACTTGACTTTTACAATTTGTATTCTCATCAGCACTGCCAAATATGGTATTTTCCGCCTTTAGTAAATCTTCTGCCTTTAGTAAATCTTTATCAGTTGCATACTTATAGCCTTCAGCCACACGCCACCAATAACGCAGCAGACCCTTAAATGGAGCAGCACGCAGTTCAGCCTCCTGCTTGGCATTGCCAAGGAACATTGGAGTTATAATCTCACAATCCAACTCCTTTCGTTCTCGTTTATAAAATCTTGTTATGTTGATACACATTTTATCCCCCTTTTTTTCAATATGCCATAAGTTGATTATATCATTTGATCATTTGAATAATAGCTTAGTAAGATTTTTTACCACCATTCCAAACACCTCCCTATCCACTTGCTTTAATAGCCTGTTTTTTTCATTTAATGGCAAAAAGGCCGCCTTGAAGCCGTTTTTGACCAATTGCAAGACCTCCCATTGAGAAAGCCCTCCTTCTGTGAGCTGAGCAGCCCGCAACAACTCCTCTGACAAGGTAGTGCGTGAAATCCCTCGATTGTCGGTGTTCACAGTGACCGCTATGCCATGCATCATATATAACTTAAGTGGATATATCTTTTTTGTATCACACGGTTTATGAGGGTCATAAGCAAAGTTGTGATAGCCATTGGTCTGCATATTGGAAGTTGGACACATCTCTATGGCGATACCTGCATCCCGAACATAGTTCATCATCTCTTTATTTTCTATGAGTTTGAGGCCATGACCTATGCGACGGGCGTTTAGTTCATAGATGGCATCTCGAATATTATCAGTCTCTCCCACCTCACCTGCATGAATGGTGATCTGCACAAAATTGTCGTATAATGGTTTGAGATCGTTGCGAAACTCGAAAAACCCCTTGATATTCTCATCACCAGCTAAGTCAAAACCACATACTTTATTATAGTATGATTCCTCCTTGGCAAAAGAGATGGCAATGTTGACATGATTCATTAGCTCCTCTTGATCCTTGTGCCGTGTGCCAATGATGATGAAATTGACTAATATGCTTTCCTCATGAGCCTTGGCGGTCTCAATGAGTATCTGCATGACATCCTCTGATGAGAGACCGCCTTGCTTATAATTTTCTGGAGAACAGCGTATCTCTATATATCGCACATTTTCCCTTATGGCCTCATTTAGCAGGTGGTTCAAGGTCATTTGAATGGCTGTTCTGGTCTGAAGCAGATTAGAGCCACCCAGTTCACCTATCTGCATATAGCGTTGCAGTGGAATGACACCTTGACAACCTTGCCACATGAGCTCTGATATGTCTTCTTCAAATAGCGCTGAAAGCAGACAGGCATTGACTTCATATGGTTTCATCTTGGAGATTGCAGAGGCATCTTGTAAGAGCTGTGAAAAACCGTCTAAGGGATGGCTGCCCCGTGAGATTAGGGCGTCTTTAATGGATTTGGCCAGCCCAATCTCATTCAGATGGCCATTACAGCCTATTTTAAGGGCGCTACAAAGGGCTGTCAGGGCTGTCTTGGCATGGAGATGGGCCTCATTGACCACAGCGGTACCAATTGCATGTAACAGCTTGGGCTGCACCTCGCCGCCCAAATGGCAGTGTAAGTCTGCCTTGGGCAGGGCCTGAAGCCACATGAGTTCTGCCTCAAAACGGCTTCGATCCCTGCCAATGGTCTCTTGTTTTAATCTATTCAGGGAATTAAGGGGCAGGATGTAAAGGGAACGGAAGTTTTCAACTATCTCATCTTTCAAGGAGGGCAGATCGAGGTATTCCTGTTTTTGCTCTAAAATCCGCTCAATGGGCAGCCAATAGACCTGAAAGTCCGTGACGCAATCCCGCCGTTCCTTTCCATGTGGCGCTGTGATGGAGAGATAGCCCAGACAGCCATAGAGAAGGCCTGCCTCGATGAGGGCATGTGTGAGGTTTTTTCTGCCGCCAGAGGCGATGATGAGGCCTTGGTTTATGCCCTTTACTTGTTCAAAGACAAGCCTTCTTGTCTCTTCTTCAGCGACAACATTGATATCTGAAAGTGGAAGTGCAATCTCATGAAGCTGCAGATTATCACTTTGAAATTCCTCTGAGATTTGAGATTTAAGCTCCTGAAATACACTTGCTGTCTCTTGAGTGGTGATGCAATAGACATGGCGCAGTCTGCCCAAGGCGAGAAGCCCTGCTTGAATCCCTTTGGCCTCGTCATTGTAGGGTAGGTTCGGTCTGCAAAAGAAGTCTATAAATTGCAGAATCAGGTCCTTATTACGCCCCAGAGGCGTCATGAGCGCTAATTCCACACACCCCCCTCTTTTCTCCAGTATTGTTATTGAACTAATGGAAATCTCATAAAAAAGCAATAAAAAAACGAGGCGGACAGATATTTTTCTCAAAATCTATCTTTCCGCCTCCATTGATGGTTTTTTATGATAGGTTGCGTTGTTATCTTGCAGTTACGACCCCTATGATAGCATAACCATAACCATACGGTCTGATACAGAGCAATGCATAGAGATCACTATATGGAGCGATATAATGGCTGTTCTCTGAGACCATCTGCGTTTGCCCATAAGAAGCACCTGCTATTTGACACACCAAACCTTTCACATCAGAGAATACGACCAGATGTTCATTGGCCTGAGCATAAAAAAAGGTAGCAAGAACCGTTGAATTAGAAAGCTGACCATATGCCCCTGCTTTTGCCCAACTATAATCTGCAGCATGGGCATTGAAGGCCGTTATAAACAACACAATAGACATGATTATGAGTTTTTTAAGCATAATTTTCCCTCCTTTTTATTTAATCCTTGTCATTTTGGAACGCAACTCTGGCGGTACATCTTGCAGCAGTGCAATGGTCAAGGTTTGACCTTCGGCCTTGTTTTCGCTGGTTTTGAGCGGAGTCAGAGATGGATTGATCTGATCAGGCGTCAGATTGTACATGGCACCTGAAAGCGGATCCACGATAAACCAGCCAATCAGACCGCCAAAGATCAGATTGCCGGCAATGTACCAGCCATTGGGTTGATGGTTAATCTGAATGGTCTGTGTCTCATAGCCTTCTTTGGCGACCTTTACAAGATAGGTCTTGCCACCGAACCACGAACCATCGCTTTTCTTGAGGGTGACAGTGGTTGGAGTGGTACCTGTCATCACTGCAGTCCCTTTTTCATCGGTGATGGTGACGGTGGCGGAGCTGGGCTGGCTGTTTAAGCTGATGAGTTGGTCAGAGCGACCGACTATGGTTGCACAGCCCGTGACTAAAAGGCCTGAAATACCCACGAGAGAACAAAAAACTGTGGCTAACACCTTCTTTTGCATTGTATAACCTCCTCTTTGTAAGATTTGAGAGGAGGTTAACGCAGATATGCAAAAAATACAGAGATGGCAAGGTTGCCGTTTACTTATTGAAGTATCAAAGAATCCTTGCCAAGGGTTATGCCGTATTTGGTATTTGGTTTTTTCCCGACAGAAGTGATGCAAAGCCTTGAGCTATAATTATGTCCAAATGCCCTGCGAAGACTTTCGTTTATCTTTGCTTTATAAATTCTGATGTCCTCTTTTGTAAGTGCATATATGCCTTTCTTGTCTTCATCAACATATCTATTCTGTAGCTGAATAATTTGTTTATATAAACTTACAATTTCTTCATTGGCATCCATGATTTCTTGAATATCCATAAAACAATCATTACATTCATCACAATTATCTAATTGATTACACTTGAGTTTTTTCTGCACAAAAAATGCATAGAAAGCCATATATGCAGGAATCAATTTGATTGATTTATTCCCATATATGATTTGGCAAGTCGCTAATATCAGTTTTAAATGATGCGGCTTATCCATGATCAGATATGGCATAAGCTGCTTTATGTCTTTTAAATTATTTAATAATTCAACTGGTAGATGTTCTCGAATTGATACAAATGGCATATTAATTAATTCAATATCTGCATAACGAGTTTCCTTTATAAAAGGTTGCCCTTTTGAGTCAAGCAATTCTATAGGTTTAGATTTTGGTGGAGGATAGAAAAAATTTCTACAATTTTCAAAATCAGGAGAAACTAAGACATGATATATTCTATCATATGGTCTTCCATATAGTTGTGCAGCTAAAGAAAGACATGAACTCATGGTCTTTCTGCCCCCTGCAATTAAAAAATATACAGTTGTATCTACAGATGCTGTCAATTCACATGCCTTTTTAAGCACAGTAAACATCAAAATTTGATTTTCAGTAAGATTTGTAATATCATTTATGGATTTTCCATTTGGATATTTTAATATTGTTATGTTTTGTTTGCTAAACTCAATTTGATCTTTAGAGATATTATAATCTTTGAGATAGCAATAATATGCACCATCACCATTAGCAAGTAACATGGCATTGATATAATCGTAACCAGTTTGCGTTGTTATAATCTCTATTGCATTTATCTTTTTATCACTTTTATGTAATGCATACAATGCCTCTGTTAATACTTGTGGAGTTGTGCCAAGAACTGCAAATAGAATATATTTCATATTTATACAAGCACCTCTATTTTACCAAAACCAAAGACCGTTTGTTTACCAACATGTACCTGTTCTACATAATTCAGAAAAGGCAAAAAGTCCTGTAAGTCATTTCCTTGATATGTTGCATAACCTACCAAACCCCCTAATTTCATGGTAGTCTTTTGTCTGCCTGAATAGCGATCAAAGTCTTTCCATAAAAGTGTTGCATCACTAATTGTAATAAGTCTTGCCTTTTCACATAGTTCATTATCATGAATTATATTATTTTCGCCATAACTAAATTCCAATGCCGCTATTCTGCGAAATATAGCATTAAATAATGTAAAAAAAGGCAACTCATCAGTTAAGCGATTGTGTTCTTTTATGCGAATTGGTGTAAGATACTTGATGGTTAATTTATTAATTTTTTGGCTCTGAGGATGTGAATATGTCAAGGATATTTCAGGTAAATTTGTAATAGGTTTAAGTGTGCCTGTTTTATCAAATAATAAATTGTCACCGCATATAACCTTATCAAGCTTAAATTGACCTCTTCTGGAACCTATCTTTTTGCCTATACCTATCTCACCTAATTTTATTATTGAATGCACAAAATATGGTAGATATCTATTGGCCTCACCAAAAAATTTGATAGAGAAATTTATAGTTTGACCTTCTTCAATATCTTCGTTAGACAATGAATGCATAGAAAAAATATAAGGTTTGGGTAGTTCGGTTAAGCCATCAGGTGCCCCAGCCATTGTTGGTATAGATTCGAAGCATAGGGCATAGATACAGCTGTTTTTGAGTATGCAGCTATTACAATTGGTATTTTTTAACACACAGGTGAGCTTTTTAAGCACATTGCCCAAACCGCTCCTTAATACAAAGGTAAATGGTTGCTGTCCCAAACAAATGCGTGTGTGTGCTGTGATGGAAAAATCATATCTACCTATTTTCATCGCCCTGTATTATCTCCCCCCTTTTTCCCAATATTTTTATTGCACTAATAAAAAATCCGCAAAAAAGCAATAAAAAATACAGTTGACCCCCAAAAACTGGACAATTGGTTAAAATCTGGCTCACCATTAAAAAAAACAGATCAGAGTTTATTGTCAGTCTCAGGCGCCCAATCTACAGCATTTAGCTTTTAACCTGCGCCTCAACGCCTAAAGGCGGGTGAATGTGAGCGTTCCCCAGATATCCTCGGCATGAATTGGATTAAGAACACGAATGCCATGAATGTCAAAAGACTGCTCGCCATTATAAAGAACCGCGCCAGGCAGGGTTTGCTTGACCCCTAATGTATGAAACCACTTCAGTCCCTTGAGGAAGGTTGTGGAGAAGGTCGCTGCGGACTTGATCTCAACGGGTGTGAGCATACCCTTTTCTCGAATGAGCAGGTCAATCTCATTACCATGGGAGTCCCGCAAGAAATAGACCTCCGGCCTGATTCCACGGTTCAAAGCGCTTTTCATGATGTCCACTATGACAAGGTTTTCGTAAAGGTTTCCTCGCAGAGGGTCTCGCGAGGCCTGTTCAGCCGTGTGAATGCCGAGCAGAAAGGCGGCAAGCCCCACATCGGTAAAGTATATCTTGGACGACTTAATCACCCGCTTTTGCACATTTGTAAAAAAGGGGGGTAGTTCAAAGACAACATAGGAGGCCTTCAGCACCGAGAGCCAGTTTCTGATGGTCGTGGCAGAGGCGCCCACATCGTTTCCCAGCGAGGCGAGATTGACAACCTGTCCCACACGGCCAGCCAACAAGGTCAGAAACCTCTGAAACAGCGATAGATCGCGCAACTGAATCAAACTACGTACATCCCTCTCGACATAGGTCTGCAAGTAGCTATTGAAAAACCGGCGCGGCTCCAAGCCCTCTTCATGCAGTCTGGGGAAAAACCCCTTACAGATTAAATCGAAGGGGTCACTTGGCAAATTGTAATGACGAATTTCATGAAGGGAAAACGGCCATAGGGCCAGCATGGCCATACGGCCTGCCAGCGACTGGCTGATTGCCTCATACAGTAACGGCTGATGGCTTCCAGTCAAAATGAACTGCCCGTGTTTCTTGGTCTTGTCCACTATACCTTGAATATAGGAAAGCAGGACAGGAAGCCGTTGTATCTCGTCCAGGATACCGCCGTTTTCCATCCGTGCAAGAAACCCTCGCGAATCGGCCTCAGCCGCCATGCGCACATCCGGGTCCTCAAGTGAAAAATACGGTACGGATGGAAAGGCCATGCTGGCCAGGGTGGTCTTGCCTGCCTGACGAGGGCCAAGAATGGTCACCACAGGGTACTCGGCGGCGGAGCGCAACAGTTCTTCGGTGATGTCACGTGCAATCATGGCATTACTGTACTGCCAATTTGTGTAAAAAGCAAGTTTAACTTTTGATTTACACAGACTTGTAGTAAAGTTTATCGGGCAGGCGGTATTTTAGGGAAGGCCTCTGTACCAATAAGTGAGACATCTTCACCTTGTCAAAAAGCTGTCTCATTCCCATGGACACGTTCCGCTTGTAGGGGCAGTTACGGCGGTAATACAAGACCTTTGAGGAAGCGGAGGCGGCAATTGCCATTCTCCAGGAGCATTCCACGAGGTGCCAGCCAATGTTTTTGATGGCGTCAAGGAATTGGCAAGAAGGGAGCTTCTGGGAAAATATGTTACAAAATAAAAACGGCCATTTTATTTTTTAATAAATGACCGTTTTATTCGATTTAACCTATTGAATTTATTTGGCGCGGCCGGAGGGATTCGAACCCCCGACCTACGGATTCGTAGTCCGGCGCTCTATCCAACTGAGCTACGGCCGCGCTGTGGAAGAGGATATTACACAGCCATCGCCAAATATGCAAGCCCCCTCTTGCTGCCATTCAATATGCAGATTCCTTAAAAAATAAACCATAAAGGGAACCTCCACCCCTACCCGGCCTCCCCTTGTCAGGGAGGGAGATACGCCCAGACATCAAGCCGTCTTGCAGGTGTCAGGCGGACTCAAGTATGCAATTTTTACATGCACATCCATGATTCTATCGAATTTGTGCTCTATCCGCTGAAAAATATCCAGTAGATGCGGATCAAAGTGTTCAGGTTTTGTACGGCCATCCCCCTCCAGAATGATTCGAACAGCCTCCTTATGACATATTTCAGCCTTGTATGGCCTTTTGGCTCGCAAGGCGTCGTAGATGTCCGCCAGCATCACTATGCGACCTTCAAGAGGTATCTCTTCTCCCTTCAGGCCGTTGGGATAACCTGTGCCGTCCCAACGCTCGTGATGTGTGCGGGCAATGCGTTCCGCCATTTGAATCATGGGTTGAAGCGAGCCTGCAAGCATTGAAGCGCCTCGAATCGTATGCTGCTTCATAACAACCCACTCTTCCTGAGTCAACGGCCCTTGCTTCAAAAGCATGGAGTCAGGAATAGCCACCTTGCCTATGTCGTGCAGGGGCGCGGCCAGGCCTATGGTTTCAATGTATTCGGGCGGCATGAACAGGGCCTCGGCCAAGGCAACCGAATAAAGACCGATACGGGATATATGCTCACCTGTATCCGTATCCCTGTATTCAGACACCGTTGTCAGCCGGTAAATCAGTTCCTGGCTCAGGGCCTTTAATTGCGCTGTCTTGTCAGCTACCTTTTGTTCCAGTTCCTCTTTGTAGTGGGCCTCCAATTCCGCCATGCGCCTGTAATGCAGGGCCTTTCGAATGCAAATGACCAGATAATCAGGCTGAAACGGCTTGATGATGAAGTCAAAGGCACCCTGCCGAATGGCAGTAACAGCCGTATCTAAGTCAGCATAGGCGGTCATGAGTATGACAGGTACCTGAATACCCCGTTCCCTTATAGCCGCCAAGAGTTCCAGGCCATCCATTTCAGGCATTCTGATATCGCTTAACACGCAGTCTATTTTCTGTGTGGTGAGAATCTTTAAGGCCTCTTGGCCGTTCTGTGCTATTACGACTGAAATGTCAAATGCGTCGAGCATGGCCGCAACAGCCTGAAGCACCAGCCTGTCATCATCCACTGCGAGTACAATCTGTCTCATGGCACTCACCTTTTTAATTTTATTCACTCTGAATCCACCAAAATCGCCTTCACCTGCTGCAATAACTCCAGTGGTTGTATGGGCTTATAGAGTATCTGTGTCTGACTATTCACCGGTAGCCTGGTGGCAAGCTCATCAGGGGCGTATCCTGTCATGAAAATGGTCTTGATGGACGGCTGAATGGCCTTTATGGCCTCATATAGCTCAGTGCCGTTCATTTCAGGCATGAGGATGTCCGTGAGCAGCAGGTCTATTTGCGAGGCATTTTCTCGAAACCTTTGCAGGGCATCTGCCCCGTTTACAGCCTCTATGACCGAATAGCCCGCCGAGCGCAGAATCTGTGCTATGGAATCTCGCACTGTGTCGTTGTCTTCGGCAAACAAAATGGTGCCTGTCCCTGAAACGGCTGAAGGCCTTGATTCTGCAACATGGCCATGCTCAAGACCTTCAGCGGCCTTGTCTTCCTTCAATATGGGCAGATATATCTCAAAGGTCGTGCCCTTTCCAGGCTCGCTTTCGCAACTGATATAGCCATCGTGGTCCTTTACTATGCCATAGACGATGGAAAGCCCCAGTCCTGTGCCCTTACCCACCTCCTTTGTGGTGAAAAACGGTTCAAAGATATGTTCCAGGGTGGCCTTATCCATACCAATACCCGTATCCCTGACCGTAATGCGTGCGTAATGCCCCTCTTTTCCATAGCCATGCCGCTCTATGAAGCCTTGAGTCATCTCCACATCGTCAGTGGCGATGGTCAGGGTGCCACCCTGAGGCATGGCATCCCTGGCATTTACCACCAGATTCATGAGCACCTGATCCAATTGCACAGGCTCCGCTGACACGAGCAGCTCTTTTGAGGAGCAGATGAGCTGTAGTGTGATGTCCTCCCGTATAGTCTTGCGCAGCAGCTTTTCCATGTTTTGAACAGCCTGGTTGAGCTTAACAGGCCGCTTGTCGCCTGATTGCTGCCTGCTGAAGGTGAGAAGCCCCTTGGTAAGGGTTGCTGCCCTGTCTGCTGCATTCAGGATATTTTGAATATACCTGCGAGTTATGTCATCAGGGTTCAGGCGCATCAGGGCGAGCTGGCCAAAACCCACGATGGCGGTCAGAATGTTATTGAAGTCATGGGCAATACCGCCTGCCAGCGTGCCGATGGTCTCCATCTTTTGTGCATGCAAAAGCTGTCTTTCCATTCTTTTATGCCCTGTGACATCCCTTCTGATATCAATGGTGCCCATTAACACGCCATTTGAATAGAAGGGCACGCTTCTTAACTCCAAAATCTGACCTGTGGGCAGAGTGATAGTGCTGATTACAGGACCTTCTGCGGCCTGCTGCGTCAGCAAGGGGCATTTTTCACAGGGTGTGCTGCGGCCATGCCAGATTTCATAACAATTTCGGCCTGTCAGCTCGGCCATGCCCAAATTAAGGGCCTTGAGCGTATTTTCATTGGCCCAAAGGACCTTCATGTCCGGAGTTTGAAAGGTGATCATGTCGGGAATGGCATTGAGCAGGGCCTGAAATTCCTCTGCCAAATGCCGATATGAGGCCTCGCTCTGTCTCAGACGCCTTTCCTTGTCCTTCTGCTCGGTGAGATCAACGGCATAATGGAGGTAGGTGTTCTCGTCTATGGGAATCCACCAAACATCGTAAAATCCACCGTTGTATTCAATCTCCGTGTTAATGGTCTGTTGCGCATTCAATGCCTCATCCGCCCTACAGAAATAGCACTTGGTACCAGGGGCCGGAACGCCTGTCTTTAAGTAATGGCTGCGCTGTTCCTCGGAAATGGTATTCATATTATGGATTTTTTCCCAACAGAAACCGCTTGGTTGAGTGCCCATTCTTTCCGCCGCCTGATTTTGAGCGATTATTCGTCGTTCCCTTGTAATAAGCCACATGGGATGAGGAATGGCGTCAAGCAGTTTTTTGTTCAGTTCATATTGTCTTTGAAGCGCTGCCTCTGCCTTCTTTCGTTCGGTGATGTCTTCTATTATGGCAAGAAATACGCTTTGTCCATCTGCCTGAATGAGCTGGAGATTGATTTTTACAGGATATGTGGTCCCATCCTTTCTTTTATGAACTGTCTCAAAGGTTAATTGTCTCTTCTCGCCCTTTAGCAGAGGCTGCACAAGGGCCATAAAGGACTCCTTCGTGTATTCCGGCTTGATATCATAGGGCGTAAGGTTATACAATTCCTCCATGGTATAGTGGAGGTTTTCACATGCGCCTTGATTGACGAACAAAAATTTCAGGCCTTCTGCATCGAAGATGTATATCTCATGCATGCTCAGCGTCAATACCTGTAAAACGGCATCGGCGCTCAAAAGAGGAAGTAGCTTTTCAAAAGGCATAACCGGTCACCTGGAATGCTGATGGAATGGCAAGTCTAATTTTGCAATAGTTACTCCTAACTATCTTTAGAGTCAAGAAACTATCTGCTTCACCAGCCCTATTTTTTGTCATCCCGAAAAAGCTCAAAAAGGGAAAGATTGTGAAAAACATCTGCTGTGCGTGGGGCTTGAACAGGTTATTGACATATGACAAAATGGCAGTAGATTGTATAGTCAAATTCCATTCGACATAGGGGCATCAGACATGAAAACCAAGCTCTCACCCAACAACAGCAAAAACAAGATATTAAAGGCCGCCACAGAGATATTTATAGAACAGGGCTATGGCGCCAGTGTGGAAGACATCACTGACAGGGCCGGAGTGGCCAGGCAGACCTTCTACAACCACTTCAAAGACAAGGAAGAGCTCTTTGTGGAGGTGGTGCACATCCTATCCGACAACATTCTGGTGACCCTCAAACCAGAAAACAGCGATCTGCATTCCACCCTGCTGGCCTTTGCCTTCAGCTTTCGAGAAAAGGTCTTTTCTGAAGCAGGTCTGGGGCTTTATCGCATTCTAATAGGCAGCAGGGACAAATTCCCTGAACTGGCAGCAGGTTTTCTTGAAAAAGGCTCCATATTTATGGCAAAAAGGCTGGCCGAGTTTCTGGAAACCAAGATGGAAAAGGGCCTGATTCGAAAGGATGACCCACTCTTTGCAGCAGAGATTCTAATAGGCATGCTGATGGCGCCCGAGCACCACCGCCGCCTCATGGGCATGCCAGCCCCCAGCCCAAAGGCCATAAAAGAACGAATCTCCAAGGTCATAGACACCTTCTTGCGCAGTTATAAAGTGGATTGAGGCAATGCGAAGGGGTCTTTTTAGTATCTTTTTGTGTTGCATGCTCACAGCCCTGTGTGGCTGCTCCATGATTCCCGCCTTTGAGCGGCCCAAGGCAGCAGTGCCGCAGGAATGGCCCATTCCTCCCTATGAACCTGCAAATGGCCAGGTCCTGCCCAAGGCACACGAATTGGCCTGGCATCAATTCTTTACAGACGAGCGCCTCAAAAAATTGACGGAATTTGCCCTGAAAAACAATCAGGACATGCACATAGCCACTGCCCGTGTGCGTGAGGCCATGGCGGTTTATGGAGTGGTATATGCGGACCGCCTGCCCACAGTGAACCTTGTTGCCTCTTCTACATCCGCCAGAACCCCCAAGGACCTGACCCTGTTCGGCAAGGATATCACCACTCACCGCCAAGACATAGGCCTGAATCTCTCCGGCTTTGAGCTGGACTTCTGGGGCCGTGTAAGTGCCCTGGAGGAAGCCGCCTATGCCTCATATCTGGCCACCGAAGAGGCGAAAAACACCCTGCGCACCTCCCTTATCGCCATGGTGGCAGATACATACCTGCTCATTCAGGAGCTGAATGAGCGGTTGGAGCTCACGGAATATACCCTTGAAAACCGCTCTCGACTGCTGGAACTGGTGGAACTCATGTATCAGACAGGGGCCGCCAGCCAATTGGATATACTTCAGGCCCAGGGTGCAGTGGAGGCTGCAAGGGCTGAACTAGTGCGTCTTCAACAGCAATACGGCCTGGCACAAAATGCCCTGAACCTTTTATTGGGGGGCACACCACTCGATGACCTTCCGTCCGGCAAGGGCCTTAAACGCCAGGACATCACCGATGCCTTTGACATGGCCATTCCCTCCGAGGTGTTGCTGCACAGACCTGATGTACGGGCAGCGGAACAGCGGCTTTTGGCCGCAAATGCCAACATCGGGGCCGCCAGGGCCGCTTTTTTTCCAAATATCACGCTGAATCTGGGCCTGGGAACTGCCAGCCGCTCCCTTTCAGGGCTTTTTGAAAATGGAAGCGGTGTGTGGAGCTTCACACCTCAACTGGTTCAACCCATCTTCAATGCCGGCAGACTTCGGTCCAATCTGGAGCTGGCAGAGGCCAGAAAGGATACGGCTGTGGCTGAGTACGAAAAGACCATTCAACAGGCCTTTCGAGAGGTGGCCGATGCCCTGGTGTCCTGCGATCGATTGGCAGTGGCCCTGGCAACACAAGAAAGGCTTCTGGATGTGCAGACACAACGGCTCAAGACAGTGGAAGAGCGCTATACTCAGGGGATAGCAAGCCACCTGGAGGTCCTGGACGCACAACGAGACCAATATGCAGCGCAGATGGCCGTGATACAGGTGAGAAGACAACTGCTTTCCGCCCGTGTTCAGCTCTATCGTGCCTTAGGCGGCGGCTAAAATCACTTCAGGTCTTTCTTTGACATCTCCTTGTAAAGCCACTGTCCAAGCCCTGTGCCCTTGCCCTGAGAGGCAAGTTTTGCCAGGTTTTCATCCATGAAGTAGGTATAGATTTCCTCCTGCTTTCCGCCGTCCAAGAGCCCGCTTTTGGGAATGGTCTTGCGCATGGACTCCAGCATCTTGGTGAGAAACATGGCCTCAAAGTCGGAGCAGGCCTTTTTCATCTCCTTGTCACCCTTTGCCGCCTTGAGGGACTTACCCTGCACAGCCTGGCCCTGTTGCATGAGATCCAGTGGGTTTACAGTCTTTATGCCGTTTTCCATTAAATCACCTCCACATCCGCCTGAATGGCACCAGCCGCTCGTAAGGATTGCAAAATCGCTATCATGTCACGCGGTGTCACACCTATGGCGTTCAATGCCCGCACCAACTCTCCGATATTGCTGTTGGCGTCCAGCACCAGAAGTTTGGCGCCCTGCTCCGTCACATTGACACTGGTCTGGGGTGTTACGGCTGTGGCACCCTGACTAAAGGGCTGGGGCTGTGAGACCTGTGGATTTTCTTTGATCTGAATGCTCAGATTTCCATGGGCGATGGCCACCTTGGAGATTCTGACATCCGCTCCCATGACCACGGTGCCAGTCCTCTCATCAAGTATGACACGGGCCTTCTGATCAGGCGACAATTCCACATTTTCAATGGCCGCCATGAGCCCGACCACATTGTTCTGATAGCTGGGAGGCACGGTGATGGCAATGGTTTCAGCATCTTTGGCCCTGGCTATTTCACCCATTTTTTTGTTTATGGCATCCACCGCCCGCTGAACTGTGGTGAAGTCCGGATGAAACAGGCTCATGACCACCTCATTTTTCTCATTTATGGGAAAACCTACTTCCCTTTCCACAGAGGCGCCGGCAGGGATGCGGCCTGCAGTGGGATGATTCTTTTGAGTGGAAGCCCCTGCCCCGCCTGCTGCAAAGCCGCCTATGCTTATGGGGCCCTGGGCCAGGGCGTATATCTTGCCGTCAACACCCTTCAGCGGGGCCAGAAGAAGCGTGCCTCCCTGAAGGCTCTTGGCATCCCCCATGGAGGAGACCACCACATCCACCTTCTGGCCGATCTTGGCAAAGGGCGGAAGCTGCGCCGTCACCATGACGCCGGCCACATTTTTGGTCTTCAGATTCTTGGGGTCCACATTGACCCCCATGCGCTCCAGCATGTTGGCAATGGATTTGATGGTGAATTCCGCTTGAGTGCCGTCACCTGTGCCGTTGAGCCCCACCACCAAACCATAACCTGAAATCTGATTGGCCCTCATGCCCTGCACCTCAGCCATGTCCTTGAGCCTGGCCGCCATTGCCGGAAAAGTGCCGCCCAGAAGGCACAGGAGCAGGGAAAAAACACATACAATGCCTCTTAAATCAGCCAATCCCCTGAATATCATAGAAAAATTCCTGTTCATCAGAACGGTGAAACCGATCCAAGGATACGAGCCAGCCAGCCTGGGCTCTGTTTTTCGCTGAGCACACCACCTCCTGTGTACTCCATACGGGCATCCGCAATGCGCGTGGATGGAATGGTATTGTCAGGCGAAAGGTCCTTGGGCCTGACCACGCCTGAAAGTATGAGATATTGGGTTTCGTTGTTGATCTTCAGTTCCCGTGTACCCTCCACCACCAGATTGCCATCCGGCAGGACCTGAACCACCCTGGCGGAGATGGTGCCGGTCAGAGAGGAATTGCGGCTGGTTTTGCCGGAACCATCGAATGTGTCCTTGGTGCCTCCACCGATGGCAGTGGAGGGATTGATGGTGGAGCCCGGATACCCAGGCTGCACCTGTTCCACGAATTCAAGACCCGCCACACCAGTCAACCCCACATTCATATCCGAGTTGCGTGAGGTCTTGGTGCTGACATCCTTGGAGCCCTTCAGATTTTCCTGAATCAGAATGGTGACCACATCCCCCACATTTCTGGCCCTGAAATCCCCATAAAGGCTGCTCTCCTGATTGGGAATAAAAAGGGACCCTTCGGCAGGCGGGGCCTGCACCACCGGAATCTCCCGGACAGTGGGTTTCAGCATGGCCTCGGGTGGAGAAGATGTAGCGCACCCTGCAAGACCCAAAAGCAAAAAGATACCTAAAATATGGGTGTTATGTTTCATATCTCTACTCCTCATCAAAAACTTAAACCGCAAGAATAAGATGACAGCCTTAAAAAACGGCCATCACAGTGTTTTCATTCAGCACTCTGGCCACGATTTCCCTTTGGCTCATCAGATTTTTGACCTTTATGAGCTCATCTTTAGCCCCGTCCTGTCTTGCCTCTCCCGGAGCGCTTACGGAAATTGTGGCTGATTGCGCAACTATGGTGACCACGCCCCCCTTTTTTACCAGTTTAGGCGGGGCCAATATGGCCTCGGAAAGGGGTTGGCCCTGCCTGACAGAGTATTTCAGAGACATTCCAACGGCCTTGCCCAAGTCCAGGACGATGCTGTTGGGCAGTCTGGAAACCGGAAACTCCGCCACGGACAGGTCGGCCTGGGAGATCACATGTCCTTTTTCAAGGGGCGCGGCTGCACAGACCACAGGCAGATACGCCTCCACAAGGGCTGTAGCGCGCATCTGACGGACATATTGCCCATTGACCCTCAAAGTGAAGATACCGGAGACCCGGCCAAGCATATTGTGATTGGGCAGCAATTCAAGGGATGTCTCCAGCGCTCCTGCCGGAACTGCAATCTGGGCGGGGTAAGTCCTGAAATCCTGAATGGTTATGCGAGCCCCATGCAAAGGATTTTCCTTCAGGATCCTTGCTGTAAAGGCTGGTTCAAGGTCCTGGCCGATCACCGTCATGGTCTCCATTGTTCTGCCAGCGGCAGGGGCCTGAGCGATACAACAATCTGCTGAAAACAAAATTGTCGCAAGAAACATCAGGACAAACCACCTGTTGTATAATTGCGGCAGAATTTCAGCTTTCATGGCCCATTCCTCCTAAAATACAAGGCTCCTGACCCTGCATTATCTCTTGAGATTTGCGGCGATGCCCAGCATATCATCCGCAGTCTGCACGCTCTTGGAGTTGATCTCATAAGCCCTCTGCGTGATGATCATGGAGACCATCTCCTTGACCACATCCACATTGGACTGCTCCAGAAACCCCTGGGCTATGGTCCCAAAATTTTCTGTACCAGGGGCGCCTTCCACAGGGTCACCTGAGGCATTGGTGGGCCGAAAGAGGTTCCTGCCCACGCTGTAAAGGCCCGCAGGGTTGGCGAAATCGTAGATTGAGAGCTGTGCCGAGGCCAAGGCATTGCCCTTGGCATCAGCAGCCACAAGAAGACCATAGGGATCTATGGTGATATGGGTGGTATTTATGGGCACGGCAAACTCCGGCTGAAGCCTGTCACCGTTGGATGTGACCACAAATCCGTCCTTGTCCAGCTTGAATGCCCCTGCCCGCGTATAGAGTTCCTCTCCGTTGCTGACCACCTTGAAAAACCCCCTGCCCTCTATGGCCCAGTCCAGGTCATTCCCTGTGCTTTCATAGTCCCCCTGCGTAAAGATCTTCTGTACAGCGGCAGGACGGGAGCCCATGCCTATCTGCATGCCTGTGGGCACCTGAGTACCGTCTGCGTTCTGTGTGCCAGGCATACGCGTGGTCTGATAGAGCAGGTCTTCGAAATCAGCGCGACTGCGCTTAAAGCCAACGGTATTGGTGTTGGCAAGGTTGTTGGAGATGACATCCATATTGAACTGCATACTGTTCATGCCGGATGCTGCTGACCAGAGTCCTCTGAACATATTGAAATTCCTCCTTTATTTCAAAAAATCAAATCTATGCCGGCCTGCCCACTTCATTTACGGCCTTGTCATCCAGGTGATCCACGGATTGCAGGGTCTTCTGCTGAACCTCATATGCCCTAAACATATCGATCATGTTCACCATCTCTTCCACTGGATTTATGTTGGAGTCCTCGATAAACCCCTGTCTGACATGCGGGGTTTCCGAAGGGGCCGGCTGACCGGATGCCCGTGTCTCGGCATAGAGATTCTGCCCCATGCGGTCAAGTCCATCGGGATTTGGAAAGGTGACCAGGTCAATTCTGCCCATCTCCGTTTCATCCACAAAAAATCTGCCGTCCTCGGCGAGCCAGATGCCCTTGCCTGTGGTGTCCTGAAGGATTATGGGCGCTCCATCACCCAGTACCGGATAGCCTTCCTGTGTGACCAACTGATTCTGGGCATCCAACGTAAAGTTTCCGGCCCTGGTATAGCGATTTCCGGCCGGTGTCTGAACCACGAAAAAGCCCTCTCCCTCTATGGCGAAATCCAGGGGATTTCCTGTTTCATGAGTAGGGCCTTGAGTAAAAAGGGTCTTTTCGATCTCCCCCTTGGCCGTGCGCCGGGTGGCGTCTATCTGGGGCAGGAGATACTCCTCAAAGGTGAGCCCCTGTTTCTTGAAACCAGCCGTATTGGTGTTGGCAAGGTTGTTGGATATCACCTGCTGACGCCTCTCCAGCAAAATGGCGCCCTCCAATGCCTCCATGTGACCGAGTCTTGTATGTGGGTGCAGACCCTGACTGAAACTGAAACCTATGTTCTGCATGGATTCTTCCTCCTGTCATCAGGAAAATATGCAATAGCCATGCCTGACATTTCTCATCGCAAGCCCTGTTGAAAAAGAAAATTTCAATAATGACTATTATTTCTACTTGATTTTCAAACCAGGCGGTTTTATTTTTAATTTACAGGAATCAATAACTTCAGGGATACTTGAAAAATTAGAATTAAGGAGCAGCCTATGATACAATCTTCCGAAAAAATCATCACAAACATTGAAAAACTCAAAAAAGCCAGAGAGATAGTAAATTGCATAGACTGGACTATGACCCCTGAAAAGGCCATTGACATGTATCTGGAGTGGGGAGCGGGCTGGACTCGCGGCAATGATTTTGTCAGGGGTGCAGAGGATGAATCCATCTATTTCGTGATTTACGACTGGGAACAGCCCCGTGTAACCCTGCTCAAAAGGAATTCCAGGGAGGTGGAGGAACTGGCAAAGGTGGCGGCACCGCCTGAACTCGTAAAAAACGCCATAGCAGAAGGCGGCAAAAAGGCTGGTGTGGGCGTCTATCCTTTGACGCATGAGCTGAAGATTTGGCTGAGCGAACAACTGGACGGACCTCAAGTAGAATGATGGGAAAAGGAGAAAGGACGTTACATTTCATCGGCCCCTTCGACTCCTTTCATTCAAACCATAGACCCACGCCAGTATCTCCGCCACCACCACATAGGTCTCAGCAGGTATCTCGGCGTTCAGTTCCAGGCGGCTGAGCACCTCCACCAGATCGGCATTTTCTTTGATGGGAAGCCCTGCCTGTCGGGCGATTTCCAAAATCCTTTCGGCGATTATGCCCTGACCCTTTGCAGTGACACGCGGTGCCCTGTCCTTGCCCTTTTCATACCTGAGGGCCACCGCCTTCTTTTTTTTGTATGAATCAGCCATGACCACTCCTCATGGTCTTTCTCATGCCATCAGATTCAATATGCCGTTTGCAGAGCGTCCACTCATACTCAATGGGTCAAAGGTGTCAGGATTTATCTTGGAGAATTCGGTCAACTCCACCAGCTTCATGGAAAAGCCTATGGCATTTAGTCTGGAGATGAGCTCTTGAAGGCCGTCTCTTATCACAGGCAACACCTCCTTTTCGGCAGCCACAGCACATTGCACTGTCTTTCCGCTACATGAAAGCCGTATCTTGAGACTTCCAAGCCGCGAGAGCTGAAGGTCGAAGAGCAGGTTATAGCCCCTGCTGTCCTTTGAATCGCCATTCTTCCGTTCCTCTTCCCGATCCTGCCACCAGATCAAATGGCCTGAACCACTGTCACCGTTAAACCAGAGGGGGACAAGCCAGAAATTCATACCTGTCTGCTGCTGAAGCTCCAGGCGAAATGCCTGCATTCTATCCATGTGCTGGGCAAGGGCATTCAGGGTCGTCACGGTGCCGATAGTCAAACGATGTTGTAGGGGCGACTGGCCAGTCGCCCCTACTGTCGCCTGAACCGACTCTAACGCCTGTTTGTCTGCAATGGTTGCAGGAGCCCCCTCAAACCTGACACCTGGCATGGCCTCTTGCGGCACCGGCCTTGTTGTATGAGATGAAACAGCCTGGGGTTGCGCCTGGACCTGGCCGTGAATCTCAGGCTGGACTCCCTGCACATCCTTGAATGAAGGAGGCTGCTGCCCATGCACGATCTCCGGCGACCATGTCTCTGCCGCCTTCATTGCCTGATTCATAACTACGGCCATCGCCTGTCTGACATGAGTTGACTGCCCGTTTTGACTTTGGGCAAGGCCATCTACGGACTGTGGCCTTGCCCCTACTGTCATCTGCGTTTCCGGTGATGAGGCAGAGGGCGTAACCGGCGCTTCGGCGGCCTGGGACTGCCCCTGAACAGGCCCTTGGGCCTTGCCTTGCGTCTGAATTTCGACCTGGCCAGAGGGCTGAGGCGTGAATTGCCTGGCGCCAGCGAATGCCGGCACCTCGCTGGGTATGTTTGTCTGCGGGTTCTGAAAAGGGACCGACACATCCTTGGACATGGACTGGTTGAAGACCGCTTGTTGGGACTCCTTGCCTTGCGCAGGAGTTGGTTCATAGAGCCAAACAGGCCGGACAGCCAGATCAGCGGCTTTGGATTCAGCCTGTGCCTGAGTCAGCACCCTGCCAGAGACAGGGGCGTCTGCGGCCACAGGATTTGCGGGCCGAGCGCCGGCTGCCGGCTGGTCAGGCGGTAGCGTACCTGTCTTCACGCCCGTTTCCACAGCCGCTGCATTGGGCTCACCTCCAGAAACGGCTTTCTCCATTGGCTGCGCATCAGAGGCTGCGACCAGCGGCGCCTGTGGCACACCGGATTCGCCAAAATCCAGGCTGCCTTGCACCTGTGCCACCTGAGGGCCTTGCCCACTGCTGTCTGAAGGGCCAACCGTGGCAAACGGCGTCATGGCGCTGGGTTGTGTGGACACGGGCGGCGAAAGAGGTCCTTGGTCGGCTTGACTCCCGGACGGCGTAATGTTGGTGGGTTGGGTGAACGAAGTTTCTGGCAAAGGCAGCCGTTCCTGTAGGGCATTCAGCCCTTCCTGAAGCATCTGCATGAAAATCGTAGGGGTTGAGGCGGCATCTGACGAGGGGGTAGCCGGCGCATTCAATGCAAACAGGGAAAAAAGCGCTCGAATCTTGTCAGGCTGCGGGGTATCGGCCTGGGCCAATGCGTTTAAGGCTGAAACAGCCTGTTGAAGCCCCTCCGGCAGGTTCGAAAGTGAGACACCCTTTCTTGGAATGTTCTCCAGCAGGGATTCAATCTGCGGAGAGACATTGAACAATACAGACTTCAGGGCCATGAAGGTCTTGGCCCCGGCGCCTGCCTGGACTTGTGGCTGCTGGGCCTGGCGTTCCAGAATACGCACTGTGGCCGGTGTATTGTTGTCCATAACCTTCAGACGCAGACCATCTCCCATTTGCAGCGGAAGCTGGGTTCTGGCCCGTATCAGCCGGTTATCCACCTGAATCAGATACAGATCGGACAGTTTGCCCACCACTGTTGCCTTCAGCTCGTCGCCGGGCGACACGCCGTCCGGCAGACCTGTTGCGTCCGTCAGTGTAAGAACGCCCGACGCCTGCGTATTTTGCAGGTCCTTCAGCAGAGAGACGAGCTGTGAGGAAATGTTCACCATAATAAACCCATAGGTCTCATCAGAAACAAGGGCACTCCAGGCCGGTTATGCAGTCGTGGGCGGTCATATCGAAGTGTATGGGCGTAAGTGTGATGTACCCTGCCTTCAAAAGCGCTATGTCACTGTCTTCGTCCATGTCGTTGACCTGCCATATCTCGCCCGAACGCCAGTAATAGACATTGCCCCTGGGATCAACCCTTTTATCGAACTCTTCATGCAAAGACTTTAGGCTGTGACGGGCAAATCTGATGCCGCGTATCTGCTGGGGCGGCAAGGCTGGAATGTTCATGCTGACGGCCACCGGTCTTGAAAACTCTAATTGCATGAGCCACGGCAACAACTCCTTTACCATAGCTGCGCCGAAGCAGAAATTGGGCTCTGTGTAGCGGTCTATGGAGACAGCCAGGGAACGGATTCCCAGAATGGCCGCCTCTGTGGCTGCCGAGACCGTACCGGAGTACAGCACATTTATACCCACATTGGCCCCTGGATTGATGCCGGAGATCACGAGGTCAATGGGCTGTTTGATCAATTCAAGGGCAGCCAACTTCACGCAGTCCGCAGGGGTTCCGCTCACGGCCCAGCCGTATATCTCATTTCCCCGCTTGACCACATGGGCCCTCAGGGGGTCCGCCACTGTTATGGCATGACCTACGGCGCTCCTTTCGCTGTCAGGCGCCACCACATGCACCTCGTGTTCCTCCACAAGGGCCTCATAAAGGGCACAAAGGCCTGATGAATATATGCCGTCGTCATTGGTGAGTAGTATTCGCATTCCTTTCCTCTTGCTCAATGGAATCCTCAATCTGTTCCTGTGCTGCTTCTCTTTTCTGCTCCTGTTCCAAAAAATATACCATACAGGAGGTCCTGTCCGGACAATAGTCCTTGGGATGACAGCAACCTGCTGTTATATCGACCTTTTTTCTGTCTTTGAAGCAATAGCCTTCCATTTCCATATCGTTAAGCCTCGTTTGAAAGCCTGACGGATACCAGTTTGGAGACACCCTTCTCCTCCATTGTCACACCGTAAAGGGTATCGGCGATCTCCATAACCCGCTGGTTATGAGTGATGAGGAGCATCTGGGACTGATGGGCGATGCGGCGCACCAGTTGAGTGAAACGCTGAGTGTTGGCACCGTCTAAAGGTGCATCCACCTCGTCCAACAGACAAAATGGACTGGGCTTCATGAGAAAGATGGCAAAGATCAGGGCCAGGGCCGCCAGGGCCTTTTCTCCGCCGGAGAGCAGGCTCAAGTGCTGAATACGCTTTCCGGGCAATTGAATGAGATACTCCACACCCGCCTCCAGGAGATCCTGCGCCTCGGTGAAAGCCATAGTGGCCTCGCCTCCCTCGAATAACAGCGGGAATACCTCTTTAAGCCTTTCGTTGATGGCTTCAAGGGTCTCTTTCAGTCTTTGACGGCAGGTACGATTTATCTGGGCCATGGCCTTTTCTATGTCCTTTATGGAATTCAGAAGGTCATCCCTTTGAGCCGAAAGAAATCCATGCCGCTCTTCCAGTCTCTGAAACTCTTCAATTGCAGTGAGATTGACGGCCCCCATGGAGGCTATCTCCTTATTCAAGGCCTTCAGCCTTTTCTGGACCACGCTCAGATCAAAACCGTCAAAGAGCCACTTTTCTCCGTGGTCCTGCACAGAAACCTGAAACAATTCCTGGCACCGGTTGACGATGGTCTCTACGCGCGCCTGAATGCCCGCGGTCTCCACCTCCTTGGCATTCAGGGTCTTCTGAAGTGCCTGCATTTCGTTCTGCAGGGCATCCGACTGCTGTTGTATTCGGCTCAGGCCGTCCCGATAGCCGTAATAGTCATTCTGTAAATCAGTGATGACCGTCCTCAGCTGTGAAACAGCCTGCTCCTGTGTATTCAGGCGGTCAAGGGTTATTTCAAGGGCCTTGTCTATCTCTTCGATCCGTTTTGCGGCATTCAAGATTTCCTTTTGCAGGGTCTCCCCTTCACGCTCCAGGGCCATGAGACGGTCTTTCGCAGCGGCTGCCTCCTGCTCCAGGGATGCGAGGCGCATCTTTTCCTCGGCAAGGGCTATGCGCCGGGTCTCCAGCTCCTTCTGCATGCGGTTCAAGGCATTCTCCTGCTGCATCAATACCCGTTCCTTTCCCTGTATCTCCGCCTCTGCCTCAGCCTTCTTTTGAGAAACCTGTTCAAGCGCCTGTTCTGTTGCCTCGATAGCGATCTCCAAATCCAGGAGTTCTGCCTGCGCTGTCTCCATCTCCAGGGCAATGCGCTCCATGCGTTCTGTCTGGGCCTCTGACTGGGCATTCATGCGTTCAAAATTGCGCAGCAGACCGGTCTGTTCCTGAGAGAGCTGTTCTTTTTGCCTGCGAAGCGCACCCAGCTCTCCCTGAAGCCCTTCCAGCCTGGCCTGAAGCGCCTTTTCGCGAGAGACGATTCCATCGTACTCCACGGACAGCCGCTGTTCTTCCGTCTTGAGTGCGGCGAGTTCCGCCCTGCGCGCCATGATGCCGCTTCCGGTGTGCCGACCTCTGAGAATCACCTCTCCCCAGGGCATGACGATATCCCCGTCTCCCGTGATAAAGCAGCTTTTTTCGCCGTTACAAACGGCATTGAGCCCTGTCTCCAGGTCTTCGGCCGTATCCCATCGAGACAAAAAGGAACTCATGGGGGCCTTCAAAGGGCCTGTAACAGCGATCATGTCCTGCATTTTCCCCATATCGGCGGTTGCCAGCTCCGGCAGACGCTCCCTGACAAAGACTCGCGCATTTCCGATTCTATTGTTTTTTACAAGACCTGAAACCCGTTGCAAATCCCCCAGGGATTCCAGCACGACCGCCTGAAGCGTGTGGGAGAACACGGTCTCCGCCTGTTCCTCGCAACCGGGTTTCACTTGAAGCATGTCGGCTGCGATCCCCATATGTTTAATGCCTTTCTGCTGTAAAATCGCCTTGGTGGCCTCCAGATAACCTGTTTTTGCATCTTCGAGGCCCTGAAGGGCCTTGAGTCTGGCCCTGAGCTCGGAAAGTCTTGTGTGTAGTTGTTGACGGCTGCCCGATACCTCCCTGCGCTCCGCTGTGACGGAATCAAGAGAGGCCTTTAGTGCCTGTTCTTTTGCCTGAACGCCGTCCAATTGTTCAGACAGAACGGTCAATCTGTTTTTTATTGCATCTATCTCGCTGTTTTTCAGACCTGCTTCCCGTTCAATTCGGGCCTTGTCCGCCTCCATTGCCTTCAATTTGGCATTCAAACGCTCTATCTGCGCCCGCTGGGACCTGCGTTGGCTGTCCAGACGCACATATTCCGCATGACCGCCCACCAGTTCACCCCTGCCTTTCTCCAGGGCATCTCTTGCCGCATCCCTTGTTTTTTGGGCGGTTAACAGCCCGTTTTCACTCTCTGTAATCTGGGACAAAAGCCTCGAGACAGCCTGCTTCCCTGAAACGATCTCGCCCGTCAACGCCGAGATTCTGGCCGCCGCCCTTTCCCTGCGGCCTGCTGTCTCCTGGACAGAGGCCTGTGCGGTCTTCAAACGGTGTTCCTCACCGAAACGCAGGCGTTCCTGATTGTTTTTCAGGTCTGCGAGTCTTCTCAACTCATCTTCCTTTGTGGATAATTCGTCCCTGACCCTCACCAAGGCCTCTTCTTTCTGAAGCAGCAAAAGAGACATCTCCTCGCGCCGGGAGAGCAGGATGTTTCTCTCGGCCTCAATGCATGTGATCCTGTCAGTGAGTTCACAGGCCTCCCTGTCCAATATCTGCATACGCTCCATGGCGGCACGCCATTCACTGGCATATACGGCCTTTTCCAGCCGCTCCTGCTCCGCTCTCAGATTCAGATATACGGAGGTGCGTTCCGCCTGCCCGGAAAGCCTTTTTCTCTGGTCATCCACCTCTGCAAGGATATCATTCAGACGCTCCAGATTCTCACGGGTTTGCGCCAGACGTCTGGCTGTCTCCATGCGTCTGGCCTTGTAGCGGGCTATCCCTGCGGCCTCGTTCAGAATGTCGCGGCGTTCTTCTGCGTCCATCTCCACAAACCGGCTGATCTGGCCTTGATCCACGATGGAATAGGCCCGATTCCCTGCGCCGGTATCCATAAACAGGTAATGGATGTCCTTGAGGCGGCACGTCCTGCCGTTTATGCTGTATTCGCTGTCGCCTGAACGGGAGAGCCTTCTTCGAATCTCCACCTCAGTTACGCCTTCCAGTTCCGGAACGGGAAGCGGCCCTGTGGTTTCAAACCCCAGGGTTACCTCTGCAAAATTGACCGTCCTCCCCCTGTCGCCGCTGTAGATCAGGTCTTCCATGCCTTTGGCGCGCAGCACGGCAGGACTCTGTTCGCCAAGCACCCAACGAATGGCATCTATCACATTGGATTTGCCGCAGCCATTGGGCCCTACCACGGCGCTGATACCTGAAGAGAATTGCAGCCTCGTGCGCACAGGAAAGGATTTAAAGCCGTAAAGTGTGAGATATTTGAGTTTCATCCCTGTATTTCTTGATTTTTGAGCCTGAAAAGATTAAAAGAAATCATGGAAACCATCGTAATTTTTATTCAAAAAATGGCGCTATTCCTGCCGCCCATACTCTTTGCAGTAACCGTGCATGAGGTGGCACACGGGTGGATGGCATACAGACTTGGAGATCCAACAGCCAAAATGGCGGGAAGGCTGACACTCAACCCCCTGAAACACTTAGATTTTCTTGGCACATTGGTCTTTTTCCTGACACAGGCCATAGGCTGGGCAAAACCAGTGCCCATAGACTCGCGCTACTTTAAGCGCCCAGGCAGGGACATGATGCTGGTAGCCCTGGCCGGGCCTGCCTCCAACCTGCTGACAGCAGCCATCTCCGTGGTGTTAGTGCGTTTCATCGGCCCCCTTCTGCTGATACAAGTGCCTGTGCCCCAGGCCATCTGGGAGCCCCTATTTTACATGGGTTTTCTCTCTGTTCAACTGAATATCGCCCTGGCGGTCTTCAATCTCATTCCCATTCCGCCTCTGGATGGCAGCAAGGTGCTGGCAGGGCTTTTGCCTTACAGGCTTGCAATGCAATATCAGCGGCTCGAACCCTTTGGCTTTCTCCTGTTGCTGCTGCTCATCTTTACAGGCAGCATAGAACGTTTTTTTCTGCCTGTGGTGAAGCTGCTGAATGCCTTTTTCCTCGGCAGATAATCAAAAATGGAAAAACAACTTATTATTCAGAAACTGCTGGACATGGCAAGGCTCCTAAACGGCGAAGAAGACATAGACCGGTTTTTCGAGCTGATTATAGTCCATATCTCAAATTTATTGAATACGGAACGCTCGAGTTTCTTTCTGCTGGACACGGAACGCAAGGAGCTCTGGTCCAAGGTGGCGGAGGGTCTGAAACACACTGAGATTCGGCTGCCCGTAGGAAAAGGCATAGCAGGCCGGTGCGCCAGGACCGCTCAACCCTTTTTTGTCAACCACCCCGACTCAGACCCTGATTTTGACAGCAGTTGGGACAAACGCCATGGCTATTCCACTCAAAATGTCCTTTGCTATCCCATTTTAGGCAGAAATGGGCAGTTAAAAGGGGTTTTGCAGGCCATCAACAAAAAAGATGGCCCCTTCGATAGCAATGACCTGGCACTGGCGTCCGCCT
This sequence comes from Deltaproteobacteria bacterium, assembly GCA_028695735.1. Taxonomy (GTDB): domain Bacteria; phylum Desulfobacterota; class Dissulfuribacteria; order Dissulfuribacterales; family DYLC01; genus JAQVIJ01. The sequence goes on along the minus strand of JAQVIJ010000002.1, from coordinate 164,768 downwards.
GTGCGGCCGAGATAGCCATCGCGCTGGAGAATTACCAGCTCCTTCAGGCCGTCAAACAGGCATTCAAGGATTTTGCATCGGCCCTGGTCAAGACCATGGAGGCCAAGCACCCCATAACCGCCGGTCACTCGCAAAGAGTCACTGCCTACACCCTGTTTCTGGTGGAAAAAATGGGATTGAATTTTCAGGAGACAGAGCTCTGCCATTACGCCTGCCTTCTGCATGACATAGGCAAGATAGCCATACCTGACAGCATCCTCACAAAGCCGGGCAGATTTTCCGAGCAGGAAAAAAAGGTCATGGAAGACCATGCAATATGGACCAGACGCATACTTGAGAAAGTCAGATGGCCCAACGGTCTGGAGATGCTGCCCATTGTGGCATCATCCCATCACGAACGCATGGACGGATCAGGTTATCCAGAGGGCTTATGCGGCGAAGACATACCCCTTCCCTCCAGAATAATGGCTGTCACAGATGTATTTGACGCCCTCACCTCCAGAAGGGATTATCCGAAATATGACGGGCAACATACCGGCACTCCAGACCCGTTCGACCTCGAAAGGGTATTTAATATCCTGCAACAAAACAAAGGGATTCACCTGGATGCCCATGTAGTCGAGCTGCTTTACGCCCATCGACAGGAACTGGAGGCATTGATGAGAAGACTGCATAACCTACCTGAACAAGACTGACCACCTTTCATCTTGATGTGAAACCATGCGCATAGCCCTCATCTCTCCGCCATGGCCGCTTTTCAACCGGCCTTCCCTGCAATTGGCCACCCTAAAGGCCTTTTTGCTTAAAAACCGACCTGAGTTGCAGGTCACCTGTCATCATCCATATCTTGCACTGGCGGCAAAACTGGGTTTTGAATCATATCACGCCATCAGCGAATCCAGTTGGGCCTCTGAGGCGGTTTGCGCTGCATTGCTGTTTAGTAACAGGGAAAAGGAATGCAATTCCATGTTCACAAGCGCAGTGGCCCGTGATTCGCAGCGAAAAAAGGGACCACCGGTCAGGGCCGTCCGAAGGCATACCAGGGAGACCCTGGAGACCTTTGTAAACTCCCTGAAGCTGACCGGCTTGGATATGGTAGGCATAACGGTTTCCATCAACCAGCTTACCGCAGCCCTGTTTCTGGCCAGACTGATAAAGGCGGGGCATTCGAATCTGCCTGTGGTATTTGGCGGTGCATCTGTATCAGGCCAGGCGGGTGAATGGATCTTTGACGCATTCAAAGAAATAGACTATCTGGTGGATGGTGAAGGCGAGCTGCCCCTCATGGGTCTGGTGGATTTTTTGAAAGGAACACGGACGCAGCCGCCTCCCTCAGTGCGATTCAGGGGCTGTGCCAAAACCCCTCAAAAGGAACAGCTCGATACCCTGAATCACCTGCCTGCCCCTGATTTCCGGGATTATTTCCAGGAATTGGCAAGGCTCCCTGCTGGCCGGCGTTTTTTCCCGGTGCTTCCTGTGGAGGCATCTCGCGGCTGCTGGTGGGGAAGGTGTAATTTCTGCAATCTCAACCTGCAATGGCAGGGCTACAGGGCCAAAGACATCACCAGAATGTCGAAGGAACTGGATTGGCTGTCCCGAATGCATGGCGCACTGGACTTCGCCTTTATGGATAACGCCCTGCCCAGACGCGAGGCATCCGTTTTTTTTCAGGAATTTTCAAAACATGGCAGAGACTACGCCTTTTTTGCGGAATTACGCGTCGGCCATACTCGTGAGGAACTGGCTGAGATGGCAAAGGGAGGATTGCGCGAGGTGCAGATCGGCATCGAGGCATTGAGCGCATCCCTGTTGAAACGTCTGCGAAAGGGTGCAAGTCTGATGCAGAATGTGGCCGCCATGCGCCATGCCGAGGAGTTCGGCATAGAATTGAGCGGCAATCTGATACTGCATTTCCCCGGCAGCACCCTTGAAGAGGTGAACGAGACATTGAATACCCTGGAATTTGTATGGCCGTTCACTCCACTCAAGACCGTATCTTTCTGGCTGGGCATGAACAGCCCTGTGGCCGTGCACCCGGAGCTGTTCAACATCAAAAATCTCAGGCCCCATGACAACTGGTATCACCTCTTCCCCAAAGAACTGCTGCGCAACGCCACGCCGTTGATCCTGAAATACACAGGTGACCGCATAGGCCAAAAGGCCCTCTGGAAGCCGGTGGAACAGCGTGTCAGACTTTGGAACGAACAGAGAAAGGCAGGCCGGCTGAAACCCCTGACTTACAGGGATGGGGGGGATTATCTGCACATCCGGCAGGAAATACCGTCGGGTGAAATCCTTACACACAGACTGAACGGACTTTCACGGGAGATATATCTGTTCTGTCTGGAACCTGTCTCCATGGAGGCTGTTTTTGACCACTTCAACCAAAAAACACCCCAGGAAATCCATATATTCATAAATGGACTGGTCACAAAAAGGCTCATGTTCCTGCATGATGGGCAGGTACTGTCACTGGCTGTCAGGGAAATGAAGACCCGTTAAAAACAGCAGACAAACCCCCTTGACAATCTGAAACTCACCCCTTATTATTGCTTCTCGAACTTGAGGCGGGAATAACTCAGCGGTAGAGTGCAACCTTGCCAAGGTTGAAGTCGCGGGTTCGAATCCCGTTTCCCGCTCCAATCCTCATACCCCAACCTCCTTCTTTTGTTTCACCATAAAAGGGCAGAACTTTCTGCCCTTTTATATTTCAGGACGCTTGTCATAGACGGCCTCGTACTTATAATGTCTGCGAACAAACGATCAAAGGAGAATCAAAAATGAACGAAGACCTGGAACAGCTCTTTACAGACGGCCAACTCAAGTGCATGCAAGGCGATCTGGACGGTGGAATCGAGACATTCAACCGCATTCTTGAGAAACAGCCCTGGGCAAAGGCATATCAGGCGCGAGCTGCGTGTTACGCCAAAAAGGAACGTGTAGAGGATGCCTTAAAGGACATAGAGGCGGCCATTCAGACAGAGCCGCAAAACGCCAAACTGTTCTATCACAAGGCCGTACTTCTTATGGGCAAAGAACGCATAGAGGAGGCGTTTACTGCCATTGACAAGGCCATAGAACTTTCGCCCGAGGTGCCGGCCTTCTATGTGCTGCGCTCCAAGATATTTGAAAAGACAGGAGACGAAGACAATGCAGCCATCGACATGCACAAGGCCACAAACCTGCAAAAAAGCCAGTCAAAACTGGTGGATTGGTAAGTAAACCCGAGGTTCCCTCAAATGAAAGCCGGGGGTCTGATTACTCGTTGACCTTCGGCTTTTCATTTGGCGGCTTTTCATTCGGCGGCTTTGGCTCCGGCAAAGGATTGTCACTGCATTTTCCGTGGGCCACCGCCCAAAGCATCTGCCTGCAGAATCCTCTGGCGATCTTCACATCCCTGGAGGTCAAACCCATTCTGGTCAGCCCCTTTTTCACATTTCCCATCCAGTAATCGGGGTTTTCCGGCCGTATAAGGCCTATTTTTACAAAAAGTCCCTCCAGATGCCGAAACAATCCCTCCAGTTCCAGAATGGTTGCCTGTCTGGGGATATGGACCTGAACATCCAGATCACAAACAAATATCTCGTAACACAGGATCATGACGCTCTGCGCCAGGTTTATGGAAGAAAAATCAGCTGTCGGTATGTTGACCACCGCATGACAGAGGCGCAGGTCCTCGTTGGTCAACCCATATTTCTCCGAACCGAACACCAGGGCCACTCGATTCTCCTGTGAGAGTCCTGCCACCCTACCGGCCATCTGACGCGGGGTGTCTGTGGGCGTCCTCTGCCTGCCGACACGCGCCGTGGTGCCCACTGCATACTGGAAATCGGCCAGGGCGTTCAGCAGGGTGTCATGAGTCTGCATGGCGTTCACCACCTCCACAGCCTCATGTGTGGCCATCTTGAGGACCTTCTCCATCTCCAGGTTCTGCGGTCTCACCAGAATCAGGTCTCGAATCCCCATATTCTTGCAGCACCTGGCCGCTGCCCCGATGTTTTCCGAATAGCGCGGCTCATTCAGCACCACCGCAATATTGTGCATAACCGGTCTCATATTGCGTTCTCGTCTCCCTGCCCTTTGTCAGTCAGACCGGAAGATTCGACACCGGCCGCAACCCTGCAAAACAACACCCCTTTCTGCGGCTGAATGCGAAGCATCTCACCTTGCTGCACTCTCGAGGCATCCCGAACTATCTCCGAGTTTTTGATGCGTGTGACTATACTGTAGCCTCGGGCCAGCACCGCCAGCGGACTTAGGGCATTCAATCTGCCTGAAATCCCCAGAAACACCTGTTTTTTTGCTGTAATCACGCCTTTTATGCCATGTAACAGGTGTTTTTGCTGGGACTCTAATCGTTGTCTTTTATCCCTGACATAAATTTGCGGAGAACATGCCAGCAATCGGGCCTGTCTTCGCTCCAATTCATGAGAAAGCCTGAAGATGTGTTGGGACGCGGCCTCCAAAAGCCTTCGGGCTGCGTGATCCAGTCTCATGCGGCCCTCATTCAGACGCTGCCTCGGATGCACCAGCCTGACTGCGCACAGCTCCACCTGGCGCCGTCTGGTCTCCAGCATACGATTGGCGGCTGTCTGAAACCTGTGGCGCAGGGCATAGACCCCTTCCTCCAGCTCTGAGTGCAGAGGGAAAAGCAGCTGTGCCGCAGCCGTTGGAGTAGCGGCCCGTCTGTCCGCCACAAAGTCACAGATGGTGAAGTCCACCTCGTGCCCCACCGCTGAAACCACAGGAACAGGGGCATGCAAGACGACCTCAGCCAATCCCTCGTCATTAAATGGCCAGAGGTCCTCAAGGCTGCCACCGCCTCGGGCCAGCACAATCACATCACCTGCCTGAGCCACGGAACAGGCTGTTCTCACTGCGTTTTTAAGCTCCTGGGCAGCCCCTTCACCCTGCACGCGGCTGGGCGTCAGCACCACATGGGCGGCAGGAAACCTGAGAAACGCCGTACGCAGAAAGTCGTGGACAACGGCGCCAGTGGGTGATGTAACAAGAAACACCCGATTGGGAATAAAGGGCAAAGACCGTTTACGGGCCTCGTCGAACCAGCCTCTCTCATGCAGCCGCCTTTTCAATGCCTCAAAGGCCAGCTTCAATGCCCCTTCTCCGGCAGGCTCCATGGAATCCGCTATAAATTGCAGGTCCCCGCGGCCGGCATAGACCCCGACCTCGCCGTGAACCACCACCTCCATTCCGTCTTTTACGGCAAGCTTTCGGGCTGTTACAGACCTCTTGAACATCACAACCCGAATCTGGGCGCCTGCATCCTTGAGCGTAAAATAGAGATGACCGGAGGCCGGTCGGCTTAGATTGGATATCTCGCCCCGCAGCCACACAGTCCCGAAACTGTTGTTCAGCACGCTGTGTATGGTGGAGACCAGACGCGACACGGTCCAGATGTCGGGTTCAGGCCTCCCTGCCGGAGACCGGCCTGACGCGCCCTCTGATTTGAATAAACCGCGGCCTCCTCCAAAAAGGACATCGAATGCACTGTCTGAATCGGACATGACAGGCCTAAAACCTCCATCTCCACGTCAGATAGGTCTGAAACGGCGGATTGTGCTGCGGTGCATAGGTGCCCTGAATGGGATAATCGTTATCCAGGAGGTTCTTGACCGACCACTGAAGCTCACCCTTTTTGACAGGCCAATCCTTCAGGGTGACCGATGAGGCTGCCAGCCAGTTGGATGGTGTGTGTTCCATCAGCCTGCCCTTGTCGTAATAAAAGTCCCTCGCATGGGCATACTGCACACGCAGAGAGAGATCCAGATTTTTGAGGGCCCGCCAGTTCACGCCTGCATTCAAAAGCCCGTCGGAACCCGTATCATAGGGCACATCCCAACTGCGATACAGGCTATCCACCCACACACCGCCTACCAGACGCTTGATATACAGGCTGTATGTCTCATCATCGCCGGCATTGGAAAACACTGTTCCATTCAACCACAGGGTCAGGTCCTTTACCGGCGTCCACCTGCCTTCCCACTCCAGCCCGGCTATCCTTTCACTCACAGGGGCGGAAAGCCCGGCCAGCGCATCCTCGTTCATGTGGTGCTCGATGTGGTTCCAGAAACCTGTGGCGGAGAGATTGAGGCCGGGCAGCGGCTTCCACAGGAGCTGGGCACTCAGGCTTCGAATCTCTTCGGGTTTTATACCGGTCTTTTGTGCAAATTGGAGGTTATAAGGCGTTCTGTAAGCGGACCCGGACAAAAGTTTGAGCTGCCACTCATGAGATAGCCGCATGCTCACTCCGGCGTTGTAGCTCAAGGTTGTGTCGTACTCGTGGTCGTCCATGCGCAGGCCGCACCAGGCATCCAGCAGGTTCCAGTGCCTCCTCACCTGCATGAAGGCTGACGGCATACGAGTCGAGATGTCCTGCTGCCGTACTATGGGCAGAAAGAAGATGTTGCCCGGCACCATGAAATCAGGTGGATAGCCCTTGCTTACAATGGCGCCGTTTACGGTGTTATAGCGATAGGAGACGCCCAGAGTGGCCAGTGCATCCGCATTCCAAAGCTCGCGATCGTATAAAAGCTCGGCGTAGGATACACGGCTCTTTTGTGAAAGGGTGGGCAGATCCACCTCCTGCTCCGAAAAATCGAACTCGCTGTAATAGGCGTTCAGACTCAGCTTGGACGGGCCGTAGGACCTCTCGGCTTCCATACGCAGAAAACGAAAAGGCGTCTCCCTCTTACCACGCCAAAACAGGCTGGAAGAGGCGTCATTTAATACATAATATCTCTGGGATTCAGACCAGCGGCCTGAAAATCTCAGCCAGTCCTGCCATGAAAGGTTGAACACCCCCTCCACGGACCTGGAGTCAGGGAGGTCTTCCATCCCTATGCGCTCAGAAAAAGGAAGCGGCATATTGTCGGGCCCGGCCAGCCGCACCAGATTGAAGTTGTGAAATGGGGCATTGCCTTCGCGCAGATTCAAGGCAGCGAAGCCCTCCCAGAGACCTGTATTTTTCCCCCAGAGCAGGTTTACCGAGCGGTCTTTATCAGGTGAGCCTCCCTGGGCCTGCACCTCGAAACCGTTCACATCCCTGCCTCGTTTGGGCACGATATTCACGATGCCGGCAAAGGCATCCGGGCCCCAGAGCACAGAACCAGGGCCCCTTATGACCTCTATGCGCTCTATGGAGGCCAAAGACACATCTTTGTCCAGGGGGGTAACCGCCCGAGAGCCGTCGGCGGTCAAAGGCACGGAATTATAGAGGAACAGGGTGCCGTCCTTCACCCCGCGCTGGTATGGGACACTTCCCCGTTGATCCGGCAGGATATAAAAGCCCTGCGTCAGAGAAAGGGCCTCGGCCACTGTATCTACGCCGTTTCGCCTCATCTCCTCCGCTGTTATCACCTGGGCCACGGCAGGCGCACTCTCAGGGCTCTCGGCCCTTCGTGAGGCGATAGTCAGCACCGAAAGGTCCTCACCCACAAACATGATGGAAGTGTCCTCTGTGGCAATGGCAGTTACGGCGTTCATGAGCCAGCAGATAACCATCAGCACGGACGACCTGCTGACAATACGATTAAAAAGGCTAAATCCGGCCTTCAAAGGCCATTTTCTGGAAAAATTACTCATTTTCTTCTTCCAACTGCTTCAAAAAGGTCCGAAACTTGGCACGGGTCAGCCCCAGGAGCTTGGCTGCCGAGCTCTGATTGTTGTTAGTCATTTGAAGCGCCTGTCGAATCAGCTCCTTTTCCAGGGCCTCTATGGAGATACCTCCTGGAGGCAGCTTGAAGTCCTCCAGAATGCCTGAGGCCGGGCCGCGCACCCGCAAAAACGACAACTCGTCCGCTGTGATTGGCTGATCCCCCGCCAGAATCACTGCCCTCTCCATGGCGTTTACCAGTTCCCTCACGTTTCCGGGCCAATGATACTCCTCCAGAAGCCTTTTAGCCCCATTTGTGAAGAGGATGGCATTTTCATCCTGCTTGCCAGTAAACTTGCGCGCAAAGTGTTCCGCCAGGGGCACTATGTCCTCTTTCCGCTCCTGGAGCGGTGGAACCTGAATGGGAAAGACATTTATGCGATAAAACAGGTCCTCTCGAAACCTGCCCTTGTTCACCATCTGCTGCAGATCCTGATTGGTGGCGCAGAGCACACGCACATCCACCTTGATCTGCTCGTTTCCACCGACGCGTTGAATCACACGCTCCTGAAGGGCCCGCAGCAATTTGGCCTGCACCTCCAGGGGCAACTCACCTATTTCATCCAAAAAGAGCGTTCCCTGAGTTGCATACTCGAACAACCCCTCTTTTCGCTTGTCAGCGCCGGTAAAGGCCCCTCGTTCGTGCCCAAAAAGGGTGCTCTCCACCAGGCTTGGAGAGATGGCCGCACAATTTATGGCCACAAAGCGCTTTGAGGCGCGAGGGCTGCGCTGGTGTATAAATCTGGCCACGATCTCCTTTCCTGTCCCCGACTCACCTGTGATGAGCACGGTGGTATCGGGCTTTTGCGCCACCTTCAACGCCAGTTCCAGCACCCGCTGCATGGCCGGAGACACACATACGATCTCGCTTGCGCTTCGACCGGCCAGTTCCTCCTTGAGCGACTTGTTCTCCGCCAGGATGCGGGAGATTCCCAGGGCCTTTTCGATGGTCAGCAGAATGCGCTGCTCGTCAAAGGGCTTTGTTATATAGTCCACGGCACCCTTCTGCATGGCCTCTACGCAGGAATCTATGGTGGCGAACGCGGTTATGAAGACCACAGGGCAGGCGGAATTCATCTCCTTTATGCGTTCGAGCAGGGTGAGCCCATCCATCCTGGGCATCTTGATATCCGAGATGACCAGGTCCAAGGGCTCCTTCTGCAGGATCTTCAGGGCATCCTCGCCGTCTGCGGCCTCATGCACCGAATGGCCTTTAAGAGACAACATAATTCGCAGGATATGCCGAATCTTCGGCTCATCATCCACTATCAATATGCTTGCCATAGTCTTACAACACCTTTCTATCCCATATTTCCCAATGGCAAAAATAACCTAAACACACTTCCGTTTTCATTGCTTTCAAATGCCAGCTCTCCTCCGTGCAACTCCGTCACACGCCGCACAAAGGAAAGCCCCAGCCCGGTGCCCTTTGTCTTGGTGGTGAAAAACGGTTGCAGTATGCGCTCCCTCAATTCCTCAGGTATGCCGATGCCATTGTCCTGCACCTCTATGACGGCATACACACCCGATGCCTTCAAAACCACCACCACTTCCGGACTGTTCGAACCGTGCTCAACGGCCTCACAGGCGTTCTTCACCAGGTTCACCACAGCCTGAGACAACATATCTGCATCCGCCATACATGCCGCTGTGCCGCACTCACACCGCCACAGCAGGGAGACACCTTTTGCCTCCCACTCAAGCCCCATTCGCTGCACCAGCTCCTCCAGAAACCCTTGAAGCACAACGGGCTGGAATACCGGCCTTCTGGGCCTTGAAAATGCCAAAAAGTCCTGAATCATATCATTCAGACGCCTTATCTCATCCTCCACATAGGAGATCATGGTGGTCTTTGTCTCCGTCGGCACCTCAGGCTTTTTCAAAATCTCCATGGCCCCCTTCATGATCCCCAAGGGATTTTTGACCTCATGGGCCACATGGAAGGCGAATTCACCCACCTCAACCAGGGCCTTTTGGGAACTCATCTCCTGATAACTCTCTTCCAGACAGCGTCTGCTCTCCTTAAGGGAGATGAGCATCTGATTAAATGCCTCGGCCAGCTCCATGGTCTCGGGCAGGGCCCCTCCCCTCACCTCCACATCCCAATCCCCCCTCGATACCCGTTTAGCGGCCTTTACCAACTCCTTAAGGGGTGCCACCAGGGAATGGGAAAATATGTAAAACACAGCCATGCCGATTCCTGCTATGGCAAGGACGATCCAGATAAACAGCTTGCGCAGGCTCAAAAGCAGCTCCTCCATGCCGGCGGTGCTGTAATAGACCATCACTCGGCCCAGTGACCTGGCTTTCTGGGAATCAGTCTGTAAAAACGGGTCTTCCTTCTGTTGCCGCAGAAGTATCTCCGAGAGCATGACATTGCCTCCACCCTGCCTGTCTCCTACGGAAACCAGGGCCTTCCCATCGGTGTCCTGAATCACCACAGCCGTGACATCCTTTTCGGAGAGGATGTTTTCGGCAAGTCTTGCCAACATCTTCTTGTCGTTCAAAAGCATGCCCAATTCAGCGTTCAACGCCAGATGATGGGCCAAAAATGTGATGCGATCCTCGAATCTGCTGCGAAGGAAGTGCTCACCCCACATGCCTCCCACCACCCAGAACACCGCCACAGACCCAAGCATCAGGGCCGACAACCCCAGAAGCAGTCTCTGTTTCAATCCGAGAGAAGCTGTCACGGCCTTCTTTCCTTCCACTGTCTTTGCACGAGTTCCAGACTCTTTCCATTGATCTCCACCTGAAAGGCAGGGGCAAGGATGCCGCACATACCCATGTCATTCAAAAATGCCGAGCCCTGTCTGCCTATTCCGGTATAGTCCAGGTTGAATGCAAGCACGGCCCCTGTCTCCACAAAGAAACGGTTGTAACCCACAGGCGCCACACCATTGAGCAATGCAGTCTTGACAAGGTGTGATATGAATGTCTCCGAATCAAAGATGGGATCCGGCAGAAAGAGCAGGCAATCCACACTGCCGGCATCAGAGTTCAAACGATTCAGGGCATCAGCCCGTTCAGCCACACGCCAGGACGTCAATCTGACACCCAATTTCTTCGCAGCCTTCTCCGCTTCCCTGACCCGCATTGCATTCTCTTCAGTGCTAAAGAGCGCCGCAACTCGCAAATTTACCCCCAATTGCTCTGATATTCCACGCAATTCCTCTTCAAGGGGTACACGCATATCCACACCGCAAAGGCCGTCACCAAAATTCTCGCGAATATCCAGGACCATCAGGATAACGATCTTTTTCTTGTCGGATACGTTCTGCACCGCCAGCCGGGCGGCATTGGAACCCACGACCACCACCCGTTCATAGTCATTCGTCTGAAGTGTCCTTGCCGCCAATTCAGGGTTTGCCATGGAAAATGTGGGGATATAAGATGGAAAAATGGACCTCAGACCATCCATGGCCTGCATATAAGGACGGATCTCCGAGGAGAGCACCGCTGACACACGAGGCTCACCGGCCCATGCAACATGGCCGAAAATGCCCGCAAAAACCTGAAAATACAGGCCGCAGAAACAGATAAACAGCATGAAAAGGGTTCTGATAGGCATCTCCACAGGGAATAAGGCAAAAAAGACCTGTTTCGATATATAACATAACACAGAAAGAAACTGGAAAACAATATATACACTTAACCCAAATTCCGGAGGGGAGTAAGCCCCACCCCAACCCTTCACGGCAAGCGGGAAGGGGAATAAGGGCGGGATTCTGGCTCAACACGAGCAGCACTCAGAAACACAGCCAGCAAAAATACGAAAATGGTCACGCCTCGCGTGTATATCCAGCCCTCGGACAGGCCGTTCAATGCAAAGAATAGCAGGGCCATCAAACCACAGACCGCTGCATAACGGGCGTTTTCATTCGATGCCGGATTTAGAAAGCTGCGTCGGAAGGCACGAAACGGCGCGGCAAAACACGCAAGCAACATGCCTGCAAGACCGGCTATGCCAGTGGAGGCCAGCACATCCAGATACAGATTGTGCACATGGTAATACACATGAGTCATGGGACGGCCGTCTGCCTCGTTCAAAGCGGTCATGTCCCTTTCCACATCACCTATGCCTGTGCCGATCCATGGGTGTTGCCTCCAGATTTTAATCGCATATCCCCACATCATGAGCCGTTGGCCTATGGAGGCCTCGTTGTCCCTCTTTCCGTGTAGATATTCTTGAAACTCCTTCACAGCCCTTTGACTATGTTGCCTCAAAAAACCGTTGTAGCCCACAAAAGAGACGGCAAATGCCAACAAAATCACCACAAAGAGCCATGAATACCTGTTTGTTCTAAAGGGACCTGGGGTTTGTGCCTTATGTATGCGTCTTTGCACAAGAATGACCGAGTAAAGTAACACCCCCATGAGCACGGGAAACACAAAGATAGCCCCCCTGGAACCTGACAACAATGCGGCCCACAGGCAAAAAAAGGCCGAAACAGCCACCAATAGCCTCACATACCTGGAGAGTTGCAACAGAAAACAGGCTGCCGTCAAAAAGGACGCAATGCACACAGCAACACTGCCGAACCTGTTGGCATTTTTAAAGGCAGCTCCGGCCCGCTCCATTCCCATATACCAGACCTCATACCCTGCCACTGCAAAACACACAAGGCCCGCCAAAATCAATCCATAAAAAAAGGGCTCAAGTATCCCTTCAAAACGGTAAAACAGGGCAAGCAAAAGGGGCATAAACAAAAAGGGCTCATAGCGGCTCATAAGCCAGAGGCAGTGCCGCCAGTCCTCCACATTGAAAAGGCTTAAGGCAGACAGAAAGAGAAATAGGAAAACAGCCTTAACGACCAGCTTTGACTCATCAGAGAGACGCTGCCAACTGCTTCGCAGGTAAAACAGGCCCAAAGACGCCCAGAGCACCAAAAAGGCCATGTGTACATCCTTTTGCAACACCACGAGGCTTGGGTAGCCAAAAAGCGTAAGCCTGAGCAGAATGTGCACCAACGAGTCTTTTCCCTTTGTAATAGCCAACTCCGCCGCCATCTTTGAAATATCCTTTAGGCTAAAAGCCCCATGTACTCCACATATGCCCTTGCGCTCATCTCATCAGAAAAACGGCCGGCGGCCATCATGAGTTCCTCCCTTGCCACAGGCCTTAAAAGTGCCTGCCGCATAGCCACTGCAAGGCCTTGCACATCCCCCACTTTGACAAGGGGCCCAAGCCTGCCGTCTTGTAGTATCTCCCTTGGGCCGAACTGACAGTCAGTGGAGACCACAGGCGTTCCCAGGGCCATGGCCTCCACCAGCACCATGCCAAATCCCTCCCATGCAGAAGACAGCACAAAGAGGTCTGCCTGTGCCATATATGAATAGGGATTCAGCACGAAACCAGGAAGGGACACTTGATTCTGAAGCCCCAATTCTGCAATAAGGGCCTCCATCGCCTTTCTTTCCTTGCCGTCTCCCAGAATTACAAGTCGGGCTGGCATCTCCTTTTGTAGCAGATGAAAGGCCCTTATCAGGGTCAAGAATGCCTTTTGCGGCTCAAATCTGCCGGCCGCCAGAATGACAGGCCTATCCTTCTGCACAAACCAGGAATGGGACAAGGGCTCCTTGGCCTTTTGAAACAGCTCAGGATAGACGATGGGATTATAAATCACTCGTACCTTGCTGGCATCGATGGGAAAACAGGTCACCAAATCCTGGGCCACGCCCTGGGATACCGCTATGATGCCATGGGCCTTGTTAAAGGTCCTGATCACCTGACGGCGGTAACGGGGCCGTTTTTTAATGGGCAGAAGCTGTTCCTTGACCCCCATGGGGATGTGCACAGCGGTATAGACCCGCACATTGCTTCTGGAGAGGGCCTTGGCCATGAGGCTTATGCGATTTAGGCGCAGACTGTCCGAAAGGATTACATCAGGCCTGGCTCGATGCAGATAAAAAGCCACCTTGGGCGTGCTGAAAAAGGGGTTTGAGGTGCCCAGGCGAATGACTCGTGCCCGGGCATCCAACTCGCTCATATAGGGGCTCGTGGTGCGGCCCAAAAGCAGGTCCACATCTATTCCCATATCGCACCAGCGCCGCACCAACAGGAGTGTGAGCCTGCCCACACCTCCATCCCCCAACGTGGCCATGCACAGGGCTATTCTATGCATTTTTTCGCAGAATCAGGCAACAGATAGCCTCGTCATCCCTGAAAAACATGTCTTTTTCACGGGGCCTCATGCTGCGAAGCCAGTATGACAACAAGCGATTCTTCAGAATACTTAAGGGCCTTGAATAGAGCCTGCCCACAAAATGGGTCTCCAGGACTTGAAAGCCGGCATCTTGTGCAAAGAGGTGCAGCAGCCAATAGGGCAGAATGGAGATATGGCCGGTCTTAAAGTATAGCTCTGGGCTGAAGCAGTAAAACTGACCTTTTTTCAGAAAACGGCTGAGGGACCTGGCATTTAAGACATTGGGCGTGGTCACCACACACAGGCCATCAGGCCTTACCACTTTGAACAGATTCCTGAAAAAGCCCTTGGGGTTTTCCAGGTGCTCCACCACCTCCATGGCCAAAACACATGGAAACGGCTGGGAAATGGCCAGGGGCCAGTCCTCTTTGTTCAGATCCAGCTCCTGAACAGGGATGTGTGGGCATGCCCAGGTAGAGGCATCTATGTCCACTGCATGAACTGAATAGCCCATGTCAAAGAGCCTTGCGGCCATAGCCCCACTGCCTGCGCCAAGTTCCAGTATGCTACTGCCCTTTGTGCAATGTGCGGCTATGAGGTCTGCCACCGCCTCGTGCAGGCCGGTGGCTGCATGAATGGGAATGCCCTTGTAGTATCTGCCGAGGTCGGCTTTGTGGGCTATCTTTGGTGAGGCATCAACCATAACGGCCTGTAATGTAATTCTCTGTTTTTTATTAAAAATCGTAGATACAATATAATAACGGCCTAAAAAAGCAAGATTTCATTTTTTGCCCAAATTCCGTTGAGTTATTGATTTTGAAATAAAATTGGGTCATAATCCTTAAAAAGGAGACAGGATATGAAAACCTTTCCAGCAGTTGTGGAAAAATGCCCTGATACCGGCTTATACGTCGGATATGTCCCAGGTCTTCCCGGTGCCCATACCCAGGCGGAAACACTGGATGAACTTCAAAAAAATCTACGCGAAGTCATAGAGATGCTGCTTGAAGATGGTGAACCCTCGTTTGAAACCGAATTTATAGGGACACAAATGGTAATTGTCAATTAAATGGGTAAATATCCTATTCTCAAGCCTCAAGAGGTAATTGGCATACTAGAAAAATTCGGTTTTATGGAAGTGCGTCAAAAGGGCTCCCACAAGCAATATAGGCACCCAGATGGACGACAAACAACCATACCTTTTCATAAAGGTCGAGATGTCTCACCCATTTTACTTCAACAGATAGCTAAAGATATCAAACTTACTATAGAAGAATTGCTAACATATAAATAGGCATCAACCATAACGGCCTGTAATGTAATCCTCTGTGCGTTTATCCTTGGGATTGGTGAAGATGGTGGTGGTATCTGCCGCCTCGATGAGCTCTCCAAGGTACATAAAGGCCGTATAATCAGAGACGCGAGCGGCCTGTTGCATGTTGTGTGTAACTATCACGATGGTGAACTGGGATTTCAACTCGTCTATGAGCTCTTCAACCTTGGCCGTAGAGATGGGATCCAGTGCCGAACACGGCTCATCCAGCAGAATCACCTCAGGTTCTATGGCAATGGCCCTGGCTATAACCAAACGCTGCTGCTGACCACCCGAAAGCCCCATGGCATTTTCGTGCAGGCGGTCTGCGACCTCATCCCACAGGGCGGCGCGCTTCAAAGACCTCTCCACCACCTCATCCAATATCTTTTTGTCCTGGATTCCCTGAATTCGCAGGCCATATGCCACATTTTCATAGATAGACTTGGGGAATGGATTGGGCTTTTGAAAGACCATACCCACTCGGCGCCGCACATCCACCACGTTTATGTCAGGCGAATAGATGTCCTGACCATCCATTCGAATGGAACCCTCCACCCGGCACCCTTCCACCAGGTCGTTCATGCGATTGAAGCATCGAAGCAGCGTGGATTTGCCGCACCCGCTGGGCCCGATAAAGGCGGTGACCTGATTCTTCAGAATGTCCATGTTGATATTGAAAAGGGCCTGTTTGGCGCCATAAAAGAGATTGACGCCCCTGACTTCTATGGCCACGACCTTTGAAGCGGCGTTGTTTGTTTGACTCATGGTATTCATCGCCTATTTTTTCTAACCTTCCAATGCCTTGTATTTGTGTCTCAGACGGTTTCTGACCGCTATGGCAGTCATATTGAGGGCTATTACCAGAATGATCAAAAGCAGGGCGGAGGCATAGACCAATGGCCTGGCAGCCTCGATGTTGGGGCTTTGAAAACCCACGTCATAGATATGAAACCCTAAATGCATGAACTTGCGCTCCAGATGTAAAAAGGGAAAATTACCGTCTAAAGGTAGGGCTGGAGCCAATTTCACCACGCCCACCAGCATAAGCGGGGCCACTTCACCTGCGGCCCTGGCCACAGCAAGTATCAGCCCGGTCATCATGGCAGGGCTGGCTATGGGCAAGACGATGCGCCAGAGGGTCTCGGCCTTGGTGGCGCCCAGGGCCAGACTGCCTTCGCGAATGGCACGGGGAATGCGGGAAAGGCCCTCTTCGGTGGACACTATCACCACAGGCATGGTGAGCAGCGCCAGTGTGATAGAGGCCCACAGCAACCCTGGAGAGCCGAAGGTAGGCTGAGGCAGGGCCTCGGGATAAAAGATGCGATCGATATTGCCACCCAACGAATATACAAAAAAGCCCAGACCGAACACACCATAGACTATGGACGGCACGCCGGCCAGGTTGTTTACGGCTATGCGAATGAACCTGGTTAAAAACCCCTGTTTGGCATACTCCTTTAGATACACAGCGGTTATGATCCCCAACGGCGTAGCCAGAATGGACATGATCAGCACCATCACCACTGTGCCGAATATACATGGAAAGACTCCGCCCTCGCTGTTTGCCTCTCTGGGGTCAGCGGAGAGGAATTCCCAGAGTTTGGTCACATAAAACCAGGCCTTAGCCATTCCACTCATTTCATTGGGCCTATAGCAGCGAATGACCTTTTGAAGGGGGATCTCCCGCTCTTGACCGTTAGCCAGTTTGAGCACCAGGCTGTCCTGGTTTAAGGCAGCCAGCTCCACAAGTTTCTGGCGCAGGGCGTCATATTCCTTGTTCAAGGCCTCCTTTCTGCGCTCTATGGCCTCATATTTTGCTGGGTCCTTTTCTCCCTTGAGCTCCAGGCCGCGATGCTCCAGACGAAGGCGCTCGAGTTTGTAATTGATGGCGCCTATGTCCTTCTTTTCGATCTGCATACGCTGGTTCTCCAGCTCATTGGCCCGTTTAAGCCTGGCCGCAAGCTGTTTCCAGGCATCCTCACCAGTGGCGATCACTTGCCCCTTCTCCTTGAGGGCGGTCACAACGCCGTAGGCATTGCCCCACTCCCGGCGCTCCAGCACCACTGCCTCTTTAGGCCGTTGAATCTCCTTGAGAAACATCACCTCCACCGGCTGAAAGTCCCGGCCAAAGGCATCCCTATTGCCCACCTTGAGCACCCAACGCTCCACGCGCTCCATGCCTTCCGGCACATGAATCCCCATATCCTTCAGCCTGGAGGCCGGCACGGTTTCCCTGGAATATACCTCACCCAGCAACCTGACCTCTTGACCGTTTGAAGGGGTATAGGCCACATTTACCACATCAGCAGGCCAGAAATAGGCCAACCCGTTGAAGGTCACCCAAAAAAGCAGGCCCAGGAGCATGCACAGACACACCGAGATGGCCCCTGCGCTGAGCCATATCCACGGCGAACCGCTTTTATACCAATCTGAAATGGTATATTTTGAGGAATGTGTCTTCATATGGAGCTGTATTTGCGTCTCAATCTGTGCCGCACCATCTCGGCCAGGGTGTTGAAGAGAAATGTCAGGGCGAACAGGGTCAGGCCGGAGAGGAACAAGACTCGAAAGTGTGTGCTTCCCACCTCGGCCTCAGGCATCTCCACGGCTATGTTGGCGGACAGGGTACGCAACCCCTGAAAGATGCTGAAATCCATGACCGGCGTGTTGCCGGTAGCCATGAGCACTATCATGGTCTCGCCTATGGCCCTGCCCAGACCCATCATCACAGCGGAAAAGATGGCCGGACTGGCGGTGGGCAGCACCACTCGCATCATGGTCTGCCAGGGGGTGGCGCCCAGGGCCAAGGAGCCTTGAATCAGGTGTTTGGGCACGCCGTAGATGGCATCTTCAGTTATGGTGAAGATGGGCGGAATCACGGCAAAACCCATGGCCACACCCACTATGAGGGCATTTCTCTGGTCAAAACCTATGCCCAACTCATGAGACAACCAGTGCCGGCAATCCCCGTGCATCCAGATATTCTCAATAAATTCACCCAATTGAAAGGCAAAAATCGCAGTAAGCACCACCACAGGCAAAAGCAGCAAGGCCTCCCATCCCTCCGGCACCCGTCTGCGCCAGGCCTCAGGCAGCCTCGCCCAGAGCCAGGAGGCCAGGAACATGGCAGGCACTACCATCACCAGGAAACAGAAGATGCCTGGAATGTGCATCTCAGCAAAGGGGGCAAACCAGATACCTGCCAAAAAGCCCAGAATAACAGTGGGCATCGCACCCATGATCTCGATGGCCGGCTTGACCACGGCCATCATGGAATAACTCATGAAATTGGCCGTGTACATGGCGCCCAAAATGGCCAGGGGCACGGCAAAAAGCATGGCATAAAAGGCGGCCTTGAATGTGCCGAATGTTACAGGCACCAGGCTGAATTTGGGTTCAAAATCATCTACAGCAGAGGAAGACTGCCAGGTATAGGCAGGCTCATCATAGTATTCATACCACACTTTGCCCCACAGGGATGACCACGACACCTCTGGATGGTGATTTTCTACACGCCAGAAATAGATTCTGTCTTCAGTGGCCATCAAAATGCCGTTGTTGCGAGGGGCGAAGGCTGCGGCCAGAGGGGGCTTGACATCCATTTGCCTTTCCAGAAGCGTTCTGTGGGAAGTGGCATAGTGAATGGAAAATATGCCGTCATTTCGAAGGGTTGCAAAACCCCTTCTGTTGAACTCAGGCAAAAGAAGGGTGGAAACGGCCTTATATGGCCCGAACTCTCGAATGGGCTTTAATACCCTGGTATCGCCCCTTCTCACAGGAAACCACTGAGTGATTCGGCCCTGGGAGTCAGCGGCCACAAGGGAAAAACCACCGCCCAGAAAACTTAAGCCCACCAACTGAACTCCAGGCCCGGTGATTTGAGTCTTTTCCTGAAGCACAGGCCTTGTGGGCTCCGAGACATCAAAACGCAGCAGACCGCCTTCAGTATCCGCCAGATACAGGGTCTTCATATCCGGCGCGATGAGCATGAAATGGGCAGCCATATTCCCCTCAGGCAACTCCGCGCTCTCTGTCTCAAGCTCGGTTGTGTCCCCTAAAAATGAGGTCTTCTGACTAAGAGATACCAAGAACAATGGTCTGTCTGCGGTTTTTATGACAAATAAGGCCTTGTCTTCATGAAACTGAAAGGCCATGGCCTCGATGGGTGCACCAGATGCGCTCAACTCCACGAGTGCCTCACCAAAGGGAAACTTTACCTCAGGCACGATGGTGTTGCCCTTTTCACTGTAAATGGAGTTGTAGGTATGCCGGATCACCAGGGCCTTGCCATTGGAAAGCCCCAAGGCCACGGCAGCCGTCTTGTCCAGTGCAGAGGCAAAGGCGGTCACACGGGCATCGGACGGAATGGGAAGCTCCACATCCTTTACCACCGAGCCGTCTGAAGTCTTAAAAAACACCACATGCCCCGCGTCAGTAATGCGGCAGCCCACCTCTCTCTGTTCCTCTAAGGCTACATAAAGGGTCTTTCCTGCACTGGGCGCAGGCACGGAGTAATTTCCGGCCTGCTCCATGGCCGCTGGTTTGAACAGGGGCAAAACCACCTGAAACAGGTAGATAAAGATGAGAAAGATGGCCACAATGGAGAACATGCCGCCCACAGTTACAGCCCATTTGGCGGCCACATCCTTTACCAATCTCCACACACGCCTTTGGGCCTGCATCGCCCTGTCAAAGGAGGCATGAATCCCCTGGCTTTTAGGCTGTGACATCTGTGGTGGCTGAGGTGTAGGCATATTTTTTACGAATCCAAAAGAACCCTTTATGAAATACAAACAACTGTGGGATTTTTAATTTAAGACCATATAAAAAGCAAGAGGCATGAGACTAAGCCTCTGGAGGCAGACATTGCCCGCCTCCAGCACTCAAGAGAAGGACCGATGACTATCGGCTATAGGGAACCGCCTAATCCAGCTTCTTCAACTCCTGCTCCACCACCTTGGCCGGCAGAGGCAAAAAGCCGTCTTTCAGCACTACTTCCTGGCCTGTTTTGGACAGGACCATGCGCAGATACTCCTTTACGATGGGAGATAAGGGCTTGTTGGGGGCCTTGTTCACATAGATATAGAGGAAACGGGACAGGGGGTACTTGCCTGAAAGGGCGTTCTCTTCCACTGCGTCGTAGTATGGGGCACCCTCCTTGGCTGCAAGGGCAACGGTCTTGACCCCTGAGGTCTTGTAACCCATACCAGAATAACCTATGCCGTTTAGGGAGGTGGCAACGGACTGCACCACCGAGGCAGAGCCTGGCTGTTCATTTACAGTATTTTTGTAGTCACCATTGCACAGGGCATGTTCCTTGAAATATCCATAGGTGCCTGAGACCGAGTTTCTGCCGTAGAGCTGTATCTTCTGATTCTCCAGGGCACCCTTTACGCCCAACTGGCCCCAGGTGGTGATGTCTGTGGAATAGCCACACTTGCGGGTGCCGGAAAAGATGGCATCCACCTGCTGCATGGTGAGCTTTTCAATGGGGTTGTCCTTGTGCACATAGACAGCCAGGGCATCTATGGCCACTCGAACGGCAGTGGGCTTGTAGCCATATTTCTTCTCAAATGCCTCGATCTCCTTGTCTTTCATCGCACGGCTCATGGGACCCAACTGAGATGTGCCCTCTGTCAGGGCAGGAGGCGCTGTGGAAGAACCCGCTGCCTGAATCTGAATGTTGACGCTGGGATAGAGCTTTTTGTACTCCTCACTCCACATGGTGGCTAAGTTGCCCAGGGTATCCGAGCCTATGCTGGTCAAATTGCCTGATACGCCTTGAACCGGCTTGTATGCAGGGAGATTTGGGTCCAGATGGGCATCGGCAAAGGCCATCGCCCCCTGAAAGATGCCGACGGCCAAGGCCATTCCGGCCAATACCTTTTTGAAACCGCCAATCTTGTTACCTTGTTTCTGCGCCATGGGTCTGCTGAAAGAAAACATACATACCTCCATTTGAATTGAATTTCCCATTTACATGGGTACGGCTATATCCGTCGAGTGCAGAGGATAGTCGTAGTATGTTACAAACACATTACAAAATCATCAATTTTTCAGCACACCTCGAACTGCCTTTTTTCACAACATTTTCACTGCAATTTCAAATCCTACAATATCTTTGCTGATTGCAGGGCGTTTAGCAGCTCTGGCTGTTTTTGGCCCCATTCCTTCAGAACGCCTTTGACCTTCTTCAATTCCTCCTCCAGCGCCATTCTCTGATTGCGTTCCTCTGTGAGACTTTTGGCCAGTTCATCGGTCTCCTGCTGCACAGGCTTGATAAAGGTCCTTCTGTCCCACAGAATAAAGCCCACCAAGGCCAGCATGGAGGTCAAAATGGCACCAAAACCGCCGATCACGATGGACTGAAGCATGTCCAGACGCTTGTCCACGGATTCAAGGCGCTTGTCCATCTGAACCTGCATACCATCCAGACGCTTATCCATGTCATCCAGGCGTTGGTTTAATGCCTTTTGCCCGGCCTTGAGCTCGGCAAGGCCCTCGATGATCTCACGATCCGAGATGCGCGGGGCTATCTCAACGGCAAAGGCAGGAATAGCGAGTTGAAAAAGGCAGATAAAGGCAACAAAAAGTGGAATTACAAGCCTTAATTGTGGTTTCATAAACGGCTCCTTCTTCTACTTGCTTCAGTTTCAGATCCTACAGTATCTTTGCTGATTGCAGGGCGTTTAGCAGCTCTGGCTGTTTTTGACTCCATTCCTTCAGAACGCCTTTGACCTTCTTCAATTCCTCCTCCAGCGCCATTCTCTGATTGCGTTCCTCTGTGAGACTTTTGGCCAGTTTATCGGCCAGTTCATCGGTCTCCTGCTGCACAGGCTTGATAAAGGTCCTTCTGTCCCACAGAATAAAGCCCACCAAGGCCAGCATGGAGGTCAAAATGGCACCAAAGCCGCCGATCACAATGGCCTGAAGCATTTCAAAACGCTTGTCAACAGAGCGTTCCAAATTGTCTATGCGTTTGTCCACAGACTCAAGGCGTTTATCCATCTGAACCTGCATGTCATCTAATCGTTGGTTTAATGCCTTTTGCCCGGCCTTGAGCTCGGCAAGGCCCTCGATGATCTCACGATCCGAGATGCGCGGGGCTATCTCAACAGCAAAGGCAGGAATAGCGAGTTGAAAAAGGCAGATAAAGGCAACAAAAAGTGGAATTACAAGCCTTAATTGTGGTTTCATAAACGGCTCCTTCTTCTACTTGCTTCAGTTTCAGATCCTACAGTATCTTTGCTGATTGCAGCGCATTTAGCAGCTCTGGCTGTTTTTGGCCCCATTCCTTCAGAACACCTTTGACCTTCTTCAATTCCTCCTCCAGCGCCATTCTCTGATTGCGTTCCTCTGTGAGACTTTTGGCCAGTTCATCGGTCTCCTGCTGCACAGGCTTGATAAAGGTCCTTCTGTCCCACAGAATAAAACCCACCAAGGCCAGCATGGAGGTCAAAATGGCACCAAAACCGCCGATCACGATGGCCTGAAGCATTTCAAAACGCTTGTCAACAGAGCGTTCCAAATTGTCTATGCGTTGCTCCAATACCTTTTGCCCGGCCTTGAGCTCGGCAAGGCCCTCGATGATCTCACGATCCGAGATGCGCGGGGCTATCTCAACGGCAAAGGCAGGAATAGCGAGTTGAAAAAGGCAGATAAAGGCAACAAAAAGTGGAATTACAAGCCTTAATTGTGGTTTCATAAACGGCTCCTTCTTCTACTTGCTTCAGTTTCAGATCCTACAATATCTTTGCTGATTGCAGCGCATTTAGCAGCTCTGGCTGTTTTTGACTCCATTCCTTCAGAACGCCTTTGACCTTCTTCAATTCCTCCTCCAGCGCCATTCTCTGGTTGCGTTCCTCTGTGAGACTTTTGGCCAGTTTATCGGCCAGTTCATCGGTCTCCTCCTGCACAGGCTTGATAAAGGTCCTTCTATCCCACAGAATAAAGCCCACCAAGGCCAGCATGGAGGTCAAAATGGCACCAAAACCGCCGATCACGATGGCCTGAAGCATGTCCAGACGCTTGTCCACGGATTCAAGGCGCTTGTCCATCTGAACCTGCATACCATCCAGACGCTTGTCCATACCATCCAGACGTTTGTCCATACCATCCAGACGTTTGTCCACAGCCTCAAGGCGTTTGTCCATCTGAATCTGCATGTCATCCAGTCGTTGGTTTAATGCCTTTTGCCCTGCCTTGAGCTCGGCAAGGCCCTCGATGATCTCACGATCTGAGATGCGCTGCGCCACCCCCACTGCAAGGGCAGGAGTGAAGTTCAAAAGGTATATAACGGCCAAGAGAAAGGGAATGAAGGGACTGACAAAGGATTTCATGACCGGCTCCTTGTGCTTTCATATTCATTTTTCATGATAACCACAGTCTGTGTGTCGGTCAATGTTTATGCATTATTTTCAAAAGTGCCTGTCTTGTTTGGATTACCTGTAGATGTCACGACGGTGGCCGATCTTGACGATCACCACCACGAAATCCTCATCCTGTATTTCGTAGATGATGCGGTATGCACCCTGGCGAACCCGATATCTCTTAAGGGCACAGGGGGGAGAGAATGCACGGGCAGGCACAGGGGGGAGAGAATGCACGGGCAGGCACAGGGGGGAGAGAATTCACGGGCAGGCACAGGGGGGACGGGCAGGCACAGGGGCCTGAATGCATGGGCAGGCACAGAGGCCTGAATGCACGGGCAGGCACAGGGGCCTGCCCCTACTGCATTGGCTGCCAGCCGCCGAAGTCATTGCCTTGCGTGGCTGCCGGGCATGCGCCAAGGGCCACATTTCTTGCGCTGTCCTGCTGGTAGTATTGGTTGGTGTTGGAGTCGTATCCGTAAATCTTGTCACCCCAGAGGTGCTTTGCGCAGGCGTTCATGTTGGTGCCGGCTACTGAAAAGAGGACGGTGACATTATTGTCTGGTTTTTGAGGCGTGAAGTGTATGGCATCCACATCGGCGCCGTAGGTGTTGGAGTCTGCAAAGAAGCGCTGCTGTGCAGTGACAGCGGTCATCAGGTAGCTCATGGCGGTGTTGTTATAGCCTGAGGCGCGATAGCTGTTGTAGATAGAAAGGCTCACAGCCCCTAAAATCCCCAGGATTGCGATAGTGATCAAAAGCTCAATCACGGTAAAACCTTTATCTGTTTTCATAGCCCCTCCAGGAAATTGCATTGTTTTTTTCTTCAAAATACTCACAGATACGGTGTTTTCAAGGCATTTTTGTGCCTTAAGGCGTGAGATTGCAGGTGATGTTGCCATTCCAGGGCCCCTGGCACCGAGAGGTATAGGTCGTGGTGCCCACCGTCGCCGTGGTGGAGACATCTATGTTACAACTGGCCGCATCCGTTATGGCTATAGGCCCTCCGCTGGGCAGGCTGAAGGCATTGCTGATACAATTTGAAAGTGTGTTGGCAGCAGGTGGACTCATTCCCTCTGTTCCCTGGCATTGAGCCGCCCTTTCCATTACACATGCCCTGGCGATGTCCACCAGCCTGGAGGCCTTGGCCCTCTGCCTGTAGGCATTGTACTGTGGCAGTGCCACCGCAGCCAAAATGCCGACAATGGCGATGACCATCATCAACTCCACCAGAGTAAAGCCTTTATTGTTCACGAAAACAGACATGTGGGCCTCCCTCTTGAAAAAAGACACAACAAAAAAGGCCCGGAAGCCAAGTGCCTCCGGGCCGAAGAAGGGGTGAATTACGGAGTCAGGGTGCAGGTGACGTTGGTATTCCAGGCGCCTGTGCAGGTGGCGGTGTACTGCGGGGTTAGATCAGCAACAGCCGTAACAGTTAGTGTGGCAGGGTTAGCCTCACCACCACAGGCGGTATAATTAGGCGTAACAGTTACAGTCTCACCGCTTGGTAGCGTGGTGTCAACGCATGAAGCGAGATCGGCAGGCGTCTCATTAGGCGTGCCTTGACAAAAAGCAGCCTGTTCCATAATGCAAGCACGGGCTATATCAATCAACTTCGACGCCTTCGCCTTCTTCCTGTAGGAATTGTACTGTGGCAGTGCCACCGCAGCCAAAATACCGATAATGGCGATGACGATCATCAACTCCACCAGTGTGAAACCCTTTTGATTCTTTACATTCATAAACATGGCTCTTCTCCTTTGAAATGGATTTTATTTTTGCTTTCTTTCGAAAGGCTGTGAGGCTTGCGCCTCGGACCTAAACTCAACTACAAACCCTTTGCTAGCTGAAAGCTGTTTCAGGAACTGATGTCTCTCTTAGCGTAACACCTCCTGTCTTGATTTTTTTGTTTCAAATTCTTTTATCTTTTTATAAAGCAAATAATATGCCACCCCCAAAACACAAAAAAGGGCCTAAAGCCCATTCAAATCCCCACAAAAAAGGCCTAAAGCCCATTTTCAGACTCGTGGGCATTGAGCAAGTGACACAATTTGTGTCAAAAGTGACAAAAATTGTCAGAACTCCCATAACAAAACCCCACCCCGACCCTCCCCTTATCAGGGGAGGGAGAAGGCAGCCACTCCACAAACCTGCACTTGTCAGGGGAGGGAGGGGGCAACACCAGCCCTTCACTGCACGGCGGAAACAAAACCCCACCCCAACCCTCCCCTTATCAGGGGAGGGAGAAGGCAGCCACTCCACAAACCTGCACTTACAAGACCCTCACCGACCGTGCCGTTAGAAGCCCCTCCCCGGCCCTCCCCGCACGCGGGGAGGGAGGAAACAACACCACTACTGTCCCCTTCACCGTAAACGGAGAGGAGAATTCCACTCTACCATTATTCCCTTTCTCGCGTGCGGTGAGGGTTGGTAAAGTGGTTGCCTTCTCCCTCCCCGCGTGCGGGGAGGGTTGGGGTGGGGCTTCCTCCCTCCCATTGTAAGGGGAGGGTTGGGGTGGGGCTTGTAAGTGCAGGGTCGGGGTGGAGTTGCCTTCTCCCTCTCCTGACAAGTGCAGGTTGGTAAAGTGGTTGCCTACTCCCTCCCCGCGTGCGGGGAGGGTTGGGGTGGGGCCTTCTAACGGGTGGGGCTTCTAACGGGTGGGGCTTCTAACGGGTGGGGCTTCCTCCCTCCCCTGATAAGGGGAGGGCCGGGGAGGGGTTTCCATCACAACAGATTTAACTGGCTCAGGACCGTCTTCCATTTGGGATCCACTTCGCTGATCTTGCGCATGGCCTTTAGTATGTCGTCCAGCTTGCTCTCAGCGCGCACTGCCTCAAGGGCCTCTTCCTTGGCCCTGGCAATGATGGTCCTTCTGTCCCAGATGGCAAAGCCCAAAATGGCCACAACAAGGGTGGTAAAGATAGAGACTATCATCCACAAAAAGCTGATGAGTTGGTCAAAACGCTTGTCCACCTGTTCAAAGCGCTTGTCCATCTGGTTTTGCATGGACTCAAAGCGCTTGTCTGTCTGATTTTGCATTGACTCAAGGCGCTTGTCCACCTGTTCAAAGCGCTTGTCTGTCTGCTGCATGAAGACCTGAAGCGTGGTTTCAATGCGAATTATGCGATCCCTGTCCTCCTGTGTAAAATCCACGGGCTTGGATGCAAAGACATTGCCAGTAAACAGTAAAATCGCAAAGAAAATGACGCCTGCCGCAAGGGATTTCATGAAGTACCTCCTAAAAGGGAGATAAAGGCTTATACGAAGACTATAAGGTATCAAGCCTGAAAAGGCAATGAAATTGCCTCACCCACACTCCTCACTCCCTCCCCGCGTGCGGGGAGGGTTGGGGTGGGGCCTACTCCCTCCCCTTGTAAGGGGAGGGCCGGGGTGGGGCCTACTCCCTCCCCGCGTGCGGGGAGGGTTGGGGTGGGGCTTCTAACGGGTGGGGCTTCCTCGAACGGTACTGGTTTATTTTGCATCTCTATATATTTTTGAAACTTCTCTGTGGTTATTCCTGAAGGTAGATGTTATAGTTATCAGAGCGAAGCGGCTGCAGCGCCCTTTCGCTGTAATTTTCAAAAGGAGATTTTTATGAGAACAGTTTCAAACGGCGATGTGGTTACCATGCACTATACCGGCACATTAGACAATGGCGACGTATTTGATACAAGTGTAGGTGGTCAACCCTTACAGTTTCAGGTGGGATCAGGACAGATAATCCAGGGCTTCAACGACGCTATATTGGGTATGGAGCTGGGTTCCGAGCGCTCCTTCACCCTTACTCCCGACATGGCATACGGCGAACACGACGACAGCCTTGTGCACGTGCTTCCACGCTCCATGGTCGGTGACCAGTTCACACCGGAGACCGGCATGACCATCGGAATACAGATGGAAGACGGCATGAGAATGCCTGCCACCATCGTCTCCGTCACAGACGAAAACCTCACCATCGACATGAATCCGCCTCTTGCAGGCAAGACCCTGCACTTCAAGGTGCAACTGGTGGATATCTCCGACGCCCCTGCCGCCGGGGCCTGTAGCTGCGGCTGCACCAGCAGCGGAAGCTGTGGGACAGGCGGAGGCAGCTGCGGCAGCGGTGGCAGTTCCTGCGGTTGCTCCTGATAAAACACTGTACGCCCACCTCTACTCACTGCCGACTGGCTCACTGCCGACTGGCAGCGCAGTTGTGGGCGAAAAGGCAATTTTCCGAGGTTCCCTAAAAGTATGTCACCATTCGGGCGGGTCATCAATGCCCGCCCAATGCCTCAAAAGGTATAAACACACTCGTGCAGACCAAGCGTTTTTCAAGCCCGTCTGCGAATCAATGCCATAAAAAAGATATCAGGGCCCTTTTCCTTCTGCGTGATGCCGATACAACGATTCTGAGTCATAAATCTCTTCGCTGCCTCAGGCAGGCAGGCATCTGGATTTACCAGTTCAAAACCCCGTTGCGTGTTCAGGAAAGCGGACACAACCCCTGTGGTCTCCTCGGGTTCAGCAGTGCAGGTGACATAACACAGAAGGCCGCCGGGCGACAGCAGGAAGGCCGCCTGATTCAGGAGTTCCAACTGTCTGGCGGCGGACTCGCCGATGAAGCGTTCCGTGCGATTCCACTTGATGTCAGGGTGTCTCCGCAGGGTGCCGAGACCGCTGCAAGGGGCATCCAGCAATATCCTGCTGAAACGCATTGATTCCAATTGCTTGCTATCATTAACAATTACGATGGATTTAATTCCAAGCCTTGCGGCATTCCGCCTCAAACCCCTGAGTCTGGCCTCACTGGTGTCGTATGCCGTTATCCGGACGCAATCGCCGGTCAATTCAGCAAGATGCGTTGTCTTGCCGCCCAGGCCGGCGCAGAAGTCCAGAATGGAATCATCGGGTTGGGCATTGAGACAATAGGCCGCAAGCTGAGCCGCCTCGTCCTGCACTTGAAACAACCCTTCTGCAAAACCCGGAAGCCTCAAAGGATTTCCAAAAAAATCGTCCAGCCACACGGCCTGATGGCTGTAATCGCCCGGTCTTGCAGCAAAACCCGCCTGGTTCAGAAGGCAAATGGCCTCATTTCGCGTAATCTTGAGGCTGTTTATGCGCAGGCACAGCCCTGCCTTTTGATTGTTCCACTGGCACAGATCCAAAACTCCGTTCAGGCCCAGGCGCCTTTTCCACCGTTTCAAAAGCCAGAGAGGATGTGAAAACAAAATGGAAAGACGCTCCAGTTCAGGAAGGGCGTTCAGCCGGTCTTGCAGGGCGTTAGAAGGCGAAAAAGGGCTGGAAGCCGACTCGGCAAGCCTTCTGGCCACTGCATTTACCAGACTCGAGGCCCAGGCATGTCTGCTGGACTTGACGGCCTTTACCGCCTCATTCACCGCCGCCGAGACAGGCACCCTGTCCAAAAGATCTATCTGAAATGCGCAGAGCTCCAGAACAGTGCGCACCTCAAGGGGTATGTCCTTTTGGTGCAAAAAGGCGTTTATACGCCAATCCAGCCATGTCTTGTGCCTTAAGACACCATAGACCAGCTCATGCAGCAGGGCATTTTCCAGAAAAGAGATGGAGGAATCGCGAGTATGGGCATCCAGCAGGCGGGAAATGGGCTTACGCATCCCTTCCGCCGCTTTCTGCCAATCCATGAGCACTGCCAGGGCCAGTGACCGGGCGCAAACCGGTTTCGCCGTATGATTTGTCGTGTTACTCGATTGTCTGTCTGCCAAATACCGACCCTGCCGGAATGGAATTGCCACGCATATAATCAGCCACCCTCATACGTCGCTTGCCAGGGGCCAATATCTCTCTCACCAGCAAGGCGCTGCGCCCATCTTGCCCGCAGGCCACCAGAAGCCCCCTCTCGTCACAAGAGAGGACGGTGCCTGAGACAGCAGGCCCGGACAAAGGACCGGCTGAGGTATCTGACGAAAGTGAGGCAGGCCGAAGGCCGCTCACCACCGCAGGTCTGAAGAGCCGCATGGTCACGCCGTTCAGGGAAGAACAGGCGCCGGGCTTTGGGTCCAGGGCACGCATGAGATTGGCCAGGTCTTCGACCGGCTTCCGCCAATCCAGCCAGGCCAGTTCCGGAGTTATGGGCGGGGCAAGGCTCACACCTTCAGCAGGCTGCTCCACCGGCTTCAAATTACCTGCGGCCAGCAATTTCAGCGCCTCCAGCAGTGTCTCAGCCCCAAGCACTGCCATTCTGGCATACAGCTCACCGAAGGTCTCTTCCGGGCCGATTTCAAGGCTGCGCTGCAACAATATGGGCCCTGTATCCATGCCTGCATCCATGCGCATAATGGTGATGCCGGTAGATGTCTCGCCGTTTATCAATGCCCACTGAATGGGGGCCGCCCCTCGATACCTGGGCAAAAGGGAGCCGTGCACATTGATGGGCATGATTTTGGGGATATCCAGCAGGGCCTGAGGCAGTATCTGGCCAAAGGCTGCGGTTATGATGAGGTCAGGCTGAAGGCTTGCTATCTCCTGTAAAAAACCTGGCTCCCTTACCTTTACGGGCTGTAACACCGGCAGATGGTGCGTAAAAGCGGCGAGCTTTACAGGGCTTGGCTTGAGGGCCTTTCCCCGGCCTCGAGGCTTATCCGGCTGTGTGACCACTGCCACTACCTCAAAACCGTTTTCTATCAAGGCATGAAGACTGGGCACAGCAAAATCAGGCGTGCCCATAAAGACGATTCTGAATGTTTGAGCAGGGGTCATGGCATTTGGAGATAACAGCGTCGGTTCATCAGGTGCCAAGCCTCATCGAAAGCAAGTGTCTGGGGCATAATGGCACCTCCTAACCTTTATCTGACATTTTAGACCATTTTTTGCGAAAAAATGCCCTTTTAAGAGGACTCAGGCGCTCCACAAAACAAATGCCGTTTAAGTGGTCAAGCTCGTGCTGAATACAGCGGGCCAGCAGGCCTTCTGCCTCCATGCGAATCTCCTTGCCCCTTTGATCATAGGCCATGACCTGAATCCGTTGGGCACGCTTCACCTTCTCGGAATAATCAGGCACGCTCAGACAGCCTTCCACATCGCATATCTCGCCCTCTGAGGCGGTTATGACAGGGTTTATAAGCACGATGGGGTCTGGTTTGGCATCCTCACCCCTTTGTCCTAAATCCATGATCACAACCTGTTGAAGCACACCCACCTGGTTGGCGGCCAGACCTATGCCCTTGGCCTTATACATGGTCTCAAACATATCCTCCACCAGCTTCAGCAGCCTGTCGTTCAACTCGGTGACAGGCTGCGCCTTGGCGGCCAGGATCTCATCGGGATAGATCAAAATTTTCACACTCTAAACACCTGGATGGCCTTCTGCAGATGTGCCGCCAGGTTCCCAAGGGTGTGAGCTGCCTGCGTCACAACATTGGCGCTCTGGGCTGTCTTCTGGTTCACATTGGAGATATCGCCTATCATGTTCACTATTCCCTGCACATTGCTGTTAGCCTCCTGAGAACGCTGGCTGATCTCATTGACTGTGGCGGTCTGCTCCTCCACTGCCGCGGCCACGCTTTCAGAAAATTCCGCCATGCGCTGTATGGTGGCTGCCACCTTCTGAACCGCCTCCACACTCTGATGGGCACCGGACTGAATACTGCCGACTATGTTGTCGATCTCCATCACGGAATTGCCG
Organism: Deltaproteobacteria bacterium; assembly: GCA_028695735.1. Taxonomy (GTDB): domain Bacteria; phylum Desulfobacterota; class Dissulfuribacteria; order Dissulfuribacterales; family DYLC01; genus JAQVIJ01. Next base: position 133,628 of record JAQVIJ010000002.1, on the reverse strand, counting down.
GTCTGTTTTGCCAATTCCTTGACCTCATTGGCCACCACTGCAAAGCCCTTACCTGCCTCGCCGGCGCGGGCCGCCTCGATGGTGGCATTCAGGGCCAGGAGGTTGGTCTGCTCAGCAATACTTCCAATGAGCTTGCTGGCCTCTCCAATCTTTACCGATGCCTCGGCAAGCTGCTGAATGATGAGTTGGGCATTTTGAGCCTCTTCAGTGGCCTGGACAGCCACATTTCTGGCATCTCCTGAATTTTTGGCGATCTCTGTGATGGTGGCGGTCATCTCTTCCATGGCAGCAGCCAATCCACTGACACTGCTGGAGGCCAAGTCCGCATTGCTGCGAATAGCTACAGCCTTGCTTTCAGCCTCCTGTGAGGCCTGTTGCAGGACATCCGTGGAGGAGCGCAGGGAATCACCCTCCACGCTCACCTGACCGGCGGAACGCTGAATCTCGGTGATCAGATTGGCCAGAGACTGAACGGTATTGTTCAGTGCCTGGGCAAGCTCACCTATCTCATCGTTCTTTTGAATATTTAAGGAATGGGTAAGGTCGCCTTCTGCAAGGCGTGAAGCAAATGCCACGATCTCTTTAAGTGGAGTGGATACCGCCCTGCATGTGAAAAGATAGGCCGTAAGGGAAAGGAGTAGAGACATGGCTATCATGAGGGCAATAAAGGTATAGACCACCTTGTCCACCTTGGCCAGCTCATCATTTATGAATTTGATGTCCTCAGCAATGAGATTATAGCCCACCACATCGCCCTTGAAGTCCTTGACCTCCTGGGCCACCACAAAATGATTCCCGCTGACACCGTAACCGTTCTTCACAATCTCATCCACATTCATCCCTTTGAAGAAGTTGATGGTCTCGGGTTCGAACCATTTATCCTGAGCCACCACAAAGTCAGCACCCATTTCCGTGGGCTTCTGCAGGGTTACTGTGGAAAGCAGGCCCTTTTTCATAAGTGTAATAAATTGCCTTCCTTCCTTTTTCATTTGTTGGGCTATGGAGCCGGTGCCGTCTATGAGTTCAATGGAGCCGATATAGTCGCCGTCCCGCACAATGGGGGCTATACCGCGCAGGGCCATGCCGTCTCTGCCCACTTCCACAGCTCCTATGGCCTCCTTCTTGGACTTCACCCGTTGCAGGGTCTCGCGCCAGGTCAGGTCATCGCCGAACTTGTTGGGCGCCCATGTGCGCAAAAAGGACTTGATATCAGCAGTGTGCATCTGTACCTTGGCGGTCTTCATGGCAGGGGTGTTCATGTAATCCGCCAGGAGGTCTGTAAGACGATTCAATGCAAGCTCCCTTTTTTCCTCGATAATGGCCTTGGAAAGGGTGCCGTTATTGGCCAGACCTATGGCGTTGGATGACAAGATATTTATCTTTTGCTCCATACCTTCCTCCACAATAGTAGCCAGCAGATTCTTTCGAGCCTCCATTGTATCGTGCTTGAGTTTAGTGCGGGCGAACAGACTGTAACCCACACCAACGGCGATGGAGAGAATCGCTATCAACAAAATAATGGCAACAAGCTTGTTGTTGATACTGCTGTTACATTTCATTATCATTACCTCCAAATTTATTCCATTTGTCGTTTTTTATACCATATTCATATAAAGTGGCAAGGATTATATACACCTTTTTTCCTTGCTTTTCCCTATCGTTCAGCCTAAATTGGCCTTATGAGCCGCAGCAAGTATGATGCCTTTTACAAGGAATTTTTCTCACAGCCTCAAATGGTGGAGGATTCGCTGATGAAACCAATGGTTTTTGATGTTCCTATAGTTCGATCGGTCACCGGTAGGGGCAAAAAATTTTTCGCCCCTACAGAAGCATATATTGCCCCTACTAATCAAACTCCACACGATATGACGAAGAGCCTTTGAAAGCTGGCCGAAATTCAAAAAATCGTGGAGGATTCTAAAAATGAAATCATTAAAGCATGGCAAAGGCATTTCAGTAACTATTGAAAATATAACACCTTTCGGAATTTGGCTGTATGTAAAAGAAAAGGAATACTTTCTGAGCTATAAGGATTATCCATATTTTCAAGACCAGACCTTGAGCTCCATACAACATGTTCAATTGCTTCATGGTTACCACCTGTATTGGCCTGATTTGGATGTTGACCTTGAAATTGACAACCTTGAAAATCCTGAGAAATATCCCCTGAAATTTGAATCCAAGAACCCTCTAACGAGTAAGACACCGAAACGGAGGGTAGCCGCCAGTTAAGTCAGATAGGGTGAGTTTCAGACCCACCCCCTACAGCAGGGAGTCAACCCATTCACCAACCCTTCACCTCACGCGAGGGAGAAGTAAGGATGGTGAAAGACTCGCTGAAGAACTATGTTCAGTGAAGAGAGGGGCTCTATCTTGTCGCCTCAGAGATGATATAGAGCTGCTTGACCAACCCCTTGAGCTCCTCATCAGCAATGGGTTCCACCAGGGCATCGGCCCTCTTTTCCAGTTCTTCAGTGACATTAACCGTCAAAGGCCTTTTATGGCCGATAGTACGGCCTGATTCACCGCAAACCCTGCGCGTTGCCAGCACATTCCCTAAAAACATACGGATATCTTTAAGTTTTCTGGCCTGTAGCCTCTGGTTCAAGAGGTTCAAAAGCACATGGCGCTGAAAGGAGAGCTGCTGCATCCAGATGGAATCGGACACCACAACAAATAAAACCCCCTTGGAATCTATGTGATGGGGCCAGGCATTCAAGGCCGTCTCATGCCCCACCACCTCCTCCCATTCCCTCCACACAGGCAGATAATTCAAATGGCCTCTCACCACAGGTGGCACCAATGCCGATATGGAGTCCTTGAAAGTGAATAGCTTTGAGTCCTTCATCCGATTCTTAATGCAGCAGATGGATTGACCCGTGCCGCTTGTTTGGCAGGATAGATGGTAGCCCCAAAACAGATGAGCACAGCCGAGACAGCAATGATTACCACATCCTGCATGTTGAGCAGTATGGGCAGTGAATCGGTGTAATACACCTCACTGGGAATGCTGATGAATTTATAGTGTTTGAGCAGGCTGCACAGAACAATGCCACTTACTACGCCCAAAAATGTCCCGATCAGACCCACCATCAGGCCGTTATAGATGAAGATGTGCAGTATCTGGCGGTCCGTGGCGCCCATGGCCTTTAGAATTGCGATGTCCTGATTCTTGTCCATCACCATGAGAATCAGGGTGCTGATGATGTTCAAGGCCGCTACAATGACGATAAGGGTCAAGATGATGAACATGGCCAGTTTTTCAAGCTTCATGGCGGAAAAGAGATTGCGACTCAGTTTCTGCCAGTCCAGTACAAGAAAGCCGTTTCCGATGCGCTGTTGTATGACAGCAGAGAGGCGATCCGTCTGATAGATGTCCGAAACCTTGAGCTCGATGAGATGCGCCTGGTTTTGAAGCCCTAAAAGCCGCTGGGCCTCTTTGATATGCACAAAGGCAAGGGTGCTGTCATATTCATATACGCCTGTGGAGGTGATGCCAACTACAGTAAAATTTCGAATCTTGGGCAGTGTCCCCATGGGTGTGATTGTGCCAGTGGGTAGGGCGATGCGCACATTCTTTCCGATATAAAGCCCTAAATTCCTTGCCAGTTCCTTGCCCACCACAATGGGCGGAGGACGGTTTGAATCCCAGTCCTCCAGGGCCTCCAGGCCCTTACCCTGCATGACCTTGCCCACATCCATGACATTTGAAATGGTCTTGGGGTCAACCCCGCGAATCAATGTGCCATAGACATTGATGTCTGAGCTCAAAAGGCCTTGCATGAGTATCATGGGCGTAGCCGCCACCACACGGGCGCCTGAATTTGCGAGGCCGAGCTTGCTCATCAAGGAGGCCCAAAGGCCGTTTGGGGGCACACTGATCCCCACCAATTCCCTTTGCAAGGCATTTGGGTCATCTATGGGCCGTTCTATACTCCTTACGACTATGTGGGAGGTCACACCCAGAATCTTCTCCTTGAGATGCGCCTCAAAGCCTGCCATGACCGCTATGACTACGATGAGCGCCATGACACCCACGGTGACACCTGCTATGGAGATGACGGTGATAAGCGAAATAAACGCCTGTTTTCTCTTGGCCTTCAGATAACGGAGGGCCACAAACCATTCAAAAGGTAGATTCTTCAACAACTTTGATTCCTCATTCCACATTCTCATGTTCGGGATCAGACTCTGGTCTTTTGACCTCTGGCTTGAGCTGTGGAAACAAAATGACATCCCGAATAGAGGCGGAATCCGTAAACAGCATCACCAGACGGTCTATGCCTATGCCCTCCCCTGCCGCAGGCGGCATGCCGAATTCCAGGGCACGCACATAGTCTTCGTCCAGTTCAGGCGGTATCTCCTCGTCGTCCCCGCGATGGGCGATCTGCTCCGCAAACCTGCGATACTGGTCCCTGGGGTCGTTCAGTTCTGAAAAGGCGTTGGCGATCTCTCTGCCTGTGATAAAAAGTTCAAAACGATCCGTGACATCCGGGTTCTGCACATTCCTTCTGGCAAGGGGTGATATGTCCGTGGGATATTGCGTGATGAAGGTGGGCTGAATGAGCCTTGGCTCCACCAGTTCATCGAAAAGCTTGGTCAGCAGCTTGCCTGCCAGCTCATCGCCCTTGACAGGCACACCCAGCCCCTTCAATCTGGCGGAAAGGGCGTCCCTGTCCTTCAGTTCATGTTTCGGCACTCCACCTATCTCCACCAGGGATTCATTTACAGTCAGACGCCTCCAGGGTTTTTTAAGGCTGATGACATTCCCCTGATACTCCACATCCTCTCTGCCGAAAAGCTCTTTGGCGATGAAACAGAAGAGGTCCTCGGTGAGATTCATCATGTCCTCATAGGTTGCGTAGGCCTGATAGAATTCCACCATGGTGAATTCAGGGTTGTGCTGAAGGGAGATGCCCTCGTTCCTGAAGTTTCTGTTCAACTCGAAGACCCGCTCAAATCCCCCGACCAGCAGCCTTTTCAGATATAGCTCAGGGGCTATGCGCAGATACAGATCCAGTCCAAGGGCATTATGGTGAGTGACAAAGGGTTTTGCCGTGGCCCCGCCCACTATGGACTGCATCATGGGTGTTTCCACCTCCAAAAAACCGTGATCCGTCAGGTATCTTCTTATGAGGGAGATGATCATGGAGCGCATACGGAAGGTGTCCCTTACCTCTTTGTTCATGATCATGTCCAGATATCGCTGGCGATACCTGGTTTCCTTGTCCTTAAGCCCATGAAATTTCTCCGGAAGCGGTAACAAGGACTTGGTGATCAGCCGGATATATTGCGCTTCCAGGGTGAGTTCATTGGTTTTGGTCCTGAAAAGTGGTCCCCTGGCCTCCAGAATATCGCCTATGTCCAATTTTTTGAACAAATTATATGTCTCTTCTCCGAGCTTATCCTTGGCGATATAGAGCTGTAGCCTGGTGAATGAGTCCTGTATCTGCACAAAAGCGGCCTTGCCGAAGCTGCGGATGGCCATGATGCGTCCGATGACTCGAAGAGAAGGCGCTGCGGCCTGCAACTGTTGGGCATCCAGGGTTCCATATCTGTCGATAATCTCCTGAAGACTGACGGCCGCGCCGTGAACCGTCTCGTTACAGTCATTGGGATAGAGTTGAACACCGTTTTTCTCCAGTTCCTCGGCCTTTGCCCTGCGTTGCTTCACGATCTGACTTTCTTCCATAAATATTCCTTGCATAGCTGTGGTATGGTGGATTGATGAAACATTATTCATAGTGTAATCTCGAAACAGAGTCAAGGAGACAATGCCCAAGATTTCCCCGGATTTTCCATATGCACCCATCTGAGACCACACAAGACATTCTAAAGGAGCTGGCCCAATGGCTCCTGTTTCAGAAACGCATGGGGCTGGAATATCTGCCGCGTGACAAGGGGTTGTGCGGCCTGATGCATTCACAGGGTCTGGATGGAACGGCCGTTGCATTCACTGACGGGGATAGCCCTGCACCGGTGCAACTCAAAAAAGGGCCGGCACCAAGGCGACCGCAGCAGCCTCGAACGATGGCTCAACCAGAGGCCATTCCATCCTTTCAATGTAATGATTTCAAGGACTTGCAGTCAGCTCTCGCAGCCTGCCCAGGCTGTGGGGCAGCCGGAGCGATACGCCCTGTCCCAACAAAACCGGTGCAAAAACCAAAGGTGCTGGTGGTAACGGATGCAATCAATTACGAAGAGGAACTGGCAGGCGGTTATTTCACAGGACCCGCAATGGAACTGCTGGACAGGATGCTGAAGGCCATAGATATTCCACTGAATCAGGCATATCTAACCGGTCTTTTCAAATGCAGGACCAGTGCAAAACCGAGACGTGTGGATGTGGAACGCTGCGCCGGTTTCCTTATGGCCGAGATTCGCCTTCTAAAACCCATGGCCATTCTGTCCTTCACGCCGCTTTTGTCATGGCCGCTGTTTGGGAAAACGGCATCCCTCTCCCATCTGCGCGGCAGGCCGCACATTATTCGCATGAATGACCATGAGCTGACGATATTTTTCACTCATTCTCCAAATGCCATATTGAAAACCCATGGAAACGCCCAGAAGGCGCTCAAGCTGGAGGTATGGAAAGACCTTCAAATCCTTCAGGAGACATTAAAGGAAGAATAAAATCCAAAAGTTACATACCATCCATTCTCTCTGAATATGGACATGCATGGGCTCATTGCAATCGAAACTGTAAAAGAAAAACCTGTACGGCCCTGAAATTTTACTGATTGTCGGCATATCAAATGTCCTTTGGGGGCCTCGAAAGATTAAAACCGTCGTTCGGGAACAAGGTGCGAGGAGGGTGAAAAAAAACAAGAATTTGGTGGAGATGATGGGATTCGAACCCACGACTTCCACGTTGCGAACGTGGCGCTCTCCCAGCTGAGCTACATCCCCACAAAACCAGAGCCATCAAACAATAGCGATATTTAAGCGTAACGGGCGGTGCAGATGAAACTGTACGGCTGAATTCCTTTTTAAACCTGGAGGGAGCCTGAAAAAATCGTAGTAGTTATAACAGAACCGGTCATCCAATGCAAGCACATGTGGACATCCAGATTCCGCAATCTCAATCTCAAAACGGCCTTCGCCCCCACGCCAGCCAGCCCCAGATGGAAATGACGGTAAAAACCACAAAGAGCGCAGCCTGGGCATAGACACCGTAGTAGATATCCACCGCCACCCATCCCATATTGGCTATAGTATAGACAGCGAAGCTCGAACGCATCTTCCTGACATTCATAACCGCACCAACAATGCTTAAAAAGGTCAAAAACCATGAGATCCCGGGCATAGCTTCCATGGTTTTGCTTAACAGATTCCATTAAACTTTGCAAGCCGGCACCACAAACAGGTCTTGCATTCCAAAAATGAATGTGCTTACATAGAGTAATTATTACAATTTAATGGAGAACAGCATGTATAAAAATATAAAAATTCTTATTCCTGATGCCCTCTATGAAAGAATATCTGCAACATCTCAACAGGAAATAGAAAAATATACATATATAACATATCAAACAGAAGAAGATTTAATTAACAAAGTCAGTGCAGAACACTATGACTCAATCATAATAACACAGTCATCGCTAAATATAAATTTAGCTGAAATCTATCCTAAACTTATAAAAATACTGGCAGAAGACACAATAATCATATTTCTTACCAATGATGCAAGGGAACCAATAGACACATCCATACAGCTCAACACACCATTAAGAAAATTTTTTGTCTTTACAGAACAGCTCAATTATATTGATCTTTTTGAGATAATAAAAGCCATACAAAATCTCAAAGGCGCAAAGGATCAATATATCAATTTCATAAATATCTTCAACGAAATAACAGACCAAATAAAGCTAAACTCCCAACAATTACATATAGGTACCTTTAATTTCAAGATATATTTTGAAGAGCTATTGCTGAAAATTTTTACAACAAACAAGGCAACAGAAAGGCCTGAAATCATACTAACAAGGGTCGCTTTGAACGAAAAACATCCAAGATGGTATATATACCAATATAAAGACGACAAACTTGAAGGGAACATACTCAACCTTACACTGATTCCAAAGACACCTGATGAAAATGCAAAACTATTCCATTGTAATGGCAAAGAAGTAGAGCAGCAATTCAAGCTTTTCATGCAAAAACTAAATGAAGTAGCTCCAAATATATCAATTCGTAATATGACAGCATATTTAAGCAACAGAATATCTATTTTCTGTATAAATTATGGAAGAGATACAGGAAGGCTCGATGCACTGACATTAAAACTGTTTGCTGTAGCAGTATTATTATTGCAAGACATAACACAACAATTTCAAGAAACAGACACACTTGCCATAGAAACGGTAAAATCCCTTGCCATTGTATCGGAAGTCAACGACGAAGACGCAGGCCAGCACATACATAGATTTGGACTTTATTGCAAACTCTTGGCTGAACACTGCAACATGTCCAGTTATGACATCAAAACCATTCAACTCCAATCACAACTGCATGATGTGGGCAAGATATATATTCCTCAATCCATTTTGCGCAAAATCACTCCATTGACTCCAGAGGAATGGGAAATCGTAAAAATGCATACCATTCATGGGGCACGCATCATAGGTGATCATCCACGCATGAAAATGGCCAGAAACATAGCCCTCACTCATCACGAACGCTGGAACGGCACAGGCCATCCCAACGGCCTGAAAGGCGAAGAGATTCCCATAGAGGGCCGCATAGCCGGGCTTGCAGACACATACGACACCCTGCGCATGAAACGCTCTTATAAAGAGGCCTATGACCATGCCACCGCCTGCCGCATCATACTGGAAGGGGACGGCAAATCCACGCCTGATGCCTTTGATCCCAATCTGCTTTTGCTGTTCAAGCAGTTTCACTGGCAGTTCAACGACATCTTTGAGGCAAATCCTTAAGAACCCTTAAAAAACAAAAGGCCATATTCATTCAAAGGAAATTCGTGCATCACCCTTTCAAATTTCCTCAAAATGTGTTAACTGAATTTCAAAATTCCTCATAAGACAAGGAGCTACCATGAAATTTAAGACCTCCACTCTACTCTATTCAACCATCTGCCTCTCCCTGTTGCTGATGGGCTGTGAAGGCCAGATGCCTTCCAAAAAGGCCGAGCCAGCTAAATCCGATAAAAAGCTCACGGAACCAGCTCCTTCCACAGGCAAACCCGGCAGTTCAGAGCCCACCATCACAGGCAAAATCAAAGAGACTATGAACAGTGCGGGCTATACATATGTGCTGCTGGAAAAAGACGGTGTGGAGACATGGGCCGCCCTCCCTGAAACACAGGTACAAAAAGGGCAGGAAATCACCATCTATGCCGGCATGGAGATGAAAAACTTCAAAAGCAACACCCTGAACCGCACCTTCGACTCCATCATCTTCTCTTCGGGCATCGTGGGGGCTGCCAAGGACGCTGCTCAGCCCAGCGGTACTGAAAAACCCAGCGCCACAGGTGCCTTTGACAAGACCGCCTCAAGTGCTGCTACTGCTCCTGCAACGCCGACTGCCTCCACTGAAGGCCAAAAAATGGAAAAGACACCGGAGCAGATGGCCCTGGAGGCGCACTCCACAGTCAAACGCATCGATCCACTCAAATTCCTTGGTGAAAGAATCGACAAGGCCCCCGGAGAAAACAGCTATGTCATAGCCGACATGCATTCAAAGGCCAAGGAACTGGCCGGTAAGACCGTACAGGTCAAAGGCAAGGTCACCAAGGTATCCACCGGCATCATGGGTAAAAACTGGGTGCATATGCAGGACGGCAGCGGAGACCCAAATGCCAACAACTTTGATATGACCGTCACCACACAGGCCAAACCCCAGGAGGGAGACGTGGTAACCTTCGAGGGGGTGCTGGCCGCTGACAAGGATTTCGGTGCCGGCTACCGCTATGATGTCATTATAGAGGATGCCAAGCTCAAACAATAACGCCATGTCAACTATGGAAAACCATACACTTCGAGTGGATTTCGGCTTCGGAGTGGTGATTGAATACCAAATACGCCTGAAAAGCGGCCAAATAGTGGATTCCTCCGAAAAATCAGGGGGGCCGGTGCGGCTCATCTGCGGCAATGGAGACTTTCCCAAACCCGTGGAAGAAGGGATCATCGGCCTGAAACCAGGGGATGTCAAGGTGATACCAGTACCGCCTCAATACACCTATGGACTTTACGACCCCAAACAGGTGGTGCTTGTGGCGGCGGAACGGATATACGAAGAGATTGCCGTGGGGAAAATGGTCAAGGCGCCTGATGAATTCGGGCTGAAAAGGCCTGCTGTGATCAAAAGATTCTGGGAGGGCGCTGTTCTTTTGGACTTCAACCACCCCTTGGCAGGCCAGACCATGCTCTTCGAGGTCAAGATTCGGGATATCGACCCAGATCCCGCGGAAAAGGAGCAAAATTGAACACCATTCTGAAGCAGGCAGGTCTTCATGACATATACGCAAAAATAGAGGCAGGGGAACGCATCTCGGCGGAGGACGCCGAACGCCTCTACGCATCCCCCTTTCTTCCGCTCATCGGCTGGCTGGCCGGCCAGGTCAGGGAGCGCATAAACGGCAAAAAGACCTGGTACATCTACAACCAACACATCAATTACTCCAATGTCTGCACAAATCTGTGCAAATTCTGTGCATTTGGCAAGGAAAAAGGCGCGCCGCTCTCCTACGAGATGTCCATTGAGGAGATAGTCAGCCGCATTCGTGAGCGCAAAGACGAACCCATCACAGAGGTGCACATCGTCGGCGGCCTCCACCCCGATCTCCCCTATGACTACTACCTGGAGATGCTCAGGGCCATAAAGCGGGAAAGGCCCGAAATACACATTCAGGCATTTACCTGTGTGGAGATCGCCCATATAGCCAAGATAGGTGGCAAAAGTATCGAAGACACCCTGAAAGACCTGGTGGAGGCAGGGCTGGGCTCCATTCCAGGCGGCGGTGCCGAGGTCTTCAGCCCCCGTATTCGAGAGCGGCTCTGCCCCAATAAACTTCCGGGCAAGGACTGGATAGAGGTGGCCAAGACCGCACATAAAATGGGGATTCATACCAACGCCACCATGCTCTACGGCCACATCGAGACCATTCAGGAGCGCATAGAGCACCTCATGGCCTTAAGAGATGCCCAGGACGAGACAAAGGGGTTTCTGTGTTTCATTCCTCTGGCCTTTCACTCCAAAAACACACAACTGGAAGGCATCTCTCAGACAGACGGCGTGGATGACCTCAAGACCATCGCCATCTCCAGGCTTGTGCTGGACAACTTTCCGCACATCAAGGCCTACTGGGTGATGCTGGGCCAGAAGGTGGCGCAGATCGCCCTTTCCTTTGGTGCAGACGACCTGGACGGCACCATTTTGGAGGAGAAAATTACGCACATGGCAGGGGCAGAGACCGCACAGGCCATGAGCAGGGCCGAGATCGAACGGCTCATTCGAAACGCAGGTTTTGAGCCTGTGGAGCGTGACACCCTTTATCGTCCCGTATGACAGACCTCTCACTCATGATGGAACAGGCCTTGGCCAGGCGCATCTCCAAGGAGGAGGCCCTGTTTCTCTATAAAAATGCCGAACTTGCCGCCCTGGGCTGCCTTGCCCATGCCAGGCGCATGGCCATGCACTCGACTCCAATTGTCACCTACATCATAGACCGCAACATCAACTACACCAACATCTGCATCTCAGGCTGTAAGTTCTGCGCCTACTACGCTGCACCTTCCAGTGAATGCCAGGGCCACAGTAAACAGCGGCCATTTCTCCTCTCCAAAGAGGAACTGGCTCAAAAGATTCGAGAGACCTTGAAACTGGAAGGCAGGCAGATACTGCTGCAAGGCGGTCTGCACCCTGACCTACCCCTTTCGTATTACGAGGACATGCTCTCCTTCATAAAAAGGGAATTCCCTGAAATTCACTGCCATGCCTTTTCACCGCCTGAGATCGTCCATCTTGCCAAATTATCCCAACTGGACATTCAAACCGTGCTAAAACGCCTCATTTCAGCCGGACTTGACTCCATTCCAGGGGGTGGAGCGGAGATTCTGGTGGACAGAGTGCGAGAACGCATCGCTCCCCGCAAGGCCACGGCCAGGGAGTGGTTAGAGGTCATGGAGACCGCCCACGGCCTGGGGCTCAAGACCACCGCCACCATGATGTTCGGCCACATCGAGACTTTGGAGGAACGCATGGAGCACCTGCAAGTCCTTCGAGACCTGCAGGACAGGACTCATGGCTTTACCGCCTTCATTCCCTGGACATTTCAGCCACAAAATACCGCCCTCGATGTGCAGCCTGCCACGGCGCACGAATACCTGCGCACCTTGGCCATCTCACGCCTGTTTTTGGACAACATACCCAACATTCAGGCCTCCTGGGTGACTCAAGGCCCAAAGATGGCTCAGATCTCCCTGTTTTTCGGGGCAAACGACTTTGGAAGCACCATGATCGAAGAAAATGTGGTGGCAGCGGCAGGTGTGAGCCATAGGCTCTCCGAACAGGAGATTCAACGGCTCATTAAAAATGCGGGCTTTGAACCCCGGCGAAGACGCATGGATTACACCCTGTTATGAGCGGTCTTGTCATTCACCGAGCCAAATGGGTGGCACCTGTCACAACGCCTGTGCTGGAGAATGGGGCCGTAGCGGTCTTTCACGACAAAATAGTAGCTGTGGGCAGGACGCATGAGATTCTCAGCCGCTTTCATGGGGAACTCATAGACCACGGCGATGCCGTACTTTGCCCAGGATTGGTCAACTGCCATACGCACATGGAGCTGGCCGGCCTGCACATGCGTCTTTCTCCTACGGGCTCCTTTACTCGATGGGTCTCAAATATGCTGGAAGCCAAAGAGAATCTCACTGAGCAGGACGAGGAAGACGCCATTAAAAATGCGATTTCCGGACTTATGAACGAAGGCATTATAGCCATAGGCGATGTAGGCAACACCACCATTGCGCCTACCCTGCTGGCTGAAAGCCATCCTCTTGACATTTGCATGTTTTTTCAAGAGGTTATATGTCTTAAAAGGCAGGATGCACCTGACTTGAATGCCATGGACATGGATCTGAAGGGACTGGAACACGAAGGATTTCTTGCGGCCATTGCACCGCATGCCTGTTATTCCGTGTTCCCAGGGCTCATAAAGGCCATCAAAAACCTCTGCAATGAGCGCAACAGGCCCTTTTCCATTCATGTAGCGGAGTCCCAGGAGGAGATGGAGTTTCTCGCCTCCGGCACAGGGCCCATGCGGGCATTTCTCGAAAAAAAGGGCAAATGGCCTCTGGAATTCCATATACCGGAGACCTCACCCATACGATACCTGTACAATCTGGAGGCACTGGACTCCGGTACCATCTGCGTACACTGCGTTCATCTCGACGACGATGACCTGAATCTCCTGGCATCCTCAGGGGCCACGGCCTGTCTGTGTCCAAGAAGCAACCTGTTTCTGGGCTCCGGCATTCCGCGAGCGGCCAAACTCGTATTCAGGGGCATTCCCATTGCATTAGGCACTGACAGTCTGGCCAGCAACGACAAACTGTCCATATTCGCCGAGATGTCTTCTTTAGCCAGACTGGCCCCGGAGATTTCCAGCGAAACCATCTTTCGGGCCGCCACACTGGGCGGGGCAGCGGCCCTAAAACTCAACGACAGAATAGGCTCATTGGAACCGGAGAAAAAGGCAAATTTTCTCTCTATACGCACTGAAAACTGTAAAACCCCGCAGGAAGTCTATGATTTTCTAATACACTATACACCCAGCGACACGGGCAAGGAGAATATGCAGTGGGTCAGGCAATTATCAAGTATGGGACACTGAAGGATTCCTTGAAAAATAAACCCCGTTTTACATTAAATGGAACCTCTACGGAATCAGAATCTTCGTTCCACTACTTCCTGCCTGCCTGTGCGTTGCACGCAGACAGGTATGTGAGCATTTTCCGCTGATGATCAACGCAGTAATCGGGCGAAAAGGCAATTTTTCGAGATTCCCTGAAAGGAAGCCGTTCTGAAAATAGGCATAGTAAATTTCATAAATACAGCAGGCATATATGTGCCATGGCAAGACATGGAGCCGGCCCAAGGCGCCACCACAGCCCCATGGCAGGTCATAGAAGGCCCTCCAAGCCTGCTCAACCGCCTGCTGAAGGCTGCCGAGATAGACGTAGGGCTCATCTCCTCTTATGCCTACGGCTTGGACATTCAGAACTACTGCATGCTTCCAAACCTGGGTATAAGCGCAGTCGGGGCCGTGGGAAGCGTGTTTCTCATCACACGCAAGGCCCATGGACTGCATGAAATGGCTGGCAAACACATTCTACTCACCTCACAGTCGGCCACATCTGTCAATCTCCTGCGGCTGATACTGGAGAGATTTTACCAGGTTATGCCATGTTATGAATGCGGCACTCTTGCAGACTTCGAGGCAAATGCTATTTTTGACGGCTATCTGGCCATAGGAGATGAGGCCTTGCAGCTCAAAAAACACCGGCCTGACCTGCACTTTTTCGACCTGGCCGAGATATGGATGGAAAAGACGGGGCTTCCTTTCGTATTTGCGGTCTGGGCGGTACGCAAAGACACATGGGAACGGACGCCTGATACAGTTCGAGCCCTGTATCAGCACATCCTGACCTGTTACAGAAACGGCCTGCGGGAACTGGAAAATATCAGCGCTCGCGTAGCCTTCAGGGCAGGACTGACCGCCAGAGAGTGTCTGAATTACCTGCGGGGCATTCATCTGCACTTCGACTCCACGCATATAAAGGCCCTGGCCTGTTTCTTCGAGCTGCTCCATGAATCCTTCGACTATCCCCTTGTTCCAGACCTGCATATCATTCGAATATAGACCATGTTCAAACACCAGAAAGAGAAAAAGGACTTCGTACAACAAAAATTCAGCTCGGTCTCAGCAAAATATGACCTCCTGAACTCCCTGTTGAGCCTGGGTATCGACCGTTCCTGGCGCAACAGCACTGCAAAGGCCCTTGATGGATGCGATAGCGGCCCCATACTCGATCTCTGCGCAGGCACACTGCCGCTCTCCCGTGTGCTGCATAACAGGCTCAAAAGCCGAGTAATCGGGCTGGATTTCTGTTACGACATGCTGGCCTACGGACAAAAAAGACTGACCAGCGAAGAACGCAAGGCCATAACGCCCATATGCGGAGACGGCGAGGCCCTGCCCTTCAAAAACAGTGTCTTTGCAGGGGCCACTGTGGCCTTTGGCGTGCGCAATCTTGGAAATATCGAAAAAGGCATAAGCGAACTGCACAGGGTGCTGAAACCAGGTGGCAAATTGGCCATTTTGGAATTTTCAAGGCCTCAAAACCCGATTTTCGCCCCTTTTTATCGCTTTTATCTGCACAAAATCCTGCCGGCAACCGGAGGCGCCGTCTCCGGAGACAAGGCCGCCTACATATACCTGGCAGAGTCCATAGAGGCCTTCATGGCTCCGGAAGCCCTGTGCGATCTGCTCAGGGTCCACGGTTTCCAGGGTGTGGGATACAGGCCCATGACCATGGGCATAGTTACACTTTATACAGCAGTAAGGCCATGAGTCCCGAAACAGGCCACCGCAACATCTTGATCTACACGGACGGCGCCTGTTCAGGAAATCCAGGGCCCGGCGGCTGGGGGGTGTTTCTGAGGTGGAATAGCCACGAAAAAAGACTTTGCGGCTGGACTCGGCGCACCACAAACAACCGCATGGAGCTTCTGGCCGTGATTCGCGGGCTTGAGGCCATCAAGACAGACAACATGCCGATTCTCATCACCACTGATTCCCAATATGTGATGTCCGGGCTGACTCAATGGATGCAGAAATGGAAACAAAACGGCTGGAAGACCACACAAAAGACAGCCGTAAAAAACAGTGACCTATGGCAGCGGCTTGATGCCCTGTGCAAAAAATTTTCACCTCAGTGGCAGTGGGTAAAGGGCCATGACGGCCATACGGAAAACGAGATCGCAGATCGGCTGGCGCGTGAGGCCATACGAAAAGGACTGAACGGCGAACTGCCGGAGGATGAAATGGGCGGCATCGATACAAACGGCGACAGCGCTTCAAGGCTGCCGGCCGCAGGAAACGCCGTATAACTTGAGGGAGCATGTCCGTATTCCTCCTGAGTTCTGAACTGAGTTTTCCATCCCCTACCCTGGCTGACGACACAGGTCTTCTGGCCATAGGCGGGGATTTGAGGCCGGAACGGCTGGTCCTTGCCTATGTAAACGGCATTTTCCCATGGTATAATGCAGACGAGCCTATTTTATGGTGGTCGCCTGACCCCAGGCTGGTACTGTTCCCTGCCAAACTCCATATCTCCAGAAGACTTCAGCGCACCCTTCGTTCAAAACGCTTTCAAATCACATTCGATACAGCCTTCGAACAGACCATTCGGGCCTGTGCCGGGAGCAGGCTTGAAAAGGGGGAAGATACCTGGCTGAATGAGGATATGGTGCAGGCATATATGGCGCTGCACGAAAGAGGCATCGCCCATTCGGCTGAGGCATGGCTGAACCGGGAACTGGTGGGAGGGCTTTACGGTGTCGCCATAGGCCGAGTCTTTTACGGAGAATCCATGTGGGCAAGGGTTACAGACGCCTCCAAGACGGCCTTTGTAACGCTGGTTCAACAGCTGATTCAATGGGGTTTCCAATTGATAGACTGCCAGGTCACCACACGCCATCTCATGTCTTTCGGCGCCGAGGAGATACCGCGTAGGCTTTTTCTGCAGCTTTTGCGCAAATATGTGAGGCTTCAGAATACAGCGCCTGTGAGAAACTGGAATGTGTTTTCCCAAATTCCGGGACTGAATTTGCCAGAAGAGCGATAACTCCGTGTCTAATCTTGATCACCGCTGCCGACCCAAGAGATTTAATTCAAAAAAGTTGTTCAGAAATGTGTCTGTCCTTTTTCTCATTATTTTTCTCTTTGTTGCATGCAGACAGGTATGTGAGCATTTTTAGCAGGCAAGCAACATAGTTATCGGGCGAAGGGGCAATTTTATAAGGCCCAATGACATGTTTTTGTTTTAGGGGCGAGGGCAGCCGGCATTTGTTCCATGCCCCACATAACCGCCCTCCATGGCGGAGATGTGGGGCCGGCGCCCTCCTGGCGCCTATTCCACAAACACCGGCTACCCTCGCCCCTCCGGAACTCCATGCCCAACCGTAAACGACGCTTAAAAAACACCACATACCCTTTGAACCTTGGTTAACAGAGGGTAACGGCCATTTCTAATATTTTTATTAGCAGGGATGCCGGCTTCGTATAACAGCAGACCAATCCTCTATTCAGGGAATTAGAAAAAAGGAATAGGGCACCCGTTATGAACATGGGGTTAAGTAGGGACGAAGAGGGCGGCAGTGGTGAAGTGTTTGTGGAATAGGCGCCACGAGGGCGCCGGCGGCGCATACTGCCAGGGAGGGCAGTTATGCGACGCATGGAACAAATGCTTCACCGCTGCCGACCCCAAGAGATTTAATTTAAAAAAGTTGTTCAGAAATGTGTCTGTCCTTTTTCTGTTGCCTTTTTCTGTTTTGTCTGTTTTTAGAGGGGAAAAATCTTACATCAGACAAGGCGTCCCAATATATGGCGATAATTTAATATCTGGGCGAGGGCAGCCGGCATTTGTTCCATGCCCCACATAACCGCCCTCCATGGCGGAGATGTGGGGCCGGCGCCCTCGTGGCGCCTATTCCACAAACACCGGCTACCCTCGCCCCTCCGGAACCCCATGCCCAACCGTAAACGACGCTTAAAAAACACCACATACCCTTTGAACTTTGGTTAATAGAGGGTAAAAGCCGATTCTAAGATTTTTATTAGCAGGGATGTCGGCTTCGTATAACAGCAGGCCAATCCTCTATTCAGGGAATTAGAAAAAAGGAATAGGGCACCCGTTATGGACATGGAGTTTTGCAGAGACGAGGAGGGCGGCAGTGGTGAAGTGTTTGTGAAATAGGCGCCACGAGGGCGCCGGCGGCGCATACTGCCAGGGAGGGCAGTTATGCGACGCATGGAACAAATGCTTCACCGCTGACGCCCCCAAGAGATTTAATTCAAAAAAGTTGTTCAGAAATGTGTCTGTCCTTTTTCTGTTGTTCGCTTAAAAAACACCACATACCCTTTGAACCTTGGTCAACAGAGGGTGCAGGCCATTTCTAAAATTTTTATTAGCAGGGATGCCGGCTTCGTATAACAGCAGACCAATCCTCTATTCAGGAAATTAGAAGAAAGGAATAGGGAACCCGTTATGAACATGGGGTTAAGTAGGGACGAAGAGGGCGGCAGGGGTGAAGTGTTTGTGGAATAGGCGCCACGAGGGCGCCGGCGGCGCATACTGCCATGGAGGGCAGTTATGCGACGCATGGAACAAATGCTTCACCGCTGCCGACCCCAAGAGATTTAATTTAAAAAAGTTGTTCAGAAATGTGTCTGTCCTTTTTCTTCCTTTGTCCTTTTTCTGTTTTGTTTTTCTGTTTTATTCCACGTTTTTTATTGTTAGAAATGCCGGTTTAGCCATTACAGCAGGCCAATCCTCTATTCAGGAAATTAGAAGAAAGGAATAGGGAACCCGTTATGAACATGGGGTTAAGTAGGGACGAAGAGGGCGGCAGTGGTGAAGTGTTTGTGGAATAGGCGCCACGAGGGCGCCGGCGGCGCATACTGCCAGGGAGGGCAGTTATGCGACGCATGGAACAAATGCTTCACCGCTGCCGACCCCAAGTCCCAAAAGTGTCTTTTT
>JAQVIJ010000002.1:0-114740 GCA_028695735.1 Deltaproteobacteria bacterium | reverse complement strand
GGTGAAGTGTTTGTGGAATAGGCGCCACGAGGGCGCCGGCGGCGCATACTGCCAGGGAGGGCAGTTATGCGACGCATGGAACAAATGCTTCACCGCTGCCGACCCCAAGTCCCAAAAGTGTCTTTTTTGTTTTTTCTTTTTCGTTTTTCGTTTTTGGTTTTTGTTTTTGGTTTTTGTTTTTGGTGTTTAATTTTTGTTTTTGGTTGTTGGTGTTTGGTTTTTGGGCGCGATTTCATAGAAGAGAGGCCTCCCATGAGTTTAATTTTTGTTTTTGGTTGTTGGTGTTTGGTTTTTGATGTTTTTCGTTTTTTTAGATTCAATTACGGAAGTTGTGTCCATAATATTTTGCTGGATTTTGAGCCATAATATTTTATAATCGCATTGATTCATAACACCTCACCGGATACAACATATGAAATCTTTTAGGGAGGGATTTGAAGAATGGCAGGTCCTGCGCCGCAGATAGGCCGACTACTGGAAGAAAAGGGACTCATTAGGCCAGAACAGATACAATTCGCCCTGCGTGAACAGAAGGCCACCGGTGAACGCCTTGGCGAATGCCTCATCCGTCTGGGCATGACCACGGACTCAGAACTGGCCCAGGTGCTGGGGGAACAGAGCGGTCAGCCCTTCATCGACCTAAGAAATTTCACGCCTGACAAACAGGTACTGACTCGGCTGCCTGTTCAGATAGCCCGTCAAAAACAGGCCCTTCCACTTTACATGCAGGACAATCAGCTGCACGTAGCCATATCCGACCCCTATGACACCACAATCCTTGAGACCCTGTTCCGGCACATCGGACTGCCTGTCAAAATCAATATCGGTGCGAAAAATGAACTACAGAAACTCATAGAACGTTTCTATTATCTGCTGGAACACCCCATCGAAGAGGAAGTGGAGGGAATCACGCAGCGGCTGCGCCAAAACCCCAACCTCGACATAGACATCAATAGGCTTTTGGACATGCTGCTGTCCGCCTCCATCAGCTATCGCGTTACCGATGTGCACCTCACTCCAAGCGACATCTCCAGTCGCGTCATGTACCGCATCGACGGCATACTGAATTTCAATCACGTATTCCCCATATCAATTCACAATCGGCTCATCACCACCATCAAGGTCCGCTCAGGCATGGATATCTCCGAGCAGAGAAAACCCCAGGACGGACGCATGTCCTTCGAGTTTTTAGGGGATGCCTTTGACATTCGCGTCTCCACCGTGCGCACCAACAACGGCGAAAACTGTGTCATGCGCCTTCTTCCCTCCAAGGGAGGCATGAGCATCGGCATACATGAACTGGGATTTGAAAAGGAGCAAGAGGAACTGCTCCTGGAATTATTCGGCAAACCTTATGGCATGGTGCTGGTAACCGGCCCTACTGGAAGCGGCAAGACCACCACCCTCTATGCAGCCCTGCGTCAGCAGGACGCCATCAGCAAAAACATCCTCACGGTGGAAGACCCGATAGAATACAGCTTCTCCCTCATTCGCCAGACACAGGTCAACGAAAAGGCCGGCTACACCTTTGGAGCAGCCATTCGCACCTTTCTGCGCCAGGACCCTGATGTCATACTGGTGGGCGAGATTCGCGACGAGGAAACGGCCATACTCGGTGTCAGGGCGGCCCTTACAGGCCATCTGGTGCTCTCAACCCTGCATACCAATACGGCCATAGGCGCCATAGCCCGTTTGAACGACCTGGGTATCTCGCCCCTGCTGCTCTCCAATGCCCTTGTGGGAGTGCTGGCCCAACGGCTGGTTCGCAGGCTCTGTCCCTCATGCAAACAACCTTACCAGCCCGATGCAAAGACCCTGGAGCGCTACAACCTGCCGGAAAACGGCACCTACTACAAACCAGGTAAATGCCAGCTCTGCCGGAACACAGGATATCAAGGCCGTTCATCCATCGGCGAGATACTCCTCTTCAATAAAGACATGTTAAAACTCGTGGCCGACAATGCCCCACCCAACATCATAGAGGCAGAGGCCAGAAAACACGGGTTTAAGCCCCTTTGGGAGGCCGGAATGGAAAAGGTCATAAAGGGTGAAACCACTCTTGAAGAGATACAGAGGGTTATCACCTGATGCCTGTCTATAACTACACCGCCCTCAATCCAACCGGAGAGCTGCTTCAGGAAGAAAACGAATTCCCGTCCATAGCAGAGCTCTATTCCAGCCTGCGACGCAGAAATCTTACGTTACTGCAGTATAAACGCAAACTGTTTGCTGCATCGCCGACCATCGCGCGCAGCATAAAACGTCCCATCATGGCCGAATTTCTGCGCAATATGGCGCTTTTGGTGCGAGGCGGCGTAGCCATTCGACAGGCAGTAGAAGACCTGTCCACAGGTCCCGGAGACCCTACATTGAACCATGTCTTGAAAAAGATACTGGGCCGACTGGACGAAGGGTTGCTGCTTTCAGAGGCGATGAAGGAGCAAACCCATTATTTTCCAAAAATCGTCATCACCCTGGCCAGTCTTGGTGAGGAGACAGGCTCCCTGGACCGCACCCTGGAAGACGCCTCCAAACATATCACTCGCATCGATGAATTGATCAGCGCCACTAAACGCGCTGTCTCTTATCCCATCTTTGTCATAGTGGCCATGATGGGCGCGCTGGGTTTCTGGCTCCTCTATGTCCTGCCAAAGATACTGGAACTCATCAACAACATGGGACTAAAGGAGATTCCCCTTGCCACTCGCATACTCATGGCATCCGTACAGACAGCCAAGACCTGGTGGCCTGTGGTGCCAGGGCTTTTTCTGCTCATCTTCATAATCTATCTGATCTCTCGAAAGAACATGAAGGTTAAATACCACTGGGACAGGTTCTGGATGTCCACACCCATACTTGGAGGGGCACTTACCTCCTCTCAATACGCCTTTTTTTTCGAATACCTGTCGCTGCTTACCAATGCCGGCATTCAGATACTCACCGCACTGGAACTCATGGAGCAATCGGTATCGAACCGAGTGATCAGTTTGGCCATAAAGGCGATAAAAGAAGACATCATGCTGGGAAATACCCTTTCCAGCGCCTTTCAGCGCAGAAAACTCTTTGAGCCCTTCATATTGAGGCTGGTAAATGTAGGGGAGCAGACCGGTAACATATCAGAACAACTACTGATACTTGCCAAACACTACATGGATAAGGTAAATAGATTGGTGGAGAATCTGTCTAAAATCATTGAACCGGCCCTGCTCATGATCGCAGGCTTCATCTTCATCATCATAGCCCTGGGGCTGCTGGGTCCCATCTATGAAATAGTAAGTCAAATGAAATAGGGGTCTCTGAAAAATAAACCTTTCCACAAGGGAGCCTTGAAAAATAAAGGGAACCTTTGATACATGCCATAGGAGATAGGGTTGGCGCATCAGGATTATCTAACATTTTTCGGATTTAACGAACCTCCATTCCGCCTGTCGCCTGACCCCTCGTTCTTTTTTCCGGGCCAGGCGCATGTAGCGGCTCGTGGAGTGCTGAAATTCGCCATCGACCGGGGCGAGGGCTTCATGGTGCTCATCGGCCCAGCCGGTTCAGGCAAGAGTCTGCTTCTGCGCATGATACTCCTGGAACTTTCACCACAGAAGATACCTGCTGTGGTGGTAACGCCCACAGCCGGGCCTGCCGGACTCATACGCATGATCATAGAAGAACTGGGGCGCTCGGCGCCAGCTACCGATGACATCTCCATTTTGCTCAAGGAATTTCAAAACACGATTCTCGATCTGGCATCCCAGGGCAAAGAGGCCCTCATTGTCATCGACGAGGCCCAGAATCTCTCCATAGAAACCCTGGAGCAGCTTCGCATGCTCTCCAACATCGAAACCAGCCAGCGAAAGCTGTTACAGATATTGCTCATAGGCCAGACGGAACTGGACGGCCTGTTGCAGGATGCCAGGCTCGGCCAGCTGACGCAACGCATAGTGATAAAGGAGGCCCTCTCGCCCCTTTCCAAAGACGAAATAAGAGAATATGTCAAATACCGGCTTGCCAGGGCTGGTAGAGGCGATATCGACTTAGACAGCAGGGCGGTTGCCAAGATAGCGGCCCTGACTCAGGGCATCCCCAGACTGATCAATCGTCTCATGGACAGAACCCTGCTCATGAGCGCTGCAAAGGGCAGCACTCAAATAGACCCACAGACCATAGAGGAGGCGCAGAAGACCCTGCCGCAACCCTGCAACTCAAGGCCAGGACTTTTCACAAGATTTACACAGAGACCTGTCTTCTGGATTTTGCTGGCAGGACTTTCCACCTTTGCCGTCACAATCGGGCTGTTCATCTGGTATCTTGAAAAATCAGCCTTAAAAGGATGAGACAACAGCCATGTTCGGCACCATAACCAGCCAAAAGCAAAACGCCGATACACCTCCGAGGGCCGATCTGTATTTTCTGCAGAATCGGCCCGGTTCATTGGCCGGACCTGCGGCAGCCTTTGGCCAGGCAACCGCTTCGACTCCCGCTGACATCTGGAGCGGAATTGCGCTCATGGGAAAGGGGGGCAGGCCTGTCTTTTCTGCGCCTTTTGATATCAACGTTCGTGATACCTCGCTGAAGAAACGCACAAAAAGGGTACGCTGTTGCCTCGACACCCGCAATACAGTTGTGGCCACAGAGGAATTCCCATCACAGCTGACAGGGGAGGTGCTGCGCATGTCCGTCAAGGAGCGCCTTCAGGCCAACGGCCTCTGGTTGCCTGGGCAGGAGATGGAAATGCACCTCCATCCCATACAGGAAAACGGCCCGAACCGTCTCTATAACATCTGCCTCACAGCCTACGCGGACATTCAGGGCGTTATGGACACACCGTGCCTGCAGGGCATTGCACTTGAAGGCATTTTGAACCTGGCGCACGCCGTTTCCGGACTGGTCTCCACCCTTCTGAACGAACCCGCCATGGTGCTGTATTGTGGCCAGAATCTCCTGCAGTTGATGGCAACGGGCAATAAAATGGTCTATTCCATTCAATTTTTCCCCTACGAAGCCGGTGATACCCTGCCGGAATTCATGCTGAATCAGGCCATTGAAATCCTGAAGATAAATGTAAAAAGGCTGTATGGCCTTGAGCTCAAACACCTTCTGGCAGTCGGCCCGAGATATGACATCTGCCCTTCCATCATCAGTGGTATGGAACTCTTGCAGCCTGATTGGCAACAAATACTTACAGCGCCTTCCAATGAGGATGTAACCCGTTTCCCCGGCCTCTACGGCGCATATTTTGCGAACACCTCCTTTGATCTTCTGCCCAAAGGCTGGCGATCTGCCATGACCCTGCAAAAGTTCGGCATGGCAGCCACACTCGTGGCAGGAGTCCTTGCCATCGGTCTGGGGGGTTACGGGGCCTACCTCTACAAACTCAATCAGGATCAGGCGTTGGAATATCACAGGCTGTTCAACTCGATCTCGGTCCGCCAGGCCGCCATAGCTGCAAACCTGCCGCCTGAGACCACCAAAAGAGAGCTGGAGACCTGGCTTGAACTACGCCAGGCCGCTACAGAGAGGCCGCGGCTCGATACAATGCTGGCGCACATGGCAGAGGCATTGGAACCGGAAGTGTCGGTGGTTACACTCAACATCTCGGCCCAGCCCCAGGCCGGCGCCCAAAATCCTGCACTCACCCCTCAAACACCACGGGGACAGACCGGCGACACAGGCCAGTCCGCACAGGCCTTGCCCACCGGTCAATTTAACATATCTATCGTGATGGAAAGCAAAGGCAGCTTTGAAGAGACGAGACTCCGCATAAATCGCAGTCTTTCAAATCTGTGCAGTTATTTTCAACTCGATGAACCGGACTGGCAATATGACGAAACAAAACAGGTCTGCACAGTAACATGCCGAATGACACCCAAGGCGCCAAAAACCATCTCAGGGGCCCAGTCATGAACAAACTTCCTTCAATACCCACAAAGACAATCATCATTCAGATAATCACGGCAATAATTCTATGTATGAGCCTGGCCTTTTATATATGGCAGCAAAACATTCAACAGCAACTCAAAGAATCACAAACCAGATTGCTACGCCATCAAAGTCAGTTGCATGACATAGAAGAACAGCAGAAAAAATATAATGAGTCATATAAACAATATGCCTCTGCCATTCATGCTAAATGGAAACATATGGTTTTTCAATGGGATGATGTAACATTCCAGGAATTGCAACACCGCATAGACACACTTTATTCGGACTGCAATATCCTTCTGCCTGAAGCTCTGGAAATACAGAAGGTCCAATCCGCTTCAGGCACACAGCAACCAACCAGGGCCGACGGCTCCAAAAAGGGTTACAGCATCAAGCTCAAGCTGGCGGGCCAATGGCTCTGCACCGCACAGGACGAATGAACCGGAACATGCCATGGAACTCCGAATAACACTCCAGGAACTCAAAGAATGGGGCAGGACATGCACTCCGTTTATCGCCCTTATTCTGGCCATAACGATAGGTCTATGGGCTGGTTCGGCCATGAGGATTCAACCCCTGCCTCAACCAAGCCAGTTGAATTTTTCCTTTAATGCCGCAACAAAACAGCCGGCAGCGGCCGCATGGCAACGGCCTCAAGGCCAGGCTGACCTATTCAGGATAGAGCAGCCGCCTGCTGCCGTGGCTGAATCAGTCCCCCTGAAAGAAGACGCCCCTGCCATAACCACAGAACTGCACCTCCAGTTCATCATCTTCAATGGTGAAAGGAAAATCTGCAAGATAAACGACCAGTTTTTTCAGGAAGGACAGCAAGGCAACGGTTTTCGAGTCAAAAGCATCACTCGAACCGGAGTGTGGCTTGAACCAGCCGCCCCATTCGCTGGAATCCCTGCATCAGACCAATTATATTTCATGTACCTTGGTCAAAAGCTCAACCTTACGACAGCCCCATTTTCCGGAGTCAACTAAAACATGAGCAATCACACACATCATAAGCATTACGGCTCGCATTCATTCACCCTGTCCTGTTGTCCTGTTCGACTCTTTTTTTGCATCCTTCTCCTGTGCTTCAGCATTCTGGCCTGCACTCCGGCCCGGCAGAATGCGCCGTCCGATACCTCGAGTCAGATGGCCCTGAATCCTGACGCCGGCATTCAAAATACACCGTCCGGCCCTGACACAGCGCAGCAGGCCCGTCAGCCTTTCATGCAGGGGCAGGAGGCCCGTAAAAAGCGGCCTGACCTTGCCCCGCATTTCAAGACCCTCTCACCCATGGAGAGCCAGCGCATCAGCATGTCCTTTGTAAAAGAGGACATTCGCTCTGTTCTGCAGGCCCTGGCCCATGCCACAGGCATGAATCTCGCCGTCTCTCCCAAGGCCAACAGCCTTCTGGAAAACCAACTCATCACAGCGGAATACAACGAACGCACTGCCAAAGAGGTCCTGGATTCTGTGTGCAAAATGGCCGATATCGCCTGGCGGCAAGAGGCAGACACCATCTACATCGAACCCACTGCCACTCGCACCTTTCACCTGGATTTTCTAAGCGCCGTGAACAAATCCGATTTCAAGGTGGGCGGGGATGTGTTGGGCAGTGGTTCTGGTGGAGGAGGAGGCGGAAGCAATGTGGCCAACTCCCAGCTCACAGGCAGCTTTGAGCTCTCCGGCTCCGTGGCAGACAGCGTCACCGACATCTACCAGGGCATAGAGGATACGCTAAAGGAACGCATCGGTCAAAACGGCCGGTTCTTTTTAAACCGGCAGACCGGCATTCTGACTGTCAGCGCCAGTCCCGGCACACTGGAGGACATAGCCTCCCTCATAGAGACCTTGCGCAAAAAATACAGGCGTCAGGCCCTCATAGAGGCCAAGATACTGGAGGTGGAGCTGTCCCAGGGCAATGAATTCGGCATAGACTGGCGGAATTTCGAGGCCAATCTCAGCAAAAGCGCCCTGCAGAATCAACCCCTTTCCGCCAATATAACCGGCAATCTGACCTCTACAGGCATCGTGGACAACATCTGGAACTATGGCATCACCCTTTCCAACCGCTACTACAACATCAACATGGTCTTTCATGCCCTGCAGCAGTATGGAAACATCAAGACCCTTTCCAATCCCAGGCTGAAGGTCATGAACGGCCAGCCCGCCATCATCAGCGTAGGCCAGTCCATCTCCTATCTCAAGAGTCTGCAAAACCAGACCACCACCACAGGCAATCAGACCAATACAAACCCTGAGGTGGAGATCAGCGCCATCTTCGACGGCATTCTGCTGGGCATCACTCCAATCATAGAGGAAGACGGCCATGTGACCCTGCACATCGTCCCCATCAAGAGCGAACTGGTCTCCATGGAGGAGAGACAATTTGGCGGCTCAGGCAACAACACCAATACCAATGTCTATACCTTTCCCAGAGTGAACCTGCGCGAGGCCTCCACCATCGTGCGGGCCATGCCAGGAGAGATCGTGGTGCTGGGCGGCCTGATTCAGGACAGGACCATTGCCTCCAACAGCCAGGTGCCTGTGCTCTCCAGCCTGCCCATAGTGGGAAATGCCTTCACCTACAAGACTCAACACAAAAAATCCGTGGAACTGGTCATAGTTATGCAGCTTCAGGTGAGAGAAGGCGATGAGTAACCTCTTTGAAGCCCTTAAAAGGTTAGAAAGGCAAGAGGCCCAGCCTGAAAACCCATTTAATCAGGGCCCAGGACAGGCAAAAGACACTCGCACCGGCCTGAAAAGGCTTTTTA
This sequence comes from Deltaproteobacteria bacterium, assembly GCA_028695735.1. Classification (GTDB taxonomy): domain Bacteria; phylum Desulfobacterota; class Dissulfuribacteria; order Dissulfuribacterales; family DYLC01; genus JAQVIJ01. The sequence continues at coordinate 106,056 of JAQVIJ010000002.1, read as the reverse complement.
CCAGGCCCTATGGCATTTGGCTTGGCGTTCTGGCGGCATCGGTGCTTTTAGGGTTTGTTACGCTTTTGGCCATGGATTGGTACCTGAAACAACCCATGCAAAGGCCGGTGATGCCAGTTCCACACCACGACTCCACACCTCAAACTCCGCCGAAGACCAACTCTCAGGACATGCCTGCCCCAGTAGAGACATCACAGTCAGCCCCTTCTCCTGCGTCAGCCTCAGCACCCTCTGAACCGCAGGAGACTCAAACCATGAATGCCCCTTTAGAGGCCGCACCTCAATCCACGGCAAAGACCGACACAAAGGACATGCCTGTTTCTGCCCAAAGGCCCAAAGGCGGGCAAAAGGCGGCCAAGATTGCGGCATCAGAAGAAGTGAGATCACAAGCAGGTTTGAAGGCAAATGAGGTTTCCCAGGCCCAAGGGCCCATGCCCGATTCGCCAATACAGGCCAGCGACCAGGAATCCAAGGCACTCGCTGGCGCACATAAAGGGCCTGATGCCCATATTCAAATACAGACAAGCCCTGTCATTCAGGAGGACACCACCAGATGGCGCAAAAATCTGCTGGAGCAGGCAGAGACACTGCGCAAGGAAAGACGGTTTAAAGAGGCCGCTGTGCTCTATGAAAAGGTCTGGAAGGACAGTCAGAATGCCGCAGTGGCCAACAATTTAGCTGCTGCATATCTTGCCGCGGGAGCACCTCAAGAGGCATTAAATGTCCTTAAGGAGGCGGCAAAAATTGCCCCGCAGGATGAGGATATTCAATACAATATGGAGGTGGCACAAATGATGCTAATGAATTTTCAGAGGTAAAAGGGCGTGTGAGAGCCCTAAAATTGAAAGGCCTTGGCTCAAAAAGGCCATTGACAGCTTAAAAAATTTATTACTATTATCAATCAAACAAAAAAAGGGACAGCAAGTCATAATCGCCAATATGGGCGCCAAGGCGATTATGAAAATGCTGAGTGGCGCAACCGGCCTGAAATAAAATCAAAAAGGAGGTTTTTTTATGAAACACAAGGGTTTGTTAAGCAGTTGGGCACAGGTCAGGCGAAATGCACAGAGCGGGCTAAAGGGCCAGGCAGGTTTTACCCTGGTGGAGATGGCGATCGTGCTGGTGATCATCGGGCTGATTCTGGGGGCGGTGTTGAAGGGGCAGGAACTGATTGAGAATGCCAAGGCGAAAAGGGCGGCTAACGACTTGAATTCTGTCGCAGCGGCATATTATTCATACATTGACAGATACGGCAGGATTCCTGGTGATGATGGTCCTCTTAATACGTTACAAGCAAGGGGTGGGAGCTGGTCAGTTATTACTCTTGCCGGGAACAATAACGGGGTGCTTGCTGTTACGGCTGCACAGACCTTTACCGGCGGTGGCGAAGGTGCTGCTTTCTGGCAGCATGTAAGAGCGGCTGGATTTATTACAGGTGATCCGGCTCTTGCCGGAGTCGCGGCTTTACCCAGAAATTCGTTTGGTGGGCTTACGGGCATTACAAATGATCCCACAGTGATGGGCGGCCTTACAGGCATTAAAGTCTGTATGAGCGAGGTTCCTGGCAAGTCTGCAGCAGCCCTTGACTCTCAACTGGATGATGGCAATCCGAGTACTGGGACTTTGAGGGCGACTGGAGGCACCGCTGGGCAGAATACAGCCCCTGGCAACGCTGCCGGTCCCCCATATAATGAATCCAATGTTTACACTATTTGCCGGACTATGTAACAGATAACAACATATTTCCAGTTATCCCCAACCCCGCTCCATGGATTTAACCCCTGGGCGGGGTTTTTGTTTCCCGTAGGGGCAGGGTCTTCCCCGCCCTACGGCCTGGGGTGCTACCACCCCGGCACTTGTTTATTACTGTGACGGGAAACAAAGAAAAAGGACAGGCACTTTCTTACACAACATTTTTAATTAAATTTCTTAGATAGCAACTGTTCCTACTGATTCTGCTTCTCCACTTCCCTGGCCTGCAAAAACGGCCTAAACAGGTCTATGGGAATGGGAAAGAGTGTGGTGGAGTTGTTCTCCGAGGCTATCTCCCGCAGGGTCTGAAGATAACGGAGTTGCAAGGCCTCGGGATACTCATGCAAAATGGCCGCAGCCTCGGCCAGACGCTGGGATGCCTGGAATTCCCCCTCTGCTCCGATGATCTTGGCGCGCCTCTCGCGTTCGGCCTCCGCCTGCTTGGCCATGGCCCGCTTCATGGAATCCGGCAGGTCTATCTCCTTTACCTCCACCTTGCTCACCTTTACGCCCCACGGTTCGGTATCCTGATCCAGAATCTCCTGCACCTTTGCATTGATCTTGTCTCGCTCGGCCAAGAGCTCATCCAGCTCCGCCTGGCCGCACACGCTGCGCAGAGTGGTCTGTGCCAGCTGTGAGGTGGCAAAGAGGTAATTTTCCACCTCCACAACGGCCTTCATGGGCGCAACAGCGCGAAAATACACCACAGCGCTCACCTTTACGGAGATATTGTCCTTGGTGATGATGTCCTGGGGCGGCACATCCATGGTGATGGTCCGAAGGTCCACCTTGCGCATCTTGTCCAGAACAGGAAGCAAAATAATGATGCCAGGGCCCTTTACAGCCACTGCCCTGCCAAGACGAAAGATCACCGCCCGCTCATACTCGTTCATGATACGGATTGAAACCGCTAAAAAAACAATTACCAGGACCAGAAGAACGGGAATGCCGAACATAACCTGCCTCCTTTAAGTGAAATCATGACACCACCCTTTCAACCATTAGAGTCAAACCATCCACAGCCTTGACCAGCACTCTGGCGCCCTCCTCCAACTCCTCAGAACTGACCGCCTGCCAGAGCTCACCATGCACAAAGACCATGCCGCCATTCTGGCTCACTCGCTTTCTGACCACCCCCTTTGCCCCAATCAAGGCACTTACGCCGCTTTGTTGCTGAGTCTTGTGCGCCTTGACCGCCAGCCATGCCATGGCCATAAAAAATGCGCTGAAGGCCGTAACCATGACCAAAACCAACTCCCTGGCCACAAAAACCCCTGTATTTTCTGTGTCAAACAACAGAAGCGACCCAAGAGACAAGGCGATCACAGCCCCAATCCCCAAGATGCCATGACTGGTAATGAACAACTCCAGCACAAAGAGCAGAAAGGCAAGAGACATGAGCAAAAGGCCTGTCCATGTAACCGGCAACATATTTGCGATATAGAGGCCTAATGCCAAAAGGATGGCGCCAAAGACCCCCGGAAAGATGGAGCCAGGATGCACCAGTTCACCAAATAGGCCGGCGGCACCCAGAATCAGAAGGATATATGCAATGTTAGGATCAATCATACTGGAAAGCCAATTCGGCAGGCCTTTTCCCATTTACCCCCGACATCTTATTCAAATTCATTTCAAAAGCCCGAGAGGTCCGTTTTTCTGCAATCTGTATATCAGATAACCGGCCAGGGCCGTTACAACCACATTTGGAGACCATACGAGCAGAAAGGCAGGTGCTGCGCCTGAATCCGCAAGATTGGACATCACCACCATGGCGGCATAATACAGCAAAAAGGCCAGCAAACCCATGGACAGCACAGAGGAAAAGCCTGCGCGGCCAAAGGAGACGCCAAGGGGCAGGGCCAGCAAACCGAGGGCGAACACGGAAAAGGGCAAGGCAAGACGCTTGTGAAGCTCGGTCAGCAACACAGGACGCCTTTGACTCTGCTGTGGGTTTGAAGCCATTCGCCAGAGCTCACCAAAAGGCAGATCGCCCCGGGAAACCTGCGTGGAATCGGAACCAAGCTGCAATTTCATGGTGTATTTTTCAAAGGCCAGGACATCCGTTTGAGTCAGTTCATCACTTGCCCTGATGAGTACACCATCATGCAAAGAGATGGCGGCACTGCCCTTGCCAGCAAGGATTTCACCGGATTTAGCCATGATCTGCACTTTTGCGTCAGGCCTTCTGGCATCCTGAAGAAACACGCCCTCCATGTGCGTACCCTTGTCTGTTTCGGCATGAGTATAGATCACGATGCCGTTGACAGGCGAAAAAAATTGCCTGACTGGTATGCCTCCGGCCAGCACCTTCTCGGCCATTTCAGCTATAAAACCCTTGGACGCCGCCTTGGCCATGGGCACAAGGGATGTGGAGAGATAGAGGGAAACGATGGTCAGTACTGAGGAAAAGACACAAAAGATGAGTGCGATTGACCGGACAGAGACCCCGCAGGAAAACAGGGCGACCAGTTCGTTGTCACGGGAAAGCCGAAACATCACTATCAGCAATGCAAAGAGAACGGACATGGGAATGATGAATGTCCAGAAGGTGGGGAGCAGCAGCGATATAAAGTGAAAGATATCGGCAAGTCCGCTTATACTGGACAGAAAAGGGACCACCATGGGCAGCAGACGTCCCAACAGAAACATGCCGTTTAGCCCCAGAAAGACAAAGACAAACGGCGGGAAAAATTCCTTCAGAAACATGCGAAACAGAATCATAAGCATTTATATTGTAAAAAATTAAGATTGAAACTTATACCAATAGAATTATACTTACACCGGATTTATGGTGTGTTGCAACAAATTCTTTAAATCCTTTCAGGAGGGCACTCATGTCTTTTTTCAAAAAACTCGGTCTGGCCCAAAAAATCATTCTTTTGGTCTCGATAGCCGTGATCTTTTCCACGATTTTCACCATCGGCATCACCAGCTATAAAGAGCAGGAGATGATCAAACAGAACATCGTCAACCAGTCTCGAGTAATCCTCCTTCAGGCCGAATCCATGCGTGGCATCACCGCTGACCTCAACAAAAGCGGGGCCTTTGCAGAATACATCAAACAGCTCAAACAGGACATGGCCGCATCCGACCCTGCCAAACGAAAGGAGGCCATAGCCAAATTTCTGCCAACCGTACCTGTAGTAAATGCCATGGTCATGCTGGCCAAAAATGCAGATGAAGGCGGATACCTCATGCGGGTACCCAAGGAATCACCCCGCAACCCCATCAATCAGCCCGATTCAGTGGAACGGGAGGTCCTGGAGGAACTGTCGGCCAAGGGACAAAAAGACATGGTCATCTTTGGTGAGTACCTCGATCCCAAAACCAATCAGACACGTTCGGCGGCCCGCTACTTCCGTCCCATTGTACTCACCAAGGAATGCGAGGCATGTCACGGTGACCCAGCCACATCCAAGGAGCTCTGGGGAAACAGCGAAGGAAAGGACCCCACAGGCGTGCTGATGGAGGGCTGGAAGGCGGGAGAGATACACGGCGCATTTGAACTCATCTACTTTCTCGACACCCCCATGTCCGAGCTTCGCAAAAATCAGCTTTATGTCATTGGAACCAACATAATCGTTCTTTTGATCCTGTTCGGGCTCATTTCATGGCTTGTACGCAACATCATCGCAGAACCATTGGGACGTATTCTGCAAGAGGCTGATCGCATCACTAAAGGCGACCTCTCCTCAGAAATTCCAGACACAGGCGCCAGGGATGAAATAGGCCGGCTTTCCATGATGTTCGCCCAGATGATAGCAGGTCTGCGGGAACTCATAGGCAGTGTCAAGAGCGAGGCTGAGCACGTATCCGAAAGCTCCCGCAATCTTTTGCAAAACAGCGACACCCTGTCCAGGGACAGCCAGGCGGCTGCAGATAAGGCCCGAAACGCTGCCCAGGTGAGTGAAGAGGCCAGCAACAACATCAATTCCATAGCATATGCAGTGGAACAGTTCTCCATAGCCTCCCAGGAGATCGCATCCAATGTCTCCAAGGCCGCCGGCATCAGCGATACTGCAAAGCACAAGATGGAGGAATCCAGCGATTCCGTGATGCAGCTTGGCGAGCACTCGCAGAAGATAGGCATGGCTATACGTCTCATAGGAGACATAGCAGGCCAGACCAATCTATTGGCCCTGAACGCCACCATAGAAGCGGCCCGGGCCGGTGAGGCTGGAAAGGGTTTTGCAGTCGTAGCAAATGAGGTAAAGGAACTGGCCAAACAGACAGCCCAGGCAGCGGAAGAGATCACCCGCATGGTGCAGACCATTCAAAACGGCAGCGAACAGGCCATAGATGCCATCAAGGAAGTGCGGGAAATCATCGACCAGCTCAATGATATCGACAACACCATTGCATCCGCTGTTGAGGAACAGACCGCCACAGTAAGCGAGATAACCTCCAATATCTCAAACGCTGCTGAAGGCACCAAACACGTGTCTAAAACCATCGCGGACGTCTCAAATGTGGCAAGCCAGGCATCCAGCCACGCAATGGATACCATTGACCAGGCAAAAAGGCTGTCTGAAATGGCGGAAAAACTCCTGCGCATCACTCAACAATTCAAGCTTTGATATTTATGAAACGTCTCAAAAGCCATTAGGCAACATTCAATAATTTTTTGAAACATCCCTTTAACAAGGCAGAGCTGGCATACCGAATGCCGGCCCTGCCTTTTATCAATTAGTTTTCACCATGGCATTCCATCATATTCCGAATGACATCCTGCAAGACATACTGAACTCCGTCAATATCCGGGAGGTAATTGAAGGCTATGTCCCCCTGAAAAAAAGCGGCCAGAACTGGACAGGGCTCTGCCCGTTCCATGCCGACACGGACCCGTCCTTTTCCGTAAATGAGGCCAAACAGATATTCTATTGCTTTGGCTGCGGCCAGGGCGGAAACGCCATCTCCTTTCTGACCAAGTTTAAGGGCATAAAATTCATTGAAGCCGTTCAGGAACTGGCAAAACTCGCCGGCAAAGAGCTGCCTGTCCAACCGCTTTCTCCCCAGGCACAGCTGCGCAAAAAAGAACACCAAGAGCTCATAGAGGTCAATGAAACAGCCGCAGCCTTCTATCATGACCAGCTCCTGCACTCCGGAAGGGCTGCGGCGGCAAGACAATACCTGAAACACAGGGGCCTGTCTTCAGAGACAATTCAGCAGTTCCGTATTGGGTATGCACCCGATACATGGGACGGTCTGTTGACTCACCTGAAGACCAATGGCATCGATTCCAGGCTCGGCCTGGCTGCCGGCCTTCTGGTACAAAGAGAAGACGGTTCCGGCATGTATGACCGTTTCAGAAACCGCATCATATTCCCCATTCAAGACCGGGCCGGGCAGGTAATCGCCCTGGGAGGCAGGGCATTGGGCGATGCCATGCCGAAGTATCTCAATTCTCCGGAAAGCCCCATTTATAAAAAAAGCAACTCACTTTACGGGCTTTATGCAAACAAAAACGCCATATTGCAGCACGGATACGGGTATATTGTCGAAGGATATATGGATCTTTTGGCCCTGTGGCAAGCCGGCGTCAAACCAGTACTCGCCACACTTGGCACAGCCCTGACAGATGAACACATAAAAATCCTGAAGGGGCTGGTCAAGGATTGGACCCTGGTATTCGATGGAGACAATGCCGGCATAAACGCCACAATTCGCGGAATACCATTGTTCTATGCAGCAGGGCTGCGGGTAAAGGCCTTTATCTTGCCTGAAAAGCATGACCCTGACACATTCATTCGCAAACATGGACCCGAGATATGGGAGATGCAGACGGCAGGCGCCCTATCCGGACTGGACTTCCTGCTGGAACACGGCATCAGGACACATGGTGATTCCCCTGAGGGCAAGGCCCAAACGCTCGACGATCTGCTTGACCTCATTCAACTCATTCAGGACCCTGTGCGGAAGGCCCTGGTCATAACACATGTAGCGCAGGCCATGGGTGTCAAGGAGGACAGTCTCTGGCGCAAGCTGGAAAATATGCCTGCCAAGCGAAACCAGGCATCTGCTGAAAAGGTCGAAGCAGACAGAAAAAAAACCGCTGCCGGCAGTGCAATACCCCAGGGGAACAGGGCCGAGCAGGAACTGCTGGCATTCATACTGGATCAACCCCGTGTGCTTCCACTATTTTTGAACGCATCCCTGGAGATATGGATGACCGACCCTGTACTGAAAGGGCTGTGGCTTGCACTGACTCATCACTACAGCGTGTATGGCAAATTAACGCCTGAAAGTCTGGTGGAAGACCTGCAATCCATGCCTAATCTTCGGGAAGCACTCTTGCATATCCTCAAAAAAACACCGCCCTGCGAGGATATAGATGCAATGACCGAAGGCATGCTGAGATATTGCGAGGGGCAGAAGAAAAAGGCCCTGCGCCAGGGCATACAGGAGCAGATACTTGCCGCCCAGACCGATGAAGAACTTGCAGAACTGCTCAAAAAGCTACAGACATTGACCTAAAATTTATATGCCGATATAAGGGAATCCATAATTAAACATCAATTCCGGAGTTAAATTTCAATGAAGATATTTGCAGTAAGTCTTGGATGTCCCAAAAACAGTATCGATACAGAGACCACAATCGCCTCCATGTTGAGACATCGTGGAGGTGTGCTGGTGGCGGAGCCATCTGAGGCCGATGTCATACTGATCAACACCTGCGGCTTCATAAAAAGCGCTGTGACCGAGTCCATAGATATGATTCTAAGCATTGCCCAGGACAAAAAGCCTCATCAAAAGCTGGCTGTCATCGGCTGTATGGTGGAGCGATACGGGGATGTCCTGCGTATGGAGCTGCCTGAGGTGGATTTTTTTGCAGGCACCAACGACTATGAATCCGTTGGCCGGCGCATAGCGGAATCGGTACAAGCATTCAGGGCGCCGCAGAAGATCAGCACGGATATTCCGGCAGGAAGGTGGTTGGCCGCCACACCGCCGTGGCGGGCCTATGTCAAGATTGCCGAGGGCTGTTCCAACCGCTGCACGTACTGTCTGATTCCAAAACTGCGCGGGGACATGCGCTGCAGGCCGCCTTCGGAGATATTGAAGGAGGTCCAGGAGCTGGCTGCAACCGGCGTGAAGGAGATCAGCCTGGTGGCTCAGGACCTGACAGCGTATGAATATATGGAAGGGCATGGCCGTATCGACCTGGCGGATTTGTTGCTGTTGCTGATGCAAAACTCAGACATCCCGTGGCTGCGGCTGCTTTATCTGCACCCGAATGGGGTTTCAGAACGTTTGCTGAATATCATCGCCTCACAGGAGCGGATCTGCAAATATCTGGACATTCCCATTCAACATGCCAGCACCGAGGTCTTGCGCCGCATGGGGAGACCCTATTCCACCACTGACCTCGAGGCACTGCTCGCCAGTATCCGCAGAATATTGCCCCAAGCCGTCCTGCGGACCACGATTATGGTGGGCTTTCCCCAGGAAACCCATGGGGATCATGCCATTATGAGAGAATTTTTACAGAAATGGGAGTTCGACTCCGTTGGTTTTTTCATCTATTCCGACGAAGAGGAAGCGCCATCCCACAGGTTCTCAGACAAGGTCAAGATTAGGGTGGCCAAGGCCAGAGAAATGGAACTACAGCAAATACAGAAAGACATCGCCCACAGAAAGCTGAAGACCATGATCGGCAAAATCATGCCTGTCCTGGTAGAGGGCGTGAGTCATGAGACAGAACACCTGCTCGTCGGAAGGATAGAGGGGCAGGCCCCTGAAATAGATGGTGTGGTATATATAAACGATGGAACAGCACAGCCCGGAGAGATGGCGCATGTCCTGATCTCTGATTCATACCCCCCTGATCTGGTGGGAGGAATTGTAAATGTCTAAAAAACATGATTACTTGGCGGTGGACATAGGCAACACCCATACCGTGATAGGTCTTTTTGACAGCCGGCATGTCCTGCGTCATACCTGGCGGGTGCATACGAATCGCGATATAACCGCTCATGAGCTGGCTGTCTTGCTTAGAGGATTGCTGGGACTTTTCGGGCTGGGATTTGCTGATGTACAGGCCCTGGCAGCGGCCTCTGTGGTGCCTTCCCTTGTGCCGGTCTGGAAGAGTATGGCTGAAGAATATCTGAAGGTGAATGCCCTGGTCATAGAGGTGAGCGATGCCCTGGGTATGCCCATTCGATATGGCAGACCGTATGAACTGGGCGCAGACCGCATCATAAACGCCATAGCGGCCTTTGAGCTGTATCATCAGGGGTTGATTGTGGTGGATTATGGAACCGCTATAACCTTCGACTGTATCTCTGCAAAAGGCGAGTATCTCGGAGGGGCCATTGCCCCCGGCATCAAACTGGCTGCGGATGCCCTGGCCTCCAAAACTGCAAAGCTGCCGAGACTTGAGACCTTTGTGATGCCGGAGCAGGTTATAGCACAGGACACACTTTCGGCCCTGCAGACAGGTTTGATTCTGGGTTTTGCCGGTCTTACTGACGGCATAGTGACCAGATTGATTCAGGAATATGAGACAGCCCCGAAGGTCATTGCCACAGGGGGGCTTGCCTCTGTCATAGTTCCTCATACCAGCACGGTGCAGGAGATCGCACCTGAACTCACGTTGTCCGGCATTTCCATTGCATATAGACGGTTGCAGCAGAACATCACCTGATTCAAAACCACTGGAGGCAATCCATGCGCTATTATAATCTTCTTTTCCGACTGTTTTTATTGCCTGTTTTTGCGTGCTGGTTCATGGCTACCGGGGCGATAGCCGGTGTAGAGCCCACTGATTATGAACAATTACATCTGGAGGCCATCAACTACGCCCGTTCCACCCCCCTTGCAGAGGCAGCGAGACTGGGCATCGATCTGAACGAAGGCCCGCCTGAGACACCCATATCGAACACACCCAAGCAGCCGCTGGCCTTCAATACTGCATTAATAAGCGCCGCCCGGCTACACACCCTCGATATGCTGACAAACAACTACTTTGCCCATAATTCCCTGAACGGAGATGCCCCTTGGGATCGCATGACCGCACAGGGTTACAGCTATTCCTATGCCGGCGAGAATATAGCCTGGCGGGGTTCCACCGGCACTGTTTCGCCGGCGAGTGCCGCCCTTCAGCTTCATGACGATCTCTTTGTGGACAGAGGAGTGGCAGGCAGGGGCCACAGAATCAATATTATGAATAATGATTTCAAAGAGATAGGTATAGGCTTCAGCTGTGGCCCTTATATGCAATCAGGCACTACCTACAACGCCTGCATGGTGACGAATGACTTCGGCACCGCCCTATCGCCCAGGCCCATCGTGACAGGCGTAGTCTATGATGACAAGGATGGAAACGGCCGTTACGGAGTTGGCGAGGGTCTTACTACAGTGGAGGTGAAGTCTCTGGAGACAGGCCTTTACACCACCACCTTTGCGTCCGGCGGATACTCCCTGCCGCTTCCTTCCGGCACTCACACCATCACATTCAAACATGCAAGCCTTGGGACCGTGACAAAGACAATAACCCTTTTTACTCAGAATCTGAAAATGGACATAAAAAAGACGGACTTCCCGGTGACACCCGTGAATCTGCTCTCTTCGCAACAAAACAACTCCACGCTTCTGCCGGGGCAATCTCTAATCATCACCATCGGCTCCCAGCCAGTTTCAGTATCTTCCGGCGTATCCATTCATTTTTCTTATGGATTCGGTGCGAATCAGACTGTCTATGCAGTGGTCCTGACACCATGGAACACCCTTTATTTCATGACCGGCACGAACCTTCTGCAGGAAGAGTTGGCGCCATATACAAAGGGCGCAGGCAGACTGATAGATTTGAGTTGGCCGGATATGCGGGTACTGGACGGTGAGTATGTGGTCATGGTGGTAGTGACACCTACAGGCGCTGACCCTTTGAATATGCAAAACTGGCTGGACTACGAGATAGTCAGGTTTACGGCGGTTCAGAATTCCGTTATGTGCCCAATGGATGCCATGCAGTGCCCTGATGGTTCGTATGTAAGCAGGCAGCCGCCTGATTGTGCGTTTACACCGTGTCCTGTCACGACAAAATAGCAGTTATATGTGCTATATTTCAAGATTATCTCAAAAAAGGAGTGTATATTATGCGTAACCCATTGATAGGTCAGGATAAATTTGTCAGTATCCAGTACAGTTTTTCCACTGATGACGGGGATCTGCCGGCATTTCTGGCTGCGGAGCACTCATCCTCCTTTGTCTTCGGCAGGGATCGTATTCTGCCTGTGCTTGAAGAGGCCATCGCCGGACGTACTGTGAATGAAGAAGTCAGCATTCACATTCCGGCCCAGGAGGCCTTCGGGCCCTATGATCCGGACCTTGTAAACGAGATCTCGGCCTCCCGAGTCAAAAATCTGGCAGCATTGAAGGAAGGCGAGGTCTATGAGGAGAAGGGGCCGGATGGTCAACCGGTCATGTTTACGGTTCGAAAGATCGGAACGGATTCGGTTACAATGGACTTCAACCACCCTGCAGCAGGCAAAGATATCGTTCTGAAAGTGAAGATTATGGAGGTGCGCGAACCAAGCTTTACTGAGTTGATGGCCTCCATGAACCTGTTCAAGGGCGGGGGGTGAGCTTGTTAAAGGCTATGACGCCCGTGAGGCGTATGACACAAAAAGGGGACCTCGAAAAAATACCTTTTAGCCCCATGACTGCGTTCCTCGTAATTGTCCTTTTTGCAGCCGCTATTGCCGGCTTTGAGCGCTGATTCCATGTCTTCCGTTCGTTTCATTCAGACGGTTGAGGAGGATATCCGCTCCAGAGGGCTTTTCTCTGAGGGGGCCTCCATATTGATGGCGGTTTCTGGCGGTCCTGATTCCGTGTGCCTGCTGCATGTCATGCTTGCATTACAGAAGCGCTGGGGATTGAAACTGGCTGTCGCTCACTTCGATCATGCCCTGAGGGGTGAGGAATCCAAAAGGGACGCCGCCTTTACGGCCTCTCTGGCAAAGGGGCATGGGCTGCCGTTTTACCTTGGGACAGGTGATGTCAAGGTTTTCGCCCGTACCAATCCCATGCAAACGCGATTGAGTGTGCAGAGTGCTGCGCGACATCTGCGTTATGAATTTCTGTTGCAGACAATGCGGAAAATCGGCTTTGATTGTCTTGCCACTGCCCACAATGCCCAGGACCAGGCCGAGGAGCTGCTGTTCCGTTTTTTGAGAGGCAGCGCAATGCAGGGCCTTTGCGGTATTCCCTGGAGGCGTGCGGATGGCATCATAAGGCCGCTTCTCGGCAGGACCAGAGAGGAGATCCTGACATATCTCCACAGTTTTTCACTACAATATGTTGAGGACAGCTCCAATCTGACTCTCAAATACGAACGAAACCGCATTCGTCAGGAGCTCCTGCCGCGGCTGCTGAAGGATTATAACCCGAAACTGATTCAGACCCTGTGCCGGACAGCGGAGATGCTGAGGGAAGACGAGGCCGTGCTGAACGGAATCGCGGGCAAGGTCTTCGATTCCTGTGTGACTGTCGCTTCCGGCAAGGCGGTATTGCAGCTTGGAGGATTGCGGGACCAGCCGGTTTCCATTCGCAGAAGGGTGTATCGAACCGCACTCGCCCGCTTGACCGATGACCGCGTGCTTGCAGAACTTGTCTTTCGGCATCTGAATGCGCTGGATGTGCTGGCCATGGGACAGGCGCCCAACGCCTCCCTGAACCTGCCCCTTAAAATTGTTGCAAGACGTGAATATGATGTATTGCACCTTGTTATGGAACCGGATACCTGTCCCAGATGTGCAAAAAAATTGAAGAGGGATGAATCAGGCAAGACAAACGGCGAAGAGGCCTGTGCAGTGGCCGGGCCTGGGGTCTGGCGGCTTCCCGGCGCTTCCGTAAGTGTGGGCATCTCATTGCACAAACCATCGTCAGCGGCCCGCCTGTGGACGCTTCTGGATTATTCCCCATACGATTACATGCAGGGGCGGAATACTGCATTCGCCCAGCGCGTCCTATGGTTGAATGGAGACAGGATTGTCTTTCCCATCTACTTGCGCAGACGGCGCAGGGGTGACCGTTTCACGCCTTTCGGCCATGTCCATTCCATGAAATTGAAGGACTTTTTTATAGCGAAGAAGATACCGCTGGATTTGAGGGACCGGCTTCCCGTTCTGGTGTCCGCTGCCGGTGAGATAATAGCGGCAGCCGGAGTGGAGATAGGAGAGGCCTTCAGAGTGACGGAAACAACACGAAATGTCATTCGAATCTCGTTACAGATTCAGGAATCCCTGTCTGAAGGCCCTTAGGGAGCACCGCCCAAAACGCCTCATTCCACCTCACAGACCAATCCCTTGAGATACTGGCCTTCGGGAAAGCTCAGGAGCACCGCATGATCGCAGGACTGAAACAGACGCCTTTGAATGCGCGCCTGACGGTGGGCATCCAGGGCTGCATCCGCCACTATCTTCTGAAAAAGTTCCGTGCTCACCAGGCCGGAGCAGGAAAAGGTGACAAGAAGACCTCCCGGTCTCAGGAGTTTGCAGGCAAGCAGGTTGATGTCCTTGTAGCCGCGAGCGGCCTTTTCCAGTTGGTGCTGATTTTCAGCGAATTTTGGGGGATCCAAAATGATCATGTCGAATGAAATACCCCGATCCCGAAATGTCCGCAGACAGGAAAACACATCCTCTTGCAGGTTTTCACAGCGATTCAAATCAAGACCGTTCAACTGTATGTTCCTTGAGGCGAGTTCAAGGGCATCGCCGGAGGTATCCAGATTTACCACCCGCTCGGCACCGGCCTTCAAGGCGGCTACGCTGAAACCTCCCGTGTAGGAAAAACAGTTCAAAATCTGCCTGTTTTGCGCATATTCCGCCACTATCTTGCGGTTTTCCGCCTGATCCAGATAAAAACCTGTCTTGTGCCCCCTGCGCACATCCACCAAAAAACGATATCCGCCTTCCTGTATCTCTATGAATTCAGGCGGCTCTTCACCAGCCAACAGCCCTGTCTGCAAAGAAAGCCCTTCCTTGAGCCTTACCTCTGCATCCGAGCGCTCGTAGATGCCTTCAGGCCGCAAAACAGCCTCAAGTCCCTTCACGATCCCGCTCTTCCAGCGCTCTACTCCGGCAGACAGAAACTGCGCCACCAAATAATCGCCGTATTTATCAACTATAAGGCCAGAAAGCAGGTCTGCCTCGGCATTTATCAGCCTGCAGGCACAGGGCAGGGTACCATTCTTCATACGCCTCGCAACCGCCTTCTGAATACGGTTCTGAAAAAAAACAGCATCTATCCGGTCAGACGGGTCAAAGCTCCAGACGCGAAGACGAATCTGTGAATGGGGCGAAAAGGCCGCAAGGGCAAGAAAACCGCCCGAAGAATCGTAAATAGCGGCTGTATCCCCTGATTTGCCATGGCCGTCAACCGCCTCCAATGCCCCTGAAAATATCCAGGGATGCCTGCGCAAGAGCGAGCGTTCTTTCCCGTGCTTGAGACGGGCATGTAGCATATCTGTTTTCATGGCTTCAACGTGTCAGACCACGATAACGCATTCTATGGGGCTGATCCGCCTGAGCGCCCAGTCTTTTTCTGCGGTTTTCCTCATATTCACTGAAATTGCCATAAAACCACTCGATATGGCCGTCGTCTTCAAAGGCCAGGATATGCGTAGCCACCCTATCCAAAAACCAACGGTCATGGCTGACTATAACGGCACAGCCTGCAAAACTCTCCAGCGCCTCTTCCAGTGCTCGAATGGTGTTCACATCCAGGTCATTGGTGGGCTCGTCCAGCAGAATGACATTGGCGCCTGTGGTCAGCATCTTTGCCAGTTGCACCCTGTTGCGCTCTCCACCGGACAGGTCTTTTACCTTTTTCTGCTGGTCAGCGCCCAAAAAATTGAAGCCAGCCACATACCCTCTGGAATTTACCTTGTAATTGCCGAACTGAAAGGACTCGGCGCCACCGGATATCTCCTCCCATACCGTATTTTCACCGTTCAGACTGTCTCTAACCTGCTCCACATAGGCCATCTTGACGGTAGCCCCAATCTCGATACTGCCGCTGTCAGGGGTTTCGACACCGGCTATCAGCTTCAGCAGAGTGGATTTTCCGGCCCCGTTCGGGCCTATGACACCGATCATACTGCCGGGCGGTATATTGAAGCTGAAACCATCAAACAGCTTGTAATCGCCGTAACTCTTTGAAACATCATGAAAATTGATCACCACATCCCCGAGACGTGGACCTGGCGGAATATATATTTCACGATCCTCTCTGGCCTTTTCATACTCCTGACTCAGAAGGTTTTCATAGGCGTTGATTCGAGCCTTGCCCTTGGCCTGACGGGCCTTGGGCGCCATGCGTATCCACTCCAGTTCCCGTTGCAGGGTCTTCTGCCGCTTGCTTTCAGTCTTTTCCTCCTGGGCCAGACGCTGCTGTTTCTGTTCCAGCCATGAGGAATAGTTGCCCTTCCATGGAATGCCATGGCCCCTGTCCAGCTCCAGAATCCACTGGGCCACATTGTCCAGAAAATAACGGTCGTGAGTCACGGCTATGACCGTCCCCTTATACTGCTGAAGGTGGTGCTCAAGCCATGCCACAGACTCGGCATCCAGGTGGTTGGTGGGCTCATCCAAAAGCAGGATGTCGGGTTCGGTGAGCAGCAGACGGCACAGGGCCACACGGCGTCTCTCGCCTCCAGAGAGCTGGGCCACAGGCGTTTCAGGCGGCGGACAGCGCAGTGCCTCCATGGCCAGTTCCAGACGGCTCTCCAGATTCCAGGCATCATGCCTGTCCAGTTCCTCCTGCACCCTACCCTGTTCCTCCACCAGTGCATCTATATCCGCATCAGGTTCTGCAAAGGCCGCATTTATCTCCTCAAACCTCTTCATCAAGGCCAGGACAGGCGCAACCGCCTCCTCCACCACCTCTTTCACGGTCTTGGACACATCCAGCTTAGGCTCCTGTTCCAAAAGGCCCACAGTGTAACCCTTGGACAATACCGTCTCTCCCAGAAAATCCCTGTCAACACCGGCCATAATGCGCAAAAGGGTGCTCTTGCCCGAGCCGTTCAAGCCCAAAACGCCGATCTTGGCGCCGTAATAGAAGCCCAAAGTGATGTCCTTCAGGGCATATCGGCTCGGTGGATATATCTTGCTCACCTTGAGCATGGAGTAGATTACTTTTTGATCATTTGTTTCCTTGGCCATCATTTCTTCCTTGCATTAAAATTTTAACATGAGATACGGAAAAAAGAACATAAACAATTGCAAAACGATGTCAAGCATTTTATAGGTATTTCTCGATACCAGTAGTCCATGGATTCAGATGGATGCCCCTTTACCTGGCCTGGAGTAAGACCATGAACCCGCCAAGAATAAAATCAGTGAGACCTATAAGCGGAAAACGCCTGTTGGTAACATTTGTCAATGGAAGGCAAAAAATTTACGATTGTCACAGGATTCTGGGGATAGAGCGTTTTCAGCTACTGAGAAACGAGGCATTCTTCAAGGCAGTTACCGTTGATTCTGGCGGATATGGGGTATCCTGGAATGATGAAATGGATTTGAGTGAATACGAGTTATGGAATAATGGCGTTGAAATTGAGCCCAATGCAAAAGAAACGGCCATGCAACAGGTGGAGCGCGCCTAACCTGGGCTTATTTACCTCCTTTTGCCTAAGGGCAGCGCAGTTGCGAGCGAAAAGGCATTTTTCCAAGGCTCCACGAAGAATACCTAATACATCCGTCTTCTAAACATCAAGGCGGCAGTGAACAAGGTCACCACCCCTATGGCAGCCATGCACAGGTATTCGGTCAACAGCAACTCCATTCCTGCACCCTCCAGAAATACCTTGCGCACCACCACAAGAAAATAGCGAAATGGATTGAACAGAGTGAATTTCTGCACGATTTCAGGCATATTGGCAATGGGTGTGGCAAAACCTGAAAGGGTGACCGCCGGCACCATAAAGAGAAAGGCGCCCAGCAGACCCTGCTGCTGAGTGGCGGCTATGGATGAGATCATCAGCCCCACTCCGATTATGGAGAGGCTGAAGAACAAAAGCCCGATGTAAAGGGCAGGCACGCTCCCCCTTAACGGCACTCCAAACCAAAAGACCGTCAGCAACACGATGATACTGCCCTCAAAAAGGCCTATGACCAGGCCTGGCACGGTCTTTCCTACGAGTAGCTCAAAGGGATTCATGGGAGTGACCAGAAGCTGGTCAAAGGTCCCTGCCTCGCGTTCTCTGGCGATGGACAAGGCCGTCACCATCAATGTCACCACCATGGTCAAAAGCCCCACGATGCCCGGCACGATAAACCACTGGCTCTCCAGATTGGGGTTGTACCATGCCCGCACCACCAGTTGCGCAGCAGGCCCGCTAAGGCCCTTTTGCCTGGCCATATTCAGAGTGAAGTTGGCGGCGATCTCATTTACATAATTCAAGGCCAGCATGGCCGTATTGGAGTTCCTGCCATCTATGATCACCTGCACAGGGGCATTTCCCTCACGAGTCAATCTGCTCTGGAATCGAGGCGGAATATGCAGCACCAGAAGCACCTGCTGCGTGTCTATGAGCTGGCGAATCTCGTCCTCCTTTTGAAGGACCGCCACCTTTCGAAAGGCATTGGCGCCTTCAAAGCGCGCCAGAAACTCTCGGCTTGCCAGGCTGGAGTCCTCATCATAGACCGCATAAGGCACCTCTTTCAGATCAAAGGTGGCCGCATAGCCAAAGATGATAAGCTGCACGATGGGCGGGCCGATGAGGGTGATTCTGGCCTTTCTATCCCGCAAGATGGCCAGAAATTCCTTGATGATCAGGGCAATTACACGGGTCCACATGGTCAATCCAGCCTCTTACGGCTGTTTCGCGCCACAAGCAGCAGGAAAAAGGCCGCAAGCCCAGCCATATAAACGGCATTTTTTATGACAAGCCCATGCACATCCCCTGCCAGAAACAGGGTCTGAAGGATGGTCACGAAATAGCGGGCCGGAATGATGTGAGTCAGCCACTGAATAACAGTAGGCATACTGTGAATGTCGAAGATGAAACCGGAGAGCATAAAGGCAGGCAGATAGGTGGTGATGATGGCCAACTGGCCTGCAATGAACTGGTTTTTGGAAAAGGAAGAGATGAAAAGCCCCATGGCCAGGGCAGCCAGCATATACAGGCAGGAGACCGCCAAAAGCAGCCAGTGTGAGCCCACAAGAGGCACCTGAAACAGCCAACGGGCCGTGAGTACCGAAAGCCCCATACCTGCCATGCCCAACAGAAAATATGGTATGACCTTGCCCACGATCACCTCACTTATGGTCACAGGCGTGGAGAGCAGGGCCTCCATCGTGCCCCTTTCCCACTCCCTGGCCACCACCATGGCGGTGAGCAGTGTGCCTGTCAGAGTCATGATCACGGCTATGATGCCTGGCAACAGGTAGTTTCTACTGCGCACCTCTGCATTGAACCAGATGCGAGGCTTTAGTTCCAGGCCCATGGTAGCACCCTGCTTGAGCAGCCACTGTCCCCAATGGCCGATGAGATAACCCTGCACCAGCCTTGCGGTATTGGCATCCACACCGTTTACAATGACCTCTATCTTTCCATTTCCGGTCATTGCCTGCCGTTCAAAATCAGACCGAATCCAGATAGTGGCCATGGCATCCCCTTTGATCATGGCCTGTTCGGCCTCAGCCATGGAGCCGTATATTCTGGGGCTGAAGTACTGAGACTGATACAGCCCGCCTATAAACTCCCTGGCATTGGGTCCGGTTGCATCCACTACACATGCCACAGGGACATGGGTTGCATCCAGGGATATGCCATAGCCAAATATGAACAACAAGAACAGGGGTTGCACAATGGCTATGGCAATACTGGAGGGGTCTCGAATGACCTGCAGAAACTCCTTGCGCACCAGGGCACAGATACGACGAAGGGCCGGACTCATAAGCGCTCCTCCCGTCTTTCCAAAAGGCTCACAAACAACTCCTCGATGCTGGCCATGCCGTATTGGGCCTTGAGTTCCTGGGGTGCCCCCTGCACCAAGACCTCACCCCTGGACATAATGAGCAGGCGGTCGCAGTACTCGGCCTCCTCCATGAAATGTGTGGTGACCAACACGGTCACGCCTCGTTGGGCAAGCCTGTGAATCTCCCGCCAAAACTCACGCCTTGCCAAGGGGTCCACCCCTGAGGTGGGCTCATCCAAAAAGAGGATGTCAGGCTCGTGCATCAACGCAGCCGCCAGGGCAAGCCTCTGCTTATGGCCTAAAGAGAGGGCCATGGCGGTAAAATCCTGAAATGGCGTCAGCCCAAACTCTGTCAATGCCCACTGAATCCGTTCCTCTCGCCTTTTATCTTTCAGGCCGTAGGCTCCGGCAAAGAAACGCAGGTTCTGCAGGACCGTCAGGTTTCCATACAGGGAAAAACGCTGGGCCATATAACCGATCTTCATTCTGGCCCTGGAGGAGGCGCGCAGCAGATTCTCTCCCGAGACCTGTAACACACCTCTGGTGGCAGGTAAGAGGCCGCAGAGCATGCGAAATGTGGTGGACTTTCCCGCTCCATTTGCCCCCAAAAGCCCGAAGATCTCTCCGCGTTTCACGGTGAAACTCACCTTGTTTACCGCACAAAAGGCCCCAAACCACTTCTCCAGGTCCTTGACCACAATGACATCCTCATTGGTTGCACTGCCCACCGCAAGCGGCTTTGTCAACGAAGGGGCATTTTCACAAGGAGAGGCATTGGGCGCTGAATGTTGGCCTGTCAACGAAGGCGCCTCCTGGGCCTGAGTGAGCAATGTCACAAAGGCATCCTCAAAACGCGGGGCAATGGCCGTGACATTTACGCCGCAAAGGGGCTCAAGGCCGCCTTTTTTCGCGATAACCCGCACGCCATCGGCCTGAAGTGCCACATCCACCACAGACGGCAAGGCGCTTAACTCCAGGGCCAGGTCCCTGCGCAGGCCTTTTTGGCTTGTCACAAAGAATGTGCGGCCTTTCAAGGGTTCAAGGAAACTGGAAGGCCTGCCCTGCCCCACAATCCTTCCCCTGTTCAACAAAATCACTTGCTCACAGCGTTCCGCCTCGTCCAGATATGCGGTGCTCAACAACACGGTCATTCCCTCGTTTTCCACGGCATTTCTGATGATTTGCCACAGCTCACGCCGGGAAAGGGGGTCCACGCCCACAGTGGGTTCATCCAATATGAGCAGTTGAGGGCTGCTCAACAGCGTGCAGATGAGCCCTAATTTTTGTTTCATGCCCCCTGAGAGCCTGCCTGACATGCGGGAAGTAAAGGGCGCCAGCCCTGACATGCGAAACAAAAGGTCATAACGCTCTCTTCTGCCCTGGCGAGACAGACCCTTGAGTTCGGCGTAGAGCTCCATATTTTCCTGCACGGTGAGGTCCTCGTAAAGCCCAAAACGCTGAGGCATGTAGCCCGTCATCTCCTGCACAGTGGCCGCTTCCCTTTGCACACTGTGGCCAAAGACGGTGATCTCCCCTGCATCCGGCAACAAAAGCCCCATGACAAGGCGCATCAATGTGGTCTTACCCGCGGCGTCAGGGCCTACCAGGGCGGTGACAATCCCCTTTTCAACAGCGAGATTCAAGTCGTTTAAGGCCTGAACAGTGTTCTTTCCCACCCTAAAAGACTTGCTGACATGCTTAAGACTGATGGCCTCAGACACGGGCTATTCAACCGCTTTTTGATAATCGATTTTTACGGTAACCGGCATGCCCAATCTCAATTCATTTTGGGAGTCCTTTACAAAGACACGGACCTGATAGACCAACTTGGTGCGCAACTCGGTGGTCTCCACTGGTTTAGGCGTAAACTCAGCGGTGGGAGAGATATAGCCTATGCGGCCCTCGTAGGTCTTGTTGGGAAAGCTGTCTGAAAGGATGGTGGTCTTCATGCCCGGCCGTATCTTGCCCAGATTGGGCTCATCCACATAACAGCGCACCCACAGAGGCTCTCTCAAGGCCAGAGTGAGCACAGGTATATTCGGCCCTGCCATATCCCCAGGTTCCAGCAGCCGATTCTCTACGATGCCGTTTGAAGGGGCATAGAGCCGAGTGTCCTTGAGCTCTTGAAGCGCATACTCCAGGGCTGCCTCATAGGAGGCCAAAGTGGCCCTGGCTGCCTCGATATCCTCCTTGCGAGGGCCTTCTATGGCCAGGGAAAGGACCTCCTGAGCGCTCTTCAGGTCGTGCTGCGCGGCCTGGTAAGCGGTCTCGGCGCCTTCAAAGGCCTGACGAGACACGGCATTGCCCTCCAAAAGCCGCTTGAGCCGCAGGTACTCCCGCTCCGTGTTCTGAAACAGGACCTCCGCCTTTTGAACCGCGGCCTTGGCCGCCTCGATCTGCTGTTTTCGCGTGCCTGCCTGAAGGGCAGCCAACACCGCCTTCTGCGCCTCCACCTGTGCCTTCAGGCGGTTCACATTGGCCTCATATCGTTCCCTTTCCAGCTCGGCCAAAAGCTGGCCCTCCTTGACCTCATCGCCCTCCTGAACATAGAGCCTTTCTATGCGGCCCGCAGCATTAAAGGCCAGATTCACCTGCCTTATATCCACATGGCCATAGAGCACCAACAGATTGGAATTGTTCTCACTTTTTTTCTGGAGATAATAGAAAAACGAGGCAAACACCAGGGCAACAGCAATGATTGCCAATAGACGCCTTTGAATAGGGTTCATGCTTGACCACCTGTATGAGGTTAGTTTTCAAATTATCTTAATGGGGTGGACAGGCAAGTCAAGACACAATGCAGATGAATTTCATTGTGAGGAGGAGGCAGGGCAGAAAGTGACATTTCCGGCAGTTACAACATCATTGAGGTGAAATGCGTTGAAGAGCGAGGGACATCATTGAAAATGCCATTTTGTTGGGCTTACAGGTTCCTGAAGATTCTTTGGGCATAAAGGCCATTTTTGGCCTGATTAGTTGGTTGACGGTGATGATAAATTTGTAGATTGGAAAAAAGCTAAACAAAAAAAGCGGCCTTCATGATAAGATTGAAGGCCGCTTGAGTAAGAGGGAGATTAGAGGGTTGGGAAAAATGTTGTCAATTCAAGCAATGAATTCATTTAGTTGCCGGCTGCTGAGCAGGGCAGTTGGGGCAAGGCATACCTGATGCACAATTGGGGCAGCCACCCTTTCCTGCCTTTCTCCACAGAGGAAGACCAGTGGTCGTGTCCCTGAGCTGCAAGGTCTTGCCGTTGGAGACGATGCTCATGGCCACCAGATGTTTGCTGCCGTCCCAAAGGGTCACTTCACGGGCATCTATGGAGACCGCATCACCCACCTGAAGGGCTGGCATGTTGCTTGCGCTCCAGAACCATGCCGGTCCAACGCCATACACCGTTACCTTCTGACCGTTTTGATCCACTTGCAGGCCCTGACCATAAGGCCCCAGCAGGCTGACAGTGCCATTGATGGTGACAGGTGTACCACTTAGAATATTGGCGATGGGACCTGTTCCATCCATGGCCCCCATACCGCCACCCATCATGCCTCTGCCTGGCCCAGCCCAGGCTGCTACCGTGGCCAAAAGACCGACAACCAACAACACCGTAGTAAACACATGTCTTTTCATTTTTACTGCTCCTTTCTGTGTTTTGAATTTTGAAATGTGCAAATTCTTATTTCAAGAAGGATGCCAAAAAATATTCTTGAAAATACAGTAAGTTAGCGCCAATAACGGCCATCTTCTCTCGACAAAGACAGCCCTTTTACGACGATTTTGTCGAAATTTCAGGACAGGCACCCGCATGGATGGCGCATGTGTCGCCTCCTGCGGCGTGCTCACTTCAAAGAAGTGGAATAAAAAATCTGCCTTGTGCGGTATAGTTATGCCTATCTATTAGAGTGAGTGAACGATGAACTGGGAGGTGGTGTGACCTGAATTGCGTAGAAATTGGAGAGGCATAGGTTTTGAGGTCGAGGTGAAGTTGAACCATGGACATATTAGGCTGTTCTTTTTAATCCCTTACTCCCACCAATTTCTGCATCTCCATGTTGGATGATACAGTTTTTATGTATTCGATAATGTCTATCTTTCCATGTTCGTATGTTATAACTATGCTTCCTGATAGCGGATTAGGACGGATGTCTTTTATTCCTTCAGGTATGGAAATAGTAGAAAGTTGTTTTGACATCTGTAATAGTCCCGATCTGGAGAGCTTTTTAATAAATGGCACCTCAATCCTTATGCGTCCCGGAATATGGTGAATTATCCTGTAAGAAATCATCGAAAATACCCATTCAAGTTTTTATTCAAAATTAAACAGATTATTATTACAGCATTATGCAATATAAGGTTAAATTTTGGTTAAATTAAATCTCGAAGGCTTTTTAAGGTAAGTAATGAAAGAAATAATAGATTATTTTATTTTTACAGCTTATTGTTACAATATGATAAATACAAAGTTAAATTTTGGTTAAATCAAGTCCTACAAGGTGTCAATTTAGGTAAGTAATGAAAAAAACAATAGACACATTTAGTTTTATGGCAGTAATATTTGATTAGAAATAAAAATTTAGGGAGTAAAAGAAGTAAAAATAGGAGGTTAGTAATGGGACTTTTTGACAATGGACTAAAGGGAAATATTGTAAGCGGCCTTGCCATAGGCATTGGTGCGGCAGTACTTGCACCTGTAGTAATGCCCATTGTGGCAAGTGTTATAAAACCCTTAGCAAAGGCAGCCATAAAAGGCGGAATGATGCTGTATGAAAAGGGCCAAGAAACGGTAGCAGAGGTTGGAGAGGTTATTGAGGATATAGTGGCCGAGGCAAAGACAGAGATGGCAGAGGAACATAAAGATATTGCCTGTCCTGAGGGGGGATCTGATGCCTGATATTCCAGATGCCTTCTGCAGTCATAAATCTTCGGGAAGAACGAGGTTGAAGATCCCGTCCAAAAAAGGGAACGCAGCCTATTTCATGGCCTTGAAGGATGAATTGTCCAAATGCAGTTGTATCGAGAAAATAGAGGCAAATCCCCTCACCGGAAGCGCACTTTTCATTCACAGTGGAGATTTTAAGGCAGTTGCAGAGAAGGCAGAGGCAAACAATATTTTTAGGCTTAAGAAGTTTGAGGCTAATTCAACGGATTTACAGCGGACGATCTCGGCTACATTTAAAGGCATTAATAATCACATTAAAAGCACTACAGGAGGGGGGCTGGACATGGGTACGCTGGCCTTTCTATTTTTAGCAGGTGCCGGTATATACCAAATAGTCAGGGGGAATGTTGCAGCGCCTGCATGGTACACCGCCTTCTGGTATGCCCTCAATATATTTTTAAAGGCAAGGCCAGATAAAGATAGTTACTAGCTTAATCAAATTGTAACACGGGCATTCACAATGCTGTAACAAGGATTGGTTAACATTGCTCCATCATTCACAACCTATCAACAAAGAATCATTAAAAAAGGGAGGTCTAATATGACAAACGAACAAGAAGTTGCAGACAAGGGAATGGGCGAAGGCATAGGAAGTGCTGGTGCAGCCGTCAAAGAGGGTGTGGTGAGCAGCCTTAAGGGTATCAATGAAATAGAGGCAGAGATTGTGAGTCTCGTGAAGAATACTGTTGTCAATACCCTCAAGGTTACAGGCGCGGTGGCAACAGAAAGCGTTGCTATCACAAAGGATGTCGTAAAGGGCACGATTCAGGCTACTGAGGAGGTGGGCACTGGTCTTATTCTAAGCACAAAGAGTGTGGCAAAAGGGGTTGTTATGGGAGTGGCCGATGTAGGTGGGGATGTGGTAGGAGCCGCAGCCCAAACCGTAAAAGGAGCCGTTAAAGGCGCGGCAGAAATAGGAGCGGATGTTGCCCTTGTGGCCAGAAGGGCTGTGGATGGAGTTATCGAAGCCACGAAAGAGATAGGAGGCAATGTGGAGGAAGTGGCAAAGGTGGCTGTTGGCGGCGCAATAGAAACAGCAGGCACTATTGGAAACACTGCTGTGAAGGCTGTCAAGGACATGCTCGTGGGTGTTGTTGAAGGTGTAAAGGAAGTCGCATGTGCTGCACTTCCAAAGCCGAGACCCACAGCAACTCCTGAAGTCACCCCATCACCTGCTCCAGAGACAACTGACTCGCCAGAGGTTACCACGAGAACACGGGGCAGAAGGGGAGAATAACAGGGTGTGATTCAGGTAGTACATAGCGCTATAAAAGGAAGGGCAAGATATAAGGTAAAGGGGCTCTATCGTTCAGAGTCCCTTAAAAAACATCTTGAGTCCAAACTATCAGAAAAAGAAGATATAACTTCTTTCTCGGTAAATACACTTACTAGCAATATCCTCGTCTTTTTCAATTCAAACAACACGGTTCATACCATAGCATCGGTTATTGAGGGCATTGTTATTGATTACAATAATGAACAATCTGCAAAGCATGAGATTACTTCGCCTTCGACTCGCAATAATAATGCTAAAAAATCCATTATCAGCAGAAGGAAATTAAGAAAGTCGATTATACACGCTGAAGACCAAGCCGTTAAAGCATGGCATCTGATGGAAGCTCGATGTGTTCTTGATCTCTTTGGAGCAGATAAAAGCCATGGATTGTCGTGCGAATCAGCAACAGAAAATCTCAAAAAATACGGTCCCAATGTTTTGCCTGAATCCATTCCACGTTCAGGATTGAGCATTCTACTGGAACAGTTCATGTCCCTTCCAGTTGCTCTGCTGGGCGTTGCTGCCGGTGTTTCTGTCCTAACAGGTGGGGTGGCAGATGCTGTTGTTATAATGGGTGTGGTTGCCATTAATGCAGCCATCGGCTACACCACAGAGAGCCAGGCAGAGAAAACCATCCATTCATTGAAGAGTCTTGTGAGGCCGTCCACTCTTGTCATAAGAGATAGCAGCATAAAGGAAATTGGTGTAGAGCAAGTGGTGCCTGGTGATATTCTTGTTCTCAGGCCAGGCAGTTATGTGGCAGCAGATGCAAGGCTTATAGAGGCACACCACTTGAGCATTGATGAGTCGGCGCTTACGGGTGAAAGCCTGCCGGTTTTAAAAAGCGCAGAATCAATAAATGCGGACTCCGTCACTCCTGATATTCCCCTCGCAGACAGGACAAACATGGTGTATATGGGCACCCTCGTTACAGGCGGGCAGGGACTTGCAGTAGTCGTTGCAACCGGAAGATTTACCGAAATAGGAAAAATTCAGACACTCGTTGGAGATGCAAAGCCTCCGCAAACTCCCATAGAGCGACAGTTAAACACCATGGGCAGCCAGCTTGTACTGATAAGCGGTGCTATATGTGGAATTGTATTTATCATTGGACTTCTCCGTGGTTACGGTCTGTTGCAGATGCTCAAGACATCCATATCCCTTGCAGTTGCTGCCGTGCCCGAAGGTCTGCCCACTGTAGCAACAACTACCCTTGCCCTTGGAATTAGGAAGATGCGCAGACATAATGTCCTGATACGACACCTCGATGCAGTGGAGACATTAGGCTCTGTTCAGACCATATGTCTTGACAAGACGGGGACGATTACAATGAACAGGATGTCTGTGGTCTCCATATACACGGGCATGAGAAGGATGAAGGTGTCTGATGGAAATTTCTCATTGGAAAACGATGAAACAAGACAGTTGTGCCATAATAGAGAAGATTTTATTAACCCATATCAGTATGATGAACTTCTCAGACTTATTCAGGTATCAGTGCTCTGCAATGAGAGCGCTGTGACAAAGCAGAACAATAGATATATCGTTGATGGTTCTCCAACAGAAAATGCCCTCATCCATGCAGCATTGAGTGCTGGCGTTGATGTTGTGATGCTCAGAGAAAAATTTCCTCTCTTAACAATTCAACATCGTTCAGAAAACCATAATTTCATGGCTACAATTCATGATATTAAAATTCTCGGCAGCGAAAACCGTAGTGGAAAGCTCATTGCTGTAAAGGGCAGTCCCACCGAGGTCCTGTCCATGTGCGGCTTTCATCTGAAAGACGGGAAAAAGACGCCTCTTGCAGAGGAGGACCGCCTGAATATAGAGATAGAAAATGAGCGCATGGCAGGCGATGCACTGCGAGTACTTGGAGTGGCTTATACATTTCTGGACTATGAAATAGAGTCTGGAGTTGATTCATCAGAAAATATTTTAAACTCTGAGCTCATATGGCTCGGGCTTGTGGGCATGGCAGATCCAATAAGAAATGGTGTAAAGGAGTTAATAGGCGAATTTCATAGAGCAGGTATAGATACCGTTATGATAACAGGAGACCAGAGTCCGACTGCTTATGCCATAGGCAAGGAGTTGAATCTGAGCAGGGGAGAACAACTGGAGATCCTCGACTCAACGCATCTGGCGAATATAGATCAGGATGTAATGAAGGCTATGTGCGAAAGAGTGCATGTGTTTTCAAGAGTCAGCCCCGCACATAAGCTCCAGATAGTTCAGACACTCCAGAAGGCGGGCAAGATAGTTGCCATGACTGGAGATGGAATAAATGACGGCCCGGCCCTGAAAGCAGCCAACATCGGCATAGCAATGGGACACACAGGCACTGATGTCGCCCGAGAGGTTGCAGATATAGTTATTGAGGACGATAACCTCGAAACCATGATCATAGCCATAAGCCACGGAAGAACTATATACAACAATATAAGAAAGTCTGTACATTTCCTGCTGTCCACAAACCTAAGCGAGATAATGGTTATGTTTACAGGCATTGCAGGTGGTCTCGGACAGCCCCTCAGCGCAATGCAGTTGCTCTGGATCAATCTCATATCGGATATAGCGCCTGGCCTTGCCATTGCCCTTGAGCCTCCCGAACCCGATGTATTAAGCCGTCCTCCGAGAAACCCTGATGATCCCATTATAAAGTCCTCTGATTTTAAGAGGATAGTATTTGAGGCTGCAACGCTCTCTGCTGGTGCCTTAGGGGCCTATGGCTATGGAATCATGAGATATGGCATGGGACAGCGGGCAAGTACTATGGCCTTTATGGGTCTGACCATAGGTCAAATCCTCCATGCCATAAGCTGCCGCTCGGAGAATCGTTCTATATTTGACAAGGAAAAGCTGCCGCCCAATAAATATCTTACTGCCGCACTCGGAGGCTCCTTTGCTTTACAGGTGCTGTTTATGTCAGTGCCGAAATTGAGGAGCCTTCTGGGAGCTGCTCCCATAAATATGATTGATGGTCTTGTGATTGGAGGCAGTGCAGTAGTGCCACTGTTGGTGAATGAAGCTACGAAAAAATGAGGTGAAAAATGAAAAAGGATTTCATGTTCACATCCGAGTCTGTAACAGAGGGACATCCCGACAAGCTCTGCGATCAAATAAGCGATGCAATAGTCGACCACTGCTTACAACAGGATCCATTTTCGAGGATAAGGGCAGAGTGCGCTGTCTTTACTAACATTGTATTCATAGCAGCAAGGTTTGAAACTACTGCCAGCGTGGATTTCCCGAATATAGCTCGACAGGTGATAAAACAGATAGGTTATAATGAAAACACCACATTTAATGCACGGACCTGTAGTATTCTTACAGGGCTTAAAGAATTAAGACAGGAAAGACAATATGTTGATGAGAGAAACCTCTCTGAAGAAGAGATAGATAGAATAGCCGCTCAAGATCAAGCAACAGTTTTTGGCTTTGCATGCAATCAAACAGCATCATATATGCCTATGCCTATATGGCTTGCCCACAAGCTGGCAAGACGCCTTACATCCGTCAGATTCCAGCACATACTGCCTTATCTTGAGCCTGATGGAAAGATACAGGTAGGAGTGGAATATAAAAATGGAAGGCCGCATCGCATACATACCATAACTATAATCGCCAGTCAGGACAAGACCACGGCTAACGGAGGCCCTGATTTAAAGAGA
This sequence comes from Deltaproteobacteria bacterium, assembly GCA_028695735.1. Taxonomy (GTDB): domain Bacteria; phylum Desulfobacterota; class Dissulfuribacteria; order Dissulfuribacterales; family DYLC01; genus JAQVIJ01. The sequence continues at coordinate 76,493 of JAQVIJ010000002.1, read as the reverse complement.
CTGCACGATGACATGCTGGAATATGTCATCAGGCCGGCATTTCATGACGAAGAGATCAGGCCCGACAGCAAAACAAAGATATTCATAAATCCGGAAGGCCCTGTTATCCCAGGAGGCCCGTCGGTTCATTCAGGACTTACAGGCAGAAAGAATGCTGTTGATACCTACGGTGAATATTCAAGGTACAGCGATTCTGCCCTGAGCGGAAAAGACCCTATGCGCATAGACAGGATAGGCGCCTATGCAGCCCGTTATGCAGCAAAGAATGTTGTTGCAGCAGGTCTTGCCGAGGAATGCGAGGTCCAGCTCAGCTATTCTATTGGTCTTTCACGACCTGTGAGCATTCAAGTTGAGACATTCAGTACAGGCAAGGTTTCCGACGAGGAGATTGCCGTGCTTATTGAGAGGTATTTCGACTTCAGGCTTGCAGGAATAATAAAACAGTTCAATTTGAGATACCTCCCATCTACTATTAAAGGAGGCTTTTACAAAAAGCTTGCTGCCTATGGCCATGTGGGAAGGATGGATATAGGTCTTCCTTGGGAATTAACGGATAAGGCTGATATGCTGAAAGAAGAGGTGTAAATGGCCAATTCTTATGCAGCCGAAGTGGAAGAATTGCAATTAAATAGCATAAAAGGAAAAAACTTTGTATGGATAAACATTGATACACCAACGCCTGCATTGCTGAATTACCTGTTGCGTTTATATCCCTTTCACCACCTCGATGTGGAGGATTGCATATCAAAGAGCCAGCTTCCAAAGATAGACGAATATAAGGACTATCTATTTATTATCCTCCATTCCCCGCGATACCTGAAGGAAAAAAGGTTTTCCATACCGTCACAGGTGGGCGTATTTTTAGGCAGGGATTTCTTAGTTACAGTTCATTCAGGAGAACTAAAGCCGATAAACAGGATTTTTCAAAACTGCAAAGAAAACGAAGAAGCCCGTGAAAAATATATGGGAGATTCGCCCACATTTTTGCTTTATGAGATAGTCCATAGCCTTATTCAAAACATCATGCTCATGCTGCGAAAGGTAATTGCCGAGATTGAAGATATAGAGGATAAGGTCTTTGATGAAAAGGTGGATGCTGTCAGGGAAGTTACGGAACTGAGGCGCAATATAGCAAACATGAGAAGGGTGGTATTTTCTTTAAGGAGTGTTATTCATGACCTTGAGAAGAGGATTCAGAAATTTTCAAATGACGACATAAGTGTTTATTTCAGCGATCTTTCGGACTATATTGACAAGGCATGGGCATTGCTTGAAGAATGCAAAGAGACAGTAGAAATCTACAAAGATACAGATTTCATTATCAGTTCTGAAAAAACCAATAAAATACTTACCCTTTTGACAATCATGTTTACATTTTCCATTCCTGCTACCATCGTTGGAACATTCTTCGGTATGAATATAGATATGCCCGGCACTATAAACAATCCATGGACCTTCTGGGGACGCTATACAACCCTCATAATCGTTCTTATTTCATCAATTGTACCGGTAATTTTGATGTATATAGCATTTAAAAGATTGCGGTGGCTCTAACATTCAGCAAAATAAGCAATTACTTAAAAGGAGTTAAGCTGAATTTAACCACTCCATTAACAAATTACTATGACGACAAATAAACTACAATCTGCCAATTTGTTATATGAAGATGAAATAGAGGAAAGACAACACTCAAATGCCATTGAGATGATCGCAATGGGTACAGGCACCCCTGTCGATGAGGTCAAGAGACTCTACATCGTAGTGCTAGAAAGATTTAAAAGGCAGGCAAGGGTTAAAGACTTTTTACCCATACTCGTCAGGCGGATGGTGGAGTCTTTGTTAAAGAAGGGGGAAAACGATAGCTTTTCGAGTTGGGAGATAAGTGTCAGTGGCCTTTGCGTTAAAGAATAGACCATCGAAAATTCGAAAATAGATACTGGTGCAACTGTAACTGTATTGGCAGGTGTAGATGATAGTATTTCTCAACTATAAGTATATCAAAAAATAAAGCCCATTTATTAATGGGCTTTATTAAGGAGGGTTGATAAGAAGAATACAAGTTATATCAAGACGGCCAGAAATGCCAGTGGTGTTCCTTCCAATGCCATTCCTGCAAAGGTGCTGAAGATGGATTTGCCGATGAAAGCACCTGCCTTTGATGCAGCCCTGTGTAGATACTCATCATTGTTTACAGCCTTCGATGCATCGAAGTAACCATTTCTCTGCAGGATATCCACGATATCCATGTGATTAACCGACTTTGAATTATAATTTATAAGGAGGCTGCCTGTTGTGAGATTTATATCAACAGCAGCAATGCCAGGGAGCATATCAAGGGTCTTTTTCACTTCATTTGCCATCTTCTTGTTATTTTTGATAACAGGACTCTTAATTCGTAACCTTCCAGGGACATTGTGCATGTAATAACTCATAATTAATCTTCCTCCGTTATTCTGAATTTTCTAAATGTCTTGCACACAGGATAACCTGAACACCTGAACCTTATTATCTCTCCCTCGATTTTATAGAGGTGCATGGGCTTGCCACATTCAGGACAGATGGGCTTACCTTGTATTTCCTGCTTTTTTGCACCATAACTGAACTGTTTTCCGCATATGAGGCACCGAAATCTCTGCTTGCCTGTCTTTGTCTTTCCATATTTATATATGGCTTCTGAATTACAAACAGGACAGCTTACTACAGTTTCAGTTGGTATTTGCGAGATTGTCATGCTGAATTGTATAAAGACGATAATGATTACATGACTATTAAGGCATTGTTAAATTTTTGTTACATTTCACGGACTGCCAAAAGCACGGGGATATGGGGATGGCTGTCAGATAATGGAAGCTCCAAAGAAACAGCCTAAACCAGGGTTATGTTACGCATCTTTGTTGAAACTATCTTCTCTGAAGAGAGCGGGTTTGGAATGTGCTGCACGAAGAACGATTCTGGGCTCAAGGTCCTTATTGAGGTATATATGACGCTTTGAAGGAAGGGGTGTGTCTCTGTTGATACTTTGAAGGCCAGCATAAACTCACACAGCCACCACAATGGAAATGCCCTCCACATTCAATATCTTTGCCTGCACTCCATAGATATCATGAATTACATTTGCGGTCACCACATCTCTTTCACCCATTTTGTAAATACGGCCGTCCTTGAGAAACAAAAAGCGGTCTGAAAAGCGTAGGGCCATGTTGAGATCGTGCAACACCTGAATGACCATCAATCCCTGCTTTTTGGCCAGATTACAAAGCAGTGTCTCCACCTCCATCTGATTTCGCACATCCAGATTACTGGTAGGCTCATCCAGCAAAAGCACTTGGGGTTCCTGGGCCATGGCACGGGCAATGGCCGCCTTCTGCAGCTCGCCGCCGCTTATGCAATTGAGGCGCTGAAAGGCCAGATTATTGAGCCCCATACAGCTCAAGGCCTGCTCCACCACGCGATAATCCCTTGCAGAAGGCCTTCCATTTAGATGGGGCCGTCTGCCCAACAAAACGGATTCAAAGACGGAAAGCCCGCACCGCCTTGGGCTCTGTGCCACATAGGCAAAGATCCTGGCCGATTCCTTACGAGAATGAAGGGGAATTTTTATGCCATTTAGATAAATCTCCCCTGTTTTAGGCCTTACAAGCCCCATTATGGCCTTAAGTAGAGTGGTCTTGCCCGCACCGTTATTGCCCAGCACAGAGAGCACACCACCCGATGCCAGGGAAAACTCCACATGAGTGAGCACAGGCCTTGTGCCATAGCAGACTGAAAGCCCTTTTACCTCAAGCATGGGGCTCCCTTCTGCAAATGAGCAGATACAGAAAGAGCGGGGCGCCCAGAAAGGAGGTAATCGTGCCCACAGGCAGGACAAAGGGGCTGAAAAGGCCGCGTGTAAGGGTATCGGCCGCAAGGAGCAATACCGCTCCCATGAAGGCCGAGCCTGGAAGCAGCAAGACATGGTCCTCGCCCAGAACACGCCTGGCCATATGAGGCCCTAAAAGCCCCACAAAGCCGATGACGCCCATGAAGGCGGTGATAACGGCTGCCAGAAAGGAGGCCAGAGACATGCCAATCCACCTCAAACGAGTCACATTCACTCCCAGGGACCTGGCCTCTTCCTCCTCCAGCAGCAGGGCATTCATATCCCATGCCATGGTCTTAAAGAAAAAGGAGGTGACCGCCATGACGGCCATTAGAATCCAAAGCTCATTCCAATTGGGACGGGACACATCGCCAAAGGTCCAAAAGACCATGGAGGCCACCTGCAATTCATTGGCCAGGTATTGAAGCACCATTGTGGCCGCAGAAAAAAGGGAACCCATGGCCACACCAGCCAGGACCATGGATTCAGGGCCCATGTTGCGCAGGCTGGCAAGCATCAAAACAACCACTGCGGCCAGCAGGGCGCCGCCAAAGGCAAAAAACACCACGGAATATGGAGAGACATAGGAGATGGCAAAGGCATTCATGCTGTCCACTCGGCCTCCTGAAAAGAACAAGATGGCCACTGCGGCCCCAAAGGCAGCCCCATGAGAGATGCCCAGAGTAAAGGGAGAGGCCAATGGATTTTTGAGCAGGTTCTGCATGACAGCGCCTGCCAGGGCCAGGCCACTTCCTGCCAAAATGGCCGAAAGTATGCGGGGAAGCCGTATGTTGAGCAGGATATGGGCATTGGTCTCACTTAAAGAAAGCCCACCCTGCAACACCGAACGCAAAAGGGCGTTTAAGTCTATGGAAAGGCTTCCCACAAAAAGGGCGTAACAGCCCACACAGAGCAGGCAAAAGAGCAGGGTCATGACTCCATACATGCGCCTTTGGCGAATGCGAATATACTCCAAGGCCTCACAGGAGACAGCGCCATCACTCATGAAGCCTCACCTCCTGAAACCACCAACCTGCCCTTTTCATCTCTTCCGCAAGAGGCCGGCCCAGAAAAAACCTGTATATTCCGTCGGCCTTTTCCTCCAGATTTAGATTTTGAAACCTGTCAGGATAGGCCAGTTTGGCCAGCCAATAGGCATTGATGAGGCCGTTTTCCACATTGGTGGCATAGGAATTGTAGGGAAGCTCTGTATAGACTCGCCTTTTCTGCACCGCCTTCAAAAGCTGGTAAAAGCCCTTGTTCTTTTCGTAATCAGCCAGCACCAGTTCCAGACCGCCCCTGTCAATAATGAGTATGTCAGGGTTCCACAAAAGAAGCCTCTCCTTGTCCACTGTGACAGGCATAGGCCTTGAGGTCAGCTCATCTACAGGATTTTTGGCATGAATGGCCATGAGGGGCGGGAAATGGGCCTGGCTGCTCTCTATTCCGTGAGTCCCGCGCATGCTGACACCCCCCACATAGACAGACGGCCGGCTATGCTCAGGTATGTCGAAGGTCAGGGCATTTAGCTCCTTGTAACAGCCCTCCATGAATTGAATCAAGGCATTTGCTCGCACCTCCCTGTCAAGCACCAGCCCCAAAATCCTTAAAGCTCGATAAAACACCTCCTTTTCAAAGGAGGCATGAACGCCATAGGACAACACCACCACAGGAATCCCTGTCTTTTTCTGAAGACTGTCCGCCTGGGACCTGTCTGCGGCATAGGTAAGCAGAATCACATCGGGCCTTAAGGCCATTATTCGCTCATGGTCAGGACTGGCATTGGGCCCTCCAGGGCCGATGGAGGGCAGGGTCTGAAACACGCTGTTTGCCATGTTGTAGGGCACCATCCCACCAATGGCCCTGCGCCTCTCTATCTCCTCCACGCCCACCAGCAGACCCTGGGCCTGTATATAACACACCAGCCGCAGACACCCTGGCCCAAGGGCCGCTATGCGTTTTACAGAAACAGGGACTGCCACACGACGCTCCAGCGAGTCTGTGACGAAGACAGGCCCTGCTGAGGCCACCCTTGCTACGCCCATGACAAGGCAAAAAAGGCAAAAAAACAGACAAGCTGCTCGCAACATGCCCACCCCTTTCATATTCGGCCGATTTCAAATGATCAGCTATATTTTTGACAAAAATAGCATTACAAGCATAAAAATACAATAAAAATATGCTCAAGAGATTGACAGGCCGATGTCAAGCGTGTTACTTATTTTTAAAAAATATACAAGAGGGAGATCTCTATGACAAAAAGAATGGCATTAACCACCCTTGCGGCCTGTATTCTACTGTGCCAGCAGGTTTTTGCGGAAGAGGCAGGCCTCGGCGAGATTCATGTGGAGGCGGAACCCATTTTACTGCCCATGAAGTCCGTGGGAGACAGCATCTACACAGGGGATGGAGTCACTCGAAAGGGTATGGGGCTTTTGGGCGAAAAGGCAAAGACCAGCGTCTATGAGACCGTCAGCCTGATTCCGGGCGTCAGCGTGGAGACCGCTGACCCATACGGCCTTTCGGCAGAGCAGAAAAACATGCGAGTGCGTGGAGTCAGAAGCTATCTCTCCAGCATGACCGTCTCAGGGGTGCCCAACTACGGCGGAAACCCCATGGGCCCACGGGACTACATCTACGACATGGAAAACATGGAAACCGTATCCCTTTATAAGGGGGCTGCCCCTGCCAATCTGGGCACAGGCGTGGGAGACAGGGGCGGCGCCATAGAGCTCGAACCCCTGTGGGCAAAAAAGGAGCGCAGCGTGGAGATCAGCCAGGCCGTGGGTTCATTTGACTACTTGAGGGGCTTTGTGCGAGCTGACTCAGGAGGGCTGCCCACTACTCAAACTCGGCTTTCGGCCTCCTATTCCAACAGCCGCATGGAGAAATGGAAGGGACCTGGAGACATAGGGCCACGGGAAAACGCCAATCTCACCGTGGTTCAACCCCTTGGAGACCGTTTTCAGCTCAGAATGTGGGCCAATTACAACGACATCGACCAGGACAACTACAGGCCCCTCACCTATGCCCAGACTCGCGCATTGAAGCGCAACAGAGGCCTGGACTATTTCAGCCGCCTCACAGGTGACTCAAAACTCGATATCAACTATATTGACTACAACAAGTCCTCCTTCACCAACAAGGACATTTTCTGGATAGGCGACTTCAAGGTCACAGATAGCCTGACCGCCACTCTAAAACCATATCTGTCTCAGGAGGATGCAGTCATCTTTAGCGGTGTCTCAGGCCAGAAACCCATGGTGCAGCAGCGCATACGAGACATCGAACGCAGGGGCATGATAGCAGACCTCACCTATGACATTCACACCTTTTCCGCATCTGTGGGCTGGCTGGGCGAGCTCAGCAAATGGGACATCACCTCTCAAAACTACAACCTCACTGCCAATGGCCTGAAATACGCCGGCTATGGGGCGCTTTTGCGGGGTGGAAGCGACGACAACGAGGTGGAAAGCCCATATCTGAAGATAGCAGGCAAAATGGGCGCCTGGGACATGCAGGCAGGGCTTAAGTATTTTTACTACCAAGAGCCGTATCAAATGGGCTATGTCTCCGACAAGACAGACCCTTACAGATTGATTCGCGCAGCGGACCTCGACCGCAAATCCACGGATTACGATATCTGGCTGCCCACGGCTGGAATAGCTTACAATTATTCCAAGGAACTGCAATTCTCCGCTAGATACGGCAAAAACTTCATAAGACCATACGCCTACATGCCTCTTGTATCCCTTTATAACAGCAATCGGGCCGTTTTCCAAAAACAAGGCATTCAGTTAAGCGACCTCTTTGACGGCTACGACATAGAAACATCGGACAACATCGACATAGGCATGAGATATGTAGCGGAGCGCTTTGACATCTCGCCCAATTTATTTTTCAGCAAACACAAGAACCTCCTTACAACCATCTATGATGCTCGTGTAAATCTCAATTACCAACAAAACATTGGAGAGGCCACAGGCTATGGATTAGAGATTCCAGCCAATATCTATCTTACAGAATCTCTCACTCTGTTCATGCATCCCACCCTCACATGGCTTACCTATGACGATGATATCACATATATGGGAAATACTCTGCATGCAAAGGACAAACAGGTGGTGGATGTACCGCATTTCATGCTTAAAACAGGCGCTATCTACAAATACGGCGATTTTCAATTCTCACCAATACTCACCTATCTCAGCAAACGCTACGGCGATGTGGAACACAAAGAGGAGATCAGCTCATACTGGACTGCGGATATGAAGATTGACTACATTCGAAGAAAGATTCTATATGCTGACGAACTCAAGATATCCTTTGAACTGAACAACATATTTGACAAAAAATACATCTCCATCATCAATGCCTCGGACGACAGCCGCCAGGGCGCTACCTCTTACTATGTCGGCGCACCCTTTACAGCGATGCTGAGCCTGTCCCTGTCCTTCAAATAACACAGGGAGCTCCCTGAAACCTCAAAAAAACAACAAAAAAGGCGCATGTTCAATTTCATGCGCCTTTTTGTTATCTACAGACGAGGCCGTAACTCAAGGCCCGCTCATTTCACCTCTTCGAAGTCCGCATCCATTACATCGTCCTTGCCGCCACCTGACTTTTTCTGGCCTCCACCACCGCCGCATGTACCGCTTTGGCAACCCGCACCAGCAGCCCCTGCACCAGAGGCACCTTGTGATGCCTTCTGATACATCATCTCAGCCAGCTTATGGGATGCCTGCATCAGGTCATCCTGGGCGGCCCGAATAGCAGCAGGGTCATCACCATCCAGCACCTTTTTCAGGGCGTCTATCTTCCCCTGTATCTGCTTTCTGGTATCCTCATCCACCTTGTCTCCAAGGTCAGCCATGCTCTTTTCAGTGGAATAGATCAGGCTGTCGGCATGGTTGCGGGCATCGACCAGCTCCCTGCGTTTTTTATCCTCTTCAGCATGAAGCTCGGCCTCTTTGACCATCTTCTTGATCTCCTCCTCGCTCAATCCGCTGGAGGCCTGAATACGAATGGACTGTTCCTTGCCGGTGGCCAAATCCTTGGCGGAGACATTCAAGATGCCGTTGGCGTCTATGTCGAATGTAACCTCGATCTGCGGAACACCCCGTGGTGCGGGCGGTATGCCCACCAGCTCAAACCTGCCGATGGTCTTGTTGTATGCGGCCATCTCCCGCTCACCTTGAAGCACATGGATGGTAACCGCATGCTGATTGTCCGCAGCAGTAGTGAATATCTGGCTTTTACGAGTGGGGATAGTGGTGTTCTTCTCGATAAGCTTGGTCATCACACCACCCATTGTCTCGATGCCCAGGGAAAGCGGAGTCACATCCAGCAAAAGCACATCCTTCACCTCACCGGACAACACAGCACCCTGAATGGCGGCGCCGATGGCCACGACCTCATCCGGGTTTACACCCTTGTGAGGCTCCTTGCCGAAGATATCCTTGACCTTCTGCTGCACACGAGGCATACGGGTCATACCACCCACCAGAATCACCTCGTCTATATCAGCCGCGGTGAGACCGGCATCCTTCAGTGCGGTCATGCAGGGCGGCACCACGCGCTCGATGAGGTCCTCCACCAGTGCCTCCAGCTTGGCCCGGGTCAGCTTGACCACCAGGTGCTTGGGGCCTGAGGCGTCGGCGGTGATGAACGGCAGGTTGATCTCCGTCTCGGTGGTGGTGGAGAGTTCACATTTGGCCTTTTCAGCGGCCTCTTTCAGGCGCTGCAGGGCCATTCTGTCCTGGCGCAGATCAATGCCGTTTTCCTTTTTGAACTCATCAGCCAGCCAGTCAACGATGCGCAGATCGAAGTCCTCACCGCCCAGGAAGGTGTCGCCGTTGGTGGCCTTCACCTCAAACACGCCCTCTCCCAGTTCCAGAATGGAGATGTCGAAGGTGCCGCCTCCCAAGTCGAAGACCGCTATCTTTTCGTCCTTCTTTTTATCCAGCCCATAGGCCAAGGATGCGGCAGTGGGCTCGTTTATGATGCGCAGGACATTCAAACCGGCTATGCGGCCTGCATCCTTTGTGGCCTGGCGCTGGCTGTCGTTGAAGTATGCCGGCACTGTAATGACGGCGTCCGTCACCTTCTCGCCCAGATATTCCTCCGCCGTCTGCTTCATCTTGGTGAGGATCATGGCGGAGATCTCGGCGGGACTGTATTGTTTGTCCCTCAACTGCACATAGGCGTCGCCGTTGGGGCCTTCCACGATCTTGTATGACACGATTCCGGTGGAACGCTGAACCTCTTTGTCAGTGAATTTACGGCCGATCAGGCGTTTCACCGCAAAGACCGTATTCTCAGGGTTGGTAACGGCCTGCCTTCTGGCCAACATGCCGATAAGCCGCTCACCCTTATCCGTAAAGGCCACCACAGACGGCGTGGTACGCCCGCCTTCCGCATTTGTAAGAACCTTGGGATCCCCACCCTCCATGATGGCGACACACGAGTTGGTTGTTCCAAGGTCGATTCCTATAATCTTGCCCATATTTATATCCTCCTAAAATTTATAGTATAAATTTCAAAATACGTATTCGTGAGTTAACTTAAGCATCAGTTTTGATTTGTCTATATTCCAATCAACAATTTTTTTTGCAGACAGTGACCTTGGCTGGACGAATTACCTTGTCATTCAGGGCATAACCCTTCATTAACTCCCTTACCACCGCACCCTCCTCATGCTCATCGCTGTGTTCCGTACAGATGGCATCATGCATTGAAGGATCAAATGGAAGACCTTGAGCCACGAGACACTTAAGGCCGAACGCCTCCAGCACCCTGGAATAACCGGAAAGGCTCAATTCCAGGCCCTCCACCAGCTTGTCGATGTCCCTTGTGTCCTTTGCTGCGGCAATGGCGCGCTCCAGGTTGTCCAGAAACGGCAGAAGCTCCACCACAAAGGACTCCAGGGCATATTTGATATGCTCCGCCTTCTCCCGCTCCATTCGTTTCTTGAAGTTTTCAAACTCGGCCGCCAGACGCAGTGTTTTCTCCTGCGAGGCCTTCAACTCCTCCTCTTTTTGAGCCAGTCGATTCAGGCAGTCCAGGAGCTCTGAAGATGCAATATGTTCGGCCTCATCAAGTTGGGTTGAATCCTTTTTTTCTGTTTCGGTCATGGGTTGCCTCACACTCCGTTAAATAAAAAACTTGCATCAATGGGAATCCTGCAATCACACAACAGCCCTATTCATCGGCGTTTTTTTGAAGGACACCCTGATGGCGGAGGAAAGTTAATGTCGCATACAGGCCGTGTCAATGCGGCTGAACATGTTTTTTTCGATGGGAAAATTACATGAAAACGGGCAATACCGGCCCTACAACAGCCTGCGCCACCAACCCTCGTTTTGGAGATACCAGGAAACGGTCCCTTTGAGGGCCGTTGGAAAGTCGCGTTGGACATGGAAACCCAGCTCACGCTCTATCCTCGATGCGTCTATGGCATATCGGCGGTCATGACCAGGCCTGTCCTTCACAAAGGTAATCAGTGTCTCAGCCGGTTTCCCCAGCGCACACGGCGAAAGAGGAAATCGTATCTTAAGGCCCGAATCCTTCGCAAAAAAACCGTCCATGACCTGGCATAAAAGCCGAATCAGGTCGATATTGTGCCATTGATTGTTGCCGCCTATGTTATAGACTCCACCCGGCCCGGCCTTTTGCAGAATCAGGTCAAGGCCAACGCAATGGTCTTCCACATACAGCCAATCCCGCACATTCCGACCGTCTCCATATACAGGGATGGGTCTTCCGGACAGAATGTTTATGACGGCCAGTGGAATGAGTTTTTCCGGAAACTGATACGGCCCGAAGTTGTTGGAGCAGTTGCTGATGGTGTAATCGAGGCCGTAGGTATGGCCGTAAGCACGCACCAGGTGGTCAGACGAGGCCTTTGAAGCGGAATAGGGCGAGTTCGGGCAATATGGTGTATCTTCAGTAAAGGCAGGATCATCAGGCCCAAGAGAACCATAGACCTCGTCTGTGGAGATGTGATGGAAACGATGGTCTATACCGTCTCCCTTCAGCCAGACCGCCCGCGCCGCCTTCAAAAGGCTGTGAGTGCCCAGAATATTGGCCTGCACAAAGGCATCAGGGCCGGTTATTGAGCGATCCACATGGGATTCCGCCGCAAAATGCACTATCGTGTCGATACGATATTCCCTTAGCAGGTACTCCACGAGCTCGAAATTGCAGATGTCGCCTTGCACAAACCGGAACCCGGGCGATTTCCGCACCGGTTCAAGGTTTTCGATGTTACCTGCATAGGTGAGCTTGTCCAGCACCAGCACGAGGTCCTGGGCATGGTGTTTCAGCCAGTAATGCACGAAATTGGCGCCTATGAACCCGGCGCCGCCTGTAATCATCAGTCTTCTCATGGCATATTCCCTTTAAGTTCTATCAACATCCTGTGGAGGCTTTCGCACCAGTGGACTGGTGTAATCCCCAGGCAATCCCATGTGCGAAAGCAGTTCAGGACACTATAAAATGGACGTCTGGCCGGAGTTGGGTAGGCCTCTGTGGGAATGGGATGGACAACGGGCTCCCTCAATAAAAGCCCCAACGCCACCGCCTCCTTAAACACGGCTGACGCCAGGTCATACCAGCTCGCTACGCCGGCATTGCTGAAGTGATGTATGCCGGAAATCCCATCGCGGCCCACTGCATTCCATACCGCCAGGGCCAAGTCCTTTGCCCAGGTGGGTGAGCCCACCTGATCGCACACCACGCGAATCTCGTTTCGCGTGGCGGCAAGCCCCAGCATGGTCTTTACGAAATTACGGCCATGAGTGGAGTATAGCCACGATGTGCGCAAAATGAACAGGTTGTTATGCGGCATGGCCTCCTGGGCCAGTCTTTCGCCTTCGAGTTTACTTTTACCATAGACGCTCAGGGGATTGGGTATGTCCTGCGCTGAATATGGCGAGGCATTGGCGCCGTCAAACACAAAATCCGTGGAGATATGAATCAGTCTGGCCTTTATGGAGTCACATGCCCTTGCCAGATGCAGGACCCCTTGAGCATTGACTGCAAATGCCCTATCAGGCTCTGTTTCAGCCTTGTCCACCTGGGTATATGCTGCGGCGTTAACTATCACCTGCGGCCCGTAGGCGGTGACATATTGAAAGACATCCTGTTCGTTGGAGATGTCCAGCTCAGAAGAAGAGACACATTGAAATTCCACGCAATCCGGCGCTGTCCTTGCCAGTTCCCGGGCAAGCTGGCCGTGTCTGCCGGTGATCAAGACTCGCGAGTTCATGGCAGCTCGGCCTCTGTAAATTTCGGCGCCCCGGCGTCCTTGGGGGAAAGAAAAGTGTGGACACCCTTTATAAGAGGCCACTGAATGCCAAGGTTTGAATCATCCCAGATGATACAGCGCTCATGTTCAGGGGCATAAAAGTCCGTACACTTATACACGAATTCCGCCACATCACTTGTGACATAAAAACCATGGGCAAAGCCAGGAGGTATCCAGAGCATTCGCTTGTTTTCTGCGGACAGATAAAAGCCGATCCATTTCCCAAAGGTTGGAGATCCCCTTCGAATATCCACGGCCACATCATATACCTCTCCAAGTATCACTCTGACCAGCTTGCCCTGCTGCCTCTTGACCTGATAGTGCAGACCGCGAAGTGTCCCCTGTACGGAACGGCTGTGATTGTCCTGCACGAAATCCGCATCTATGCCGCCCTGCAGGAACTTCTGCTTGTGCCAGGTCTCCATGAAAAAACCGCGCTCGTCTGCAAATACACGGGGTTCTATGAGGATTACATCGGGGATTGCTGTGGGTGTGAAATTCATGACAACCTCATCTTTTGATTAAAATTGAACGCTGCCCATTTACTCTTCTCATCTGGAAAGCAGTCTCAAAAGATACTCGCCGTATGTGCTTTTAGAAAGGGACATGGCCAGCCTTTCCAGTTGAGCGGCGTCTATGTAGCCCATCTTGAAGGCTATCTCTTCAGGACAGCAGATCTTGAGCCCCTGCCGCTCCTCCACGATACGCACAAAATTGGAGGCATCCAAAAGCGAGGCATGGGTGCCTGTATCCAGCCAGGCCACTCCCCTGCCCAACCGCTCCACGGCCAGGGCATTCTGTCTCAGATATGCCTTATTGACATCGGTAATCTCCAGTTCTCCACGGGCTGAAGGTCTGATGCCCCTGGCGATCTCAATCACTTGATTGTCGTAAAAATAAAGACCTGTTACCGCATAGTTGGACTTGGGTTTAATGGGTTTTTCCTCGATGTCCAGCACATTTCCTGACTCATCAAAACTCACCACACCATAGCGCTGCGGGTCCTTTACATAGTAACCAAAAACCAAGGCGCCGGTCTTTAATGCCGCTGCCCTTGTCAAGACCTCACTCAATCCATGGCCGTAAAAGATGTTATCTCCCAGAATCAGGCAGACATTCTCTTTGCCTATAAACGACTCACCTATTAAAAAGGCCTGGGCCAGGCCCTCAGGCCGCGGCTGCTCGGCATAGGAGATGGAGATGCCCCACTGGCTGCCGTCCTGCAGGAGACTCTGAAAAAGCGGCATATCATTGGGCGTTGTAATGAGCAAAATGTCGCGAATTCCAGCAAGCATCAAGGTGGAGAGGGGGTAGTAGATCATGGGTTTGTCGTAGATGGGCATGAGCTGCTTGCTGATAGAGATGGTCAGTGGATAAAGTCTGGTGCCGGAGCCGCCGGCCAATATGATACCTTTCATGAAATGACCCCTTGAAGGAATATGGGAATGTCCAGGAATGTCCTCTTTTATATAACTTGGTCTTTTATGTCAACGGTCATAAAAGGCTCAAAAAAACTATTTTTTGTGTGTGATGTTAGGGCGAGGGCAGCCAGTATTTGTTCCATGCCCACATAACCGCCCTTCTTGGCGGAGAATGGGTCTGTCCTTTTTCTCGTTATTTTTCTCTTTGTTGCATGAAGACAGGTATGTGAGCATTTTTCGCAGGCAAGCAACGCAGTTATCGGGCGAAGGGGCAATTTTATAAGGCCCAATGACATGTTTTTGTTTTAGGGGCGAGGGCAGCCGATATTTGTTCCATGCCCCACATAACCGCCCTCCATGGCGGAGATGTGGGGCCGGCGCCCTCCGTGGCGCCTATTCCACAAACACCGACTGCCCTCGCCCCTCCCCACCTCCACATCCTACATCAGAAGCCGCTTAAAAAAGACATAGACTCTTTGGAGTTTGGTTAACACCCTTCAAGAAAACCCAAACCCAATCATAAACGACGCTTCAAAGCAGCACATACCCTTTGCACTTGAGTGAATAATGATGGTAAAGGCCAATTTCACTTTTTTTATTGACAGAAGTGCCGGTTCAACCAGCGTTTTTTATTGGCAGAAATACCAGCTCACTATCACAGCAGGTCAATCAGTTATCAGTGGGATTACATCAGGAATGGATAGGGAACCCATTATGGACATAGGATTCCGCAGGGACGAGCAGGGCGGCAGTGGTGGAGTGTTTGTGAAATAGGCGCCATGGAGGGCGCCGGCGGCGCATACTGCCATGGAGGGCAGTTATGCGACGCATGGAACAAATGCTTCACCGCTGCCGCCCCCAAAAAATGATGTCTTTTTATATCCATTAAAAAAGTTATTTAGGAATGTGCCCATCCTTTTGTTGCTTGCTTTTGTTGCTTGTTCTGGCTTTTCTGTCCGAAGAATGTTTTTTCTTCAGCGATGGTACAGGCGGTTGTCATTGCGCCACGCGCTGAAGGCCTCGGCCCGAAGGGTGCTCGCTCCAAGGCCTTGGCGCGAAGGCGAGCGAAGCGAAGCAATCACCTGTACAAAAGAATGTAGGGGCGACCGGCCGGTCGCCCCTACTTCGGCGGCTATCGCCGTCCTGCCTGTGCGTTGCACGCAGACAGGCTCGCAATGACGATGAGTCTGTACCGCCCCTCCTTCCTTGGCAGTTATGCGACGCATGGAACAAATGCTTCACCGCTGCCGCCCCCAAAAAATGATGTCTTTTTGTATCCATTAAAAATGTTATTCAGGAATGTACCTATACTTTTTTGTTTTTATTAGAATGTGTCTATCCTTTTTTGTCCTTTTTTGATGGTCCTTTTTCTTGATGATGTCTATGCTTTTCTATTCTCCACACAACACAAAATTTTATCTTTTATTTTTTCAAAAATCGGTTAAAAATCATAACATGCTTTAAAACACAAAAAAGCAAGGAGCCTCCCATGTCAACACACCGCCAAAACGATTCCTGTTTGCATTCTGCCTGGCTTTATGCCATCAGCCTGGTAACTCTGGCATTTTTTTGGCTGCTCCTCACCCCCATTTCCTCTGCATGGTCAGCGGAATGGACATACATGGTCTATATAGGCGCTGACAACAACCTTTCGGAAGAGGCCATCAAGGACATCGAGGAGATGCGGCAGGCCTCCACTGACTCACGCATAAACATCGTGGTGCAGATGGAGTTGAGCCCAAAATACTCCTTTACACTGCCTTCGTATCTTTCGGATTACAACACCCATCGCCTTCACATAGCAAACGGCCAGGTCAAGGATGCCGTGAACCTGGGCAATGTAAATATGGCCGACCCATCCACTCTGGCCGATTTTATACACTGGGCTGCCACTAATTATCCGGCCAACAGATATGCCCTCACCATCTGGGACCATGGTCTGGGCTGGCGCAGTTATTCCAAGGTATTGCGCAGAGGCGCTGTAGAAGACGAGACATCCAACGCCTTCATGAGCATAGCGCAGCTAAAAAACGGAGTGGGAGCCTCGGGCGTGCACCTGGCCATTCTGGACTTCGATGCCTGCCTCATGGCCATGTATGAGGTGGCATACGAGTTTTCAGGGCTCACGGATTACATGGTGTTCTCTGAAGAGACAGAGCCCGGCACGGGCAATCCCTACAAGGACATACTCTCAGGCCTTTCCGCCAATCCCTATATCTCGTCTCGAGAGGCTGCCAGCCTTATAGTGCAGAAATTCGTGGCCTCCTATGAAGGGGCACGCTCCAATGCCACCAAATCCGCCATAGATATGGCCTTGGTGCCCTCCCTTCATGCAAAGATAAAGGCCATTTCGCAGGCCATAACCTCCAATATGACCATCTATGTCCAGAGCCTGGAAAATGCTCGAAGCAATGCCCAGGCCTACAGCGAGAGCGGCTATATCGACCTGGTATCCTTTTTAAATGGCCTGACCTCGCTTCAGGATGATGTGGGGACAAAGGCCAACGACCTGGTGTCATTTATAGAACACCAGTTGGTGATTGCGGAAAAACACGTCTCAGCCGGTTCATCCGGAGGCACATTCAGCGCCGGCTCTGTGGCTGATTCCCACGGCATAGCCATCTTCTTTCCTGACCAGAAGGACGTAACTCAGGATGACCTGGCCCTCTATAAAACCCTGGCCATCAATACGGACCAACCCAATTGGCTTCAGCTCATAACAACATTTTTACAGGCAGTGGGCAACATTCAAAACGGCTATGAGATGACCAATGGAGGCTTTGCCCTGGCAGCCGCCTGGTTTAACGACGCCTGGGCATTCGGGGATGCGGATGTGGATATCTTTGTTTTTGAGCCGGATGGAGGCCTGAATGCCCCCTGGATGGGCCAAACCACCACCAACGGCTTCTTTTCACCTGACTCCACTGACTCAGGCGACAGCTATGAGATCTACGGAACTCAACCCCGCATCATGAAGGGGGACTATCTGCTCATTGTCAATTATTATGCAAATGGCAAACGGGACCACTATGCCAATGTGTACTCCCTTTACATGGACCCTGCAGCAGGCATAAATTTTTGGCAATTCACACCGGGCGACTACTACAAACGCATGAGCCTTCTGCACCCTGTGCCTGAGGACTGGGACGACGATGTGATCATGGGCATCTTCCTGGGGGTTTATTCTGACTGGTGGGTGCCATATGATATGGTCCGTTCCTCCTATACCCACTCCTTTGAGGCCCTGCGAAACGCCCTGTACAAGGCCAAGGAGCTCTCCAGCGCAAGACGCGGCAAGTCCCTAAAGAAAAACCTCACCAGACTCTATCAAACCTATAGAAGCCGAAGATAATGACCACTTTGCACCTTCACAAGACGATGCCCTTTGCCGCCAAGGCAAGGGGCATTATAGCCGGCTGTATATGCCTTGCCTTTGCCTCCTGCTCCTTTGGAACCGGGCTTGCAGACTCAAAAAGGCCTCAAGCAGTGAGTGTGGAAGGGGTCTATGGCCTGCCCAATGGCACGGTGGTTCGAGTGTCTGGCAGGTTTGAGGGCTGGAGTGGTTGCAACGACAATACGGTCATGAAAACCCGCAGTGACTGGACGCTGACAGGCCAGGACCGCTGCATCTATGTCACAGGCAAAAGGCCGAGGCAGGCAAAACAGGGCAAGGAGATGACTATTCAGGCCAGGGTCATCACGGAAGACCACAAGAGCTATCTGCAATATTTAGGGGATTAGATACAGGAGGGCATTGAAACACCAGGGCAGCAGAAAGTCGCAGCCAATTCCAGCAAGGTGAGTCAACCAAGAAGGCCTCGTTAAGGATTTCAGGCCTTGAAAAGCCCTTTAAAATCGAGTAAAAATGCCAATCGTTCGGGGCCGGCATAGCTCAGCTGGTAGAGCAGCTGATTCGTAATCAGCAGGTCATCGGTTCGAATCCGACTGCCGGCTCCAATTCATGTAAATAAATCAAAATGTTATGAAGGTAGTTATTTAACCTTTGACAATAATAAACAAAGGGTTTTGACTACATTTGACTACACCCAAGGCGTCAACCTGATTCAAAAAACGACGATAGTTGTGGTAACCGTGCTGATTATTATTGCCATTATCATCACTATCGCTCTCGCCTATGCCTTTTGAAACCGGCGTCACAGAAACACGCGCCGCTCAACGGCTCCACTTCTATCAGTTGCGCCTCCTCATGCCTGAGGCTTACATGATAACCCTTGATGCAGTATTCAACTGGGTCCAAAAGCGGGGCATATTTTATCACCTTGACCTCAACACCCTGCACAAAACCCATCTCCAGAAGGCGTTTTTTGAAGGGGCCTGTGGCATTCAGCCTGTTTATCCGGCCCCTTTCTCCAACTCTCAAATCATCCAGTGTCATATATACCGCTCCAGCGTTATCTATCTTTGCCACAAAACTTGTGGTAATATAGCAAAAAAATACGGGTTTGAAACCCACCTCAAAGGAGGTCTTCATGGCAAAGGTCGCTGTAGGTGGTTCAAGGAATGTGGACTCCATAGAATTGGTTGCAGAGGTTCTGGATCAGATACTTGTGGAAGGCGATATCATCCTGTCAGGCAATGCACCAGGCGCTGACCGCATGGGTGAGGAATATGCCAGGCAGCGGGGCATGGAATGCAAGATCATTCCATCCGAATGGAATAAACACGGCCTGAAGGCTACAATGATGCGCAACGAGGTGATTTTGAAGGCGGCTGACTTTGTAATCTGCTTCTGGGACGGCCAATCGGAGGGCACGAAACACATGATCGATATCTCCAAGAGGGCGAAAAAACTCCTGGCAGAGGTGAGGCCTGACGGGTTTCTGAAGCTGTACATGAACCCCCGCAGGCTGTAAGGAGACGATTGATGGCACACTCCGCATGTGAGCACGGTTTTGGGTGGTGGACTACAGGCAGAGACCAGGCCGCCGTTGACCTCTTTATCGAAGTCAAAAGGGCCGTGGACCAAGGGCTGATACCAGGCCGTTTCAATCATGTCTTCTGCTCAAAAAACGCCGGTGAAGGGCCGCACAGCGACGCAATCCTGCGGCTAGCCCAGGATGCCGGAATTCCGGCCGTCTCTTTACCGGCCATGCAATTCATGCCGGAGCTTCGCAAACAGGACAAAGACCACTGGCGAATCCTGTATCACAAAGAGGTATTGCGGCTCTTGACGGGGTTGCAACCTGATTTTGTGGTGCTGGCAGGCTATATGTGGGTAGTCAGCCCGGAGGTATGTCTGAGCATACCCACCATCAATCTGCACCCAGCTGAACCAGGCGGCCCTGTGGGTACATGGCAGGAGGTGGTATGGCAAACCATCTTCGGGCACCACAAAACCGCAGGCGCCATGATGCACCTGGTAACACCGGAACTGGACAAGGGGCCAGCTATCACCTACTGTTCATTTCCCATTACAGGCGCTGCGTGGAACGGGCTTTGGGAGCACTTCGAACAACAGCTCAAGCAACTGGGCAAAACCGCCTTACAAGAAAGATTCGGAGAAAAACTCCCGCTTTTCGCAGAAATAAGAAAAGAAACAGTAAAAAGGGAGATTCCCCTCATCATTCACACCATAAAAGCCGTGTGTGAGGGCAAATTCCCCATTCAGGACATTCACAAAGGCGCTGCTGTATCGGCCATGAATCTCTCAAAAGAGATAGGATTCCCTGAAAAATAACCAATTTCCACAAGACTTATTCCGGCAGACATCAGACAACCGTTGCATGCGGCAAGACACGTCCGCCTGCCGGTATGCACATGCCGTCTGCAAGCACGGCCTTCGTTCCTATGACCGCAAGCTCACTCCTTTCCGTTTGCTCCATCCCGCCCACAGCACAGTTTCTGCCTATTTGAACTCCGATATCCGTTATAGCACGATTCAAGCGGGCGCCAGCCTTCACATAACTATCGAAAAACAAAATGGAATTCCTGACTTCCGCCCCTTTTTCCACGCATACGCCGGGGAACAGAATGGAATTTTCGACCCTGCCCTCCACTTGCACTCCATTATAGCATCTGACATTGCGCAAGAAGGCTGAAGGACCTATTATCGCCGGTGGCCTGTCCCTTATGGCTTCGTGATCCAAATTTGTGCGCACACGCCACTCATGCAGGTCTATGACAGGATGTCTGCCCAAAAGGGCCATATTGGCATTCCAATATTCTTCGAGGGTGCGGCTGTATGCCCAGTATCCATGGAATTTATAGCCAAAAAAACGATAATTTTTCACCAGATCCGGCAGAATGTCCCTGCCGAATTCATGAGATGACGCCGTCACATTGGCCTGAAGTAACTCCTCCAGGACAGACGTCCTAAAGACAAATATGGTCAGGGAGACCCAACTGGATATGGGGGTGGCGGGTTTTTCCACATATTCAAGTATTCTGCCGCCACTCGGCCCATCGTCGGCTATTACGGCCTGTCCGAATCTCGATGTATCACCTGGCATGGACGTAAAGACCGCTGTGGCATCGGCCTGCATCTCCTGATGAAAGGCTATAACCTTTCGATAATCCATGGAATAGACATGATCCCCTGAAAGCAGCACCACCAGATCAGGGGCGTGTGAGCGAATAAAATCCAGGTTCTGATAAACGGCATCCGCAGTCCCTTTATACCAGTCCGAGGCATTCAATCCGTGAAAAGGCGGCAACAGGCTCACTCCTCTATGCCTTCCCACCATATCCCATGAGGCCCCCATGCCTATGTGTTTTATGAGAGACGAAGAGCGATACTGACTCAAAATACCCACACGCTCTATGCCTGAATTCATGAGATTGCTCAAAGGGAAATCTATGATGCGGTAAAGCCCGCCGAATGGGACAGTGGACTTGGGCCGTTCATGTGTCAGGACATCCAGTTCACCGACCCTTCCCCCGGCCAGGATCATGGCGATGGTATTTGGCATAATCAGGTCTCCTTTTTATTTGTCCAGATGTTCGGTCACAAGCCTGCGCAGCGTGGATGTGGTAAACCGGTTGCTCAATTTTTCAGGCAGGTTCTCCCATGGAATCTCGGCCCTGGCGCGCTGTTTATGGCCTCCTGCAGAGCCGATATGCTGAAAGAGTTTTTGGGCGAGTTTACCTGCATCCTTCTTGTAGCCGTCGCACCTGAGAATAACCACCAGTTTATCGGCACACCTGCCTGAAACTATCACCCACCCCACCTCGTGTACACAGGTCAGGAAATCAGCTATCACCACCAGCAGATCTGGATTGGGCAGCCTTTCTATGTGGCAATATATACGATTTTCATGCACTACAAGATTGGCGAAGGCTGCCTTGAAATATTTCAGCTCACTTTTACGAATAGTGGAAGATTCTATCTTGTTCAACAACTGCTGATTGATGCGCTTAAACAGGTTCTGAAAACACAGGACATCCGCAGCAATGGCCTTTTTGGTGAAATTGAGGGTGTCGGTCTTGATGGCATAGAAAAGGGCGGTGGCCAGATGCACCGAGGGTTCAATCTTGGCGGCCTTGAGATACTCGGCAAGCATGGTGGCAGTGGCACCGTATTCAGGCCGGATATCCACGAAAGAGGCGCTCCAGCCCTCTGTCACAGGATGATGGTCTATGACGACATCATAGGAAAACTGGGACAGTTCAGGCAGATGATGGGGTTGTGAGTCCAGCAGGACAAACTTGGTGAAGTGTTCTTTTTTGATATTCCTCAACCGCTCCAGGGGAATCTTCAGCAGCTCCTTCATGGCGATATTGTTGACCCGCTTCATCTCATTGGGGTGTGCGATGGCCAATGCCTCCACACGCCTGCGCAAAAGACGCTGCAAGGCAAAGGCGGAGGCCATGGAGTCAGGGTCTGAGACAATGACAACAAGCACCCTGTCGTCCTTTTTGAACAGCTGCAACAGGTTTTTTACCTTCTCCCGACAGGAAAGGCGCTTCATCGACCTGACAGCCAGTTCGTTTTTCAAGGCGTCTTTTTCTTTTTTGAGTGAGGGTTGAACAGGTTCCTGTATAGCCATATTCAATAAAATATAACAGCTTTCCTGAAAAGTTACAGGATTTTTTTCGAGACCGGCCGTAACAGTCCCTTTAATGTAAGACAGTAATGGTTTATTTTCCAAAGAATCCATCATAAAAAGATTCATTCCTTTAGGAGGCATGAAATGGCCGTTTTGGGCACAAAACTCATAAGGCAGTACCTATTTACTCATTTGAGGCCAATCGCACCAAAACATACAGGTATCGGCCTTTATGTAACTGCCTTTTTTCTTCTGCTCACGGCATCTGCGGGAGTCTGTCAGGAAAAGGTCTGCAGCGACCTGCCGACTCAGGCCATGGTTCAGAGGTTGGTGCAGACCCCCTCACCGGAAAACAGCACAGAGGCCACCTTGGATGCCATCATAGAACGCCTCAATGCCTTTGAAAAACAGAATAAGGGCTGCATGGAGGCCATTGAGGCCGAGTTGAACAAGCTCAATGCCTCTTTAGAGGCCATAGGGACTGCCAGCGACACGGACACACCTGAGATAGCAAAACAGCGCAAAAACCTCCTGAAACAAAAGGGGCAACTGGAAAACCAGATGGCTGAGTCCAAGCTCTTGGCCCTGGCCATTCAAGACGGCCTGTCAGACCTCTCCAAAAAGCGGGCACACCTGGCCTCTCAACAGCTCTTTTACCGGGAAAAGGGCCTTTTCAGCCTGTTTTTGGCGGGTTCAACCGATACCCCCTCCACAAAAGACGCCGTGCTTAACTTTTTGTCCGCTCTCAAGGCATATTTTCATGAACTGCTTTTACAGAAAAACGGCCTGTCAGACCTGAATTTATGGGAGTTACTGGGGCTTTTCTTCATGTGGGCCATGGGGCTTTGGCTCGGCATATACATCAAAAGGACTGTGGGGGCCTTCAGCCAGCAACAGAACATGCTCGGGGTCTTTCTGAAATATATGAATGCCTCCTATGGCCGCTATGCGCCAGGCGTGGTCTCTCTGGGCCTTCTTGCCATCGCCCTGGGGTTTGTGAGACACTCCTTTTTGCCTGATACCCTGGTCAGTCTCTTTGCCTATGCCCTGCTTTTCTATGTCTTTCAGCTCGCCACACTGGCCCTGCTTCTGGAGCTGGATATCTTGCCCCTGGACTCCAGACAGAAGACACACCTCCTGCGGCGCTGGGCCATAGTGCTTGCCTGCGTGCTTCCTTTTTTGCTGATCTCCCAGGCATCCATCTTTCAGGAGTCCCCAGGGCCTGTAAAAGAGACAGCCCGAATCTTGGGCTTTTTCCTGACCATTATTGGCCTGTTCTGGGTATCAAACGCCATAAAACTGAACAAATCCGCCCTTAAATTGCTTCGGGCATGCGAGGTCAGCCTGCTCTTTCTGCTGGCCATCAATTTCATAGGTTATCACAACCTGGCGGAATACCTGCTCACAGGCATTTTGCTCACCGCCTTTTTCGTTGTCCTGGCCCTTTGGCTCACTCGCATGTTGACATCGGCATTTCGCCCTCTATCCCATGCAGGCGAGACAGGGCGGTTTTTCAAGGAACGCCTGGGTATAAGGCCAGGAAAACCCTTTTATGCCGTTTTGTGGCTTCAAATCTCCCTTCAGCTCTTTATCTGGGCCGTCTCATGCCTGCTGATTCTTACTGCCTGGGACATAAAGGGCACCTTTTCCACACACATTCAGGGGTATCTGGTAAAGGGCGTGCAGGTCGGTGAGCTGACCTTTTCTCCCCTCAAGGCCTTTGTGGGCTTTTTGATATTTCTCATACTCTGGATATGCGCCCGCATGCTCAAATACACCATCAAGCAGCGCTACAAACACGACACAACCATGGACCCAGGCGCAGTGGATGCCCTGGTCACCATCTCAGGGTATGTGGGCTTTATGTTAGCGGTTTTGATCGGCGCCTTGATAGCCGGCATCAACCTCTCCAATCTGGCGATTATAGCAGGCGCCCTGTCTGTGGGCATAGGTTTCGGGCTTCAAAACATCATAAACAACTTCGTGTCAGGGCTCATACTCCTCTTTGAACAGCCCATCAAAAAGGGGGATTGGATCGTAATCGGAGGCACAGAGGGCTTTGTAAAGCGCATATCCGTGCGCTCCACCGTGATTCAGAGCTTTGACAACGCCGACATCATAGTCCCCAACTCCGATCTCATCTCCAAGGAGGTCATCAACTGGACGCATGACGATAGAAGCGGCAGGCTCAGAATACCAGTGGGAGTGGCCTATGGAAGCGACTTAGAGCTGGTGCGCTCCATACTCCTCGAGGTGGCCATGTCTCACCCAAAGGTATTGAAGGATGAAAAGCACCCCAAGCCCAAGGTGCTCTTTCGCAACTTTGGAGACAGTTCCCTGGACTTTCTTCTGGTCTGCTATATTCAAAACATCACAGAGCGCTTTGATGTGGAAACGGACCTGCGCACCCGCATAGACGACGAGTTCAGAAGGGCAGGCATCTCTATTCCATTTCCTCAAAGGGATATACACATTATTTCAAAAAATTAAATTTCACCATTGAATTTACTATGTTAAGAACCAATGAAGCCAAAATGCCAGAAGGATTGAAGGATCGAAAGATTGAAGGATATTTGTGGATATTATGACATGGTTTTTTGTTTTTTGGGGTGAGGATGAACATAGTCACCAAGCAGCAGAGCACATTTAGATATTATTGATATGTTTTTTTATTTTTTGGGGCGATGAGCAGCCGATATTTGTTTCATGCCCCACATAACCGCCCTACATGGCAAAATGCGCCGCATGGAACAAATGCTTCACCGCTGCCGCCCCAAAGAGAGTTAATTAAAAAAGTTGTTCAGGAATGTGTCTGCCCTTTTTCTGTTGTAGGGACAGGCCCCTGTGCCTGCCCCTTATGCTTCTGTGCCTGCCCTTATTGCTGTGCCTGTTCAGATTTAATCTTTTCTGGGCGAGGGCAGCCGATATTTGTTTCATGCCCCACATAACCGCCCTCCTTGGCGGTAATGTGGGGCCGGCGCCCTCGTGGCGCCTATTTCACAAACACCGACTGCCCTCGCCCTTCCGGAACCCCACGCCCAACCGTAAACGATGCTTCAAACCACCACATATCCTTTGAACTTTGGTTAACAGAGGATAAAGACCAATTCTGCGATTTTTATTGGCAGAAACGCCGGTTTGGCCATTACAGCAGGTCAATTCGTTGTTATCTGTGGGATTGCAGTAGGAATGGATAGGGCACCCGTTATGGACATGGAGTTCCGCAGGGACGAAAAGGGCGGCAGTGGTGAAGTGTTTGTGGAATAGGCGCCACGGAGGGCGCCGGCGGCGCATACTGCCATGGAGGGCAGTTATGCGACGCATGGAACAAATGCTTCACCACTGCCGCCCTCAAGAGATTTAATTAAAAAAGTTGTTCAGAAATGTGTCTGTCCTTTTTCTGTCAAGAAGTCTCACAGTGTCTTTTTTGTTTTTTAGATTCGATCACAGAATTTGGGAAAAGAATGAAATGAGATTGAAACCCCGTTCCTTTCATGATACTAACTTCTACATGATTTCCTATTTTTTCAAATCACATGACACACCAGGCTGCACCGCCAACTCATTGGCCGTGTGGTGTATTTTGCTTTTGTGTTGTCTTTTGTTCGTTTCAAACGAGTCATTTGCTGAGAAAACAGGCGAGGATAAGGATGTCCCCTGGCAAATCACGGCCAATCAGCTCACATTCTTTCATGAAAGCCAGGTGGTCATAGCCGAAGGCGCTGTACAGGTGCAGCGTCAGAACCTCAAGATCACTGCGGATCGCATGCTCTTTAACAACCTCACGCAAAAGGCCCTGGCCAGAGGCGCTGTGGTCATAGAGATGGAGGGAGATGTCCTGCGAGGAGAGGAAGGGGAGTTTGACCTCAAGGCCTCCACTGGCAACATCAAAAACGGCAATCTCTTTCTGCACCGCAATAATGTACACATGCTCGCCGACCACATCTGGAAGATCGGCACAGAGGAATACATGGCGGACAAGGCCGTCATCAGCACATGTCCCCTTCCAAAACAGGACTGGAGCTTTCATTGCACGGACCTGCACATCACAGGAGAGGGACAGGCCGTGAGCAAAAATGCCACCTTCAATGTGCGGGACATCCCCGTATTTTACAGCCCGTGGTTTGCGGCGCCCCTCAACAAATACCGCACATCGGGTTTTCTCTTGCCCTATTTCTCCTCCTCCAATCGCAGCGGCTTTGAGATCAATGTGCCCTATTACTGGGCCATCAACGACAGCATGGATGCCACCTTTTACCAGGACATTATGTCCCGCCGAGGCTGGATGGAGGGCATAGAGTTTCGCTATGTCATTACACCTGAGAGCAAGGGCATTCTGCGCTACAACACACTCATAGACCGCCTGAACGACACTGACTTCAATCATGACGGCGTAACCCGCACCACCGAAAAGCGCTACTGGCTGCGAGGCAAATTCGATCAGGAACTCATTCAGGACATTCAGCTCAAGGTGGATGTGGACTATGCCAGCGACCGGGACTACCTTTTGGAATTTGACAACGGCCCCATGGGCTTTGATGCCTCAAACAGGGCATTCAAGGAGGTATTCGGCAGGTCTTTGGTGGAACGCACTGACCTGATTCGGCCCACCACTGTTCAGGCCACGCGGCTCTTTGAAGACCAGTTCCTGGGCGCCGCCCTGCAATACAATCAGAATCTGGTGGCCGCCAACAAGCCATATACGGTGCAGACCCTGCCTTTGCTCTTGAGCCAGGGGTATATAACACCGTTACAGTCCCTTTTGCGCTTCGTGACCAACAGTTCCTCGAGGCAAGACACCTATCTTCCCGACCTTTACTACAACTGGACCGCCTCCTATGTGAACTACTGGCGTGACCGGGGAGACCGCTATCAACGGGTGGACATAGAGCCTGGGCTTTTAACCCATCTGGCCTACAACCCCTATGTTCAGTTCATGGTGGGCGGTTTCATCGACAATACCCTCTACAACACCACCGGCACACAGGACGAATTCAAGCGTGCCCATGACCTGAACAGGACCCTGGCAAGACTGGAGATAGAGGCCAGTTCCACCCTGGCCAGAAACTTCGTGGGTTCAGGAGGTGAGCTCTGGCGCAATACCATTCGGCCCAAACTCACCTATACCTACCGGCCTGACAAGGCACAGGACAACATCCCCTTTATAGATGAACGGGATAGGCTGGAGCCATTGGATCGTTTTACCTGGTCGGTTCTGTCTTTTCTCAGCAAAAAGACAATCGTCACAGAAAATCGCGCCAATTACACGGATCCCTTGCGGTTCTACATGGAACAAAGCTATGACAAAAACGGCATATACCCAGGCCCTGCCGCCCTTCAGGCCAAGGACATCTTTGAACTCATCACCCCCACCTCAAAGTACGGCAAAAAACACGACCTTTCAGACCTATATGCAGAGGTGGAATGGAGGCCACTTAACTTCTTGTCCATTCGCTACGACAACACCTACAACTTTTACGGCTATGGTTTCACTACTCACGAGATATGGTCAAACCTAAATACTGAAACAGGGGACAAGGCGGCCTTTGGATACCGCTACAACGAGATGGAGGACATAGACACCCTGGAGCTGAATCTGAATGTCGGGCTCACAGAGAGGTGGCGAGGCATCTATGAGACGGCCTGGAACATGGAAAACCACAAGGAGGTCAAGACCACCTACGGCCTGCGCTACCAGGCCTCCTGCTGGGCTGTCACCACCAAATTCCGCAGGGACAACGACGAATATGTCTTTGGATTCAATATAGAGCTATTGGGAATCAGCGGGTTTAAGGGCTTTTAGAGGGTTAATATTATCTTCCCTGTTGCTCCAGCATTTGAGTCAGCCGTTCAGCAGGCACAGGCGGGCTGAAGAAGTAACCCTGCACCATATCACATTCATGCGCCTTCACAAAATCCACTGCCTCTTGAGTCTCAGCGCCCTCTGCTACAGTCTTAAGCCCCATGGCCTTTGCCATGGAGATGACCGCCTTGGTAATGGCGCAGGATTCCTTGTCGTGAGGCAGTTCTTTTATAAAGACCATGTCGATCTTTAGGGAGTCTATGGGCAGTCTCTTCAGATAATAAAGGGAGGAATAGCCCATGCCGAAGTCATCCATGGCGATTCGCATGCCCCGCTGTTTGAATTGTTGCAGAATACGAATGGCCTCCTCTTCATTCTCCAAAACAGCACCCTCTGTGATCTCGATCTCCATGGAGGATGGAGGCACTCCGACCTCTTCTATAATATCAAAGACATCCTGAACCATTCCCTTGGCCTTGAAC
This sequence comes from Deltaproteobacteria bacterium, assembly GCA_028695735.1. GTDB lineage: Bacteria > Desulfobacterota > Dissulfuribacteria > Dissulfuribacterales > DYLC01 > JAQVIJ01. The sequence continues at coordinate 47,615 of JAQVIJ010000002.1, read as the reverse complement.
TGTACTGGAGAGAGGTTAAAGGCCACGGTGAGGTCATATCCCTGATTTTTCCACTCTAAGGCCTGGCTTGCCGCCCTTTTTAGAATAAGCCTTCCCAATGGTCCGATGAGCTTGGTGGCCTCTGCCACGGGAATGAATTCAGCAGGCGACACAAAACCCAATGCGGATGAGCGCCAGCGCACCAATGCCTCCACAGAGACAATCCTTTCCGTCTTGAGGTCTATCTTGGGTTGATAGACCATGGAGATCTCCTGTGAGTCTGTCTCTATGGCCTGGCGCAGGAGTCTTTCCATGTTCAGAAGCCTCTCAAGGGAATCAGAAAGCTCCTTTCTAAAGAAGACATGCTGCGCTTTGCCGGCATTTTTGGCGGCATACATGGCGGTCTCAGCCTTTTGAATGAGCTCATCCGGTTCCATGCCATCTGTGGGGGCCATGCTCACTCCAATACTGGCGGTTAGATAAATATCATCCACTCCAAACGGCGCCTCAAAGGCCTTCTGAAGCACGGACAAAAGACTCAACACATCCTTTTCACTAAAACAGGCCTGCACAACACCAAACTCATCCCCGCCTAACCGGGAGATGGCTACATTATGAGGAAGCAATTGCACAAATCTGGAGGCTACATCCTGAATTATCATATCTCCTTTGGTGTATCCCAAGGAGTCATTTACGCGCTTAAAGTCATCTATGTCCAATACGATCACCGCCACTACGGCATCTTCATCCCTCTGGGCAATGGCGGTGCGTATGCGGTCTCGAAAAAGTGTCTTGTTGGGGAGATCAGTCAGTGTGTCATAGTTTTCCTGATATTCCAGAAGGGCCTCGGCCTCCTTCTCTTTGGTGATCTCATGAAACAGGCTTATGTGTCGGTATGGTTTGCCGTACTTATCCCTAATGACATAGATGGATATCCATTCAGGATAGGTATGCCCGTCCTTGTGCCGGTTCCAGATCTCTCCTTCCCAGTGATCAGTGGTTTGAAGACTATTCCACATCTCCTCATAGAAAATCCGATTATGATAACCGGACTTCAGGACATTAGGGCTCTTACCAATCACCTCTTCCGGGCTATAACCTGTAATCTCAGTAAACGCCTTATTGACTGAAAGGATTCGATTGTCTTTATCTGTAACCACTACGGCCTCTTTGCTCTTTTCCAGAATGGTTACGAGCAGAGAGAGTTGCTCCTCCATGGCCACATCTAAACTAATGTCCTGCAATATGCCGTAAAAAGACAGTCCCCCATCCTTTTCTATGGTGGAAATCTTCAAATGCACTATCCTCTGCTCTCCACCATCGAAACGCAGGGCATGTCTTATGTCCACAGGTCTTCCTTCTTTCAAAAGGGATCTAAACATGGAAGCCACATAAGGACGGTCTATCACACATACCCGCTTGAGATAATTTTTGAGGGATGGCCGTGTCTTTTCTGGGTCCAGCTTAAGGATGGTATAGACATGAGAAGACCAGCGCATGACCTTGGTCTTGGCATTGTATTTTATAACACCCAAAGACAGCATCTCTGCCGCCAATTGGAGTTCTGCCAATCGGTCTAGAAGCCTCTGCGAGAGCTGCGCTGTCTCCAGGCCCATTGCGATCACAGAGGCCACGGCATCGAAGAAGGCGCTGAACCGTTCGGGTTCCTCGGGCTGGGAAAATGTATAAAGACTCAGACAGCCCAGAAAACCGCCTTGTATATCGGGCAGGTTGGAGGTGGAACGGATGGGAATAATGTAATGGAAGTGTTCCTGCTGAATAGGACAGCGGTCTGTGCTCCTCTCTTTATCGTGCGGTATGTATTGTGTCTTTTGAAACTCCACGGCCCTGCCGCACAGGCACTCTCTATAACGGAGTCTTCCGCAAGCGGCCTCATGTTCCGGCTCAAAGTTTATGGCCGCGGCCAGGTCCAACTCCTTTCTTTCCGGCACAGCAAGAAACCATGCCGCCTTGCTGGCAAGAGGCAGCCATGGAATGGATATGATGAGCTTCAGGATGTGCTCCATCTTAAGCTGCAAGGATAGACTTGTGTCATGCCACACCGCCGTGATACGCATAAGCACTTCCTGCTCTTGTGTTCGATGCTCCAGGGCTGTGATGAGCCTTTTTCGCCTGGTGATATCCCTGCCTAAGACAAACAGGGCCTGCCTTTCTCCGGTCTCGTCAAAGAGTGGAAGTTTGTATGTCTCCAGAATGAGCTGCTCACCGTTGGGAAGGTCAATGGTCTCCTCTGCAATACTCAGCTCGGGCCTTTGCCAGGCCAGCTCATCTGTCTGTTCACAGGCAAGAAGGGCACTCCGAAACACAGGGTGTGCAAGATTCGCCAGTTCTGAATCCTTTTTGCCCACATAGTCCACCCCTTCCAGGCCAAACAGCCTGAGATCAGCGGCATTGGCCCAGAGCCATGCGCCGTTTTTATCCTTCAGGCAGACTATATCAGGGATTGAGTCGAGAAAATAAAAGATATTTTTATTCATGGGGGGGGGTAAAACTAATTTTTTTAACGACATGAGACATCTCTTCCCTTTGACTGTGTTTTCTGTATAAGATAATCGATCCACTCCTGCATTCCAATACCTGATACCACAGAGAGGCTGAAATTCAGAAGGGCGGGATTGATCCTTTTGGCATAATCCTGGGCATTCTGCACGGAAAAATCAAAATACGGCAACAGATCCGTCTTTGTGATGAGAAAGACCTGGGATGACAGAAAGATCTTTGGATACTTCAAGGGCTTGTCGTCTCCCTCGGGTACGGAGAGCAGAACAGCCCGCACATGCTCTCCCAGATCAAATGCGGCAGGGCACACCAGATTGCCCACATTTTCGATGAAGAGCAGGTCCAGTCCCTGGCCGTGCAGCTGTTCCTCCAGGAGATTCAAACCCTTTGCCACCAGGCCTGCATCCAGGTGACAGGCGCCTCCTGTGGTGAGCTGCACCACAGGGACCCCTTTGGCCCGAATGCGCTGGGCGTCCCTGTCCGTCTCGATGTCCCCTTCTATGACACCGATTCTCACTTGAGGGCTCAAAAGCTCTATGGTCCTTTCCAGCAGCGTGGTCTTGCCCGAGCCAGGGCTGCTGATGAGGTTTATGGCCACAGCACCCCATTTTTCCACATGCCTGCGGTTCAACCTGGCCTGCGCCTCGTTGTTTTCCAGCAGGCTTTTATAGACATGCACGATCTCCGTATTGGTAACGGCGCCGCAACCGCAGGTCTCACACATAATCAGGCCATCCTTTCATCCTGTATCAATCGAGAGTAGGTCTCCCTTTTGCGCACCACCTGAAAGCCATCGTCCTTTATGAGCACCTCGGCAGCCCTGGGCCTGGCGTTATAGTTGGAGGACATGGTAAACCCGTAGGCCCCTGCGCTCTTTACCAGCAGCAGGTCCCCTGCCTTGAGGTTGGGCAACTCCCGGTCCTTTGCCAGAAAATCCCCTGATTCACAGATGGGCCCCACCACATTTGCAGACACGAGCTTCTTGGTCTTGGGCAATCGCACAGGCACGATTTCATGATAGGCCTGATACAGGCTGGGACGAATGAGGTCGTTCATGGCAGCATCCACGATATAAAACCGTTTTTCTCCTGTGTCCTTCACATAGATGACCTTGGTCAGAAGGCCGCCTGCATTGCCGCAGATGGCCCTTCCAGGCTCGATGATGACGGTCAGGCCTGTGGAGGCCAGTTTTTCACAGATTGCGGCGCCATATGCCTGAGGCGTGGGCGGCGTCTCATCCTTATAACGGATTCCCAGCCCTCCGCCCACATCCACATACTGAAGGCTGATGCCCTTTTCATGCAGCCGCTTCAACATGAACAAGAGGCGGTCAATGGCGTCTAAAAACGGCTGAAGGCTGGTGAGCTGCGAGCCTATGTGGCAGTCAATGCCCTTGAGCTCCACCTCAGGCCAGAGGGCGGCCTGCTCATAGAGTTCCATGGCCTTTTCCACCGGCAGCCCGAACTTGTTCTTTTTAAGGCCGGTAGAGATGTATGGATGCGTCTGAGGGTCCACATCTGGATTTACTCGAAAGGAGATGGGCGCCCGTTTTTTGAGGCGCTTGGCCTGACTGCAAATGGCGTGCAGTTCTGCCTCTGATTCCACATTGAACATCAGAATGCCTGCCTTCAGGGCATAGGCTATCTCCTCTTTTGTCTTGCCCACGCCTGAATAGATGATTTTTGAGGCAGGTATGCCTGCCTTCAGGGCCTTGAAAAGCTCTCCGCCAGAGACCACATCCGCACCAGCACCCAATTCAGCCAAGAGTTTCAGAACCGAAAGGTTAGCGTTGGCCTTTACAGCAAAGCAGACCAGATGAGGCACCTGGGCCATGGCCGTATCAAAGGCCTGAAAATTTTGAGTCAAGGCAGAGGCGCTATACACATAGCAAGGGGTCTTTACCCGTTTGGCGAGTTTCAAAAGGAAAACACCCTCACAATGCAGCACTCCATCTCTATATTCCACTAAATCCATTGATTAGCTCCTGATTTTATTCATAGATTCGCACAGTTGCAGCGGAAGATGGCTCACTCTCCTTCCCTGCCCTATTTACTGCCGTCACATGATACTCATAGATGCCAGGTGAAAGGTGAGTCTCGTCCTCAAAGGTGGAGACAGAGACAGGCTCCTGGTTTAACCGCTTGATCTCGGCCGTGGCCAGGGCCTTTCTATACACAAAATAGCCTGCCAGTTGGGCATGGGACGACTCCTGCCACTGAAGCTCCACCCCTGTTTTGCCCGTGCTCAAGGTCTTAGCTACAGCCACAAGGCCTGTGGGTGCTGAAGGCGGCACAGGGCTTATGAACTCTGCGGTTACCTCTGATGAGGGCTGGCTTTCAATGAGGGTTCCGTCGTGGTCAGAAACGGCCGTGACGCGATAGGACATGGCCTCACTCAAAGGCGCCTTGGCATAAAGGAAGGTAGGGGTCGAAAGCCTGTCTTTTAAAAGCCTCCAGTCCGCATCGTCTGCCTTTTTGCCATACACACGATAAAACACAGGGCGATTCATGGGCTCGCCGTTGGCCCAGGTGGCAGGCGGCGTCCAGCTCAGCTCCAGACCTTGAGGCCTGGAGACCGCCGTAAGCCCAAAAGGCGGAGAGGCAGGGACATGCCATGTGAAGACCACGCGATTGGATGGCTCGCTTTTGTTCAAAAAGGCCTTGACCGTGCGAATCTCAAAGACATATCGCCTGTCAGGCTGTAGAGTGCGGTCTTCATAAAACATCCTTTGACCTGACTTGGTCACTGTCTCCATGGGCAGAAAGATGGGGGCATCAAAGGCAATGGGGCAGCCGTTACAGGTATTGTCTGAGGCCAAGGTGGCCTTGTAGAGCTCAAAGCCCTTCAGGGCCAAAATGGGACTGCCGTCCACATTACGCGTAGGAATGGTCCAGCTCAATTCAGCGCCCTGGGGTGTGATGACATACTTCAAATCATTGATGGATTTGGGGTGAATGGAACCTATGGGTACAGGCATGTCCTTCTTGCCGCATGCAACAAGAAGGGTGCAGAGGGCCACCAAAACGGCAAGACCGGTGTATCTCATCATCTGTCCACCTGATAGTTGGGAGATTCCTTGGTGATGATGACATCGTGCACATGGCTTTCCCGCAGGCCGGCAGGCGTTATGCGTATGAACCTGGCCTTTTGTCTGAGCTCTGCGATGGTACGGCAGCCGGTATAGCCCATGCCCGACCTCAGACCACCGATGAGTTGATAGATGGTGGCCGAGACAGGTCCTCTGTAGGGGACCCTGCCCTCTATCCCCTCAGGCACCAGTTTGGAGACCGCCTGCACATCGCCCTGAAAATAGCGATCCTTGCTGCCCTCTTTCATGGCGCCCAGGGAGCCCATGCCCCTGTATGTCTTGTAACTGCGGCCCTGATACAGCTCCAGATCGCCTGGGCTCTCATCGGTGCCTGCCAGCAGACCGCCCAGCATGACGCAATGGGCGCCGGCACCGATGGCCTTTACGATATCGCCTGAAAACTTTATGCCGCCATCGGCTATGACCGTCTTTCCATATTTATTGGCCACAGAGGCGCAGTCATGTATGGCCGTCATCTGGGGCACGCCCACGCCCGCCACTATGCGGGTGGTGCAGATGGAGCCAGGACCGACCCCCACCTTTACCACATCGGCGCCTGCCTCAAAGAGGGCAGCGGCGCCCTCGGCGGTGGCCACATTCCCTCCCACCACCTGGGCATCAGGAAATGTGTTTTTGATGGGGCGTATGACGTTCAGGATATTCTGGGAGTGACCATGGGCCGAATCCACCACGATCAGGTCCACTCCTGCCTTTAAAATGGCCTCCACATGTTCCAAACAATTGATTCCAACCCCCACAGCGGCACCCACTCGAAGCCTTCCCATGCGGTCTTTGCAGGCGTTGGGATACTTCTTGATCTTTTCAATGTCCTTGATGGTGATAAGCCCCTTGAGATCCCCTTGCTCATCCACCACCAGCAATTTTTCTATTCTGTGTTTGTGCAACAGGGCCTTGGACTCCTCAAAGGAGATGCCCACCGGTGCTGTGACGAGGTTGTCTTTGGTCATGACATCCTTGACCAGCAGGTCCATATTGGTCTCAAAGCGCAGGTCCCTGTTGGTCACGATGCCCACCAGCTTCTTGCCATCCACCACAGGCACACCGGAGATGCGATATTCCCGCATGATGGCCTGTACCTCGCCGATACGCTGATTTGGGGTTACGGTGATGGGGTCTATGATCATGCCGCTTTCAGACTTCTTGACCCGTTCGATCTGCTTAACCTGCTGGGCAATAGTCATGTTCTTGTGAATGATACCGATGCCTCCCTCCCTTGCTATAGCAATGGCCATGTCAGCCTCTGTAACCGTGTCCATGGCGGCGCTGATTATGGGGATATGGAGGGTGATTTCAGGGGTGAGTTGTGTGGAGACATCCACCTCGGCCGGCAACACAGCCGAATGGGCCGGCTGCAGAAGAAGGTCATCAAATGTATATGCCTGTGGTATGGGATGGTTCAACATGCAAATGCTCCTTTATGACTTTTATAAATAGACCGAACAAGAGGCCGCTGTCTGATACGACGAACTGGTCAAGATTGAGTAGGTCAAGGGTGTGCGACAATATAAAAATTCCAGCAGGCAATATGTCAAGCCTGTTGCCCAGTATTTTCTCAAGTTTTTTCTGCTTGGGCAAATCTGCGAGCTGATGCCATACATTAGTTAGCAAATCCCGAGGAATTTTGAAACCCCTTATTTGCGCTGCATCGTATTTCTCGAGCCCTGACGCAAGAAACGCCACAGATGTGGCGGCGCCGCCCACTGCCACCAGTGCCTGAATGCCTTGAAGGTGGCCGCATGCCCTGGCCAGCACATGCCTGACATGGTCACTGGCCGCCTTACCAACCGCCAGGTGATGAGGGGGTTTCAGCCCAGGGAATGCCTCCAGAAGCCCCACACAGCCCAGTGCAGCGGCTGTCACTTGCAGCCCTTCGGCCTGTGGCACAATGAACTCCACGCTGCCGCCTCCCAGGTCCATGATGGCACAGCCGTCATACAGGTGAGGCAGGCTATGGCGCACACCCAATGCCGTCAGCTCCGCCTCCTGTTCGTGAGTAAGTATTTGAATTTCAAAGCCCAGCTCTAACGCCGCATCGAGAAATGCCTGGGTATTTTGTGCCCGTCGCAGGGCCTGTGTGCCCACTGCCCTGCAGAGAATGAAAGGCATCGGTCTTATGACTTCATGAAATTCCTTGAGGGCATTCATGCCCCGTTGAAAGGCCTCGTGAGAGATGCGGCCTGTCTTTACGAGATTTTCACCTAAACGCACATGTCGCAACAGGGAGACCACCGGCGTTATTCTGAGTTCGAAGGTCAAGGGGTCGGTCTTCACGCTCAAAACCGCCATGCGAAAGGTCTGCGTGCCCAGGTCCAGGACAGCTATGTTAAATGCTGAAGTGTTTGTCATGGGTTCTGATAATAACCTGCAAAACGGAAAGGCGGCCCGGCATGAATTTCACACTCGGCATTCCTGACGACCTTGAGCCCGCTTGTCTTGTAGAGCGCCGCCGTCTCCTTGCGCTGGTCTTCGACCAACATGGAGTAACCGTTCAGTTCAATGCCTGTCTGAAGCCGATGTTTTTCGTGTGCAGCTTCACAGACCGCAATCAGGAACTCGCCAGTCTCCCCGCCGCAAGTTCCGTCGGTGCAAAGCACATACCCCAGGTAGCTGTGGGACCGCTCATCAAAGGAACGTATGAGCCGTATGCGAGGCTGGACGGCGATGACATGGCCAGACCATAGCACCTTGTCTGCGGTTCCTCGTGGGCCAGCCATCAAAATCTCCCTACTCCATTGAGTATGCCGTTACTCCTCTTCGAATCCAAAAGAGTTGAAGTGCAGGGTGCGGCAGTTTTCAGTGACATCGCGAATGGTCTTCTCGGTGGCTCCGTTCGGCATTTCGGCCCGAATTTCCAGGGTCACCTCGACGTTGGCCCCGATATACTTCGACAGGTGTTGGATGACCTCGTCGGCAATTCGGCTGGCGTCACGTCCGACCCGCAGTGAATCGAGTTGTACCGATCCGTGGAAACGTCGATACGTGGGGGCAGGTGGCGGCGGTGTGCCTGTGTCCGCTCCAGGTCTTGTTCCTGTCCCTGTCGTTTGATATTGTTTCCCCTTTTGTTGAATTTCCGTGACCGTCGCCAAACCGTTTCCGGCCTTTGCTTTCGCCGCTTCAGCATTCCGGCGCTGCTGTTCGGCTGCCGCGTCGGGCTTCACTACAATCGAGCCGCCCTCGCTCTGAACAGAGACAGGGCCACCGCCCACGAGACCTAAATAGCGGCCTGCGGCGTCCTTGGACTGTGCGTAGGCGAACGTCTCATCCTGCCAGGACGGAAGCGCAATCCCTTCCTTAATTGCGGCGATAAGTACGTCCGAGTCACGAAGACGGGGAAGGTACAAGTACATCGCAAAGTCTTCGACAAGCTGTTTCACCAACACGTCATTCCCGCGCCAGAGGGGTATCCTGTCCAGTTCAAGGCGCAGACGAACTCCGCCCATCTGGACGAGAAGCATCTCCTCGCCCTTGAGTTTTTTAGAGGCGCGCAGGGCCAACGAATCAGATCCCTGCAGGCGAATTTCCGTCCACTCGATTGAGCCCTTGGGGTCTGGTTGGTTCGGAACAAGCAGCCACTGGTAGGTTTCGGGAATTCGGACCGTTACCGTTTCATCGGCTGTCTTGCGCTTCGTGTCTGCCTGCCTGGATTGAAATGGGTCGAGATTGAGTTGCTCACGTTCCCTGTAGATAGACTCCCAGGCCAAATACTGTCGGACAGCGGTCTGAAGGTCATTCAGACGATTCACATCCCCAGCCAGGAATACCAGGGTGTTCTTGTATGACCTTGGGCTGTTGCCGCGACTGTCCAAGATGGCTTGAGCCTCCTTTCGCGCAGGGCTGACTGCCTGGCCCTTGCTGTGCGGATGCTCAGGGCCAAGGACCACCAGCCGCACCTCGCGTTCATCCGGAATATCGCTGCTGTTCACGCAGGCATGGACGCGATGGAAATCGCCACGGCTGCGCGCCTCATCCCTCAGGCGACGCACGATCTCGTCCATGATATCCTGTTCATGAAGCTGGTTCGCACGGTCCTCGGCAAGACGCGTGACCGTTGGCTGAGTCGAGTACCAATATCGGCTGCCATCCACATACAGATAGGTCGCCCGGTCGGTAAGACGACGGATTGCGTCGCCGAAGGTGGCCACGGTCTCGCCGGGCTGGACGCATCCCAACTTCACCTGACGGTCATCGATGCCTCGGTTGGCGGCCCGTTGAGTCGGGGCTGACCCGATGTAGATGGTGCGCGCCACGCGGCGGCAAGCGGAGTAGCGGCCCAGGTTAGGCGCCTCTCTATCAAGCCTGAGCGGCAGGGAATGCTCCCCGTCCACATCCTTGGCGATTACCGGAGACCACTGGTCATCCAGGTAGCGGGTCAACTCGAACTGCACCGCCGGGTCGTCAATGGGTATGGTGGCCGGCATGATCAGCAGGTTGCCGTCCTGCCGTTCCCATAGGGAATGAATCACCGCCGCCATCAGACGCAATACCCCGCGCGTGCGTTGAAATTTGTCGAGAGTTGACCAGTCGTTGTAGAGTCGGTCGAAGAGTTCCGGGTGAATGGGGTAGGCCAGCTTGATACGCCGTTCATATTCGGCCTCCCGACAATCAGAGGGGAATTCACTGTGCTGCGTTCCGTACATCTCCACAAAGGCTCGCGCCACGGCATCGCGCGCCACGAAGGCCTGTTTCTCTTGCAGCGGTTCAAATAGCCGGCGGCGTACGATCTCAAAGCCCTCGTCCGGACTGGCCGGCCGCCAGCTCGATTCCACGCGGCCGATGGCGTTCTTGAGTCGGGACAAGGCGTGCTTGCCCCATTCGCCGCCGATCTCGTTATCGGATGCTGGAATGCTGACCACCAGCATGGTGTTCTTGGCCGCCTTGGCCGCCTCGCTCAGTGCCTGGGCGAAAGTAAACTGTGTGTCAAAGGTACCGGCTGGAAGCACGCTGCCCTCGTGAAGCTGCCGCGCATAGGCCACCCACTCGTCGATCAAGATCAGGCAGGGAGAAAACCTGTTGAACAACTCCTTCATCTTGTCGCCGGGGTTGGTGGCCTTCTCGTCGTCGGCGCGAATCATCTCGTAACCGGCCTTACCCCCCAGTTGCCAGGCGATCTCGCCCCATATAGTGTGAACAACCGTACCATCGTCCTTTTTACTGGGGTTTCCAGGTGATATCTTGGTGCCAACCACAACAGCACGTTTGACACCAGCGGCCACCTCGCAGCCGGCTTCCTTCATGACCTGCTCGGCGCCAGGTAGTTCAGTTGAGGGGGTGCCGGAGAAGAGGTGGTAGAGCGCCAGCATGCTGTGGGTTTTGCCGCCGCCGAAGTTCGTCTGCAGCTCTACCACCGGATCGCCGCCCTGCCCGCCGATGCGGCGTACGCCGTTGATGAGGAGCTTCTGCAGCCCCTCGGTGATAAAGGTGCGCCGAAAGAACTCGGTGGGGTCATGGTACTCGGATGCCGCCTCGCCCAGGTACACCTGCCACAGATCGGCTGCAAACTCCGCCTGCTGGTAGTTGCCGCTGGCCACATCCCGGTGAGGAATGACGACCTCGCGCCAGGGCTTGAGGCCACTCTGCGGATTGCCCTCGGTAGGGGTCACGGCTTGCTTGCGCATCTCGCCTCTGCGCTGCTCATCGAATCGCACGCGCAACAATGCCATTTTCTGCTCTTCGAGTGCCTTGGTTTCCGGAGCTGCAATAGCATTGAGCAACCGACTGATGCTGTCCAGAGCTCGGTAGGCATCGTCACTGCTGAAGGGCGTCTGGTGCGCCCAGCGGTTGCGCACCTCCCGCAGTTCGCTGACCAGTGCCCGTTCGGTATGGCCAAGGGTATTGCGGAAGACCGCTTTCCACTGATCCCACATGACCGTGAGCAGATTGTGAGTATCCCAATTGTATTGGCCATTAGTGGTCGTCTTCACTGCACCTCGGTCTTCGCGAAGCGTCTGCGACACCATCTCCTGCCACTGATCTCCATATACAGCTTGTAGTTCCCGCTCTATAAAGGGATATAATCCCTTATTCAGCAGTTCCAGCGCTTCTCCGACCCTGGTATGATTGGTTTTAGCCATTCCTCTTTGTCTCCTCGATTGATGCTGTTTTTGGCATGTCTGAAATCAAGTACTCAATCCCTTCCATCAAGACCTGAAAACTGCGCGAGCGATTGCCATCTCGGCTAAGATGTTGCGCCATTCGCCGTGCTCCTGAAATTTTTTGAAATTCGGGAATCAGTCTTGCAATTTTTTTAGAGGGTTGTTGAATCGCATCGGGATTGCGATAGCGTGCCTTGTTTCCGATTTCTGACAGATGCGCCTTACCAAAGGCATTGGCCATAGCTGTCGGTTCGCCGAAATACCATGCCTCCAGTTCCTGACACGCGATTCTTACCAAAGCATTCGGGTGGCCTCCTTCTCGGCACAAATCCACCAGTCTTTTCTTCAGATTACAACAATCGTCTTCGTCGTTGTCCCGAATTATTACAAACCTTGCCCCTACTTCGTTCCATGCTCGAAGCTTCCGGGGGATACTTTTCTCCAGGTCCTGCTTGCCTTCATGGGGAATGCAGAGAAACGGCACATCCGGCAACAACCGTGGAATGAATCCGTCCAGCAGGACTTTCATAGATCGTTCTTCCACCAAAAATACCAAACGGCTCATTTTAATCCTGCTCCTTCGAAGAGGCCCTGTCTCCAGAGGGCACCTAGCAGATCGCCTTCGGCTGTCAGTTGTTTCAGGAGTTCGCTGTCAGAGGCCCTTTTGATCGTCGTGAAACCATCCTTCTTGACCAGCCAGTATATCTCTTCCAATTTGGCGCCATTGAGGAAATCGGGAGAATGCGTGGAGACAAACACCTGTCCTCCACGCCTGGCATAATCGCGAAACTCTTCAATCAACTCATCCAACAGCCCCGGGTATAATTGATTTTCCGGCTCTTCGATGGCCAGAAGTGGATGGGGTTTGGGATCATACAGAAGCACCAGATAGGCAAACATCTTGATGGTGCCGTCTGAGACATACCGGGCGATGAAGGGATCCTTAAAGCTGCCGTCCTGAAACCGCAGCACCAGTCGCCCGTCCTCGGTTGGCCTGGCCTCAACCTTGCTCACCCCCGGCACGCGTGCCTTCATGGCGTTGAGTATCTTCTCAAAACAATCCGGATGGTTTTCATGAAGATATTGCGCAACCTGGGCGATATTGTCTCCACGAGTGGAGAGGTGTTCCGCGTAGCCGGCCTCGGCGCTCGGGCGTGCATCCCCGATATGAAAGTCGGATATGTGCCAGTTTTCGATGAGGCTTCGAAATTCAGCGACTACCCGAAACTCCTTGAACTGCCCCAAGCCCTTGATGGCCAGAATACTTGGGTCGTCGAGAACATATTCCTTGCGCTCGGCCTCTACACCCTCCTGCCCGTATGCCGACTCATTGGTAATGGCAGTGCCCCTGCCGTTTGAAAAATCCACAAAATGCCAGGGCTGACCCTTTTGCCCCCTTCTGAACTTTAATATCTCTCTTGTTACAACCGCCCGTCCCCTTTCCTCGCCTATTTCCAGTTGATAGGTTGCCAGCCGACCGCCGCTTTCACGGAACTTCACCGTTATCCCAATGGGGCCTTTTGTCCCTCGGCTGACCAGCTCCCGAAATCCGCCCCTTCGAGCGATGGCCGATGCTACATTCTGTTCAAGAGATTCCTTGAGAAAACTGAAGACATCAAAGAGGGTGGATTCCCCTGAGCCATTGGCGCCGACAACAACAGCAAGCCGCGGTATCTTCTTGAATTCCGCCAGCCGGAACAAACGGTAGTTTTTGATCTCGATGCTTTCGATTTGCATAGATCTACTCCCAATCAAATGAACCTGGTTTTTTGTAAGGGGCTGCCTGGGCCAATTTCGTCAGTTCCGGCCACGCCAGCACGAGGCTGTTGTAGGCCAGGGCCTCGGCGGTCCAGCCCTTCTTCTCGCAGATTTTATGAAGCCGGTAGGAAAGCTCTCGCGCCATCTCGCCGACCGTGCCGCCGAGCTTGCGAAGGAGCGCTGCCGCGCCACTTTCGCCATGCTGGTAGAGGGCGCGAATGAGTTGCTGCGTCGCCTCCCAGACAGGCATCCGTTTATCAGTGGCCGGGTCCCAGTCCTCCGGCAGTTCATTCCGCTTGATCAGCCGGACATTGCCGCTGCGCGCCGCCACGATTCCGGCCTCCACAAGCCCGTTGACCGCGGTGTTCTTGGCTCGGGAGAGCGTTTCCGCCACGCCGTACTCGCCTTCCTCCATGCCGAACTGTTCAAACCAGGCCAGCGCCCAGCGGGTGTCGGCGTCGAACTCCGCCTCCTGCTCGGCGAGCACTTCATCGAGAACCTGATTAATGAGCGCCAGCGCGGTGCGCACGGTCATGGCGTTGCCGCTCGACTCGACGACCTTCGCGTAGCGGGAAAACACGGACATGCCGGGGCCGATGGCGGCCTGGGCCAGGTCCACCGGCGCGATGTTGCCCTGCTGGAGGTATCTGAGAGCGGTAGGGAGCTCCTTCTTCAGTTCGTTCAGGAACTCGCGGCGGCTGCATTGCGGGGCGTCTGCCGGTCGGGGTCGGCAGGCAAGGACGATGTAGGATGCAAGAGCGTTGGATTCTTGTGCTCGGACCCTCCACTTGAATGACGCTTGGACAGGCCAAGTAGCGGTTATGAGGAATCCGCTACCGAGAAGTGCATCAAGCAGCGTCTCCCACCCGGTTGTCAGATCGACGCCGTTGTTTGTTCCTTCACCGTCATCATTGCGTGCGTCATCACTACCCGACTGCTCGTCTTCCTGCTTGAAGGCGTAGTAGACCGTAAGTGGGAAGCGGGGGTCCATTTTCTCCCGCAGGGTGGTAAACGCCTTGCGGAAGCCGGTCTCGAAGTGTTCCTTGGCCTTTTCCCTATCGCCGTCGAACCGTTCCGGCGCGGCGGTCAGCTCCGGGGCCTTGGGCACCAAAATGGTCTTGAAGAGGTCGGGATACAGGTCGCCAATGGTCCGCCTGAGCCAGACATAGAAAAAATCGCTGAGCGCGGCATAGCCGATGTTGTCGTAATAGGGCGGATCGGTGCTGACGAGAAGTCCGCGTGTATCATTCCAAGAACCTGCAGCGTCAATTTGATCTGCCAATCCTGAGTTGAGTACCCCTGCTGTTATCCTCTCAATAGATTCAGCAGTGATTTCTACTGCTGTATGCCAGCAAACCGCCTTTTCACCAAGAATATTAGCTTCTGAAAAATCCCACAGCATAGGAATTGCTTGTCTTGTGAAAACACATACTGTTTGATTTCCATTCCATCGACAGAACGAATTATTAAAAGAAGCACATCTGTCAAGTGCCAGCGCCAGAAACGTAGTCACAGTTTTGGCATACTCTTCGGCATCAGCAGGGGAAAGCCCGGCAGCGCGAGCATCTTTAACCACATCGCCGCGCACCTCTTTCACCAGATCGCTCAAGGTCACCATGGCGGTCAGTTGGCGTGGGGTGAACATCTTGTAGTGTTTATTCATACCGTACAGCTGCACGCGGAACCCTAATGCCTTCTCAGGGACATCGCTGTCTGGATACCCTTCAGGACAAGTACATTCTGCTGTATTTTCATGATCATTGGTTGGGGAAACATAGGTTCGTCCACGGGGCAATTCTGTAACGATTGCCAAGAGTTTATATCCAATTCGTCCAGCTTTACCTTCTGTTCGAATGTAATCAAACGGGATTGGAGCACCAGAAAACAGACATATTCCGCCGTTGCGATTTATGGTTCCTTTAGCTGGATCGAACATACCGGATGGTTTACCCATCTTGACTTCAAATTGGTATTTCAAGATATCTTTTTGTATGACCGGTTCAACAAAGACACGGCCGCTTTTCTCTTTTGTGCTTAGCCAAAATGAGCGTATCAGCGGCACATGTGCCCCATGCACCGCCGGGTTAGGGCTGGCCACGGTCCTTGCCCACAGCCAGGCTATGACATCGGCCTCTCGGACATTTCGTTTTCCGGATTGTATCTCTTCCTCTGTCGCGTGCCGCCACGAGCCGTCCTTGTTCTGCACGATATGAACCTTGGGGTAGAGGTGGCCAATCTTTTCAATGGCGCGCCTCTGAATCAGGTTCCCATAGTAGCGGACATCCTCGGCGAGCCCGGATGCGCCTCGACTGGGAGCGCCGGCATCCTTGCCGGCATTATATTCTTTACCTTCTATTGCGCCGGCATCCTTGCCGGCATCTTCCATCTTTCGTCCAGCGCTTGAAAAACGCCACTCATCCGCTTTTTCAACCAACCCAGCCTTGACCGGGTTCTGTTCGATATATTCCACCGCCTGCTGCAGGTGTTTTGAGTCTCGAATGAAGCGATCGTGATATTCGCGTTGCCAGAAGGCGCCCTGCCGACCCAGCCACTCATTTGCTTTTGTTGCCGTAAATGATTTCCACGAATGGACGATATCATGCAGTGCATGGCCGGGGATTGTTTCGATCAAGGCGTGAACATGGTTCGGCATGACACACCAGGCCATCAGGTGATAGCGCTCCCCATCGAAGTGCAGCAACGCGTTCTCGACCAACATGGCAATGCGCGGTTCGCGAAGGTGGCAGGCGCCGTGTCCCTGGTCAAGCCAGTTACGAATGCGCTTTTCATGTTCCTTTTGACGCAGTGTTTCCGGAAACGATTTCAGTTCCTCATCCCAGCGGTCGAGGATCTCCTTGGGAAGCGAATCGGCCAAGCGAAAGGTGATGGATTGAATGAGCCCGGGATGATCGAAGTGCGGTAGATAGCCACGACTAAACCAATTTTTTGGGGTTTGCCGGCTGGAAGCCGGCGCTCCCGGCACTACCTCTACCGGCAATATCGCTTCTCGCATAGAGGCCAGTAACGAGGATCTCCATCGTGGATTCACCGGCGGGCGGTTCAGCCAGCGAGGCACCAGTTCCAGGTTGCACTTGTTGAGCAACACAGCCACCGGGTTGAGGTCGGCCGCATGGGCCTCGAAACCGAGCCGCGCCGCCTCAAGCGGAATGGACCCGCCACCGGCAAAGGGGTCCAGCACGGGCGGCAGCTTCCCGCCAACATGCTTCAACATTTCTTCGCGGGCCTTGGCATATACATCGGGCCGTTCGTGTAGCTTCTTCTGCATCAGCTCGCGAATGATGCCAAAGAGGCGTTCCCGCTCGGCGTTCTGGGCCTCCTCGGTGGGAAATTTCTCGGGATGAGACGAGGGATCGTCCACTACGGAGGCAAACAGCACCGCCCGCGCCGTGGGGAGTGGCAACCTCGCCCACCACTGGTGAATGCCCTTGGGATGCGGCCCGATGCCGGGCATCTTGTCATAGGCCGATGCATCGTTGATCTCCGGCAACGGCAGCGCGACCTCGATGAGCTTTTTCAGATAGTCCCGGTGAGCCAGAGCGAGGTCTGTCATCGCGGTTGTCCTCCCTTGCTCAACAACTCCGACAACCGGTAATTCACACTCGTAACACCGAAGTCGGGTTCCCTGCCAAACGGCTCCCGCACATAGGTGATGTCCGCCGCCTGTTCGCCTTCGACCTGCACAATCGCCAGAATGAACTGCTCAGGTTTGTTCAGAGCGGTCAGAATCTCGTTCTTGGTGACAGTAACCGTATCAACCCCATGAACCCGTCCCTTCACCTCGATGAAGCGGAGCCGTGAGTCGCCTTTTGAATCGCGCGACTCGATGTCGTAACCGCATTTGTCAGCAGACACATCGCGCGGCTCAAAGCCAAGCTGCCGCTCGGTCTCGATCACCGCCCTCATGGCGACCGTTTCGATGCGCTTTGTCTCCCTGACCTGCTGAGTAGCGGTTTGCCCTCCGTTCAACTTCATGAGAAGTCCTGCAGGGACGACCAGGGCTCCACCGATGACATTCGGTGGAAGCGGGGAGATTCGGCGTTCCTGCTGAAGGTCATCCATGCGCTTCTGCAGCCGCATAGCCAGTTCGTCGGCCCGTTGACGTGCCTTGGCAGAGTTGATCTTTGCATTGACTCTTCCTGCCATTTCCTGCTGCTTTAGCTGTTCCGCACGATGGTCCCAGTAGCTGATCTCCGAAGTAAGCCGTTCCTTGACTGCGGCCATGGTCTTGTCGATCAACCGCTCTTTGCGGCCCTTGACCTCCTGCAGGTGGGAGGGCACAAGGTTTTGGACAGCATAGTCGAGGGCGCGGGATTCGATCCCGTTCTTCAGCCAGCCGGGCTCTTCCATCTGCCGGATCAATGCCAGTTCCGACTCAGTGGACGGCCGGTAGTCGAGGTATGGTGCATATCCAGCACCACGAACTTCGCCGAATGCAGTCACCTCCACAAACTGAAGCTGGCGGGACACCACACGGCGGTTTCCGGTCCGATCCGTGCGCGCATCCTGAATGGAATGTTCTATGTATATAAGGACTCTCACATCCTCGTCAGGGGAGTTATCGTCGATCAGGATGGCGCCTTGTCGCAGGAGGTCCCGGTGCCGCTCAAGGATCAGGTCTATGGTGGCGTCGAGGATGGGATGGCCAGGGCAAATGAACTCCGCCAGGGGTTTGCCTGGGACGCTGATCAGTTCTTTCTCGAACGACAGACGTTCGTATCGCGGGAGGACAGGATCGCGCATACCGATAATCCGGTCTCTTTTGCAAATGACGGCCGGAACGTAGGTCGCCTCGTAACGCCTAGGTTCCCTTTCCCGCAGGGTGCCGCCGAGCCGCTTGAAGGCTTCATTGAAGAAGGTGGCAACGAAATGGGGCTGAAGCCGGCGAGCCTCGGCCCGTTCCATCTCTTCCCGAATCTCCCTGACGCGGGAGGCATCCATGGAGTCGTGTGCCAAGGCACGTTCCTCGATGATGTTGCGGAGTTTATTCCTATCCAGGGCATTATCGACGACCTGGTTCAGCCGAGCACGCACTTCCGGGCGGTCTCCGTATCGAATAGCCTCTAAAAGGAGGTCTCGCAGTGGTTTATCATCAAAAAGCAGTTTGCCGAGGATGTCGAAGACCTTGCCGCCCAATGCCTTACGTTCCTCCTCCAATTTCTCCAGCAGACGGCGATACACATCGCCTTCTCGCGTCTTGGATGCAATGAGGTTCCAGCAGTGACAGACCTCTGTCTGGCCTATGCGGTGGATACGGCCAAACCGTTGTTCAAGGCGGTTCGGGTTCCACGGCAGGTCGTAATTGACCATCAGATGTGCCCGCTGCAGGTTGATACCTTCGCCCGCCGCGTCCGTGGCGATGAGCACTTCTGTGTCCTTATCCTGCGTAAAGAGCAATTCGGCCTTCTTTCGTTCCTCACGGCCCATGCCGCCATGAATGGTTACGACGGCTTCCGGCTTTCCCAGCAGCGACCCGATGCGATCCCGAAGATAGTTCAATGTATCGCGATGTTCGGTAAAAACGATCAGCTTGCGGCGATGGCCATGGGCATCGAACATCTCCGTCTGGTTCTGCAACAGTCGCGAGAGCTCATCCCACTTACGGTCAGTTCCGGATTGACGCACTCTGAGGGACATTTGCTCCAAATCCTTGATAATTGCGATTTCAGCCCTCAGTTCGGCAATGGTCTGGGCCGCCGAGGCCAGATCCACAACCCGCTCTTCCGTGTTCTCGACTTCCTCATCCGGTGCGTCTTCGAGATCTTCAAGGTCATCTTCAGTGAGCGTCGGGACATCCTTGTGCCAATCGATACGGACCTCCGCTCCACGTTTGAGGAGTTCCTCCTCACGGCATCTCTTCTCAAGTCGCTCCCGACGCCTACGGAGCGATTGATAAATGGCTTCTGGCGAAGAGGCCAACCGACGCTGCAGGACAGTCAAGGCAAACCCAACTGTGCCTTTGCGGCCGTCGCCCTCCAGTTGTTCAGCGCGGTTGAACTCCTCGCGAACATACTCTGTCACACGCTGGTAAAGCTCAGCTTCGCCGTCGGAAAGCTCGTATTCGACAGTGTATGCCTTACGCTCAGGGAATAACGGACGACCGTCAAACTTGAGCAGGTCCTCCTTGACCATTCTACGCATCAAATCGCTGACATCGATGGAATGAACGCCGTCGCGGAACTTGCCCTCGAAGCGGTCACCATCGAGCAACGCCATGAACAACTGAAAGTCCTCTTCCTTTCCATTGTGCGGCGTAGCCGTCAGAAGCAAAAAATGTCGAGTGATGGTGGAGAGAAGCTGTCCCAACTGGTAGCGTTTGGTCCTGCGGATTTCGCCGCCCCAGAAGGATGCGCTCATCTTGTGGGCTTCATCGCAGACCACAAGGTCCCAATCCGTGGTCTTCAGTTTCTCCTGTACAGCCTCGTTTCGGCTAATTTTATCAAGACGACAGATGGAGAGCGGGTTCTCCACGAACCAGTTTCCTGTGCTGGCCGCCTCGTACTTGTCATTGGTCATGATCTCGAAGGGCAGGTGAAAGCGCCGGTAGAGTTCATCCTGCCACTGTTCGACCAGGTTGCCAGGGCAGACAATGAGGCACCGTTGCAGGTCGCCTCGCGCTATCAACTCCTTGATCAACAGCCCTGCCATGATGGTCTTTCCGGCACCTGGGTCATCGGCCAGAAGAAAACGGAGCGGCTGGCGAGAAAGCATTGACTCATAAACGGCTGTGATCTGATGGGGAAGCGGATCAACAAGTGATGTGTGGACTGCCAGGATCGGATCGAACAGATAAGCAAGGCGAATTCGGTGCGCCTCTGAAACCAGGCGGAAAAGGTCGGAATCGCCATCGAAACTCCATGGCGTGCCTGATTCCATTATTTCGAGGTCGCCCTCGCGGTCACGATATATCAGCTCATTGGCCAGCTTCCCTTTGCTGTCTTTGTAGGTCAGGTCGATGGCGACAGAGCCAATCCAAGACACATCGACCACGGTTATGAACCCATCTGGCAGAATGCCTTTGACAGTCGAACCGCGTTTTAGTTCTTCGAGTCTGGCCATCAGGATTCTCGTTGCCTGATTTTGGATTGTTCATTTTTAGAAGGAGACGTATTTACAGCACCGCTTCTCATCCACTCGTCCACTTCTCGCTGATTGAACTTCCAAAGCCGACCGATCTTGTGGCCCGGCATTCGCCGTTCACTAATCCATTTGTAGGCCGTATCCCGCTTGATGCTGAGATGGTCCGCAATCTCATCTACTGAGAGCCATCGGTCTTCCATCATTCGACTCCAGTCGCACAGGGTCTCGTCCCATTCCTGAATGGCCTCATCCCTTCGATTTAACAAATCGTCACCCCCCTTGGATAGCCCCATCGGCTTTCATCCGGTCCGAACAGAACAAACTGGCATATATTATAGGGAAGTCGGAGTGCGTGTCAAAGGGTTTTTCCGAGTTTCTCCGGATTTGACCGAACGGAAGCTACTGGGGCCAGCGGAACCCGCCAAGAGGTGTAACCCTGCCCGATATCGGATCTTCACCCACATAGACCATGCCTGAATCACGGTTCCGTGGAACTGCACTGAAACGCTTACGCCCGAAGGGTCGGGACATGAATGGCACGATTTCAGCGATATGTAGTCAGGGAGAACTATGGCCTTTGCCTGGCCTCATCAACGCTATGAGGCGCTACTCTAATTTATGAACGAAATGGGCTCATTTTCATTGACATGTTCCGACCCCTTGACGATGTATTCGCGCAGGTGCTGGGTGGCCCAGATACGAAACTGAGTGCCGCGATGGGATTTGACCCGGTAACCAACTGAAATAATGACATCCAGGTTGTAAAAATCGACCTCTCGGGAAACCTGCCGGGCGCCTTCGGTTTGAACTATCCGGAATTTCCGGATAGTTGCCTCGGGTGTAAGCTCCCCTTCATCATAGATGTTGCCGATATGCTCGTTTATCGTGCGGACATCCTTCTGAAACAGCTCGGCCATCAGCTTCTGGGTCAGCCAGACCGTCTCATCCTCCAGCCGGACTTGAATTCGCGTGCGGCCGTCTTCGGTCTGGTAGATGAGGAATTCGGAGTCGGGCGGGGTGGAGGGCAGATTGGTCATGTGGGATCTCCGATTGATGATTTATGATTGATGATTTGCGTTCTATGACCTGTTTCAAACTGAGATCGGCAATCATCAAACTTCAATGCCTTGGCCTGCTGTTCCATTTCCTGTCGGTTGCCTCGCAACAGCCTCTTTCTCTTGGTTGATCGGTGTCCCGTGTTCCAGCCTTCGGCGTTTACGTCCTAATAAACCAAGACAAACAGGGTTACCGTATAGCAGACGGATGTCCAATGTCAAGCGGTTTGTCAGGTTATTTTCGCTAGTTGACCGGGTGTAACCGAGTCAAGGCTACCGGGGCCAGCGGGACCAGCCGATAAGGGTAAGCCTGCCCGATATCGGGTCTTCACCCGCATAGACCATGCCTGGAACCCAACTCTTTTTCTCCAGCCCGGAATCAGCACTTGGCAGTGACGGAAGGGATGGCCGCCTCCCTGTGCGTGACCGCACGCAGACAGGTAACACGGCGTGGACACGCCTGAAACGCTGACACCCGGCACAGCCAATGGTTAAACTGGCTTGCGAGGTCTGGCCATAAAAAAAGCCGCTGAAATCAGCGGCAAAAAGAAGAATGAAAGGAATGAAAGGATAGCAAAATCAAAATTTGGCTCCTCAGGACGGACTCGAACCGCCAACCTAGTGGTTAACAGCCACCCGCTCTGCCATTGAGCTACTGAGGAGTGGAAACTTGGCTTGATTGAACTAATTACAATCACATTGGGCCGTGGAGGGCTCGAACCTCCGACCTCCTGATTAAGAGTCAGCTGCTCTACCAACTGAGCTAACGGCCCGAAAAATGTGTGACAAAAATAGCCGAGTTAACGGCCATTGTCAAGCTTAAAAAATCTCCTGCCACATTCCCAGAATGAAAAGTTGCCCATAGGCTCCTTTCCCCGAAGGGGAATAAAACCGGAGACAGTCAGCCTTGAAATGTCAAGGGGTTATTTCTTGGCTGCACCGGTTGCCTCAGGTGCGGCCTTGGCTGGAGCAGCGGCCCCTTTTACCTCGACATCTTTGCGAATCTTGTCCACGGTCTTTTTGCCGAAGCCCTTGACCTTGGTCAGGTCATCTATGCTTTTAAATGGACCGTTTTTGGCACGATAGTCCAGAATGGCCTGGGCCTTGGCTGGACCAATGCCCTTGATGCCCTCCAGGGCTGCCTTGTCAGCGGTGTTCAGATCCACCGCAGCAAGGGCTAAAGATGCCCAAAACATCATCGCACACAACAAAGACAACAGGGATGAAATCTTTCTCATGTCAGGCCTCCTTTTATTTTTTTCTACATTTGACACACAAACGCTAATATTGCAAGAGGCAAAATGACTCATTCCAGGCATGTGGTTATCTGTCTGAAGGCTGAAAGGCCTTGGGCCTGTGACCAGGATTCAGGTGAAAGACCCCTGGCAGGCAGCGATAATCTTCAGCAAAATCCAGGCCATAACCCACTAAAAAGCCATGTTTCACCTCAAAACCCACATAATCAGCCTGAATTGCCACCTCTCGACGCTCATGCTTGTCTATAAGGCAGCAGATGCGCACAGAAGCAGGCTGATGCAGGGTCAAGACCTCCTTCAGATATTTGATGGTGTGCCCGGTGTCTATGATGTCCTCCACCACCAGAACATCCTTGCCCTTTATGTCCAGCTCTATGTCCTTGGTGAAGCTGATACGTCCCGAACTCTCCTGTTTGGAGCCGTAGCTGGCCATGCGCACAAAGTCCACCTGAATGGGCAGATCAATGGCCCTGCACAGGTCAGCCAGAAAGATGAAGGCACCCTTGAGCACGCCCACCAGCACCAGAGACCTGCCTGCATAGTCCAAGGTGATCTGCCTGCCCAGGGCTTGAATACGCTCCTGAATGATGGTCGGTGATAAAACCTCCTTTAGTTCGTCCTTACACATTTGCATATGACTCCTTTCTGGCGGTGGTTGTTTTTTGTTAAGTGGGCCTCAATGTCCTTGCGATGGTGAGCACAGTGACCCTTCTAAACCCTGCCTTCCACAGGGCCAAGACGCATTCAGTTATGGTGGCGCCGGTTGTGAGCACATCATCCAGCAATAAAAGCCTCTTTTGTGCAAACTCCGGGGACAGGCACACCTCAAAGGCGCCCTTCAGATTGACAAGCCTCTGGCGCCGCTCCAGGGATGTCTGCGGCTGTGTATAGACACTGCGTTTCAGGCCATCATAACTGATCGGAATGCCGGCGAATATGGACTTGGCCAGTCTTACACACTGGTTATAGCCCCGTTCCCGCAGCCGTTTTGCATGAAGCGGCACAGGTAAAATGAGATCAATTTTTAAATCCGCAGGCAGATATGCCCCGACCAGTGCACTCATGGAGCGCAGGGCATAGCCGTCGTCTTTGTATTTGATGCGGTGCAGCAGTTCCCGCACAGGCCCTTCAAAGGAAAAGAGCGAGATGCAGCGTTCATACAGAGGCGGTTTCAGTATGCAGTCTCCGCACCTGTGGCCATTGGAAAAGGAGGCCCCCAGAGGTTTTCCGCAGATGCTGCAAACAGGGGACGGCACCGGCCTCACTTTCGCCAGGCAGTCCCTGCACAGCAAAAGACCGTCTGCACTGGAAATGGCGGCCCCACAGACTGCACACACAGGTGGAAACAAAAGCCTTAAGGCCGCCTTACGAGCACTTGCGAGAGGCCCCTGCAACAGATGCAGCAGATTTACATGGCCTCGACTATCTTTTGTGCAAACTCCGAGCACTTGATCTCAACAGCCCCTGGAATCTGACGCGCCAGGTCATAGGTGACATGTTTCTGAGAGATGGCGGCCTGAAGGGCCTTGTGCACCAGTTCCCTGGCATCTGTCCAGCCCAGATACTCCAGCATCATGGCGCCGGATAGAATGAGGGAGCCAGGGTTGACCTTGTCCAGGCCTGCATACTTGGGTGCAGTGCCGTGAGTGGCCTCAAATACCGCATATCCATCGCCGATATTGGCCCCAGGCGCCATGCCAAGGCCGCCCACCTGCGCTGCAATGGCATCGGACATATAGTCGCCGTTGAGATTGGGCATGGCCAGGACGCTATATTCGGATGGCCGCAGAAGCACCTGCTGAAACATGGCGTCTGCTATGCGGTCCTTTATGACAACCTTGCCCTCTGGACGCTTGCCGCCGTAGTTGTCCCACAGCTCCTGTTCCGTCAGGGTAACATTCCCAAATTCCTCTTTGGCCAGCTCATAGCCCCAGGTGCGAAATGCCCCTTCAGTAAACTTCATGATGTTGCCCTTGTGCACCAGGGTTACACTGTCTTTTCCTGCCTCAAGGGCATAGCGAATGGCCTTTCTCACCAGGCGCTTGCTGCCGAACTCACTCATGGGCTTGATACCTATGCCAGAGTCAGGCCGCAGCTTTTTGCCCATCTCCTTCTCCAAAAACTCGATGAGCTTCAGTGCCTCCGGGCTCCCCTTAGGCCATTCGATGCCGGCATAGACATCCTCCGTGTTCTCTCGAAAGATGATCATGTCCACCTGATCAGGATGCTTTACAGGGCTTGGTACACCGTCAAAGTATCGTACAGGCCTGACGCAGGCATAGAGGTCCAGCTCCTGCCGCAGAGTGACATTTAGGCTGCGGATACCGGCGCCGATAGGGGTGGTGAGCGGCCCTTTGATGGCCACCACATAGTCCTTTATGGTGGAGAGGGTCTCCTCAGGCAACCACTTGCCAGTGAGGTTGTAGGCCTTTTCTCCTGCCAGCACCTCCAGCCATTGAATGCGCCTGGAACCCTTATATGCCTTTTCAACGGCTGCATCCAGCACAAGGCGGGTGGCCTTCCAGATGTCTGGGCCTATGCCATCGCCTTCGATGTATGGAATAACAGGGGCATCGGGAACGGTTATGCCGCCTTTTGCATCTCTTTGAATCTTGTCCGCCATTTCATGCTCCTTATAGGTATTTTTCACCCAGGATCTCGGCTATCTGGACTGCATTGGTGGCAGCGCCCTTCCTGATGTTGTCCGCAACGATCCACATGACAAGCCCGTTTTCGCAGGACAGGTCCTTGCGGATGCGGCCTACATAGGTGAGGTCCTGCCCTGCTGCATCTATGGCCAGGGGATAGACATTGTTAAAAGGGTCGTCCACCACTTTGACACCTGGTGCGTTTTTCAGCAGCTCTCTGGCCTCTTCCGGCGTGATCTTGCCTGCAAACTCCACATTTACAGATTCGGAATGGCTATAAAATACCGGCACTCGCACGGTGGTGGCACACACCTGCACATTGGGGATCTCCATGATCTTGCGCGTCTCGTTGACCATCTTCATCTCCTCTTTGGTATAGCCGTTCTCCAAAAAGGAATCGATGTGAGGCAGGCAGTTAAAGGCGATTCTATGGGGATAGACCTTGTTTTCCATGGGTCTTCCCGCTGCCCAGGCCCTTACCTGCCCTTCCAGCTCTGTGATGGCCTTCTGCCCTGTGCCTGAGACCGCCTGATAGGTGGAGACCACGATACGACGGATATAGGCCTTGGTGTGCAAAGGCTTTAACACCACCACCATTTGAATGGTGGAGCAGTTGGGATTGGCGATGATGCCCTTGTTTGTGTAATGGGCTATGGCATGGGCATTGACCTCAGGTACCACCAAAGGCACATCAGGGTCCATGCGCCAGGCGCTGGAGTTGTCTATGACCACGGCGCCTGCCTTGGCCGCAGAAGGGGCAAAGGTGAGGCTTCGATCCCCGCCAGCGGAGAACAGGGCGATATCTATGCCCTTAAAGGAGTCGTGGTCCAGTTTTTGAACAGGTATCTCTTCCCCTTTGAACTTA
Organism: Deltaproteobacteria bacterium; assembly: GCA_028695735.1. Classification (GTDB taxonomy): domain Bacteria; phylum Desulfobacterota; class Dissulfuribacteria; order Dissulfuribacterales; family DYLC01; genus JAQVIJ01. The sequence continues at coordinate 21,235 of JAQVIJ010000002.1, read as the reverse complement.
AGTTTCTTGCCCACAGACCGCTCTGATGCCAGAAGGCGAATGTCTTTTACCGGAAAATTCCTTTCCTCCAGGACCTTTATCATGGTTTGGCCCACAGCCCCTGTGGCGCCTGCAACAGCTACATTGAATGCGCGCATGGCCTACCCCTTTACATAGCCGGCCACCAGATCGCCGACCTCAGTGGTGCCATAGCCCATCTTGCCCGCAGAGAGGCTCTTTAAGTGTTTGCTCACCACGGTCTTTACGGCCTCTTCTATGGCCTTGGCGGCCTCAGGCTCACCCAGGGTATCCAGCATCATGGCGCCTGCACAGATGGCTGCCAAGGGATTGATGACATTTTTGCCTGTGTATTTGGGGGCCGAACCGCCTATGGGTTCAAACATGGAGACACCCTGTGGATTGATGTTGCCGCCTGCGGCTATGCCCATACCGCCTTGTATCATGGCGCCCAGGTCAGTGATGATGTCGCCGAACATGTTGTCTGTGACTATTACATCAAACCACTCTGGATTTTTGACCATCCACATGCAGGTGGCATCCACATGGGCATAGTCTGTTTGAATGTCAGGATATTCCTTGGCGACCTCATAGAAGGTGCGCTCCCACAGGTCAAAGGCAAAGGTAAGGACATTGGTCTTGCCGCACAGGGTCAGCTTCTTGCGCTTGTTGCGCTTGCGGCAATAGTCGAATGCAAAGCGAATGCAGCGTTCCACACCCTTTCGAGTATTGATGGACTCCTGAACAGCCACCTCATCAGGGGTGCCCTTTTTGAGCACACCGCCGGCTCCTGCATAGAGCCCTTCCGTATTCTCCCTGACCACTACAAAGTCTATGTCCTCGGGCCTTTTGTCCTTGAGGGGGGTGTCCACTCCGGGGTAAAGCGTGATAGGTCTCAGGTTGATGTATTGATCCAGGCCGAAACGCAGGTGCAGCAATATGCCTTTTTCCAGTATGCCGGGCTTTACATCCGGATGGCCGATGGCACCCAGATATATGGCCTGATAGCGCTTCAGGTCCTCCACAGCCCCTTCCGGCAGCACCTCGCCCGTACGTTTGTAGCGCTCTCCGCCGTAATCGTACCAGGTCATGTCGAGCTTGAAACCAAAACGGGAGGCAGCGGCCTCAATCACCTTTACACCCTCTGTAATGACCTCAGGGCCTGTGCCGTCACCCGGCATGACTGCAATCTTGTACTCTTTCATTGTATAACTCCTTGTAGATGTTGGAATATTTATAATTCTAATTACTTCAAAGTCTTCAGGATGTGGGCGATTAACCCGCCATCCTGAATCAGTTCCTGCATGAAGGGCGGAATGGGTTGGGCCTTGTATGTCCGGCCCTTGGTAAGGTTGCGAATCTCACCCGTTGAAGGGTGAATCTCCACCAGGTCCCCCTCTGCAATATCCTCAGAGGCCTCCTTTGACTCAAAGATGGGCAGCCCCATGTTAAAGGCGTTTCTGTAGAAGATGCGGGCGAAGGTGGGGGCGATTACACAGCCGATACCCGCGGCCTTGAGGGCAATGGGTGCATGCTCACGGGAGGAGCCGCAGCCGAAGTTCTTGCCGGCGACTATGATGTCTCCCACAGAGAGCTTCTTTACAAATTCCGGGTCTGCATCCTCCATGCAGTGCTTGGCCAGTTCGGCAGGATCTGAGGTGTTCAGGTATCTGGCCGGAATGATCAGGTCCGTATCGATATTTTCTCCAAATTTCCAGGCTTTTCCTTTGATATTCATGTGAATGACCTCTTTGTTTACAGGGAATCAGGCCCTGCGATTTTACCCAATACAGCACTGGCCGCTGCCACTGCAGGGCTGGCCAGATAGACCTCGCTTTCGGGATGCCCCATACGGCCCACAAAGTTGCGGTTGGTGGTGGCCAATGCCCGTTCTCCCTTGGCCAGAATGCCCATGTGCCCGCCAAGACACGGCCCACAGGTGGGCGGGCCGATGACAGCACCTGCCTCCAGGAAGGTCTTGAGGTAACCCAACTCCATGGCCTGTGCGTAGATGGTGGGTGTGGCAGGCAGAATGATGAGCCTCAATCCCTTGGCCACTCTGCGGCCCTTCAGGATTTGAGCAGCTACGGCCAGGTCCTCTATGCGGCCGTTGGTGCAGGAGCCGATCACCACCTGGTCCAATGGAACATCGCCCACTTGAGAGATGGGTCTGGTATTTTCCGGCAGGTGAGGAAAGGCCACCTGGGGCTCTATGTCCTCTGCATTGAACTCCATGACCTGGGCGTAGGAGGCATTCTCATCGCTTTTATACACGGTAAACGGCCTCTTTGCCCTGGCCTTGGCATATTCGATGGTCTTTTCATCAGGATTGAAAAGGCCCACCTTGCCCCCTGCCTCTATGGCCATGTTGGCCATGGTGAAGCGGTCAGCCATGGGCAGGCCGTCTATGACAGGGCCACAAAACTCCATGGCCTGATACAGGGCGCCGTCCACGCCTATTTTGCCGATGGTGTAAAGGATCAGGTCCTTGCCCGTGACCCATGGCCTTAACCGGCCGTTATAGATGAATTTGATGGACTCGGGCACCTTGAACCAGGTCTTGCCTGTGATCATGGTGGCTGCCAGGTCCGTGCTGCCCACGCCTGTTGCAAAGGCGCCCAGTGCGCCGTAGGTGCAGGTATGGCTGTCCGCACCGATGACCACATCCCCCGGCAGCACTATGCCCTTTTCGGGCAGCAGGGCGTGTTCCACTCCGCTTTCGCCGCCGTCGTAGTGGTGGACTATGCCGTGTTCCCTGGCAAAGTCCCGCAGCATCTTGGCCTGCTCTGCGCTCTTGATGTCCTTGTTGGGCACGAAGTGGTCAGAGACCAGGGCGATCCTTTGCGCATCAAAGACCTTTTGAATGCCGGTCTGCCGGAATATCTTGATGGCTATGGGCGCTGTGATGTCGTTTCCCAGGGCTATGTCCACATTTACCTGGACCAACTGGCCGGGTTCCACATAATCGAGACCCGCATGGGCTGCCAGTATCTTTTCGGCTATGGTCATGGGTTTTGTCATGTTATCTTCCTCTTTTCATTGACGATTCGCAAATTCCTTGAAAAAGGCGGGACGTCTTTGATTTTTTGGCATATTTAACAGCAAAACCCCTTGAAATCAACCTGAAAATAAAAAAGACCTTTAATTTTAGCTTTGCAATGGGTATTATTATTGTCTATGCAACAGCACGACATTGCAATCCTCTATTCTGGCGGCACGGACTCCCTGGCCCTCTATGCCCTGGCCATGAGCGGAAAGCTCCTGGACACACCCCGTGTCGTCAACATTCACCTCCTGCACATGCTAAACGGCATGAGCCGGTTTCACGACTTTCCTCAGCGCAGGCTTGAGGTGGCCAAGCGCATCTTGACAGCGTCTTGTGGCACAACCCCCTCACCAGAGACCATTTATGTGGAATTGGACATGGGCCGGCTCTTTCAAGGCCTTTGGCTGGACCACTATGAAGACCTGATGCCCCGCTATGGCAACAAAAATCTGGTGTGTGTGGCCTGCAAATTGGGCATGCATGCAAAGGCGATTCACTACTGTATCGAGCATAACATCGCCTTTTTGTATGTGGGCTATACACAAAAACAGGGCTTTTATCCCGAACAGACACAGACATTCATGACAAAACTTCAGGCCTTTTCAAAACGATTTGGCATCAACACCCTCTTTCCGCTCTATGAGGAGTTGGATGCCAAGGACACGGCCAGACACCTTCTGGAGGACTATGGCCTGCCCTCCACAGGCGGGGGTGAGAGAAAATGCCTCTTTTGCCAGACCAAGACCACTGCCACAGAGGCGGAGATCGGCGCATATCTGGACGACATGTTTTCGAGGGTAGAGGAGTATATCGAGCACAAGCTGGCAGGCCGCATAAAGGATGCAGCCCGGTGTTTTCCACCAGGAAGACCCTCCATCTGATATGAAAATCAGCTGTATCATTCCCACAAAAGACCGCTGTGACCTGGTGGTCTGCGCCATAGAGAGCGCCCTGAGGCAGGAGACGGCGGTATCGGAGATCCTTGTGGTGGACGACGGCTCCACGGATTCCACTGAAGAGGTGGTAACCACTCGATTCCCCACAGTAAAATACCTGAAGACCTCAGGCAAAGGACCAGGCGCAGCCAGAAATCTCGGTGCAGCCGGTGCAGGAGGCGATGTCTTCATGTTTTTGGACTCGGACGACCGCTGGCTGCCGAATCATACCCGATCCCTGGCCTCCCTGATGCAAAAGGGCCATGTCTTTGCCTATGGAATCACGATGAACGAAAATGAATTGACTGGCGAGACCTTTTACATTCCAGAAGACACGGCTTCAGCCACTGGTTCCACATTTCGCGACCTGTTGCGCTGGTGTTTTCTCGTGCCCTCAAGCATAGCAGTCAACAGAGAGGCCTTTTTCAAATGCAGTGGCTTTCCTGAACGCTCGTTTGGAGAAGACTGGTATTTCTTCCTTGAACTCGCTCACGCCATTTGTCATATCAAACATCCTGCAGGACAGCCGGAACATTTTGGATTTGCAAACGAGGTCATTACACACAGAAGGCTGCACAAGGGCAGCCTCTCCTGCACTTGCGGTCAGGGCGCCGCCATCCTCGACCTGCTCACGGACATCAAGGCCTTTGCAGCCTGTTCAGGAGGCGCCATGCCCGAGGATTTTTTATACTTAGACAATGCCATATCACTTGCAAAAAAGGAACACAGCAAATGGAACACGGTACAGGACTGGTTTTGCGCCATGAAACAGCTGCAAAGCCCCTCATAGAAGCGCTGCAACACAAACAGGTACTGGAACAGGGGATGGATGTGCCGGAGGAAAGACCCGGGTTTCCCATTGGCCTCACAGAGGTGGGCATCGCATCCAAGACCGTATGGATTCGATTGCCTGAGGGCCGCATCCCCTTTGATGCAGCCTTGTCCGTAAGCCTGCCTGCACAGTTCAGGGGCATACACATGTCTCGCATGGAGGAGGCGGTCTCCGGCCTGTCTTCCATAGATTTTACTGATCTGATGGAGTATGCCATGGCCCTTGCAAAAAAGCTGTTGCAGGGCCAGCGGGGAAACGATGCACATGTGAGGTTGAGGGGCCTGCTTCCCATCACACGTTCCACACTGATTTCCAAACGGCCTTCGCACGACAGTCTCACCGTCACGGCCTCCGTCAGTCTGATGAGAAACAATGACGAGATTCAAATCAAAGAGGCCATGAGGGGCATAGAGGTCATGCACATCACTGCATGTCCATGCACACAGGTCTATAACCACCTGCTTTTCAAAGAGAAACAGTCAGATCTGCCGCTCATCACTCACTCTCAGCGCTCCTCCACGAGCCTTACCATTGAAGATGCCTCGATGCTCCTCACCTATGAAGACCTGCTGTCCTGTCTGAATGACGCCCTGCATCTCACTCAAGACCTGTTAAAACGGCCTGACGAAGCGGAACTGGTGCTCAAGGCCCATAGAATGCCGCAGTTTGCAGAGGATGCCGTGAGAGAGACCGCCCGCAGCGTGGCTGCGCGGTTCGGCAAGAGGCTTCCTGATGACACTCGCTTGCAAATCGCCTCTGTCAGCCTGGAGAGCATTCACATTCACGACGTGGTGTGCCGCATAGACACCACCCTCAAGGCGCTCACGAATGCAGCGGCCACCCTTTAGACTCATCCTCTTTCAGCAGGGCGGAAATGCTGATTTCAAAGTAGGCGGCATAGAGGCCTACGGAAACGGCATTGAGATTCAGGAGGTGCATGACCTGCCGGCATCCCTGCCCGAATTCATAGAGGAACCTGGGGAATATGTGCCCGATATAGGGCCATGCGACCTTATTCTGACCTTTGTAAGGCAGCCGGATATAGCCTGCCACATCGTTCAGACAGCGAATAAAAAAGGGATTCCGGTCATCGCTCCTGGCCAGCACATTCCAGGCGCCATCACGCCGTTTACCTGCTGCGCCATGGGCAGACTGGCCGCTGCAGGCCGTTATGGAGAGCAGTTCGGGTTGCCGGAGTTCGAGGTCTGCCTTGAAAACGGCATCATAAAGGAACTTCGCGTAAAAAGGGGTGCGCCCTGCGGCGCTACCTGGTTTGCAGCCAAGAAGTTAGTGGGTATGCCTGTGGAGAAAGCACTGGAGGCCATGGGCAGGGAGGCGCAGTTCTGTTGTGTGGCAAATCCGTCTGCCTTTGACCCCATTACAGGTAAAAGCCAGGTACACTTTGCAGGGGATGTGCACTGGGTGGCGTTGAAAAAGGCCATAACTCAAGGTTCGGTTTAATATAACGATGCAGATTGACCTGAAAGAGTACCTGGAAGGGCTCTATTGCAGCTATAATAGACGCGAATTCGTGCACCCGGATCCCCTGGAGTTTCTCTATCGCTATTCAAATCCATTGGACAGGGAGATAGTGGGCTTAATCGCCTCGTCCCTGGCCTATGGCCGTGTAAATCAGATATTAAAAAGTGTTGAAGGCGTGCTCCAATACATCCCAATGCCCCACGATGACCTCTTGGCTATGGACTACCTGGATTTCAAGGCCGTTTTCAGCGGATTTAAACACAGGTTCACCACTGGCGATGACCTGGCGGCCATGTTATTCGGCATCAAAAAGGTGATTCAGGAGTATGGCTCCATCGAGGAGGCTTTCATGGCATTGCACGATGCAAATGACCCCGATTTAGTGCCCACACTCTCTCGTTTTGTAAGGCTTGTTTGGAAACAGGCGGACTGTTCAGGGCATTTTCTGCTCCCCAGCCCTGAAAACGGCAGCGCCTGCAAACGGGCATTTCTGTTCTTGAGATGGATGGTCCGTTGTGATGCAGTGGACCCCGGCGGTTGGCGGATACCGGCCTCCAAACTGGTGGTACCCATGGACACACACATGCATCGAATCGCCAGAGGACTCGGCCTGACACACAGAAAACAGGCGGACTTGAAGGCAGCCCTGGAGGTCACAGAGGCGTTCAGACGCATTTCACCCCAAGACCCTGTGCGTTATGACTTTTGCCTCACTCGCTTCGGCATTCATCCGGACATGGACTACTCCATGCTGAAATGTGCCGTTTGATCTCGGGCAACCCTGTAGTTAGCCTTGCAAGATTGCCCTTTCGCTCACAACTGCGTTGCTCGTCGGCGAAAATTCTAATTTTTCAATGCCCCCTGCAACAAAAGGCAATCGGGGGTTTCTCACAGCCGTTGTGTACGAATGCTCCGCCTGCGTTCTTTTACGAAGTAGAACTTGACCGTGGTGCCGAGATTGGGCTCCGATTCTATGACCATGTGGCCGGCCTGTTCGTCTATGATACGCCTGGCAAAGGTCAGACCCATGCCGATATGCCCTGACTTGGTGGAGAAAAATGGGTCAAAGACCTTGGGCAACATCTGAGGCCGAATGCCATGACCGTAATCCCTGAGTTCGAAAAGCACGTTGTAGGGCTCTCTATCAGACGCTTTTACAAACAGCTTCAGCACCTTGCTCTCTGTTTCAGCGCAGTCCTCACAGGCGTTTTTGACACATTCCATCAAGGCCTTTTGAAATGCCCGTATGTCTATGACACAGTCCTGAGTACAGACATCGCCGAGACATTTGAAGTGCAGGGTCATGCCATGCCCCTCAACAAACCTTTGCACTTCGGGAATGACAGCTTCTATCACTCTTGAAATGGGTGTGGGCTCCGCGATTGGCCGCGGCATGTCTATATATTCTGTAAGGGTGCTCAAAAGCAGTTCCAGTCTGCTGGATTCATGCAGAATCACCTGTACATAATCCTTGCGCAATACATCCAGATTGGCAAGCCTTCGGGCAAAACCGCCGATAGCCAGTACAGGATTTCGAATCTGATGGCTGATATCGTCCAGCATGGCGCCCCAAAAGGCCATGCGCTCCGACTGGTTCAAGATGCGTTCAATGCCCTTGAGTCTGGAGATGTCGTTGATGATGATAATGGCCGCATGATGATTGTTGAACTTGAAGGCCGAGGTGGCTATCAATGCCATGAAAGTGCTGCCGTCTCTGCGCATTAGCATGGCCTCACCTTCATATTCGCCGTGAGTGTTAGTCAGATGCAGGATGTTCGGCAGGAGTATCTCTCTGTCATCCGGCATGAAAATCTCTGAAAAGGCCAGGCCTGTCAGGCCCCCAGCCCCTGCTCGAAAGAGGTTTTCCGCCCTTTTGTTGGCCATGGCGATGGAACCGTCTTCGAATACGATGAGGACGGTGCTGTTTAGCAGGTCAAAAATGGACGCAAGCAGATCAGAGTCGGATTCCAGGACTTGCATGACGGTTTTATTCGAGATTCAGCATGTCCTGGGATCTGTTGAAGTCCAGAAGGATCATGGCGACGCAGCGATGTATGTCCGCACGTGTAAGCCTCAGTTTGTTCAAGAGCTCTGCATGGACATTGTAACGAAATGCGTCTGCCCCAAGCCCTATACCCATCTGAATCACCAAGATGTTGGCAAGGGCCATAATCGCTGAAAGTGTATCCTGAATGTAGAGGTCAGGGTCATGGTGGTTGCGCACAGCCCGCACTATGTCATGGGGGAACTCCCAGAGTTGCAATATCTCTGCACCGATTACAGCATGGTCTCCGCCCAATACACGCCATTCCGCCTCTGTAAAAAGCATCTTTTCCTGCTTGGCCAATTGGAAGATGCCTTCCAGCCTCTCGCCCACAAAGATATTGAGGGCTATTTTGCCGATGTCGTGCAGCAAGGCACCCGTAAAGGCGGTTGGGGGATCGGGATATGAGCAGAGCTTTGCCAGGGTCTCTGCGGCGATGGCGGTTGCTATGGAGTGGCGCCAGAGGTCTTTGGGTTCCATGCGGTAGCCTGCAATGGGTGTGTTGAGATAGGGCAGGCTGGCACTGGCCAGGAGTATCTCAGTGATGTGCTGCTGGCCGAGGAATGTAAGGGCTGTCTCCAGATCTGTGATACGTTGTGCAAGCCCGAAGTGGGCCGAATTGGTGAACCGCAGGATATTGGCGGTGATGGCAGGGTCATAGCGTAACAGCTCGGCCAGTTTTGCAATGGAGGAATTGGGGTCCTTCAGGAGCGCAAGGGCCTTCTGTATAACCTTCGGAAAGGTCGGCAGATTCACCAGTTTCTCAAAGATCCTCTCCAATGTGAAGTCAGGGGCGTTATAATCGTCGCTCATCACAGCATGACCTCCTGATCATCAAATGACACCTGGACTCCATCCTGCCCCACCACAAGCCGGACACATCGTTTGAATTGACCGCCCACATGTTCACCGGCGATTTTTATCTTGTTGGCCTCCAGTATCTTTTTGACGGCGGTATAGGTCTGGCTCCCCAGAGAAAGATCCGCAGGCCCTGAAAAAAAACAGGCAGCACCCGCAATCCAGACCTTCATATTATCCATGGACAGCCCTTCCTGAAGCATCCGCTTGAAAAAAAGGGGCAGACCGGACATGGCTGCCAGGGCAGGCAATCGCTCCTGTGCCTCGTCAAAGGCATTGGGCATCTGAGGCATCTGGGGCAATACAAATAATGCAAGTCCTGCCACCGGCGCATTCGCATCAGCTATACAAACCGCCAGATTAGCACCCACAGAACATGCCTCCAGCACCGCTCCGGGCTCTTTGCTGACCATCATCTCTCCGTTTTTTATTGAAAAAGTCTGCATCAATACCTCTCTTCGGAGAACCTCAAAAAATTGCCTTTTCGCCCCATAACTGCCTTACCCGTCGGCGAAAATTCCAAATTCGTAGAGGTTCCCTTTAATGTAAAAATGTTAATAGGTTATTTCTCAAGAACCCTTAAGTAAAAAAAACAGGTTGGCCTCACAAAAAGCAGCACACAAACATTTAAACAATAACCAATTCACACAAAAAATGAAAGGGCATAACAACCGGTGAGCAAAAATCGTCTTTTTGTTTCAGGCCCCTCTGAATACGAAATAGACAGCACCGCACATACACAGGGCGGCCCACAAAAAATCCAGACGGAACGTCTGTTTCATATAAAAAACGGCAAAAGGAATGAAGACCAGAAGGGTTATAACCTCCTGCAATATCTTGAGCTGTGGCAGGGATAATGCCGTAAAACCAATCCTGTTTGCCGGCACCTGAATCAGATACTCGAACAAGGCGATACTCCAGCTCAAAATCGCGGCCACGAACCATGACTTGTTATTCAGCGTCTTCAAATGGCCATACCAGGCAAAAGTCATGAATACATTGGAAAGGATCAGCAAAAAAGTGGTTTTAAACAAGACATCCATGGAAAAACTCCTTGAAATGGCAACATGATAAAATGGTTGAAAAGGCTACCTGTTGCAATCCATAAATATAAAAAATAAATACGATATACAAAATCCGCAAGGGATTCATTTACACCGAATTCCGCTGGACATCTCACCTCTAACACAGTATTTATAATATGCGCCTGGCCAATTACACATTGAGGGAGCCTTAAAAAATTAGAATCTTCGTTCGGGAACAAGGCGCATGGATTTCATCGTATTTCAAAATAATACACAGCCATTACTGATATTGCAGGGCCGGTGGACGCTGAAAAATCTGGCCGCCATAGAACAGGCATTCGATGCCCTGCAACCAAGACTCCCCAAGACCGGCGCCATGCTGCTCGACTGCAATCACATAGAAACCATAGACACAGCCGCCATGCTCTTTTTCATCGGCATGAGGAGAACGCTGCGATCATCCCTTAAAATCACCACGACAGGCGTCAGTCCGGCATTCCTGAAACTTTTCAAGGTGATGTTGCCCTATTACTGCGACACCGAAATGGCATCCAGATGGACTCAGCCTGCTTCGGGCATGCTTTACAGAATCGGCAAAAAGGCTGAAGACGGGGCAAGGGACTTTCTACTGTTTCTTGACTTTATCGGGCGCTCAGCCGTTGCCTTCGGCAAGACCATGCTGCATCCAGGCATGTTCAGGATAAATGAACTGGCCGTAAATCTGCAGAACATAGGTGTCCTGGCCCTGCCCATCATAGCCCTTTCGGCCCTGCTCATCGGCATTGTGATCGCATTTCAGAGTGCAGTACAGCTCAAAACCTACGGGGCCAACATCTTCATCGTGGACATGGTCGGCATCTCCATACCACGAGAACTCTCTCCGCTCATAACCGCCATTGTGGTTGCAGGCAGAAGCGCCTCTGCCTTTACCGCCCAGATAGGCGCCATGAGGGTCACGGAGGAACTGGACGCCATGAAAACCCTTGGCTTCGACCCGTACCGCTTTATCATTCTCCCGCGCATACTGGCCACCATCATCGCCCTTCCGCTGCTCATCTTTTTCTCGGATGTGGTGGGCATCTATGCAGGCATGATCGTATCAAACCTGCAACTCGGCATAAGCAATGTACAGTTTCTGGAACGGCTGGAAGAGGCCGTAAGCGTCAGACATTATCTCATCGGTCTTTTGAAGGGTCCGTTTTTCGCATTGGCCATAGCTTCCATAGGCTGTTTCAGGGGCCTACAGGTCTCAAAAAACACACAAAGCATAGGCCGCTATACAACCGTCAGCGTCGTTAATTCCATTTTCACAGTCATATCCATAGATGCAATCTTTTCTGTAATTCTTACGGAGCTCGATCTGTGAAAAACATTGCGATAGAAGTAAAACACATAGAAACACGCTTTCCAAATGCCGTGATTCACAAAGATGTCTCGTTTACAATATATGAAGGAGAGATATATGGGCTTCTTGGAGGAAGCGGATCAGGAAAAACAACCCTTTTCCGGCACATGCTCATGCTTACCAGACCTTCCAGGGGAACTATCAAGATTCTTGGGAAGGACATACTGTCAATGAACGAAACTGATGCATATATCCTGAGAACCCAGTACGGTGTATGTTTCCAGGGTGGAGCGTTATTCACATCCATGACCGTATTCCAGAATATAGCGGTCATTCTTAAGGAATATACTGACCTGAACGAGGCGCAGATAGCTCCGATAGTTTACGCCAAACTCAAAATGGTAGGCCTTGACCCTGATACCGGTGGCAAATATCCATCGGAATTGAGTGGGGGCATGGTAAAACGGGTAGCGCTTGCAAGGGCGCTTGTAATGGATCCCAAACTCTTGTTCCTCGATGAACCCACCTCAGGCCTGGATCCTGTAAGCGCCGAGGCATTCGACAATCTTATCCTGACCATCAGAAGACTGCTGGGCCTTACCATCGTTATAATCACTCACGACATAGACACCATATTCAATGCCCTGGACCGCATGGTGGTACTTGCTGACGGAGTAGCCGCGGCTGAAGGCACACTTGACGAGGTGCTTATGAACAAACATAAATTCATACGAGAGTTTTTCGGTTCAAATCGAAGCCTGAGCCGATTGAATATAGGAGAAGCGAAAGGCCATGGAAACAAAGGCTAATTACACCATTGTAGGCATGTTTGTGCTGTGTACCAGCATAGGAGCCATTGCATTCGCCCTCTGGCTGGGCGGCTTCTACAAGCAGGAAAAATTCAACTATTATCACACGGAATTTCACGAATCTGTGGCAGGCCTGAACAAGGACGCGCCGGTCAAATACATGGGAGTCACCATAGGCAGCGTAAAGGATATCAGAATAAATCCGGCCGATCCCACAACGATAACAGTGCTCATGGAGATTCAGAAGGATTCCCCCATACTGGAAGGCATGTACACCACCCTGAATTTCACCGGCATAACGGGCATCGCCTATGTGGAGATCAAGGGCGGATATAAAGGCGCCCCGGTTTTGACAGCGAAGGACTCGGAACTGCCCGTGATTCCATCGAAACCGTCCCTGTTTGCAGCAGTGGAGATGTCAGCATTCAGCCTGGCGGGCAAAATCGAACGCATACTGGAACACATCGAAAAATTGATGGGAGAGGAAAACACGGCGCACATCACCTCTGTCCTGAACCATCTGGATCAACTGTCGAGCCGCATAACTGATAGCTTTACACCGCAGACAGCAAATGATCTTCAGATTATAGTCAGGAATATGGCTGATGTATCTCGAAAATTAAACGACATGACAACCGAAGTAACTCATATAACACCAATAGTCCAAGACATATCCAGACATGCCAATGTAACGATGGAGAGACTTGCATCCACTTCTGCAAATATAGACGAATTGAGCCACGAACTCACGCAAAAGGTCAAGGCCGGTGATTATGACATAAAACCCATGCTCGAACCGTCCATACTTTTATTAAACGATACACTCTATGACACCAGAAACCTGGTTTCAACCCTCAATGAAGAGATAAAGACCATCGGCAACAGCCCCGCCGATATCTTCTTCAAAAAATCAAGCCCCCTGCTTGGACCGGGTGAGGAGGATAAAAAATGAACAAGCCCATTTTAACCATCGCCGTCTTGCTGCCCGTTTTCTGCCTGTTCTTCACAGGATGCGCAAAAGAAATGCCGCCTGTCCAGTATTATCGCATAGAAATGGACATAAGCGGCCTCAAAACCGCCATAAGGCCTGTCTATGAATCGCTGAAGGTCACAGTGCGAGGCGCAGATAATTCCATCTATTACACAAATGAACAGTATGGCAAAAACGCATTCAAATTCAGCAGATGGAGCCAATCTCCTAATGAAATGCTCAAAAACAAGATTATAAACGCCATTCAAAAAAGCGGTCTTGCCACCCATGTTCTCTCACCGGCATCACACGGAACAGCGCAATACCTGCTCGAAATCGAGATAGAAGACCTTTCGATGCACATACAGCAGGACAAAACAGGCGAAGGCATTCTCATTATATCAGCCAGTCTCCTGGAGACAAGACACAGCCGCGTGGTGAAGAGCGGTTCCTTGCGATGCAGCAGCCCTGCCCTGGAAGTCAACCCGCAAACAGCGGTCAACGCCATCAACAATGCCTCGAATACATGCACCCAGAAACTTGTTGAATGGCTGCAGGAATAGGGTAAACCCCTTCCCTGACTATGTAACCCATTACACAACATCTGTCTCGCCAGCACATCTCTTACTTTATAACTTGCTGGAATAATAACATAAAATCTCAATGACCCAGTGGCATTGGAATTGCTTGATATTTATGTAACATTGAGTCAAGTTCCCCATAAGGAGGTAGTTATGAAAGGATATGGAAGGTCTCTGCTGATGGCCTCTTTGTTTGTATTGGCGTCGTTTTTGGGCTCAGGGAGCTCCATGGCGGAGGATGAGCTGTTCCTGTGCGGAATAGTCAAAGAGGTGGACGGGCAAAATCTCCTGGTGGATGTGAATGTCCTCTCAGGGTCTTGCCCCGGTCCAAAGACCTTTAAACTTCTTACACCCAATCAGGCCTCGCTTTTTAAGACCGATGCAACTCAGTGCTTTTTCATAGACAGCAATCGCTGCAACGAACGCAAAACATATACAATCCTAAAGATTGAAGGAGTAAGACCATGAAAAAGATAGCTGTATCACTCTTTATAATATGTTTACTTACAGCAACAATGGCATTCTCAAGCATGTCGGATTATTGCCAAGCACCGCCATTTGTCACTACATCTGCAGCACCTAATGTATTGTTATTGGTTGACACCAGTGGAAGTATGGGATGGAAGGCTTACTCTTACAACAATACTCCCTATGATTCTACAAAAGTATATGAGGGTTATTTTGATCCTGAAAAAAATTATGTTCAAGATGCAAATGGTGTCTATGTAGAGACAAGTGATTCTTGTCCTAATACTTGTACACAGTGGACTTGTAGTAGAACAAACAATGGCACATGCGATCCCAAGGGAACACATGGGTGTAGCAGGAGTAGGTATGCCTGCTGCACAGGACAGTGGGTGGCCTCTGACTGTGGTGGCAATCGGTTAAACTATGACAACATGGCAAGGGTTGACCTGTTGCGCTGGGCATTGACAGGTGGCAGGCCTGATAGCTGTAATGGAAACAGTCTGCAAAAATGTGACCCAGAGACCTACCCAAATGCCCAGCTAACCTGCGATGCGAATGGCTGTATCCTAAAAACCAATAGCGGTGTAAGGGTCAAGGCCCGATGGGAGCGCATCACAGGAGAAAAAGGCGGTCTTTTGTTTCAACTCAAACAACTGGATTTGAAGCCACGAATTGGGAGCATGTTCTTTGATTCTTACGGCGTCAACAGCTATGTCTATATCGGAGACTTTGTTGCCGCTGCCAACTTCGATGGTGTAAATCCCTACAAAAATACTATTGCTGAATTGAATTATGAGCCACCTGGCGGCTCTACACCCATCGGGCCGGCTATGTGGGCCGCCAAGGCATACCTGGCCCAGGAATCACCCGTCTTTGGAAGCCCCCAACCACAGACAGGTACGGGTAATGAATGGAAAAACCCCATGTATCAATGTATGGATGCCAACAATGACGGCAATTGTCAGGGGAATGAGTTTGTGTTAGTACCGTGTTCTAAAAATTTCATCATCCTTTTGACAGACGGCCAGTGGAATATGGGCGGTAAACCTGGATCAGTATCAGGGGCCTGCAGCATAGATGTAGGTTATGAACAATATTCGGCAGATCCTGTAGTGCCTGCCTATTGGCTTCACAAGAAAGGTTATATCAATACCCCCACCAATATCGCCTCTTATGTGGAATCCATATATACTGTCGGCCTATGGTTGGGCGGCACCGGCAAACAATCCTTAAAGCAGGTGGCTATGTTTGGCGCATTTGACAGGGGCAAGACCTGGCCTGGCAATATGACAGACTACCCGAGAAACACCTGTACGCTGGACGACTGTGGAGCCGGCAAAGGCAGTCCATGTACGCCGTTGCCACCATCCTCTCCTGATTGGGATAAAAACGGCGATGGTGTCCCCGATACCTTTTTTACAGCCGACAATGCCATAGAGATAAAACGCCAAATGATGAATATCATCCTGGATATCCTGCGCCGGGCATCCTCAGGTACGGCAGTCTCGGTGCTCTCCTCCAGCGAGGGAAGCGGCGCCAATGTAATTCAAGCCCTGTTCTATCCCAAACGCACATTCGGCCAGACAGAGATATCCTGGATAAGCGACCTCATGAACTACTGGTATTATATGGACCCATTCTTCACCTACTCACAGATTCGAGAGGATACCGTCAGAGAGGGAGGAAACTCATACACCCTATTAGACCTGAAAAATGATTATATTGTCAATTTTGCCTTTGATGCAGGCCAGAATAAGACCATTGCCAAAAGATGGCAGGACACGGACGGAAACGGCAGTGCTGATACCCAAATGCCATCTGTGCCCATAGAAGATGCCAGGGCCATCTGGCGAGGTGGATTTGACCTCTGGTGGACCGACCCCTCAGCGAGATTCATTAAAACCTCCATTGGCTCAGGACTGATACCATTTTCCACATCTTCCCCATACCTCACCCAATTACAGCCGTATTTAGGTGCGTCTGATGCCACCATTGCCAAAAAGATCATCAATTATGTACGCGGCTATGACTGCACAGATACAAATGGCACTGCATGCGAATGTGGCACATCTGGTTGTGCTGAGATAGGCAGAACACGCACTGTGACCACAGGTGTCTGCTCCACAAGAAGAAGCCCTTGCAATACAGCAGCCGATTGCCCAAGTGGAGAGACCTGTGACCAGGAGACCCATGTCTGGAAGTTAGGGGATGTGATCAATTCCACTCCGCGCATTATGGGGCCTACTCCCTTGAACAATTACCATGTATCCGCACCTGTTGGTTATAACGACCAGACCTACTACGACTTTATCGCCAGCAATGACTATAAAACCAAACAAAGGGTCTTTGTGGGTGCCAATGACGGCATGTTCCATGCTTTTAGGCTCGGGAAATTACTGCAGGATTGGAGCGGCAAAGAGTGGTATCAGCCAGGGCGGCTTGAGGGCTCTACAGGCACAGGTGGTATGGGTTTTGAGAGCTGGGCATTCATACCCCAAAATGTCCTGCCTTATCTGCAATATCTCCAGGATCCGGACTACTGCCATATCTATATGGTGGATGGCCCAATTACCCTGGCAGACGTCAGTATCAACAAGCCTTCTACATGTAATTTGAGCAATTATTGGGATTGTCCACGCCTTACTACAGTCAACAGTGGCAATCTGGATACATCAAATACCAGTTGGCGAACAGTGGTCATCGGCAGTATGGGAATCGGGGGGGCATCCTCCCAAATCCCTGTTCCAACCACTATAAACGGCAGTGCAGTAGGCCGTTCCTCCTATTTTGCCCTGGATGTTACAGACCAGGATAACCCACAACTTCTATGGGAGTTTTCTCACCCAGAGTTAGGCATGTCCAATGCGGGGGCTGCCATTGTGAAGGTGGGTGGCAAGGATAAACGCTGTTCCATCTCCAATAACACCTGCAGCACAGACTCGGATTGCGGCCAAACAGGCGGCCAATGCGTCTACACCAACGGCAAATGGTTTGCCGTTCTGGCATCAGGCCCCACAGGGCCCATAACAGCACAGGAGTTTAGAGGCCAATCCAATCAGAACCTCAAGCTGTTCATATTGGACATCAAGACAGGTGCATTAGTAAGAACCATTGACACCGGTATAACCAATGCCTTTGCAGGATCATTAAACACCAGCACCGTTGACTTGGAAAAGAATGATACAACGGCTGCTGGAAACTATCAGGACGATGTGGTTTACATAGGTTATGTACAGAACACCACCAGCGGCGGTGTGTTGAGGCTGGTGATAGATGACAATCTCGATCCTAATAGCTGGACAGTAAGCAAGGTTATTGACAACATAGGGCCTGTCACCACCTCTGTGGCGAACCTGCTGGATCGAAAAAACGGCAAATTGTGGCTCTTCTTTGGAGAAGGCAGATATTTCTACAAGGCCGATGACTTGAACACGCAGCGCAGGCTGTTTGGCATTCAAGAGCCATGTTTCAGCAGCGCATCGCCAAATGTGGCTTTAGGCTGTTCCAGCAGCATCAATCTGGGTAATCTCAAGGATCAGACATCCACCCCAGGCGCTCTGACCACTGAAAAGGGTTGGTATATCAACTTAGACGCAGCCACTGACACATCAGGCGCTGAGCGAATGATCTCCAATCCCACGGCCAGTCCAAGTGGTGCCGTTTATTTCCTCACATTTGCGCCTACAAGTGACATCTGTGGGTTTGGCGGTAATACCTATCTATGGGCTGTGGACTATAAATCAGGTGGGCAGGTAGGCTATGCCACTCAAGGAAGGGCATTGATTCAGGTCTCCACAGGTGAGATAAAAGAATTAGATCTCTCTTCATCTGCCAGCTTCCCCAATAGAAATAACCGCAGAAGTGAGGGGATATCAGGCCTACCGCCCCAAGGCCAGGGCATGATGATAATAACCAATCCCACACCCATTAGGAAATTTATGCATGTGCAAGAAAGGTAAGTGAATATGAGGCCTGAAATGTGCACAAACAAGAATAGCGGCTTTACGGTGACCGAACTGCTGGTGGTGATTGCACTCATAGCCATTCTTGCCAGTGTGTCCGTCATGGGCTACTCCTCATGGCATGCCAAATATGGTCTGGAAAAGGCCACAAGGGAGATATACAGCCTCTTGATGAAGGCAAGAAGTGATGCTGTCACCACCAAGACGCCATATGTGGTGACGATTGGCGCAAATCAGGTGCAGTCAGGCCCTGATGCCAATGGCGACAATGCCATAGATGGTACACCTGCCACATTGAGCTATCCTAACTATGTGATTAACAACAATGGAGATGCAGCCATTGTCTTTGATCGCAGAGGGCTTGTAAACATTCCAGGTAATAACCAGACTATAAATCTCACATCTACAATCACCGGCACCAATCCCGCCGTGGATTGTATCGTCATCTCGGCAACCCGTATAAATCTGGGCAAGATGACAGGAGGCGCCTGTGTACAACGCTGATTTGAATCAAAAAGGTTTTTCCCTCATTGAACTCATGATCGCCATGTTCATCTTTATGATAGTCATGTTGGGCATGCTGGCAGGGGTCAACTCATCTATTCAGACCAACAAGGGCAATGTCCTGCGGGATGAGGCGATTCGGTTGGCTGAGGATGAGCTGAGTCGCTTGAGAAGTGAGCAGTTCACCAGCATGGGTGTCTCTGCAAATCTTGCAGCTACCAACTGGACCGGACCCAATAATATAACTGTCAATGTGCGCAGCGGGCAGATCACCTATGCCCTTTCCAGACGCATTACTGATATAGCCGGCGGTATAAGCCCTTTGAAACGCATCGATGTGGCGGTTGGCTGGAATGATGTAGGAGGTGCAGCTGCGCAGGCACCCACCAACATGAACTCTCAGGTGATTTTGAGCACGATCTTGGTCCAGGCCAGCAATTAGGAGACAGGCTATGAAAAAGGCGGATGTATTTAAAAAAACGAATGGCTTTTCTCTGGTGGAGATACTGGTCTATCTGGTCATTTTAGGCATTGTCATGACCGCTGTCTTCAATGCCTTTATGCGCATTGTTCAGCCCACATTTCAACAGGCAGCCATCTCAGAGACCAAATTGGAGACAGGCATAGGCCTGGACCTCCTGCGTACGGACCTGGAACATGCAGGTTTCGGCCTTTTCTGGCAGTTACCTACAGGAGCCGGCTTGAACTATGGTGAGCCAGCACCCTTTAATCACCCTAATGAAGTACCTCGAGCCCTGGAAGGTGCTGATAATTCGGCAAATTCCCTCAACAACGCGGATTACTTAGTGATTCGAGCCACAAATGTGGCAAGGAGCGGGGCCAGCCAGGCATGGGGCTATGTGACAAGGGATGCAGCCCATAATATAATAGTGCAACCTATGGCCGTAGATGCCTTTAACAACGCCGATAGGGCATTGGTTATTCGGCCTGAGATAGCCCCAGGCCAATATCGACAGCTTATAATGAATGGCAATGCATGGGTTGTCAACCCCACATCGGCTGGTTTGACCAATTTCGCTCCACCTCCTTCTCCCAATGACCCAAACAGTGACAGATATCTAATCTATGGCATAGACGATGCTGCGGCAGCCAGACCGTTTAATCGCACAGATTACTATATAAATAATGCCAATGTCCCAGCGCACTGTGCACCCAATACAGGTGTTCTCGTAAAGGCCACAGCCAATCAGATCGATAATAATTTCACTATCCTTCCCATAGTGGACTGTGTAGCAGATTTTCAGGTGGTCTATCATTTGGATACCGATGGAGACGGTGGATGGGATACCAGAGTAGATGCAGGTGCCGTGGCTGGCTTAAATCCACAACAGATTCGCGACCAGGTCAAGGAGGTGAGGTGCTATATCCTCACCCATGAAGGCGGTCTTGACACCTCTTACACGCATCCAAACCCTACTGTCAATGTGGGTGAGGTGGACGCAGGTGGCAATCTATTGGCAGGCAGACAATTCGATATCTCTGCTACTATCGGCGGTAATTGGGCAAATTATCGATGGAAGGTCTATAGTCTGGCTGTTACACCCAAGAATCTCAAATAAATTCAACGAGGTAAGCATATGAAAGGCCATGTCAAGCAGATGTATATAACAATCAAAAACGAAAGGGGCGTAGCCCTGATCACCATACTGATTTTATCCTTGATAGGAATGCTCATGGTCTCTTCCCTGATCTATATGGTACAGTCAGGCGTATGGGCAAGTGGCTCCAAAAAACACTACCAATTGGCATTAGAGACCGCCCATGGAGGCCTGAATATTCTGGCAAGGGACGCTGTCCAGGCAGGGATTCAAGGCACCAACCTCAGCTCTTTTGGAAATTATGGTGGCCTTTTGACCGGCGCAACATCAGATGCCTGTTTTCAGCAGAAACTGACTTTGACTACATCGGCAGCCAATTGGAGCAATTGTAACCTCACAGACCTTACTACTCCCGCCTCTAATCCTGATCTTGTTCTGACATTTCCTTTCCCAGCTCCCCAGCCAAACATGTTGGTATCTTCCAAGATAGTCAATACAGGTAGAGGCAACAGCAGTACTTCTACGAATGTATTGGAGACAGGGGGTGTGGTGAACAACAACAGCGGGACAGTGACTCCGCAACATATTCCCTACCTCTATCAGATGGAGGTCTTGTCCCAGAGTGCCACCAATCCCCGGGAGCGGGCGTGGCTTTCGGCTATTTATGCATATTAAATAAAAAAGCCCCCAATTAAGGGGGCCTAAAATTTAATCCGGCGGTGTCCTACTCTCCCACCTACTGACGAGGCAGTACCATCGGCGCTGAAGGGCTTAACTTCTGTGTTCGGAATGGGAACAGGTGTGTCCCCTTCGCTATA
>JAQVIJ010000006.1:82520-92530 GCA_028695735.1 Deltaproteobacteria bacterium | reverse complement strand
GGCACGCCGCCAGCGTTAGTTCTGAGCCAGGATCAAACCCTCCAGTTAAATAAACCGGATGCTCAAAAAACACT
Source organism: Deltaproteobacteria bacterium (assembly GCA_028695735.1). Classification (GTDB taxonomy): domain Bacteria; phylum Desulfobacterota; class Dissulfuribacteria; order Dissulfuribacterales; family DYLC01; genus JAQVIJ01. Next base: position 92,456 of record JAQVIJ010000006.1, on the reverse strand, counting down.
AAGCAATTTCTATAATAGCTGCTATCCTCTACTCAGTTTTCAAAGATCAAAGAGATACGTTCGAAGAGCTTTAAATATAATCTAACGAATTTTATCTGTCAACCCTTTGTCAGGCATTTGTTACACCGCTGCAATAAAGCCCGCAAAAACAAAAATTTTTTGCAACATTTATGCTGCAAAAATGCCGCCTCACAGGCAGGCTCAATTAAATAACAAATCGCTCCGCAATAGTCAAGGGATTAAATTGGACATCACAAAAAAATAGGCCGAAGAGCAATTACACAGGTCATTCCAGCCAGTGCGGCACAAAACGCCCTTCCCTTCCGGTAGTCACATCACTCATCTCCTGGACACAGATGCCAGCCGGTTCATCGCCAACCATCCAGACCTGTACTACAAAAAAATCTCCATCGCTCACGCGAGGCAGGACGATGTGTGATCGGTACACATAGCCGCTCATTCCATACAGGCCGTCATCGCTGATATCCCTATGATAGACCTGCACGCCTGGCGTAGGCGCAGCAGTCGGGAAAAACGGAATTCGATCATACGGACCTTCTATATCGCCTGGGGCAAAAGAGGCGGGCACGAGCCCCGCGTGTCCCTCAAAAAGCTCCCACAATACGGCCAGCATTCCACTATGCCCCATAACAAACCGCCAGGGCGGTTCCACCAGGCAACAATCAGGCCCCAATAAAGACGCCAGAGATGCCTCACTACAGTCATGTAACAGCCTTAACCAACCGCAGGTCTCAACCACCGCCTCTAAAACCTGGCCGTCGCCGTTCATCAAGGCCCCCTCTGTAATGTCCCATGTCAATTCATCGCAATGGGCGCTGCATACGGACAGCCCTGCATTAACAGCAGTCTTCATTAAAAAAGATGAATATGCACCTCTATCTTGCTCGCAACTCAAAAAACATACAGAATACAGGCCATCTCCTGCCATCATCTCCCAACTTTCCTGCAATTTCTGCTGAATCTCGTTGAATTGCGTCTTTTGTGGACAGACAGCCTTCAACCAGCGCCGCTGCCAAAAAGCAGCTTCCAGAAGACCTGAAGGCATATCCGTGGAATAGTTAAACAATATCGGTGGTTTGTCCGGCTGACAACAGAGATCCAGTCTTCCGAGAAGGCCGGGCGAACCGTTCTCCCAGGAGGATAAAATAGGTTTATGCAAAATATGCGGGATATCTAAGGCCGGCAACATGTCCTCGGACAACACGTACTGCACGGCATCCATATACATGGAGTGCAGTTCCGATGCAGTATTTAAAATGGTATTCAGCTCCTGTTCATTCAATATATAAAACAGGCCTGAATTCCAAAGACCGGCCATGTCAACAGGCGCATGAAACCCGTTTTCAGCCACATCCAATGAGGCGATCACCTCATTGAAGGGCCGAGACGGCAAAGGCAGTCTTTCCCTTTTCATCTCAGGCCTATCTGTTGCAAACACATTTCAGCCATTCTTTCCGCGGCAAACACCAAAGATTCTATATCCAAAAAACGCATGGCATTGGCATCGAAAAGTACCTTGGCCTGTGCTGTAAAACCATCCTCCTGTGAACTGTTCCAGAAATGGACTTGCACAGGCACCTTGGGAAGTATGGACACCTGCGCACACAGATCCGCATGGCATTCCTGAAGCATCACGCCCGACATACCGGCTAAAATCGCCATAAGCTCATGCAACCGGCCATCAAAGGCATCCGCCAGCTTTTCTTCCGTATATCTGCGCAGCGTAACCACCTTTGATATGGAATTAGGAAACGCCTCAAGCCCGACCCAATCCCCTGACAATGCCTCATCAGAGGCAAAAAACACATAATTATAGAGCAATATCTGGTCCCTTGGGTCTAATTCCATATCGTTTTCAGGGACGATGCGCTCTTTAGAGAGCAACACCGTTTTGCCCAAATAAGACAACCTCAATGCAGCGTCATTCCCTGAATAAACCACCTCTGCCCCCAGGGCAGCGGCCCTATCCTCCAGTCTGACTTCACGAATCTTGGCCTGCAATTCCCTGAGAAGGGCCGTATCCGCATTCAGGGATGCAGAAGGGCCCGGGCTTCCGGCTGCGCTGTCAGGGGTTACGATATGCGGACATGCCGAGATATCGAGCTTGCCAGACATCACCGCCACAGCAAAGGCCATGCAGCTTATCTGACCACAGGCCTTACAATTGGTCTTTGGTGTGGCTTTTACTATCTCCAAAACAGATTTCATATGTTATAATGCTCCAACTCGCATGTTTTTTACAACCTTTTACCACATACACCTCAAACTGTAAAAGCTGTTTACAGGCATATAATTGACTCATGATACCTGGTACCCACTGCAAAATCACCCCTGACGGCTCTAATCGACGCTTTTACAGGCAAATGCGCCGCGGCGAATTCGCCATCGTCATGGAACCTGGTGAATCACCCGGCGGCATTGCCGAGGCGGAAAGCTATGCGCAGATCGGCAGACATCTGCATCAAAAGGGCGTTTCAGTACCAGAGATATATGAATTCGACTCAAAGACTGGCATAATCACCATGGAAGACCTGGGTGACATCCATCTACAGACTATAGCGCTGCAAGGCCTGAGGGCTGGCGATGTGCAAACGATTCAGACCCTCTACGAAAAGACCATAGACCTGATGATAACCATGCAATTTGAAGGCATAAAAGGCTTTAAAAGCACCTGGTGTTTCGACACGCCCACATATGACCCAGACTTCGCCTTTCAAAGGGAGGCCCTGTACTTCATCAATGAATTCGCTTGCGATTATGCAGGAATCGACCAAAAACAACAGGGTGAACTGACCGGTGAACTATACAGGCTCTGTATGTCCTTGAGCAATTTTTCAGGGCCTGTGTGCCTGTTGCACAGGGATTTTCAGTCCAGAAACATACTTTGGCACAAAGACGCCCCCTGGCTAATTGATTTTCAAGGCGCCCGGCAGGGACCACCCTTTTATGACCTTGCATCGCTGCTTCTGGACCCTTATGTACAGCTTCCAGACGCACTCATCAATAACTTCCTTGAATTCTATACAGAGTCCGTAAACACAAAAACATACAGGCGATTGACTTATGGGGAAATCCACAAAGCCTTCAAAACATACGGCACGATACGGCTTATTCAGGCCATTGCCGCCTACAGCCTTCTCTGGCGTAAAAAGGGCAAGACCCATTTCAGAAGATACCTCGAACCGGCCATTGAGCGGTTGCTCCGACTCATAGAATGTGAGGCGAGTGCATTTGCCGCCCTAAAAACAGTCCTGCAACATGGTCTCGACAAAGTCAAAACACAAAGCCCATGAAACCAAGATACCTGCTGTTTTTACTACCCATATTGCTCATCGCCCTCGTATTCTGGGCCATCACCCGTTTCCCTGACGAAAACAGCATCGGGCGATATGCCCTTAAATACCTGAGTGACGAATTACAGGCCAAAGTTACGGTACAGACCCTGGCCCTGAGATGGCGGCCTATCCCCACCCTTATCGCAACCGATCTCGACATCTCACATGCAAATTACACACTCAAGAGCGACGAGCTCTCCATATCTATTTCCATTACCGATGCACTCAAAAACGGCATAAGCGGTGTCAGCCTGCATACATTAAGGCTCAAGAGGCCTCGACTTCATCTGATTTCCTCAAGCGCACAATCAGAGTTGCACATCCCCTCTATCAGGCTTCTGGAGATAGTGGACGGCGAACTTACAATCTCCGCTGATTATTCAGGCGAAAAAATGATGCAAAAAGACCTTCTTCTTTCCCATATAGATGCACAAGCCGCCCTGTCATCAGATCATATCCTATTGAAAACACTGCAATGTCAGAGTGTTTTCACTCAGTCTGTAAAACTTGAAGGGGAAATAGACCTAAGTAAAGACGTTATGCATCTGAAGGGATCCGCCAAGCAGATTCTGCCTCATTCCATGCCATTCAACGCCGTAGCCGGGCTCGATTCACTCAAGCAGGCCGTACTGGACCTTGATTTTGAAGCAGAAGGCCCTCTTACAATAAAGGGAGAAAGTGCCCTGAATGTGACCATAAACGGCGCCATTCCCGAATTGATTCTACAGAAAGGCGGCAGATCATATGAATTTGCTGTCTCAAACCTCGCCCTGCACCTGCAAATCTTCGAAAACGGCTATTCCATGAATATCCCAGACATAACGGCCACAAAACCGCAACTGGAACTCAAGGGCATTGTAAAAAAACAGGCCGATTCATGGGACATCGACCTTTCTGCCTCTGACATAGACCTTGGGGCTGTTAGGGAACGGGTTTCAGGCCTACTGGGCCAGGAAGAGGCTGCAAAAAACACCTGCGAGATCGTGCTGGGAGGCAGGGCAAGGGCAGCTACCTTCGCCTTTCACGGCACTACCGAAGAGATGAAAGACCTAAACAATCTTCTCATCACTGCGGATGTGGAAAAGGCGCCTATCTTCATTCCAGAGGCAAACCTGAAACTGGATGAGGCCAGCGGCCCCATCAGGATAGAACGAGGCGCCCTGTCAGGCTATGGCCTAAGCGCAAGGATGGGAAATAGCACCGCATTTGACAGCAGCCTGTATCTTCAGATCACCACCGAGGACGATACCTTTCACCTCAAACTCAATCTAAATGCAGACCTGGCGGAACTGCCGCCCATACTCAACAAGTTTGCAAAGACCAAGGGATTTCGTGAGGAATTGGGGCACATAACCAGCGCCCGTGGCCGTGCACGAGGGGAGCTGGAACTGGGGCCACGACTCAATGACATGAATGTGTGGGTAAGGGTACAGGAGGTGCAAGCCGCGCTCAAGTATGACCGCATTTCTTGGCCCATTGAAATCACTCGCGGAAGGCTGGAAGTAGTAATGGAGCCATTTCTGGTCAAATGGGGCGATATGGCTGCAAAGATAGGGCCCCATGCCGTGGAAAGGCTCTCAGGTCAAGTAACCCATAAAAACGACTATATCCTCACCATAGATGGCGGCGTAGCCGAGTGTGACACCACATCTCTACAAGAGGAACTCTCTCGATATGAAGATATAAGGCCGCAGCTGGAGGCCTTGTTGAAAGAGATAAACGGCACATTGTCCGTCAACTCCATTAAGGTTACAGGCCCGTTTTTTAGGCCCACTGCCTGGCAATATCAATTAAAGGCCACATGGGAAAAAGGCCGCATCATAACCCCTCTCGTTGCACCCAAGGAGCTGCTGGTGCGCAATGCCACACTGGAATTCACTGACCAGACCCTGCAGATTCCATTTGCCACACTTCAAATAGATGACACGGCCTTTCAAATAAAGGCCGGGCTCTTTCACGAACACCTACGCAACTGGCGAGGCGATGCGGCCATCACAGGCATGGTGAACAGCAACCTGCAGGCCTGGCTTGCGAAAAAGGGCTGGGCTGCCCCCGAGGCATTTACACCCAAACTGCCGTACCTGGTTCAAGACCTGCACATTCAATGGGGAGACGGCCCGATTAAGCTCACGGGCAGCGTGATTCCGGAGCAATCGTCACCCTCTGCAGAAAACATCATAAATCTGGACATCACTCTGCAAGACCACAAACCCATCAAAAATCTCATAGAGATTCGACATGCCACTGGCAGTTGTATATTGTCGGTGCTCTGGAACAGCGAAAAAAATACCCTGGAGGCCCTCAAGTGGAAGGGCATATTGAATCAGGAGGTATTAGACGCCCTCCTTGAAAAAAATGACCTGCTTTCAGGCAGTATTGCCGGTGACTTCAGCATAAGCCATGCCCCGAATGCCGCAGCTGACTGGCAATTTTTCGGAAAAATCGATGTGCAGGAACTGGTATGGCACTGGGGCCTGCCACGCCCAATTTTGATTCAAAGGCTCATAGCAGAGGCGCCTACGGCATTTCAACACATGAATGTACTGGAGATAAAACAGGCCGATGTAAAAATAGACCATGAAACAATCAGCCTAAACGGCCGTATTTACAATGAGGAGAACCAACTGAAATTTGACCTGGCCGCCTCCTCGAACTTCGTCTCATGGGCCACCCTCAAGACCCTTTTACCCAAAGAAGAGCCCAATGGCCAGGCCCCTTCCAAAAAACGAAACATCACAGGCACTCTGCGATTTGAGGCAAATAGCTTCCTCTACATAAAAGAACAGGGCTTTTGCCCTGAAAACAACTGCTCCAGCACCAAATTCCTCTGGTCACCCATGCGAGGCAGCCTGGAATTTTTGCCGGAAAAGACGCGCCTCACTCTCACAGACAGTGAACTCTGCGGCATAGCCTCTCGCGGCACATGGGAAGGCAGCGGTTTAAAGGGAGGGTATGGCTCTTTTGAACTCACCACCGACTCATTACAGCCGGTTATGGCCCAAAACCTCATGCAGTGTTTGGGCTATCCACAACACCTCTTGGAGGGCCCTCTGAACATTCATATTCAAGTGGAAGGCAACCCCGAATTCTTTGAAAAGGGCATGGTCAAAATCACCTCCAGCAACGGAAAGATATATAAACTCACATTCTTGGCCAAGGTCTTTGGGCTGTTGAATCTGACTGATATCTTCAAAAATGCCCTGCCTGACCTGACCAGCACCGGTTTTTCCTACTCCAGCCTCGAGTTCATGGGCAACATAGAAAATGATCGTGTCATTTTGGAAAAAAATGTCATAAAGGGCACAGGGGTAAACATCTTTACCAGAGGCTCCATCGCCCTAAAGGACATGAATGGTGACTTGGTCATGATCATAGCGCCATTTAAGACCATTGACGCCATTTTAACCAAAATCCCCTACATCGGCAGGGTATTAGGCGGCAAAACCGGCTCCATCGTGGGCATACCTGTGGCCGTCAAGGGGCCGCTCAAGGACCCGCAGGTCAATATACTGCCTGCTTCAGCCATCGGCACAGGCATACTGGAATTAGTAACCGATACCATTAAACTACCATTCAGGATCATCGAACCCATACTGCCGACCAACCATTCAAATGACTCAAAAACCAATTCAAACTCCACTCAAAAACAGTAAAAAAGGCTTTTTGCACATCTACACAGGCGAAGGCAAGGGCAAGACCACTGCTGCCTTAGGGCTCGCCCTTCGGGCCATGGGAGCGGGCTGGCGAGTCTTCTTTGCTCAATTCTTAAAGCAAGGGGCATTTAGTGAGATAAAGGCGCTGAAACATTTTGAAGGCCAGTGCACTGTCCATCAGTATGGCACAGGCCGTTTTATTCGAGGCAAACCCACAGCAAGCGACATAAAACAGGCCCAAGAAGGCCTTCAGGAGATATTAAAAACCGCCCAGACGCAGGCCTATGACCTTTACATATTAGACGAAATTAATGTGGCCATTCACTTCGGGCTTCTGACCCTAAATGATATCCTGCTTTTTTTGGAACAAATGCCCACGAATGTGGAGATCGTCATGACAGGCCGATGGGCGCAAAAAGAACTCATGGAACGGGCAGATGTGGTGACAGAAATGAAGTGTCTCGCCCACTACTACGAACAAGGTGTAACAGCCAGAGAAGGTATCGAAAAATGAAAAAGACAAAAAAACAATGGACTTCAACCCTTGGCCCCGCCATTTTGGAGGTCATGAGACAGGCGGGCAGACCGCTGCTCTTGCGAGAGATTCTAAAGGCCTTAAATGCAACAGGCCAAAAGACAGCCAAGCCAGACCTGCTAAATGCCATGGAAGGGCTTGTAAAGGCGGGCAAGGTGGTGGAGCTCAAGGGCAATCGCTATGGGCTTACGGACATGCTACGATTGGTGACCGGCAGGCTCTCAGTCCACCCTGATGGTTTTGGCTTCGTAACCCCAGATGATGCCGTGGCTAAATCCAGGACCATGGACATATTTATACCGTTTAAGGCCATCAAAGGCGCTATTCATGGTGACCGAGTGGCTGTCCGCATCGAGGGAGAACGGGGTCGGCGCATCGAAGGCACCGTGATTCGAATCCTTGAAAGAAGCATTGAAAAGACCATCGGCATCTTTCATAAAAAGAAAGGGGTCTCGGTGGTAACACCAGAAGATGAACGATTAAACTTCGACATACTGGTGGCATCCAAGGATACCATGAAGGCCAAGGACGGCCAGGTGGTGGTAGTGGAACTTTTAAGCCCAACCGAACATTTAGAGGTAGAAGGCCGCAACCTGCCCGGCCGTGTCATAGAGATCTTGGGCGATCCAGACGATATGGATGTCCAGGTACAGATTGTCATTCAAAAACACCAGTTACCACACACATTTTCTGATGAGGCACTAAAAGAGGCTGACATATTGCCTGATACCGTACAGCCAAAGGAGTGTGCCGAAAGACAAGACCTGCGTCAGCTACCCATCATCACCATCGACGGCGAAACAGCGAGGGATTTCGACGATGCCGTACATGTGGCAAAGACCCGCACCGGCTATCGGCTTATTGTCGCCATAGCCGATGTCGCCCATTATATCAAAAAGGGCTCAGATATGGACAAAGAGGCCATAGAACGGGGTACCAGCGTCTATTTCCCCAACAAGGTCGTACCCATGCTGCCGGAAAAGCTCTCAAACCATATGTGTAGTCTGATGCCCCATACAGATAGGCTGGCACTGGTGGCAGAGATCACCTTCGACAAGCAGGGCAACCGCAAAAAGACCTCCTTTTATGAGGCAGTCATTCACAGCCACAGACGCTGTACCTACACAGAGGTAGCCAAACTCCTTTCCAATCCAAAAAATGAGGCCACAGACCCTGACCCCCTATTTTTAAGGCATCTAAATGTCATGGCAGAACTGGCACAAAGGCTTCATGCGCTACGCAGGCAGAGGGGCAGCATAGATTTCGACCTCCCTGAACCAGTGGTGGTGTTGGGTATAACAGGAGAACTTGCTGAAATCGTAAAAAGGGAACGCAATCAGGCCCACGAGATCATAGAGGAATTCATGATAGCAGCCAATGAGGCAGTGGCTGATTTCTTCTCAACAAAAGAGATCCCAACCCTTTACCGTGTACATGACAAGCCCGATGCACAAAAGATGGAAAGGCTTCTGTATATGCTGCAAGAACTGGGAATCCATATGGAAAAACCTGAGGAGATCACACCTGACTGGTGTCAGTCCATACTACAAAAGGTCAAGGGGGCCAACCAAGAATATCTGATAAACACCATGCTTTTAAGAAGCATGCGCCAGGCCGTGTATCAACCGGAAAACATAGGGCATTTCGGGCTGGCATCCACCGATTATCTACACTTCACATCCCCCATCAGACGCTATCCAGACCTGATAGCCCATCGCATTCTAAAGGCCAATCTCAAACGACGCAAACGAATAGAGGTCTATTCCAAGGAAGAACTGGTAACCTTGGGCAATCATACTACCAGCAGGGAACGGGTGGCCATGGAGGCGGAACGGGAGATGCTGGAACGGTTGAAGGTGAGATTTATGGCAGACAAGCTCGGAGAGGTATTTGATGGCATCATATCTGCCATAACATCCTTTGGTTTCTTTGTGGAATTAAAGGCAATGTTTATCGAAGGTGTTGTGCGCTTGGTGGACCTGACGGACGACTATTACCTATTTGACGAGGCGAGGCAAAAACTCATCGGTGAACGCACTCGTCGCGTCTTTCAAATAGGCCAGGAGGTCAGGGTCAGGCTAAAAGAGGTCAATATCGCCAGAAGGCGCATAAATTTTGAACTGGTGAATATGACACCAGCTATCACAAAAAAAAGGTAATGATACATATTCAATGGTGTCATTGCGAGCCACTGAAGGCAGCGAAGCAATCTGTCACTCACTTGTGGCACATCCCATCGATAAACGAGATAAAAAAACAAAAAAGACATTGGGAGCAGAATGAGCACAAGATGTGGCACATCCCATCGATAAACGAGATAAAAAAACAAAAAAGACATGGGGAGGGCCAGGATGTAATGATAAGCTGTCACCATTGTGGCATAAACGAAATA
>JAQVIJ010000006.1:0-82420 GCA_028695735.1 Deltaproteobacteria bacterium | reverse complement strand
AATGATAAGCTGTCACCATTGTGGCATAAACGAAATAAAAAACAAAAAAACATGGGGAGCAGAATGAGCACAAGATGTGGCACATCCCATCGATAAACGAGATAAAAAAACAAAAAAGACATGGGGAAGGCCAGGATGTACTGATAAGCTGTCACCATTATGGCATAAACGAAATAAAAAACAAAAAAACATGGGGAGCAGAATGAGCACAAGATGTGGCACATCCCATCGATAAACGAGATAAAAAAACAAAAAAGACATTGGGAGGGCCAGGATGTAATGATAAGCTGTCACCATTGTGGCATGAACGAAATAAAAAACAAAAAAACATGGGGAGCAGAATGAGCACAAGATGTGGCACATCCCATCGATAAACGAGATAAAAAACAAAAAAGACATTGGGAAGGCCAGGATGTAATGATAAGCTGTCACCATTGTGGCATAAACGAAATAAAAAACAAAAAAACATTGGGAGCAGAATGAGCACAAGATGTGGCACATCCCATCGATAAACGAGATAAAAAAACAAAAAAGACATGGGGAGGGCCAGGATGTAATGATAAGCTGTCACCATTGTGGCATAAACGAAATAAAAAACAAAAAAACATTGGGAGGGAGGCGGCAGCGGTGAAGCATTTGTTCCATGCGTCGCATAACTGCCCTCCTTGGCAGTATGCGACGCCGGCGCCCTCGTGGCGCCTATTCCACAAACACTTCACCACTGCCGCCCTTTTCGTCCCTACAGAACCCCATGTTCATAACGGGTACCCTATTCCTTATCTTCTATCCTCCCACTGATAACGGATTGCCCTGCTGTAATGGCCAAACCAGCATTTCTGCCAATAAAAATCGTAGAATTGGCCTTCACCCTCTGTTAACCAAAGTTCAAAGGATATGTGGTGTTTTTTAAACGTCGTTTACAGTTGGGCGTGGGGTTCCGGAGGGGCGAGGGCAGCCGGTGTTTGTGGAATAGGCGCCACGAGGGCGCCGGCCCCACATCTCCGCCATGGAGGGCGGTTATGTGGGGCATGAAACAAATGCCGGCTGCCCTCGCCCCTAAAAACAAAAACATGTCATTGGGCCTTATAAAATTGCCCCTTAGCCAGATAACTGCATTGCTTGCCGGCGAAAAATGCTCACATACCTGTCTGTATGCAACAAAGAGAAAAATAACGAGAAAAAGGACAGAACCATTCACCGCCAAGAAGGGCGGTTATGTGGGGCATGGAACAAATACCGGCTGCCCTCGCCCCTAAAAACAAAAACATGTCATTGGGCCTTATAAAATTGCCCCTTCGCCAGATAACTGCATTGCTTGCCGACGAAAAATGCTCACATACCTGTCTGCATGCAACAAAGAGAAAAATAACGAGAAAAAGGACAGAGCCATTCACCGCCAAGAAGTGCGGTTATGTGGGGCATGGAACAAATACCGGCTGCCATCGCCCCTAAAAACAAAAACATGTCATTGGGCCTTATAAAATTGCCCCTTCGCCAGATAACTGCATTGCTTGCCGGCGAAAAATGCTCACATACCTGTCTGTATGCAACAAAGAGAAAAATAATGAGAAAAAGGACAGAGCCATTCACCGCCAAGAAGGACGGTTATGTGGGGCATGGAACAAATGCCGGCTGCCCTCGCCCCTAAAAACAAAAACATGTCATTGGGCCTTATAAAATTGCCCCTTAGCCAGATAACTGCATTGCTTGCCGGCGAAAAATGCTCACATACCTGTCTGCATGCAACAAAGAGAAAAATAATGAGAAAAAGAAAACAAAAAAGGACAGACACATTCTCCGCCAAGAAGGGCGGTTATGTGGGGCATGAAACAAATGCCGGCTGCCCTCGCCCAGAATATCACATTCACCACATACACAAAAAATACCAAGGGGATTGCCTCGCTTCGCTCGCAATGACGCCTGGTATTTCAGGCCTTGCCATCAACCCTTTCCATCGCAAGCAGAAAGTCGCAATCAAAGTCATCACACATAGCCCCAGAAAAAGTACAGGCACATTTTAGGCCTGAAATAAATATCCGTTGGCCTCGCACTAAAAACAAAAAACATATTCAAAATATTATTCAATCGTCTGGGCGAAAGGGCGATTTTGCAAGGCCCCCTAAACAAAAAAAGGGGCAGCCGATTGACTGCCCCTTCAATTTCCTTTTTCTACGGCCCGATGTTCATACTCTTGTCAGCCGAATTTATGGTGACACTAAAGCCTTCCAGGAAGGTCATGCCCAGGAGGGCGGGCTGCGGCCAATCGCCAAAGCCGACCTCAACATTGTTCTTGGACACCTTACCATCTAAGGTGATATTGCTGACAGTGCAGTAGGTGACGGACACCGTGCCGCCCACTCCAACACCACTTCCCGGCTGACAACGAGCGGCCTTATAACCAGGATCCTCGGGGTTGGTGAGGTCGATACCCAGATATTCCGCCATGTTTTTATCCAAAAGCACAAAGGCCGCACCTGTATCCACCTGAAAACGCACGGGATACTCCACATTATTCCTACCCTTAACTGTGCCGTTTACATAATAGGCATTTCTTGTGGCATCAAAAGGAATCACCAGGCCGCCATGTGCCCGCATCTCAAATCGTTCGGGCAGAGACCAGGATTGGGCGCCGACCCACCTGTATTGCCACTCACCTGTGATGGTATTGCCGTCTATCTGAGTGATGTTATAACGAAACTCCATGGGGCCTCCCACGGTATTGCGTGTGATAAAGAACTCATAGTCGGCATTACCTGCCATGGGCACACCATTATAGCAGAGCCACTGGCCGGAGGTGTTGGGACAGAAACTGATCCATGGAATATCCTTTTGTTGCACTGACTGGCCATACCCGATACTTATGGGAACGCCTCCCCATTGGGCCTGAAGTGTGCCATAGCGCTCGCTAAAAAGTAATAAATCAGGATACTTATACCACTTGCCGTTAAAGAGGTCGCTGATCTCCCATTCACCTGTCAGCGGCCGAATGGTTATATCCCAACGCTTCAGTTCCACAAGGTCATTCAGGCTGGTGCCTGCCATAACCCGCACCACTGCGTCCCCTTCCACTCCAATGAGCCTGAAGCCGCCGAAGTTTACAGTGCTCAAGCTCCTGGCATCAGGGGCATAAGAAAGGTCCCATGCATTATTGGTGTATCTGCCAAAACGGGAGAAGAGATCCAATCTATTTTCACCATTGGCATCCACTCGATATGCCCACACCTGATTGGGCAGCAGTTGCTTGTGTTCCACCAGGACAAAAACCCGACCTGGAATGGAAAGATTTTTCTCCATTTCATAGCTCAGGGCCATCCAGGAGGAGGTGGAGAGTTCAAGACGTTCAGTATTAATATCCTGCAGAGTACCCTTGACATAAAGTATAACCTTTACAGGCACTTGCAGGGTATCACCAGTATTTAAATTACTCGTAAAGGTCAATGTGCCGCCATAACATGACATGCCGCTACAATCCGCATTTGGCGGCATCAAAGCCATTGCCTTCACATCTATATAAACAGATAGATCCATGGGCTGAGAGTAAGGTCCATGAGAAACCTTTAACCAGCTGACATCAGAGTTAACTGACCAGGTAAAACTGGATGCATTGTTTACTGCATCAAAGACCTGAAAAACCACTACCTTGTTTGTACCCTCTTCTGCCAGATACACAGGATTAGCAGGATTTACTCCGATATGACTTGGCTGCCAGACAGGTTTCACTGTGAGATTCACTGTCACAGGCAATGTATGACCGTCTGAAAGGGTAAAGTAGATATGACCGCTGTATTGACCAGGTGTAAGGTTGGTAGCATCCGCTTGTCCTGTTACTGAATAGATATTTGCTCCAGTAGCATTTGGTGGATTCACTGATAACCAGGTTTGATCCGTAGCAGCTACATACCCAAAGTTGTCCATACCAGAAAGCACTAAGTTAAAATTACCCTTAGCCCCAGAGGCAACCGTCAAAGAAAGGGTATCAGGGACTACCTTTGCCCCTACTACCGCATTGGTCTTATTGACATTTACTTGCAGTGTCGCCCATCTACCATCAGGGGTGCGAAAGGTCACAGTAGATGAAGTAGAACCCATAGAAAGCTTAGCTTCATCTATAGTAATATTGACAGGATAATAAGTCGCACCTGTCCCTGAAGCAGGCTCAATCGTTAGCCAGCCTGTAGTAGCACCAGCAACCCAATCAAAATTCTGACCGTCATTGGAAGTCAATCCAACCTGAAAGGTTCTCGTGCCTGACCCAGGCCGCACATCCACAGAAACACTGCCTGGATCCACAGCAAGCCCAGTACCGTAATTGACAGTTACAGACAAAGTGGTACGCCTACCATTATCCCCTATAAATGTAATCAGTCCTACATTTAATCCCTGTCTCAAGCCAGCTTCCTTGACCCGCACATTAAAATCATATGAGTTAGTGCCATTTTGATCATGTTTAGTTCCATCAGATGTCCAAGCAATATTTTCAATGGAAAGCCAATCTTGATTAGAGACATATGTCCAGGAAAAATTGGTACTATCAGATGACTTAAGTGTTGCACTAAATATCTGATCACCTGATCCGGTCCTCATGTTTAAATTATAGCTTTCAGGAGTAACTTGAAGACCAATACCAGGCTCAGCACCTGACATCACTTGCAAGCTCACTTTCAGTGTCAACTGGTCTCCTGTATTAGTATTAAAATATATGTAACCAGTATAATTTCCAGTTGATAGACCAGTAGTATTGATATGCAATTGCAAAGAATAAGCTGCAACCGTATTAGAATCTGGAATAATGCCAAGACTATTCTTATATGCTGCAGCTGAATAATAATCCAAACTCAGCCAATAGGCATCAGTAGAAGCACTCCATGAAAAAGGATTAGTAGCAGTCAAGGAAACAGCATAATCTGCTTGCACACCAACCCTCAGCTGAGGACTCAATGTTGTTGGATATAGAACAACTTGACTTGCACCAATAGAAGCAGTAACGGTTAGCTTCACTGTTATAGTAGCATTCTTTGGATCCTCATTATCATTAGTGACAATATTTATGTCAGCAGAATAAGTTCCAACAGCCAACTGTGTAGCATCAATCTCGGCCTTTATAGCAGCTGACTGGACATCTTGTCCACTAGTAGTATCTAAAGTCAACCACATCTGATTTGATGGAGAGGTGCCAGCCGCCCAATTAAAACCGCCAGCATCAGGATCTACCATGCCTATATAAAAGAATGTCTTGGTGCCCTGCACTGCCGTGATATTAACAGTAGTGGAATAGGTATTCCCTGTAGTAGTGCCCCCTGTCGGCGTAAACTCCACCGCCTGGGCTGACTGGGCCAAAATGCCCATCAAAAACACAAAAAGCAATAAAGTAGCATGTAGCAGCTTGATGGAATATCTCATAAAGAACCTCCCCCTTGAGTGCCTTTTCGATTACGCACAGTTTGCACGCATACGCGGCTTGCTGGTCTCATATTATGACCCCCTCAGCGCGGGTGGAAGCTCAGCAGGTTTGTCGAGCTTGGGCATCTGCAATCTCTCAGGCGCCTGCTGAACAGGGGCCGGGACTGAATAATTGACTGCATAGTTGGGCTCAGTAGCCGGCTGCCAATTCAGACGATGGCTGTACTTCACGAAGTCGCAGACCAATGTCTTGGCCGCCTCCTCCACCGCCCTGTCCATGAGGTTTCTGGCCTGTGCATCCCCCCATGCGCTCTGGGAGGCCACCTGAACCTCTGCACGATTGGACCACACCACTACGCCTGTGGAGGCCTCCTGTGCAGCTAAATATACCTGCACCACAGCCAGGGGCCTAGCCCCGCCCTGCTTGGCCAGGTATGCGGCTGCAGCACCTGCCGTACCCCATACAGCGGCGTTGTATCCCTGATAATGGGCATCCCCACCCTGCTCAACAACCGTCATAAATGCAGGATGAACACCTGATGTAACCACCTTGTCGGGCGGGCTGAATGGGTGAGTGGCCTCTGAACCAAACAAGGCCCCAAGGCTGCCGCCCACTGCCATATTCTGCCAGAGGTCATATTCCTCAGACTTGGCCACTCCAAAGATGGTGGCGCTGGTGGTATCAAAGAAAAATGGCAGGATCCCTCGCTGGAATGGGTTCAGGGTGTGCTCCTTACGCATCTCGTATTCCACTATGCGGCCGCGCAGGATGTAGTTTGCGCCGAAGTAATTGCCAAGCTCCTTCAGGGTCTCCTTTTCGAAACCTACCTTGG
The DNA here is from genome assembly GCA_028695735.1 of Deltaproteobacteria bacterium. Classification (GTDB taxonomy): domain Bacteria; phylum Desulfobacterota; class Dissulfuribacteria; order Dissulfuribacterales; family DYLC01; genus JAQVIJ01. The sequence continues at coordinate 76,187 of JAQVIJ010000006.1, read as the reverse complement.
CGATCTCCATCTTGTTCCGCTTGGATATGGCCTCGTTGGCTGCCACAAGACGCTCGATCTCTTCACGCATCTCGTCTGACCAGCCATTGCCCATCTCACGGGCCATATACTGGCCATATCGGTCATGCTGGCCTTCGATGATGCGTATAATCCCCTGATCGGCCAAAAATTGAACGACATCTTCCTGCACCGGCGTTAGAAAACCATAGTCGGCCAGAGAATGATTGATGGCCCCAAGCACCTTTACCTGTCTGCGCATGAACTCATCAGGCCTTGCGCCTCGCGTATAGTCTGCAAAGGGCAGGATAACCAACCGCTTCTGCGGATTCTGTTCATAACCAGGATACGTAGACTGCACCGGAGAGATGGATTCCTTCACCACCTGCTCACAAGCGCCCAAAAAGAAAAGACACATCAACACAGACACAAGACCCGCCAGTTTGAATCTCATAGGTACCCCTCCTGACAAATTGGCATACTCAAGCTAAATGCAGTATGAGTATATCATCGCATTTATTCATATCCAACTAAAATGGGATGATACAAAATTCTAAAAAAAAGTCACTAAAAAATAAACACAAAAAACACATTCGAAACGATTTTTTTAGATGACTCTCACAAAAGATGCACACCCTTAAGGATCTCTGCCAAACGAGGCTCGCCTCTCGCATAGGTCTTAAAGGCCTCTATCCACGCAGAGATACGCCACTTCTCCTCCAGTTCCTTCAGCGCCTCCTCCTTCGCCTTCTCCTTAAAGGTCTTTCTGTCCCACAACAAAAGACCCACAAACACACCACAAAGGCTGCCAAACACCGCAAGCATACCTATCATAAGGTTCTGTATAAACTCCAAACGCTTGTCCATCTGATCAAAACGCTGATTGGTGGAACGCTGCATGTCATCCAAACGCTTGTCATTTTGCTGCATATAGGTCTGTAAAGTGGCCTCCAGGCGCACAAGACGCTCACGATCCGCCTGTGTAAAACCAGCCTCGCCAAAGACAGCCGGCACATAAATAAGGCTCAACAAAAGACAAAACAAAAATGTCTTACGCATAATCACCACCACTTAAACAATCCTGAACTATCACCAAAGACAAGACACAATAAGACCTCACAAAAGATGCACACCCTTAAGGATCTCTGCCAAACGAGGCTCGCCTCTCGCATAGGTCTTAAAGGCCTCTATCCACGCAGAGATACGCCACTTCTCCTCCAGTTCCTTCAGCGCCTCCTCCTTCGCCTTCTCCTTAAAGGTCTTTCGGTCCCACAACAAAAGACCCACAAACACACCACAAAGGCTGCCGAACACCGCAAGCATGCCTATCATAAGGTTCTGCATAAACTCCAAACGCTTGTCCATCTGATCAAAACGCTGATTGGTGGTGCGCTGCATATCATCAAAACGCTGATCAGTGGAACGCTGCAGGTCGTCCAAACGCTTGTCTATCTGTGTAAACCGCTGATCAACAGAACGCTGCAGGTCGTCCAAACGCTTGTCATTTTGCTGCATGTAGGTCTGTAAAGTGGCCTCCAGGCGCACAAGACGCTCACGATCCGCCTGTGTAAAACCAGCCTCGCCAAAGACAGCCGGCACATAAATAAGGCTCAACAAAAGACAAAACAAAAATGTCTTACGCATAATCACCACCACTTAAACAATTCAGAACTATCACCAAAGACAAGACACAATAAGACCTCACAAAAGATGCACACCCTTAAGGATCTCTGCCAAACGAGGCTCGCCTCTGGCATAGGTCTTAAAGGCCTCTATCCATGCAGAGATACGCCACTTCTCCTCCAGTTCCTTCAGCGCCTCCTCCTTCGCCTTCTCCTTAAAGGTCTTTCTGTCCCACAACAAAAGACCCACAAACACACCACAAAGGCTGCCGAACACCGCAAGCATGCCTATCATAAGGTTCTGCATAAACTCCAAACGCTTGTCCATCTGATCAAAACGCTGATTGGTGGTGTGCTGCATATCACTCAAACGCTGATCAACAGAACGCTGCAGGTCGTCCAAACGCTTGTCATTTTGCTGCATGTAGGTCTGTAAAGTGGCCTCCAGGCGCACAAGACGCTCCCGATCCGCCTGTGTAAAACCAGCCTCGCCAAAGACAGCCGGCACATGGACAATACTCAACAAAAAACAGGATAACAACAAAAAGACCTTACGCATAAACACCCCCTCTAACAGGTGCATGCCTCACAAATAAGGCGAAGGCATCTATCGTGAAGATGGCTGCTATTTCTCTTCCTTATCAGCCCTGGAAGGCCCAGGCCCGGAAATATTGGAACGCAACACCTTAAGCCTGACATTGTCGGCCACCTCAATTGTAACCACCTGGTCTGTCAGCCCTGTTATACGGCCTATTATGCCCCCTGCGGTGACAATCTCATCACCCTTTTTGAGGTTGTCCAGAAAATTCTGGTGTTCCTTGGCGCGCTTCTGTTGAGGACGAATGAGCAGAAAATAAAAGATCACGAAGATCAAGACGAGGGGCAGAAACTGCATGAGAGCGGCCGCCGGGCCCGCCTGAACAGCCGCCTGCTGGGCATCGGGTGCGCCTCCCATGGCGAATGCGGTGGAAATGAGGTTCATTGTTTTACACTCCTTTTTTCATAAAATTTGCCTTTGAAAGACTGAAATTCATCTGCTTCTATGGCATCTCTCATGGATTTCATGAGGGATTGATAATAATATATGTTGTGTATGGAAAGCAATCTATATACCAGCAGCTCATTGGCCATAAAAAGATGGCGAAGATATGCACGAGAAAAGTTTCTGCAGGTATAACACTGACATTCCTCGTCTATGGGGCGATTGTCTCCGGCATACTGTGCATTCTTTATAACAATATGGCCAAAGGAAGTAAAGATTTTTCCATTTCTGGCGTTTCGAGTGGGCATCACACAGTCAAACATGTCCACCCCCAGATCCACTGCATCCACCAGGTCCTCAGGCGTCCCCACACCCATCAAATAGACGGGATAACACCGCGGAATGACAGGCCTGACCTCGCCCAATATTTGCAGCATCACATCCTTGGGCTCTCCTACACTCAGACCCCCGATGGCATAGCCGTCCATTCCCAGGGCCAAAAGCTCCTGCGCGCTGCGCCTTCGCAGCTCCGGAAACATGCCTCCCTGAATGATGGCAAACAAGGCCAACTCCCTTCGCTTTTGAGCGTTTTTACAGCGAATAGCCCATCGAGTGGTGCGTTCAAGGGCGTTTACCGCCTCATCGTATGAGGCACCGTATGGAATGCAGACATCCAGAGGCATCATGATATCCGAACCCAGGGCCTCCTGTATCTCTACCACCAATTCCGGTGTAAGCCTGTGCAGGGAACCATCTATATGGGAACGGAATTCGGCCCCTTCCTCCTGAATGCGGCACATCTGCGCAAGGCTGTATATCTGAAAGCCGCCGCTGTCCGTAAGAATAGGGCCATTCCAGCCCATAAATTTATGAAGCCCGCCCAATTCCCCAATGAGTTCATGGCCAGGCCGCAGATATAGATGATAGGTATTGCCCAGAATGATCTGTGCCCCACAGGATAAAAGGTCATCGGGTGACAATGCCTTGACACTGGCCTGAGTGCCCACAGGCATGAAACAAGGGGTCTCCACACTACCATGAGCCAGCAACAGCCTGCCACGACGGGCACCGGAATCGCTCGCCCGGCACAACTCCTGAAAAAAAGGCAGACCACTCCGAGTGCTCATTTACTCCTCTCTTGTAACGCGGCAATCAAACGGTCGTGTATGCCTTCAAAGGCGCCATTGGAGAGCACAGCCACCACATCGTATGGTCTAACCTGTTCTAATAATTTATTGAGCAATTCCTGGGCATTCATGCCCCAAAAGGCCGCAACACCTCGATCATTCAGGTCGCTTACCAGTTTAACGGAAGAAAAGCGGTCAGTAGGCGGCGCCTTTTCAGGGTGTGGGGCCTCTCGCACAAACACTAAATCCGCCGCATCGAAGGCCTCTGCATACGCGGCCTGAAACACGGCCCGCTGACTGGTATTTGTGCGCGGCTCAAAAACAACCAGGAGTCTTCTGCCCTCATATCGCTCTTTCAAGGCCTGCAAGGTGACGCTCACCGCCCCTGGGTGGTGTGCAAAATCGTCTATGACCAAGACACCGTTCACTTCGGCCAGCACCTCCTGCCTGCGCTTCACACCCTTTGCAAGGGCAAGACCGGCGGCCGCATCCTTCAACGGAATACCCAATGCATAAAGAAGGGCCAGGACCGACAGGGCGTTCAATGCATTGTGCATTCCCGGCATAGGAAGCCTGACCTGATGCATGACCTTGCCTTGCAGCAGGGCATTGAAGGTGATTCCCTCGACAGAGGCTGCGTAATCCGCCAACGCCCAATGCTGACTGGAAAAATAAGGCATATTGCCGTCTGATCCATAGGTAATCACCGGACAGGAGGCGGCCTCGCACACATCCATGAGATGAGGCCAGTCAGAGCAGGCTACAATAACACCATTCGATGGCACAATCGCTACCAATCGCCTGAATGCCTGTTTCACAGCATTCAGGTCTGCATAGATATCCGCATGGTCGAACTCCAGGCTCGTGACAATTAAACCTTGAGGGGCATAGTGCAGAAACTTGGGGTTCTTATCGAAAAATGCCGTGTCATACTCGTCGCCTTCCAGCACAAACCACGGCGGCTCACCCAAGCGAAAACCCACACCATACTCCCTCAAGATGCCTCCTATCATAAAACCAGGCACGAAACCAGCGGCCTCCAAGCCAGCCACCAAGAGGGAGGAGGTAGTGGTCTTGCCGTGAGTCCCTGCCACCACCAGCGGTGTTCGATTTAAAAGAAAAAAGCTACGCAAGGCCTCCGGAAAGGACATAAAAGGAATGCCCCTGTCCATCACGGCCTGCGCCTCCTCATTACCCCTGGAGATGACATTTCCGATGATGACCAGATGGGGCTGGGCTGCCTCGAGGTGTTCAGCACTGTAGCCCTGAAAGGTGCGAAGCCCAAGCCGCTTCAACAGCTCACCCATGGGCGGATAAAATTGTGTATCCGAACCAGTGACCACATAGCCCTGCTGATGTAGCAGACCGGCCAGGGCGGCCATGCCGGTACCACAGATGCCCAACAGGTGAATACGGGCCCCGGACGGCAGATTCATATTGGCAGGGCTCACATCCATCACTCGTGTATCAATGCCTCAAATGCGGCCTTGACCTCCTCCACATGCCCCTTGACCTTGACATTGCGCCACTCCCTTCGCAGCACACCGTTTGCATCAAAGATGAAGGTGCTGCGAATCACGCCCATACACTGCCTGCCGCACATGACCTTTGGCCCCCAGGCATTCAAGGCCTGAAGCAGCCTTTTTTCTGCATCACTCAGCAAGGTGATTCTTAAGGCGTGTTTGGTTTCAAAATTCTTGTGACTCTTTACGGAGTCAGGGCTCACACCCACCACCTCAGCACCGTGGGCGTGAAACCAATCCAAGGCCGCTGAAAAGTCCAATGCCTCCTGAGTGCAACCGCTGGTATTGTCCTTGGGATAGGCATAGAGTATCAGCCATTTGCCCAAAAGATCCTTTAATTTCACCTGATTTCCATCTTGATTCGTGAGGGTCAGCTCAAAAATCCCCTGATCCATGAATATTCCTCCTGTTACATTTACATCATATTGAGACAAATCTTGTTTCGCAGAGGTTCTCTGCAATCTAACAGAGTAAAAAGGCTTTTGAAAGTGTGGCAGGGTACACTTTCCATTTTCTGCATTATCTGGTAATCAATCCCTTTATGAAAACACAGCAGATCCTCTGTATTCATCGAAAATTTTTAGAGCCGCTCTTTGGCGCACCTCTCTTTTCAGGCATCAGACCCTCGCCTCCTCATCTACAAGACGTCCTGCGCCTTCCCTTTCAATTTATCAACAGAGAACAGGCAGAGGTGGACGACAGCCTGAAGCAGCTCATTCCCTATGTAATCCTGCAACACCAAGACCGTTTTTTTGTATATCGCCGTGAAAAACAGGTAAAGGAAGGCAGGCTTGCAGGGCTTCAATCCATCGGAATAGGCGGTCACATCGACCAAGAGGATGCAGAAGGCACCGCCGGCACACACGAGATATACGAAAGGGCATTGAGACGCGAATTGGCGGAAGAGATTAGGGGGGCCGGGGCATTTTCTTTCCCTCGATTCATAGGCTGGATAAACGACGAATCCAATGCAGTGGGACGGGTGCACTTAGGGGCAGTTCATATCCTCGAGGTGGCGAATGCCGAGGGCCTTTTCATAAATCACGGCGAACACCTGACACATCAGGGTTGGATGACGGCCAGAGAGGTCATGGATCATATGCAGGCGTTTGAAACCTGGTCGATTCTTGCGGCCAGGCTTGCAACAATATCAAAGACATAGGGAGGTAAATTATGGCGACTCCGGTAGTGGATCAGGAACTCTGTGTGGGATGCGGAAGTTGTGTGGAGGTATGCCCTGAGGTATTTGAACTGCAAGACGACAAGGCGCAGGTGATCGGGCCTGACAAATGCCATACCTGCGACTGCGAATCAGCGGCGGCCATGTGTCCGGCAGGGGCCATCACGATTCAGGACTAACCCAACGATTCAACAGCAGTTAAAGGCAGAATTCACATTGCTATAGAGTCAGAGGCGTTGAACACGGCGACGCAGTTACCCGAAGCATTTCTTCGAAGGTTGCGGCTCATACTGCCTTCAGATGCCGTTTACCACGAGGTGATTACATCTTTCCTGATGCCCAAGCTCGTCTCATTTCGCATCAACCGCCTGAAGGTGAATCCACAAGCCGTCATGACCGGCCTGAAAGGGGCTGGCATTCGTGCAACGGCCTTTGACTACTGGCCTCACATGTTCCATTGCCCTGCTGAAAACAGGGCAATGCTGCTTTCACATCCATTTGCAGAAAACGGGCTGATCTACATTCAAAACCCGTCCAGCCTCCTGGCAGCGCTTCTCCTTGCTCCGATGCCGGGCGAGACCGTGCTGGACCTGGCGGCGGCCCCTGGTGGCAAGACACTGATTCTGGCGGAACTCATGGAAAATACAGGGCAAATCTCGGCAGTGGAGGCAGTGAAGCCGCGTTTTTTCAAATTGCGGCATATCCTCGAACTACATGGTGCAAAAAACGTCAAGACATATCTGCAAGATGGCAAAACCGTTGGATTCAAATGCCAAGGCAGGTTTGACCGCACACTGCTGGACGCGCCCTGCTCTTCGGAGGCGAGATTTTCCATACAAGAACCGGCCTCATGGTCTCACTGGAGCGAAAAAAAGATACAGGAACTGGCCCGAAAGCAGAAACAGCTTTTATTTTCAGCCATTCAGGCCACGAAACCGGGCGGTATCATCGTATATTGCACATGTTCCTTCGCACCCGAGGAAAATGAAATGGTGGTGAACCATGTGCTAAAAAAACTGCCTGACGGCATTGGGCTGTTGCCGGTGGAACTGCCCATCGCAAATCTTCAGCGGGGCCTCACTCACTGGAACGACAAGGAGATGTCGCCCGAACTCGTAAAAACAGCGCGCATTCTACCTGACAATGTTTATAACGCAATGTACCTGGCTGTTTTCATTAAGGGGCAATTTTCCAGGGCTCCCTAAAAAACAAAAAATGAAACGCCGCACGCATTCCTGTCAAACAGCGGCTGCGCCTGCCTGCGTTCTCCACAGGCATGAAACAGCAGTTCCTGCCATGAAACCCCTGCATAAAGCGTGCAGGTCAGGGTGATGGTCTTGGGCTCTCGCGTCAAAATCTGCTCCGCCATTCCATGAATATTCTCTGCTGCAATCTCCAGAGGTCTGAACGCATCTCCGGCATCATTTGGGGCTGAAACGAACTGTTTCAGACCATGGGAAAAGGTCTGCCAGGCATGCTGGAATTCAGATGAATCCTTCAGCCTCTGCAAATCGTTGAAAGACAGTCGGAGTGACACGAGTTCCTGTGCCGTGCGGCCCGTAAACATGGCCTCATAAGCGCTGTCCAGCATATCCTTCACGCCTATATCCTGACCTACCGGCAACAGGTTATTTGCGTCTGGTCCGGCGAGATATATCTTGGCAAATTCCGCCCAGTTTACAAGCCGTTTTCTGACCTGCGAAAGGGATTCCAGCCTTGCGATAGGTGTCTTTGCCGCAAAATCCGTTGCGTCCTCCAGTGGTTCCCGCAGCAAGGCATCCTCTGAGGGCAGGCTATCGAGAGACATGCGGACATCGTCCTCCGTCCTGTCGGTCTGATGGGCTATCCACAGAAAAAACCGCGCCATAAGCAGTGAGTCGTTCTCCGCATCCCCTTTGATGCGTTCCATTATGGCCTGCATGGTTTCGTCCTGACCGCTGGACATGGAGACAAAGCTCTGTCCGGAAAGCCTTTCCCCTATTCCAAGGGAAGAGGCCCAGCCTGTCCACTGCCTGAATCTCTGCAGCATGTCGGAAAGACCATCATTCAGGGGAGCGGGGCAATACGCCCGCAACGCCGCACCGGTGGCCGACGAGAGGGCATGTATCTCCGTTAAGAGGTCTTCGGTGGGTACCAACAGGGTATTTTGCGAAAAAAATGGTGACAATGTCCTCAGCAAAACCAGACTGGGGTATGTGATTGGGTATAAAATGGTCTGCATAGTTATAAAATCCTTTAAGGGAATCTCGAAAAATTGCCTTTTCGCTCACAACTGCGTTGCTCGTAGGCGAAAAATGCTCACATATAGAGCAAGTAGTCAGCTTTTTAGCCTTCATCACACATTGTTCCCGAACGAAACATTCATGACGGTACCCCCGTCACAAAGCCCGTCACAAAGCCCATCAAAAAGAAGGACAAAAATTTTAAAATTTACCAGACCCCCTGTCAACCATAAATAGACCACAACAGGTTTCATGAAAATGCTTGACGATTACATTATACAGACTAAAATTCCATTGTTTAAGCAGAAAAGATTCAAGGCCTTTTGATACAACAATTTTCAACAGATTGAAAGTGGTGAAGGAGAAAAGACCATAATGCGCACGAGGATGCTGCTGTTTTTTTGTCTCACATTCTGCGTGGTATCACTGATGACGACTTCGGGCCGCGCTGAAGAAACCCTTACGCTGGACCAGGCCATCGACAACGCCCTGAAAAACAACCAGCTCATTCAGGGTTCCCGCGCCAGACTTCAAGCGGCCTCGGAAAACGTAACAGTGGGCTTCAGCCGTTTTCTGCCCAGATTAGACATACAGGAACGCATAGAGCACACCAATTCCCCACCTCTGGTTTTTACACAGAAACTGCAACAGGAGGCCTTTACAGCCCAGGATTTTCAGCTGAACAACCTCAATCATCCATCCGCCTACAACAACTGGAAGACCCAGTTCATTCTCACGCAGCCCATCTTCGATCAAGGCAGGGAGTGGATCGGCTATCAGGCCGCCAAGACACAGGCAACCAGAACCGACATGGAACTCGCCAGGATGCGGCAGAACATTCGGTTTCTGGTGGAAAAGGCCTATTATGACACACTGCTCGCTCAAGGCAATTTGGATGTGTTGAACAGCTCCCTGAAGACCGTATCCGCCCTGGAGGCCCTGGCGTCCAAACGGCACACCGCAGGAAATGCCCTTTTGTCCGACCTCACATCCGCCCGAGTGCACAAGGCGCAGGTGGAAATGGAAAAGATAAAGGCTGAAGGCGACCTGGATGTGGCGTTCGCAAGACTCAACAAACTTATGGGAATGCCTCAGGAGAGCTCGTGGCGTCTGAGCGATGCAGCAACCTTTCTGAACAACCAGCCGGAGCTGTTGACCAAGTCCCTGAACGAACTCGCTGAAACCGCTGTCAGTAAACGGCCGGACATGGCCATTGCCCAAAAAGACCTGGAACTTGGACGCCTGAACACAAAACAGGCCAGATTCAGCTATCTGCCTTCTGTCTCCCTTCAGGGAGCCTATGAAATGAACGCCAAGGACTTTGTGGGCTCTGATGGCGATGCATGGGCTGTGGCTGGCGTCGTCTCATTCAATCTTTTCAACGGCACCGGCGACAGGGCCCGCATTGCCGCGGCCAAATCCGAGGAGCAGGCCGTCTCCCATCGAGTCAAGGACATGGAGGAACAGGTTCGAATGGAGGTCAGGGAGGCCTACTACAACCTGCGGACGGCCGTTCAGCAGAGAGAGGTGGCCAGACGTTCCATAGAGAACGCCCAGGAGGCCTTTCGCATTCTACAAAGCCGCTACAACAACGGCATGGCCTTGATGGTGGAGGTGCTGACAGCGGAAACCGCCCTGAAACAGGCAGGGCTCGACCTGCAGCGCACGGCCTTTGAGGTGCTGACAGCGGAAACCGGTCTCAAACTACGCACCGGCCTTCTCGAAACCAGATAACCACAGGATATTGCCAAAAATTACAACCACATCCCTTATATAGAGAGGAACGTTATGAAGAAAAGACTGTTTTTTTACTGCCTCTGCACATGCCTCATGTTCGGCATGACGGCCTGCGTAGCCAAAAAGGACGAGGCACCCAAAAAGATACCGTCCACTGTAAAGGCGGATATCATGGAGATAACGCCCAAAACTGCTGCGTCGGAGGCGGTTTTCACAGGCAGGGTCCAGGCGAAACGACAGATTCTTCTGGCCTCGAAGATTTCGGGCTCTATCAAAAACATGACTGTAACCGCCGGGGATGCCGTATCCAGCGGCAACCTTCTGGTGCAGATGGACGATGCAGAGGTCATGTCCAAACTGAATGCCCTTAATGCCGAAAAAGATGCCCTTAAAAGGCAAAAAATGGCCATGGAAGCCGATCTGGTCTATGTAAAGGCCAATTTCAAGCGAATCGAACGCCTGAAAAACGAAACCGCAGCCACTGAGGACGAGTTTGAACGGGCACAGAGCGCTCTCAATTCGGCGGAAGAACGCCTGAATGCCATGACCGCCGGTATCAGGGCTGTGGATGCCCGCATCAAGGAGGTGGACAATCTTCTGCAATACACAGGGATCGTTTCACCGGTAAACGGCTGGGTGGTGGAAAAGTTCATGGATACAGGTAGTTATGTCAATGCAGGCATGCCTATTCTGAAAATTGACTCAAGCGACGACGGGTTCTGGTTCGAGGCGGATGTGGATCAGGCATTCCTGCATCAATTGGCCCGGGGCCAGAAGGTCTGGGTATCCATCCCCTCCCCTGGTTCAGATGCGCCGGTTATGACAACGATAAGCGAGATAGTACCCAGGGTAAGCAGTGCCACCAATACATTTATCGTTAAGGCGGATATAAGGCTCAAGGGTTTAAGGAGCGGCATGTTCGGCAGGATCGCCATACCCACAGGCACGAGACAGGTAATCGCTGTGCCGCAGAAGGCATTGATTCATCGCGGCGGCATCACAGGTGTTTACACCATCGGCAGGGACCGCATAGCCCATTGGCGTGTGGTAAAACTGGGCAGCGAATGGTCTGAGGTCAAGGCCTCACAGGCCCCGGTCAAGGACGGACAAACAGCGCCTGAAACAACAGAGGAGGCATGGGTGGAGGTGCTTGGAGGTCTGGACGCAAAGGAAACCATAGCGATCTCCAACCTGGAACAGGTCCGGGAGGGCATAAGGCTTGAATAACCACGGTTTTCTGCAAAAAATTACTGGTTTTTTCGTTGATTCCAAGCTCACGCCATTAGCCATAGCCGCAAGCCTGCTGCTGGGGCTATTCGCCGTTTTCTTTACCCCCAGCGAGGAAGAACCACAGATCGTGGTCCCCATGATAGACGTCCTGGTCTCCATGCCGGGGGCCTCACCCAAGGAGATGGAAAACCGCGTCATCGGGCCCATGGAAAAGCTCATCTGGGAGATTCCGGGCGTGGAGTATGTCTATTCCACGGCTGACAACGGTAAGGCCGTAACAATCGTGCGTTTTTATGTGGGAGAGGACGCAGAAAAGAGCACCATACGGCTGTATGACAAGCTCTATTCCCACTTCGACTGGATACCGGCCGGCTGCTCCAAACCCCTTTTGAAGATGCACTCCATCGACGATGTGCCCATACTTGCCATGACCTTCTGGTCCGACAGACATGACCCCATGACCCTGCGGCAGATCGTAACACAGTTGAACGAAGAAGTCCGCAGCATTCCGGGCATCAGCGAGACCAAGGTCATAGGGGGGCTCAAAAGGGAGATTCGCATCCTTCCAAAAGAAGACGCCCTTTATGCCATGGGATTGGATTTTCAGGCGGTAATGGCCGCCCTGTCCTCACAAAACCAGGCCTCGTGGGTGACGGAACTTACTGAAAACAATCAGAACATCTCCATTCGGCTCAACAATTTCTTTCGCACCCTTCAGGATGTGGGAGACACCGTGGTGTATGTGCACAACGGCAAGCCCGTATTCCTGAAGGAAATCGCAGAGCTTTCAGACGGCCCGGAGGAACCGACATCCTATGTGATGATCGGAGGCGGAAAGGCCGCCGCTCAGAAAGGCGTTCAGGTGCCCCAGTCGGGCATGAAGAACGCCGTTACCCTGCAAGTAGCCAAGAAAAAGGGCGAAAATGCCACTGATCTGGCGAAAACGGTTATAGAAAAGACAGAGGCGCTGCGAGGGCATCTGCTGCCATACGACGTGCACATGGTGATCACAAGGGACTACGGCGAGACCGCCAAGATGAAATCCGACGAGCTTCTGGAGCACCTGGCCCTTGCCACCATCTCCGTAACCATCCTGATGGCCCTGCTCCTGGGTTTCAGGGCCAGCCTTGTGGTGTTGGTGGCCATTCCAGTCACTCTGGCCCTGACCCTCTTCATCTACTATCTCTACGGCTATACCTTGAACAGGGTGACGCTTTTCGCCCTCATCTTCTGCATCGGTATTCTGGTGGATGACCCCATAGTGGGCGTAGAGAACATCATGCGACACATGCGCCTACCTGAAAACAAGGGACTGCCCATTCGTGACATCATCACAAAGGCGGTGGTGGAGGTGGGAAGCCCTCTGATCCTGGCCACATTTACGGTCATAGCCGCCATTTTGCCGCTGGCCTTTGTGCGCGGGCTCATGGGCCCGTACATGCGCCCCATGCCGGTGGGCGCATCCGTGGCCATGTTCCTGTCCATGGTCATCTCCTTTGTCATCACACCCTGGGCTGCATACCACATCCTGAAGGGCGTCCCTGAGCATGAAGCCGAGCAGGAAGGCCTGCTAACCCGCATATACCGCTGGATCATGGGGCATCTCATTAAAAAGCCCGTGTGGAGGTGGGGTTTTCTTGGCATCATGGCCTGCTGTTTCCTGCTGGCCTGTTCACTCATCTACACCAAGATTGTCAAGGTCAAGATGCTGCCGTTTGACAACAAAAGCGAGTTTCAGGTGATTATCGACATGCCCAACGGCACATCCATGGAAAAGACCGCGGCTGTAACGGAAGAGCTGGCCAGATATCTCATGGAGCAACCTGTCGTGACCGATTGCGAGATATATATCGGCACCGCATCCCCGTTCAATTTCAACGGACTGGTGCGCCATTACTACATGCGAAGCGGCCCCACCGTCGCAGACATTCAGGTAAATCTGCTGCCCAAAAAGCTGCGTGACGAGCAGAGCCACCCACTCACCAAGCGCCTGCGGCCGGAGCTGACGGCCATAGCCCAAAAACACGGTGCGCGCATAAAGGTGACGGAGATACCGCCGGGCCCGCCGGTGCTTCAGACCCTTGTGGCCGAGATATACGGCCCTGATTATGAAAAACAGATAGAGATTGCAGGCCGTGTCAAGAGAATATTTCAGGAGACCGAGGGCGTGGTGGATGTGGATTGGTACATGACGGATCCGCAAAAGGAACTGGTGCTCACCGTGGAAAGGGACAAGGCCGTGGCCATGGGCATAACGCCGGAACACCTGCTTGGGGTTGTTCAGACCGGCCTAAACGGTAGCGCAGTGGGGCTTTTGCACGACGTCAACAGCAAAGAGGATGTGCCCATAGTGATCAAACTGCCTCTGGCGGACAGAAACCTGGTGAGTAACCTGCAAAATATTCAGGTGGCTGGGGCCAGGGGCATGGTCAGGCTTTCTGAACTGGTCAAGGTGGAGGAAAAGACACTTGAACACCCCATCTATCATAAAAACCTTCAGCCCGTTGTGTATGTAACCGGTGACGTCTCCGGCGAGGAAGAAAGCCCTGTGTATGCCATTTTGAAGCTGAACAAGAGGCTGGAGACCCTGCCTGTAAACAGCTCAGACAACGGCGAACGCCTGTCTATACTCTACACCACGCAGCCCTTCTCCTCAAAGGACTGGAGCATGAAATGGGACGGGGAGTGGCACATCACCTACGAGGTCTTTCGTGACATGGGAGGGGCCTTTGCCGTGGTGGTGGTGATCATCTTCATTTTGGTGGTGGGCTGGTTCAGGTCATACTCTGTTCCCCTCGTCATTCTCTCGCCCATTCCCCTCTCCCTGATCGGCATCATACCGGCCCATGCCTTGATGGGTGCGTTTTTCACTGCAAACTCCATGATAGGCTTTATCGCAGGCGCCGGAATAGTAGTCAGAAACTCCATCATTCTGGTGGACTTCATCGAGCTGCGCCTGAGGGAAGGTCTTACCATCGAGGAGGCCGTGATAGATGCCGGGGCAGTGCGTTTCAGACCCATGTTGCTCACTGCATCGGTGGTGGTGGTCGGTTCCTTTGTAATACTCTTCGACCCCATATTCCAGGGCCTGGCCATCGCCTTGATGTCCGGTGAGATAGCTGCGACTATCTTTTCAAGACTGGTGGTTCCTGTGTTATATTATCTGGACTACCGCATAACCAATGAAAAGCGGTTGATTCTGTAAAAAACAAGGGATGACGCACATGGAACCTGACATGAGCCCCAGACAGAGAACCGCCCTGTTGATCCTGGGCCTTTTAGCCACACTCATCATTCTGGCCCAGATATTCACCATTTTGACCACAGGCAAATCCTTCTGCCCAAACGATGGATGCGAGGTGGTGCACGACCTCACACGTGTCTCTCAGACATATATCAATCTGGCGGGCATTATCTATTTTCAACTGCTTTTCTGGCTGACGGTTGGCAGCAGACAGGGACATAAACGCAAACACTATCTCTTCGATGCCTACAACCGGCCCCAAACAGCCTCATGCTCCCTTTTGCAGTTCCTGCTGCTCATGGGCATGGTGGCCGAGGGCGTTCTGGTCTGTTTCCAGTTGTTCGTGGTCAAAACCGTATGTCTGTATTGTTTCATAGTCTTCGGATTCATCATACTCATGAATGCAGCCCTGGGGGCCAGACAACTCTTAAAGGCATGTATCATCCTGGGCACCCAGATTACAGTCTTTGCCGCCCTGAACTTCAATACCTCCACATTGAATCTGGATGAACTGTCCATGGACAAGGGAACCTACGCAGTAAAAAGCTGTGAAAAACCCAGGCACCGGATGTACCTCGTGTTTTCCGAAAACTGCCCTCACTGCCAGGCGGTTTTGAAGGAATTGTCGGACTGCTCCCTGTGCGAGTTTCATTTCAACCCTGTCACAAGGCTGACAAAGGCCCAGGAGATTTTCAAGGACCTGCCGGCCATTCAGGACTACAATCCAGAGGTCAACAAGGCCATGCTCAAGATGCTCGGCATCTATACCATACCCATTCTGATCTCCGAGACCTCCAGCGGTCTGGAACTGGTAAAGGGCCAGGAAAACATCGTGAATTACGTGCGTGACCACTGTATCCTGTCTGAAACGCCTAAGGGACTGGATTCCCTGTTCTCCAACCCGCTGTTACCCACGGAGGACCAGGAAGGGGCATGCCAGGTAGAAAAGGAGTGCAAATGAGGGTCATCCCTTCCATCCCAGAGATGCGTGCACAGGTCCTGCAATATAAAAGAGACGGGCTGACCATCGGTTTTGTGCCCACTATGGGATATTTCCATGCAGGCCACATCGCTTTGATGGAGCTGGCGAGGCAGCTCACAGATCGCGTGGTGGTAAGCCTTTTTGTAAACCCCACGCAGTTCGGACCAAACGAAGACCTGTCCCGCTACCCTCGAGACATGGAAAGGGATACACGAATGGCGAAAGAGGCCGGCGTGGACATATTTTTCACTCCTGATGCGAACGAGCTTTATTCAAAGGCTTTCAGCACCTGGGTAAATGTGGAAGGTCTTTCAGAACACCTGTGCGGCCGAAGCAGACCAGGTCATTTCAGGGGGGTCGCCACCATCGTGGCCAAACTCTTCGGCATTGTGCAGCCTGACAAGGCTGTATTCGGCCAAAAGGACTTTCAGCAACTGGCGATCATCAGGCGCATGGTGCAGGATTTGAATATGCCTGTGGAGATCGTAGCCCATGAAACCGTGAGAGAACCTGACGGCCTGGCCATGAGTTCCCGGAATACATATCTTTCCCAGGGAGAACGGGCTTCAGCCCTATGCCTTTATCAGGCCCTTTGTAAGGCGGAAACTGCCTTAAAAACTGAAAAAATCGGCCTGGAGACACTGAAAAACGCAATTGAAGGGGTGATTTCAGCCAAACCATTCACGCGTATCGACTACATCTTTATCGGGGATCCCAACTCCCTTCAGCCCTATGACGAAGACGGATTTCAGAAGGCGAAGGAGGTGCTGGCGGCCCTGGCCGTTTGGGTGGGCAAGACCAGGCTCATCGACAACATGTGTTTCACAAAACAGCCGCACTAATATAATGGCATCTTTCCATAACATCAAAAGAGGGTATCATCATGCTTCGTTCCATGCTTAAATCCAAGATTCACAGGGCCACCGTTACACAGACCGCCCTGAACTATGAGGGCAGCCTATCCATAGACAAGGACCTGATAGAGGCGGCCCGGCTACTTCCATTTGAGCAGATCATGGTCTATAACATCTCGAACGGCGAGCGCTTCGACACCTATGTGATAGAGGCGGAAAAGGGCTCCGGCATGGTATGCCTGAACGGCGCGGCTGCCAGAAGGGGTGAGCCTGGAGACCTTATCATCATTGCATCCTATGGCCTTTTTGACACACAGGAGTGTCTCACAGGTGAAAGCCGCATAGTAGCCGTTGACAACAGCAACCGAATAACCGGAATCCTTACACACAACTGGTCAAACCGGAGCGACAAATGAACAAAACCTATTCAAAAAATGAGATCAAGCAGCTCAAGAAACAACTTCTCTCCGAAAGAAAGAATATCTGGTCTCAACTCACGGATGATGAGCGCCAAAGGGCCATGGACTATGCCGTGGGCTACGCCAATTTCCTGAATGAGGCCAAGACAGAACGAGAGGCGGTAAAATTTATCGCAGAAACAGCCCGCAAGGCCGATTTTGAGCCTGTTACCAAGGGCAGCGGGTTCAAAAAACTCTTTTGGCAGATAAACGGAAAGGCGGCGGCCCTTATCCATCTGGGTAAACAGGACATCCTTGACGGCATTCACCTCATCGCATCCCACATCGACGCCCCCCGTCTGGACCTGAAACAGAACCCCCTTTATGAAGAGCTGGACATGGCCTATTTGAAAACCCACTACTACGGCGGCATCAAGAAATTTCAATGGCTTGCCAGACCCCTGGCCATACACGGAGTTGTCCTGACGCAAACCGGCAAAACCATCGCACTCGTGCTGGGCGAACATGCATCAGACCCTGTCTTCACCATAAACGACCTGCTTCCGCACCTGGCTGGCAAGGTGCAGGCCGACAAGAAACTCTCCGAGGCCGTACCAGGCGAGAAACTCAACGTCCTCTTCGGCGGCCTGCCGATTCTGGGACCGGAGGACATGAAAGAGACGGTCAAGCTGAACATCCTCAAAATGCTGCACGATCGCTACGGCATCACTGAAGAGGATTTCATCAGCGCGGAGATTGAGATCACGCCTGCCGGCCCTGCCAGGGACGTAGGTCTGGATCGGGCATTTGTGGGCGGTTATGGTCAGGACGACCGCATCTGTGCATATACCTCCATGAAGGCCCTTTTGGAGACACAAAAACCCACGCACACCTGCGTCGCCCTCTTCATGGACAAGGAAGAGATTGGAAGCGACGGCAATACCGGCGCCAAATCCCGCATCCTTGAACTGCTGATTCACGACCTCCTGAATTACATGGGCAAAAAAACAAATCCGGACACGCTCCTGAGAATCTTCCGCAACTCCAGGGCCATCAGCGCCGATGTAACCGCCGGCATTGATCCAGACTATCAGGAAGTGCATGAAAAACGCAACGACGCCCTCATGGGATATGGTATCTGTCTCACAAAATACACCGGCTCGCGCGGCAAATATGGCGCCAATGACGCCCACGCCGAATATATGAACTGGATTCGGCGCACATGGAACCAGGCTGGGATCATCTGGCAGACAGGCGAACTGGGCCGTGTGGACGAAGGCGGCGGTGGTACAGTGGCCAAATATCTCGCATATCACGGCATGAGCGTAGTGGATGCCGGACCGCCTCTTCTGAGCATGCACTCTCCTTTTGAGATAGCCCATAAGGCGGACATCCTGATGTCACACAAGGCATATGAGGCATTTTACAGAAGCCCGATAAAGGGGTAACAAATATGAAGGTGATAGAACCAGAATGTCGTATCATCGAGGAATACTTTCAGGAAGGCCGTCTTCTTCAACAGATAGAGCGCTGCGGCCGTGTGTGTTACAAGAGTGAAGACAAAATCACCGCCACCTCCGCAAACACCTTCATCAAGGGCATTGTGGAACGCGGCCACTTTTCTGTGACCGAAATGGGACAGATAGCCATTGAAGTATCCATCGAGAGCGAGGCGGTGCTCCAGAAACTATTCGAGACCATCCCCCGGTTCATCACCGCAGACCGGCTGGAGAAAAAACACTTTCTGCTCTCTGGCAACCCCCGGGCATTTCGGGAACTCATTTTGAATCATGGTCCGCTCAAGATATCCAAGGCCATTCTGAAACTCCTGTCAGCGGCTTATCCTGTGCTCTACGCAGACCTGTTGCCCAAACACGGCCTGGTGGAACCGGACGGCGTGTCCGTGCGCATGCTTTCCGCCCAGGAGATAGATGACCTGCCGGTATATCTCAAGAAACGGCATCGCACAGTGCTGGCCCACCTTACCGTCAACAGGGCCGTAACACATGAGCTGGTCAGACATCGTGTGGCCTCTTATCTTCAGGAGTCCCAGCGCTATTGCCGCTACGACCAGGAAAGATTCGGCGGAGAGGTGGTCTTCATCAAGCCGTGTTTCTACGAAGAAGGCTCGCCTGAATACAAACTGTGGCAAAATGCCATGGAGGAAACCGAAAGGATTTACATCGAGCTGCTCAAGACATCCTCTCCTCAGGCGGCCAGAACCGTACTCCCAAATTCCTGCAAGACAGAGATTCTGGTACACGCCACATTGGAAGAATGGGGGCATATCTTTCGGCTGCGCACATCCAGATGGGCAGACCCTTCCATGCAGGAGATCATGCTGAAGCTGAAAAAACAGATGTCAGAACTATTCCCTGACATATTCAGCCATGAAAATTGAAACGGACTTCCTCATTGTAGGAAGCGGCATATCCGGCCTGAGTCTGGCCATTAAACTGAGTGAATTGGGCAGGGTAACAGTCCTGACCAAAAAAAAGACCGATGACACCGCCACAAACCTGGCCCAGGGAGGTGTATGCTGTGTCACAGGAGAAGACGACGACTTCGAATTGCACGAATATGACACCATCAAGGCAGGTGATGGACTCTGTCACGAAGACATAGTCAGACTTATAGTGAGACAGGCGCCTGAGCGCATGGCGGAACTGGAGGCCTGCGGCCTGCGGTTCGACAGAGACAAAAAAGGCCGAATCAGTCTTGGAAAGGAAGGCGGCCACTCCAGAAGGCGCATCTGGCACGTAGGAGACTATACCGGCAGGGCCATACAGGAGGCCTTGACCCGCCGCGCAATGGAGTGCGGCAACATCACCCTGCTGGAAAACCATACGGCAGTGGACCTCCTAATCATGAACGCCGACGGCTGTTTTCAAGGGCACTGCGAGGCCATGTCCGATGGAACGGACATCACCACACAACAGGGACTCCGGACACCACCAGGTTCAAAAGGAACATGCAGGGTTGTCGGGTTGTATGCCCTGAACGGGGCTACAGGCGAAATCGACACGTTTCTGTCCCGCTGCACCATTCTTTCCACAGGCGGGTGTGGAAAGGTCTATCTCTACACCACCAATCCTGATGTGGCCACAGGAGACGGTATCGCCATGGCATACAGGGCCGGCGCAAGAGTGGCCAATCTGGAATTCGTTCAGTTTCATCCCACCTGCCTGTATCACCCTCAACGCAAAAACTTCCTCATCTCCGAGGCATTGAGGGGCGAAGGCGCCCGGCTGCTGACCTGTGAAGGAGAGGCATTCATGCAGAGATATGCCCCTCGGGAGATGGAGCTGGCCAACAGGGATGTGATTGCAAGGGCCATCGACGCAGAACTCAAAAAAAGCGGCCGCGATTATGTATATCTGGACATCACTCACAAAAAACCGGATTTCCTCAAAAAACGTTTTCCCCAGATATACGCCGTCTGTCTGAAACTGGGCATAGATATAACACGCGAGCCCATTCCGGTAGTGCCTGCCGCGCATTACATGTGCGGCGGCGTGGTCACGGATGCCTACGGCCAGACCGACCTCCCTGGCCTGTTTGCCGTGGGAGAGACGGCCTGCACCGGTTTTCATGGCGCCAACCGCCTTGCATCCAACTCCCTTCTGGAAAATCTGGTAATGGCGCATCAGTCGTTTGTGCGCATTCAATCCTCCTGGCAACACCTGAAATCCCTACCTTTTGCATCTCCTCCGGAATGGAAGACAGGCAAGGCCGTGGACATGCAGGAGGGGGTGCTTATCTCCCACAACTGGGACACCATACGCCGGCTTATGTGGGACTACGTAGGCATCGTCCGCAGCACCAAACGGCTGTCTCTGGCCGCCCAACGCATCGAACCTATTTTAAAAGAGATTCACCAACACTACTGGGACTACCTGCTGACCAGTGACTTCATAGAACTGCGCAATCTGGCCCAGGTGGCCTACCTTGTTATACGCGCTGCAGGCGCCAGACTGGAAAGCCGGGGCGGCCATTACATGAAGGACTACCCTCAAAAAGACGACTGGAACTGGCGCAGAGACACCCTGCTTTTACGCAATGAACTGATGTGAAAGAGAACCAACCAGGGCATATCAGAAAAAAACAGGTGGTCCTGTATATACTGGCAGGTATCCTGTTGGCCGTTACTGTCATCTCATTCCTGTTGCTGCCGGAAGGCGCATTTCGAATCGCATGGGATATGTTGATGAACATCTATGAGGAACGCGCCAAGGTGCGCAGCCTTTTTGCGGACTGGCCCATTCTCGCCCCTGTCTTCTTTATGGCGTTTCAGATTACACAGGTGGTAATCTCCTTTGTACCTGGTGAGGCCACCGGCATTCTAGGCGGTTTTCTCTTCGGCCCCTGGCTTGGCCTGATATACTCCACCCTCGGCCTGACCATGGGTAGCATGGCGGCCTTTTTTGCAGGCAGATATTTCAGGGCATTGATCAAGCCCTACATTCAACAAACCACTCTCTACAACCGCCTTGAATACCTGGCGGAACATCAAGGGCTCTTCATCACCTTCATCTTTTATCTGATTCCAGGCTTTCCAAAGGATATTCTCTGTTACATCATGGGTTTCAGCCGTATTCCGTGGCAGGCGTTCTTCATTATCAGCACCATAGGCCGCATACCCGGCACCTGGTTACTTACCATTCAGGGCGCCGACCTCTATGATGGAAACATTCATCATGCCGCCGTCATCTTCGCGGTTTCCCTGCTACTCATGATACCTGTCTGGTTTTACAGGGAAAAGATCTATGCATGGATAGAGAAACACACCCTGAAAGACTGATAACAACCGGCATGAAGCACCTGTCCATCGCCGTGGCATCCGGCTTTGGCGCCGGCTATTCACCCTATGCGCCAGGCACATGTGGAAGTGTGGTGGGGCTATTCGTATTTTGGAGCGCAAGATACATCCTGCATCAAGACGGCTTGACATTTCAACTGGTTTGCGCCATTTTTCTTATTGTAGCAGGCATTATAACAGCAGATGTGACAAGCCGCATACTTCATGTCAAAGACCCGTCTCTTGTAGTTATAGACGAAATAGCAGGCATGTTCATAACACTTGTAGGGCATGAACCGGTCATTTTGCATCTGTTGGCAGGTTTTGTCCTCTTTCGCATACTTGATATATTCAAGCCTTTTCCCATAAGACAACTGGAGAGGCTGAAAGGAGGCCTGGGGATCATGGCAGATGATATCATGGCCGGTATTCTCGCCAATATCTGTCTGTATGCCATTCCCCTGTGAAGACATCATGTCCTACGAGATCATCGCCATAGGAGACGAACTGCTGCTCGGCTCCACCCTCAACACCACGAGTCACACCATCGCCCGTAAACTGTTCGAGGCAGGATGGATATGCCGGCGCATCACGACTGTGGGCGACGATACGACGGATATCAAGGATGTCCTGCTTCAAGCCATAGAACGAACCGATTTTATTATTCTGACAGGCGGCCTTGGTCCGACCACCGATGACATCACATCAGAGGCGGCGGCCCATGCAATGAATCTACCCCTGACTATCAACGGAGATGTCCTGAATACGCTGCATGCCCATAACGGATTTTCTCAAAGGATAAAGGAAAAACTGGCGTCCATGCCCTTCGGCTCCGTGCCCCTGAAACCTGAAGGAGACGCCTCGGGTTATCTTCTGATTCATGGCGACACCCCTCTTTTCTTTCTTCCGGGCGTGCCTGGGCAGGCTGTCGCCCTTTTACAGGAAAAGGTCATCCCGTGGCTGCAAAACCACCTGCCGGCACAGGCTGTCTATTACCGGGTCATGCGGACATTCGGTCTTCCAGAAACAGAGATCAACCGCCTGGTTTCGGCCGCCTCCATACCCGCAGACATAACCATAGGATACTATCCCGTATTCCCCGAGGTTTTGATCTCCATGCTCTATAAAAGGCAAAAAAACGAGTCTGCTGACGCCGGTTCAGGGGGGCATGGGATTGAAGACGCCCTGAGTTTCTGGCAACGGCTGGTATCCCTGCTGGACAGACATGTAATCTGCGAAGGAGAGGAGACTCTGGAGGCCGTTGTCGGCAATCTGCTGCTGCAAAAAGGCGCTACTGTGGCCACAGCCGAATCCTGCACGGGTGGCTTGATCGCCAGCCGCATCACATCCATTGCAGGCAGTTCCCAGTGGTTTGAAAGGGGCGTAATAACCTACAGCAACCAGGCCAAGATGGACATATTGAAGGTGCGACAGGAGACATTAGAACAGTTCGGTGCAGTAAGCGAACAGACCGCTATTCAGATGGCAAAAGGGCTGCGCAGGCTTGCCAAAACCGATTACGCCCTCGCAGTCACCGGTATCGCAGGGCCTACCGGCGGCAGCCCAGAAAAACCCATCGGCACGGTCTATATAGCCCTTGCCACTCCACAACAGACCTCCTGCCAGCGTTTTCTATTCTCAAGGTCTGAAAATAACCATAGACCATTAACCCGCACCAGCATACAACAGCTGACAGCCGAAACCGCCCTGGACTGGCTGCGCATCTCCCTGCAATATGGCGCGCATATTTATAGCTCTCGATATACCGGATGATATAAAGGCCATGCTGGGCCGCCTTATAAAAAAATGGCCGGCAGGGCCGCATTCCACGATTAGATGGGTTAATCCGCTTCAACTGCACATAACCCTGGCCTTTCTCGGCGACATAACAGAGGAATTGCTGGAACGGGTCTGTAATGCCGCTCAAGGCATAGCCTGCGCCACGCAGCCGTTTAACCTCGCCATTCAGGGCACAGGGGTCTTTCCTGGGCCCAAAAACCCACGTGTGCTTTGGTGCGGCTGCATGGGGGACCTCCATGCCATCGAAAACTTGCAAAAAAACATACAAACCATGCTGGAAGGTATGGGGCTGCCCATTGAAAAACGCCCATTCACACCCCATATAACATTAGGTCGCATACGCTCCGTAACGGCCCCAGCTGTCATTACAGAATTCCTGCGTTCCCCATGTAAATCCGAACCGTTCGGCGTTCGGGAAATTACAATATATAAAAGCAGGTTGCTGGCAAAAGGACCCGAATACGAAAGATACAGGCAGTATCAATTCACTGCACAGGCGCAAATTCCACGATTGGAGGGGACCTCGAAAAATTGCCTTATCGCCCGATAACTGCGTTGCTCGTCCCTGCCTGTGCGTTGCACGCAGACAGGGGCGAAAAATGCTCACATACATATCTGCATGAACTGTATTGTTACGAGGCTTGGGTTGCATCCTTGGCAAATTGCGCATTAACAATATCTTTTTTGTTTTTTAGATTCAAACGCGAAATTTGAGTCAAAAAAACTGTCGATATTTTCATTAAGATATGTTAATTATAAAAAACATCATAAAGACTGCCTGAAACGCCGGCATACTTCTTGGGCGATTTGATAATTGCAATGGGAGTCAGAAAATATCCATGACTGATGCAAGTTCCACCATGCAAGACGGCACAAACCAATATACTCACCTGAAAGTCCTCGTCCTGCTCATAGCAGGCCACGAAAGCGCCATAGAGCTGTCTCAAGTCAAAGAGATATTGCCCGCAGCTAACATCGAATACCTTCCCAATGCAATCACCTCAATCACAGGCATCCTGAATGTCAGAGGGGACATCGTACCTGTTGTGGATCTCAAATACTTTCTTTCCGAGGATTACCGGGCGCTCGACGCCGGCTCATCAAATCCGCGAGTCGTTCTGGTGGAATCCGAATACGGTCCACATGGCCTGATGGTCGCTTCTGTATTGAGAGTGGAAGATGGAATGTGGGAGACACACGCTCCCTCCGACAGCCTGAAATACATGCAGCTTGAAAACACACTGTTCACTAAAGCCATAACAAATGCAAAAGGCTACAGTCTGCCGGTAATCGACACCCAGAACATCATAGCCCATATATCAGGACATAACGCTGCAAGAGCAAAACAAGACTCAATACAAACATAATCAGTATAATATATTTCTCTTGGAGGGAGTATAATATGTTCAATCTGTTCAATGTAAACCTGAAGGTTAAACTCTTTGGCATAGTAGCTGTAATTGGTTTACTGATACTTGCAGCCAATGCCCTTTATACCTGGTACAGCACCATACCGCTGAAAGAAACGGAAATCAAAAAACACACTGCCACCTCCACACAATTATTACAGGAAAACATCAATAAGTGGTTCGAGATAGGCAAGACCAACATAGTGGCCATAGCGGGTAACGGCACGCTTTCAAAGGCGCTTATAGAAAACAATCGCGAACTGGCATTGAATCGTCTTTACAGCATGTTTGAGGACTACGACAAAATCGGTCTCAAAAATCTCAAGGTGCAGATACATACAGCAGACATCCGCTCCTTTCTGCGTTCCTGGGCCCCTGACAAACACGGGGATGACCTCAAGGCATTTCGTAATTCCATAGTACAATTGAAGAACACCAAAAAACCGTATTCTTTTTTTGAAGTTGGCAGAGACGGTCTGGCCCTGCGCAGCATAGCACCCATCATTCGGGACAACGACTATATCGGCTCCATCGAGATGCTTTTGGGGCTGGATACCATAGCCAAGGACATGAAGGCTGAGAAGCTTCTCTATGCCACCCTGCTCAAGGAAGATGCAGCCAAACTGGGCACCATAATAGGCGAACAGACCAAGACAGGAGGCGGCTATGTCATAGCCAACGACAAATGGTTCGATGATGCAGCCAAAAACCTTGTAAAAACAATAAATTATAACGAACTCGCCTCAAAGGGATATGTGCTCACCGACAAATATCTCATCACCTCCATGCCACTGGTGGACTATGAGGGCAAGGTCGTAGGCCTGCATATCTTGGCGGAAGATGCCAATACGTTGAATGAAATGCTCAACAATCTCATTATAGACCGCTTCAAATTCACAGGCGCCTTGGCGGTATATATCTTTATCATGGGAACAGTTATAGCCATCTTCTTCAACATGGTCATGCTTCGCCCCATCACAGAAACAGCATCCGCCATTCAGGTCATCACCAAGTACATGGACATCACCAAACGTGTAAAAGTGACATATCGTGATGAAATCGGCATCATGGCGGAATCCATCAACACCTTCCTCGACGCCCTTCAGACCACCTTCAAAGACATGAAGGCCACGGTAACAGATGTCACACAGGCCAGCCAGAATGTGCATGAACGGGCACAACGCATCTCAGAAATCGCTATAGCACAGGCTGAAAGGGCCAAAGATGTGTTGCAGCGCGTCATGATGATGGGGCAGACCGCCAGTGAGGTGGCAGAACACGCGGAATCCTCCGCACAGCTCTCCAAAGAGACTGCTGCCATCATAGAAGAGATGGCCAAGGCCGCACAGAGAATCGCAGAGACCTCCGCACAAGGCAAAGAGGTCTCCAACACCGCTGTTCAGACCGTCATTGCCATGGGTGAGACAGCGAGGGAGGTCCAGGCACGGGCATTGGTTCAGGCCGAGGCAGCCAACAAGACAGCACAATCCCTGACCGAAATGTCCAACAGCCTTCAAAAAATGGCTGAAGAGGCTCAAAAGTCCGCAAAAGAGGCGCAGGAAACCCTGTTGTCCTCCACAGATGCAAAAGAGGCCATGGACAAAACCGTGCGCAGCATGGAGGCCATTGCAGACAGTTCTGAACAGGTCAAGGATATCGTAGCCCTGATCTCAGACATCGCGGAACAGACCAACCTGCTGGCCCTTAACGCAGCCATCGAGGCGGCCAGGGCGGGCGAGCACGGCCGAGGTTTTGCAGTCGTTGCAGAGGAAATACGTAAACTGGCTGAAAGAACCGCTGAATCCACAAAGGAGATAGCTGAACTCATCAAACAAAGCACAGCTACCATCGCAGAAGGTAGGGAGCTGACACAAAAGACAGCCGCTGTCTTTGACCGCATCATTCAAAACATCGAAAACACCTCACAGCTCGTAATCGACATCTCCTCCACGACGGTCCAACAGGCAGCCGGCACAACAGAACTGCTGAAAGAAACAGACAGGCTCAAAGAGGCATCCGGCAACATCGTGGAAATGACGCAAAAACAGGCTGTGCGCAGAAAGCTGGCCGAGGATTCAATACAGCAGGTTATAGCTGTCAGTGATGACGTCATGGATGCAGCCCATAATACAACCGCCACCTCCAAAACAGCCGTGGAAGGCGTGGGAAGAGTCGTGTTGAACTCCATGGAGATCACCAACAGGACCAGCAAGCAGAAGGAACGAAGCGCCATTCTGCAAAAGGTTATGGCCGATATCGCGGAAAGCGCCAGACAGAACGCCGAGAATGCGGAAAACACCCTCACCCTCATGGATGAGCTGCTTGAAAAGGCCAAAGCGGTGCAGGAAGAGATATCGAGATTTAAGGTATAACACCCTAATTTTTCAAGGCTCCCATGAGTGAAACATTCAAGGGCAGGCAAGCCAGTCTGCCCTTATTAAAGGGTCTCATCGCCTCGCGATACCGTTATCACCCTCTCATTCTCACTTTGCCATGTGATGCGAATGGAAAGTATGTGTTCTTGTGCTATGTCTCTCAAAAAATCGGGGCAGTATTCCGGCCACTCCACAGCCAGGACCCATTTGCCGTTCAGATATTCATATAACCCGATTTCCTCCAGGCCCTCTTCGGAAATATTCGGGCCGAGGCGGTAAAGGTCTGCATGGGACAGGGGAATACGACCTTCTTCGTACTCGTGAATGAGCCCGAAACTCGGGCTGGTCACCCTGCGTGCCTCGATACCAAGACCTGCAGCGACCCCCTTGACAAAAGCGGTTTTCCCTGCCCCCAGGTCGCCGTATAGAAGCAATACATCGCCTGGAACCAGGGTGTTGGCGAGCTCCATGCCGATCTTGCAGGTCTCTGAAGGGCTGTGGGATACGGATGTCCGCTTCATTTGATCAGCCGTCTCTTGAGGAGTCTTGAGGCGATAAGAACAAGAAAAACCGCATAGGAGGCCAGTACCAATAGATGCAGCCACCAATCCCCTGTTCTGCCATAGGTCAATCCCCTGTAAAGCTGAACTGCATGGGACAGGGGCAGAACCATAAACACCACCTTGAGTGCCGGATGCAGGGAATCCATTGGAAAAAGAATGCCTGAAAAAAGAAACAATGGATTGATAAACAATGTCATGAAATAATTAAAAAATTCGTAACTTTGGGCTATGGCGGTCATGATAACGCCGCAGGCGGCAAATATCATACCCTCCAAAAACAGCAAAAACGGAATGAAAAAGGTCCATAAAGACGGCTGAATGCCGAACAGAGGAAACAGGGCGATCATGATAAGACCTGAGATCAGTCCCTTGGTGGCGCCCCAGAACATCTCACCGAGGGCCAGGTCATAGACTGAAACTGGCGTCATGAGAATGGCCTCATAGGTCTTCTGTGTCGCAAGCCGGGTATAGGAGCCGTATGTGGTCTCCAGGGCCGCGCTGAACATCACAGCGGATGCAGCCAACCCAGGCGCAATGAACTCCAGATAACTCATATTTGCCACCACAGGCATGGTCTTTCCAAGCCCGTAGCCCATGGCGATAAGGAAAAGAAAGGGCTCACCCAAATTACCTATGATGCTGGCCTTGAAGTGCTTACGCCAGACCATGGCATTCCTCTTCCACACATTTAAGGCCAGCATACTCAATTCTCCTTCAATTCACTGCCTGTCAGTCTCAGAAACAGGTCCTCCAGCCCGGCCGGTCTGCGGGTGACATGAGACTGCTCCAATACAAGGGCATCCAGTTCAGGACAGGTCTCTCTCACAAAGATGCGCAGGACATCCTGGCCTGTCTCAAAATCCGCCTTACAAGATGCCAAAAGGGGCCTAAGACCTGCCAGGTGTTCACGGCTGCCCCGAATCTCATAGACCTCCCTCCCCACATGACGCTGCACAAGGGCATCAGGAACACCATAGGCCACCGCCTTACCGCCGTCCAGAATCAACACCTGTGTGGCCAGTCTGGAGACCTCTTCCATGTAATGACTGGTCAGGAGCATGGTCGTGCCGTTCCTGCGCAGCATCTCCAGACAATCCCAGATCAGCCTTCTGGCCTGTGGATCAAGCCCTATGGTGGGTTCGTCCAGTATCAGGAGATCAGGGTTGTTGATAAGTGCCCTCGCTATGAGCAGCCTGCGCCTCTGACCGCCTGAAAATGCGGAAATGATCTCATTCCGCCGGTTTTTAAGGGCAAAAAAATCCAGCAGTTCCTCAGCCCTGGCCGAGGCTGTCTTGTAGTCTATTCCAAAATAGGAGGCATAGACCGTCAGATTCTCCATTGCTGTGAGATCCGGGTCCAAATTATCCGTCTGCGGGGTTACACCTATGCGTTTCTTCAACTCCGAAAGGCGCCGTGCTGCATTCACTCCAAAAAAGTAGATATCCCCGCTCAAAGGCGTCACCAGCCCCAGAAGCATGTGAATGGTGGTGGTTTTACCTGCTCCATTCGGCCCGAGCAGACCAAGGCACTCGCCTTTCCTTACAGCAAAATCAAGGCCGGAGACTGCCACCCGTTCTCCAAAGGCCTTACGCAGGCCTCGAATCTCCAGAAGAACCGCCGCATCGTGAAGTGCATCCGCTTCCGGTTTCATGGTCATCAGTCCTTCATGTCCTCAAGCCTGTCTTCCAGCCCGAGCTGCTGTATCTTTCTGTGCAGATGGCGTCTTTCTATGCCGATGGCCTCGGCGGTCCTGGTGATATTGCCGTTATTCTCCGAGAGCTTTCGGGCTATATACTCCCGCTCAAACATGGCCTTGGCGCTTCGAAAGTCCTCGCAATACAACATGGCGCAAGGGGTTTCAGGGACATCCACGCGACTTCTGGAGGCTGCACGATAGGATTGGGGCAGGTCATCACAGGTCAGGGTATCAGACTTGGAAAGAATGACCATGCGCTCTGCCAGATTGCGCAATTCCCGCACATTCCCCGGCCAATTATACGCCTGAAGACATGCATATATCTTCGAATCGATCTTCAGGGGTTCTTTCCCCATCTTTCTGGCAAAATTGGCCACAAATGCCTCCAAAAGCAGGGGAATATCCTCAATGCGCTCCCTCAAGGGCGGGATCTCTATGGGTATTACATTCAGCCGGTAATACAGGTCTTCCCTGAACCTGCCTTCGGCGATCTCTTTTTCCATATCCTTGTTGGTGGCTGCTATGATGCGCACGTCCACGAAGATGGTCTTGTTGCCGCCAACCCGCTCAAAACGCTGCTCCTGCAGTATGCGCAACACCTTCGCCTGAGTCTTCAGGCTCATATCGCCTATCTCGTCCAGAAATAATGCCCCTCCATTGGCAAGATCGAATTTGCCGCGTTTTGTGGCGCCTGCGCCGGTAAATGCCCCCTTCTCATAACCAAACAACTCGCTTTCTATCAGCTCCTCCGGAATAGCCGCGCAGTTCACCTCCACAAGGGGCTTGTGACTGCGTTTGCTCATGCGATGAATGGTCTGGGCCACCAATTCCTTGCCCGTGCCGTTTTCCCCCCGAATCAGCACCCAAGCGTCAGTGGGTGCAATGATGGTGATCTGCTCCTTCAGCTTCAGCATCACAGGGCTCATACCGATTATATCCTGCACAGACGCATCGGTATGCTGCCGGAGAATGGCGTTTTCCTCCTCCAATTCCTTATATTTCAGGGCGTTTTCCACGGAAAGCAACAGGGATTCGTATGAAAGGGGTTTTTCGATAAAATCATGGGCGCCCATGCGGGTGGCCTTCACAGCGGTCTCGATAGTGCCGTGGCCGGTCATGATCACCACCGGCAGAAACGGCCAATCCTTCTTGATCCGCTGAAGCACCTCCAAGCCATCCATACCCGGCATCCAGATGTCCAGCACCACCAGGTCGGCTGGGGCTGTCTTCAATGTCTCAAGACATTCCTTACCGCTGGACACCACCGTCACTCCGTAGCCCTCATCCTCCAGAATGCCCTTCACGCTGTCGAGAATGGTGTTTTCATCATCCACTACCAGTATCTGTTTTTTCACCGCCATGACCTCACAGAAAATTCACACAGAACACGGCACAGGGCCAAATTCGCATCACATGGCCCACTCACAGCAGGTTGTCCGCAAAATTAAAACGCCGGCCCATATAAAAGGCCCTTGTCCAGTCCCTGCGCTTCCGGAACTCAGGCAGACGCCTTTGAGCAGGCCAATACATGAGATCAATCACCTGCACCGTGACACCCATCTCCTGTAACCGCTCTTGCAGATCGAACAGGGAAAACGGCTTGTCCGGCAGGCAACAACCTGTCTGGGGTGTATTCCGCCACCAGAACATCTCTCCCCTGGGACTTGCGATGACAACGCGCTCTGGTCGTTCAAATGGTTTGATGCGGCTGACAAAAAGGGGTAGATAGCCAAATACGGTCATGCTCACGGGCATGAATCCCGCGTTGGACAGCGCAAGGGACAGATTCCTCTCATCTGTCTCCACGGAAAACATGGCATTTTTCACACCAAGGTCCCTGACTGCCTGCAATGCCTGAG
The DNA here is from genome assembly GCA_028695735.1 of Deltaproteobacteria bacterium. Lineage (GTDB taxonomy): Bacteria > Desulfobacterota > Dissulfuribacteria > Dissulfuribacterales > DYLC01 > JAQVIJ01. The sequence goes on along the minus strand of JAQVIJ010000006.1, from coordinate 44,589 downwards.
AATTCAAGAGATTCATGGCATAGCCACTCCAGAGTTCCAGGCCGTGGCCGCGCACATCTTTGGCAAGATGCTGTAACCATGCTATCTGACTCAAATTATTCACCATAAAAGAACGATGCCCCATGCGCAACAGACGTAAAATCTGCTGTTCCATGGCATGCAGGCCATTTTCATAACTGACGGCTGGAATGGACCAACAGATGTCATTACGCCAGTGTCTGAGAAAAAAAACCATATACTTCGCATCCAATTCCACTATAATACCACGGGGGTTCAATGCCCTGGCCAGTTCCAGCATGGCCGGGTTTTTCAGACGAACCCACATGGCATACCCCTGTCTCTTGAGTGGGACAACCTTCTTGCATGGCCTGGATAAATGCTGCCCGCTCAATTCTTTCTGAAGCTGTGCAGCCTTCTCATGGGCACGTCTCTCGTATATCCTCCCTTTCGACACCAGCCCCTGCCAGCGGTCCTTCCATGAACTCGTATCGAAAAAAGGCGCACCCAATGCCTGTTGCGCCCGCTGATCCGTCTTGAAGACAAGGGAATTCACGGGAACGGCTGCGCATCTGGCGTTTGAAATACAGAAAAGCCCATCACCGTCCCTTTCCACAGCATGGCAGGTAAATGAAAGCTGTTCCATTACATCGGGAAAGACTATACGCAATCTATCGCCTTTCTGCACAATGGAATCGCTTTTAATGCACAATGTGCTGTTCTTTGAGCGCATAACCCTTCCGAGATACTTACCTGTATTGGCGGTCCTGCCGGCATCCAACAGGTCTTTCGGGTTGTCGGTCCGAAAAAATCCACCAGTGTAATCCCTGCCCATGGCGGCATTCAGCAGCGCCTTTGACTCCTTCAAGACATCTTGATACATCTCTGGCTGAGTGTTCCGAAGCGGCAGAGCGTTCAGAAGCATTCTGTATGCCCTGACCACGCCCCCCACATAACTTGCAGGTTTCAATCTGCCCTCTATCTTGATGGATGCCACACCCATGTCCGCCAGCTCGGGCAGCACATCAATACCGCACAGATCAAACATGGAAAAATGAAAGCCCTTGGCGCCGTTTACCTCGTACTGCCTTCGGCATGGCTGTACACACCTGCCCCGCATACTGGATTTGCCGCCGAAATAACTGCTCATGAGGCAACTGCCTGAGCAGGTGAAACACATGGCGCCGTGCACAAAGACCTCGATCTCCACATCAGCGGCATTGACCGCATGTTGAATCTCATGCAGGGTCATTTCACGGGCCAATACCACGCGCTTGAAACCCATTTGATATGCCTGCCTTACACCCCACGAGTTATGAATAGCCATGAGAGTGCTGGCATGCAGCCGGAGATCGGGGAAATATCGTCTTGCGAGCCGCCAGACAGCCAGGTCCTGAATGATCAAGGCATCCACACCTGTCTCATGCAGCCCGGCAAGCAGTTCCATAACCATCGGCAATTCCGTCTCTTTCACAAGGGAATTCAAGGCTACGAACAGCCTGACTCCGGCCTCATGGGCAAGGGATGTCAGGGCAGCCACTTCGGCAAGAGAAAAATTGGTGGCCAAGGCCCGTGCGTTCAATGTCTTGAGCCCCACATATACGGCATCGGCGCCGTTTTCGATGGCACTGAAAAATGCCTCTCGAGTGCCGGCAGGCGCCAGCAGCTCCATCTTTCTCAATGCCCTTTTCCCGCCACGCACACCCATTTCTGCAAGTTCAGGCCCTTGGTGCAGCATTTCACGGCCATTGAATGAAACACCCTTCTTCAGGGTCTGCGGCCTGCCCTGCCTTTCGAGGATAAAGGCATGGCTATGAGGATGACGGGGCATAGTTTATTTCGACCAGCAGGTCTTTGATCGCCTTTTCAGAGGCGGGAGGGTCATAGATCACCGTTATCCCCTTTCGTTCCACATCCACTTGAACGGATTTTACGCCCGGCAGTTCCATGAGCTCCATTTGAATGGTGTGAGCACAGTGTTTACATGAGATGCGAGGAATATAAGCAGAATAGGTATTGGACATGACAACCTCCTTATGGAAAGTCTTATATCTTGAAATTCATATAACGCAATTCCGCCACCAAACGCTCAAAATCAGCAGGCAGCAGGGACTGGGGGCCATCGGACATGGCCTTCTCTGGACAGCTGTGCACCTCTATCAGAAGACCGGCGGCGCCCACCGCAGCCCCTGCCCTGGCAAGCGGTATCACCTGATCCCGTCTGCCTGCGGCATGGCTTGGGTCTATAAAGACCGGCAGATGACTCTCTTTTTGAATATAAGGCACAGCGTTCAGATCCAGGGTATTGCGGGAATGAGTGGCAAATGTCCTGATACCCCTTTCGCACAGAATGACCTGATCATTTCCCTCAGACATGATGTATTCTGCCGCCATGAAAAACTCATCTATGGTGGCGCTCATCCCTCTTTTGAGCAGCACAGGTTTTCTTGCCTGGCCCGCCCTTTTGAGCAATCTGTAATTCTGCATGTTCCGCGTGCCTATTTGAATGATGTCCGCATATTCCTCCACCAGATCACAGACCTCATGGTCAGTGGCTTCGGACACGACAAACAGGCCTGTCTCCTCACGCACATGAGCCAAAATCTGAAGCCCCTTTTCTCCAAGCCCCTGAAAGGCATAGGGCGAGGTGCGGGGCTTGAATGCGCCAGCCCTGAACAGGACGGCGCCAGCCTTTTGCACGGCCCTGGCGATCTCAATAGCCTGTCTCTCACTCTCCACAGCGCAAGGCCCTGCAGCCAATATGAGTTTATCACCACCGATCACTACGCTACCATTTCCCAATGGAATCAGGGTGTTCTCCTTTTTCATCTCTCTGCTCACCAGCTTGTATGGCTTGGATACAGGTATGGCATCCCTGACGCCGGGCATTCCAAGAAAGATGGCCGGATCCACCGGCCCCGTATTGCGCAAAATGCCTATAGCGGTCCTTTCGCCACCGGGTATGGGCTTGGCCTGCCAACCGTGCGCCTCTATGGCGGCCATTACATTATCCAATTCTTCCTTACTGGCATGATTCGACATGACTATCAACATATCACACTCCAAATAATGAACATTACCTCTTGACTTGAGGGGAATAACCTTCGAATATATAAGGGAACCTTGAAAAATTGCCTTTTCGCCCGATAACTGCGTTGCTCGTCGGCGAAAAATGCTCACATACAGGAAGTATGCTCCGCTTTTTCGCCTTTCATCGCGCCTTGTTCTCGAACGAAAATTCTAATTTTTCTGGGTTACCTGTAATGTAAAACGGTAATGGTTTATTTTCCAAGGAACCTATATTTTCTTAAATTTCATCAATATCGAGTGAGCCACATTGAAAACCACACATTCTCATTTTATACAACGAAACCAGACCCATTCAAAGGGAAGTTTATGGCCTTTTTTACTGCCTATCGTCGCAGGGCTCCTGTTATGGATATTGTTCGGACCAAACGGTCTCTGGCAGCTATATAAAATAAACGCCAAAAACAAGGAAATGAACCAACTTCTTTCAGAAAAAACCAAAGAAAACAATCAGTTAGAAAAACAAATTGCACGACTGAAAACCGATCCAGGCTATCAGGAAGAGATGGCCCGAAAAGAACTCGGCTGGATCAAGGAAAATGAAATCATCTACCAATTTGAACCCAAAGCCCCCAAGCAGTCAAAATAAACTCATCCACATGGGCGCATCAGACAACACACCCCCCTCACATACAGTCCATAAAAAACGCAGCCAGGCATTTCTCTCCATTCTGATCAGCTTTCTCATGGTGGTATTCCTGCTCAGTTATGCAGGAAAAGGCCTTGAGTTCGCCTTTCACAAAATCGGATGGCCAGTGCTTCGCATGCTTGTGCTTATCGCCATAGTGCTGGCAGCCACCTCCCTGCTGGAGGCCAAAGGCTATTTCAAGTGGATGGCGCGGCTCTTTCACCCCCTGCTCCGGATAGGCCGTTTCAGTGCTGTGACCGCATCTGCCTTTACAGCCGCCTTTTTTTCAGGGATTGTCGCCAACACCCTTCTGGCCAAGGCATACCAGGACAATACCATCTCCAAGCGGGAATTGTTTCTCGCAAACCTTCTGAACGTAGGTTTTCCGGCATACACCCTGCATTTTCCCACAGCCATGGCCATTCTACTTCCAATGATCGGCAAGGCAGGGGTGGTATATCTGGTGCTGACCTTTCTGGCCGCCCTTCTGCGTACCGTTTTTGTGTTGGTGATCGCCCGCATTTACCGGCCCGAGTGTGCCGGGCAGGCAGCCCCCCCAGGTCCCTGCAATGACGACCAGTCAATTCCGTTAAAATCCCAGGCGATAACCGTTAATAACATATGGGAGCAACTCATCAAAAGGCTCTGGCGAATCGCCATCTATACAGTGCCTATTTACACATTTGTAGTGGTTTTACAGGAAAAAGGCTTCTTCAAATGGCTGGAACAGAGCGCCGCCCATATCTTCACCACTGCGATTCTTCCAATAGAAGGGGTATCCGTAGTGGTGTTCAGCATAGTTTCGGAGTTTACCGCCGGAGCGGCCGCTGCTGGAGCGATGTTGCATGGGGGGATATTGACCCATAAGGAAACAGTCATAGCCCTGCTCATAGGCAATATAATAGCAACACCTGTCAGGGCATTACGTCATCAGCTTCCCACATATCTGGGCATATTTACTCCTGGCATAGGCATGCAAATACTACTTACAAGTCAGGTATTACGCGTGGCAAGCATTGTTATCGTATTGATATGCTATTGTTTATTGCCATAAGGGAATCTCGAAACATTGTCTTTTTGCCCTATAACTGCTGCAAACCAATGAAGCCATGACGATTGAATGATATCAATGAGATTATAGGTATTATGGCATCATGGCATATTTTTTGGGCGAGGGCAGTTAATTATGAGGTGTATTTTCAGGTGAAACCAGACGAAAAAACAAATGACGGCCTTATACGTCTCAACAAATTTATAGCAGAGGCAGGTATCTGCTCCAGAAGACAGGCTGATTTATTGATAAAAAGTGGCAGAGTCATCTTGAACGGCAAAACAATCATTGAACTTGGAATAAAAATCAATCCATCTATAGATATAATAGAAATAAACCATAAAAAGCTAACTACTGAAAATCAACCTTTTGTATATCTTATACTAAATAAACCGAGAGGAATACTTACAACCGTAAAAGACCCTTTCAACAGACCTACTGTAATGGATCTGATTCACGACATGCGGGAACGGGTATATCCTGTGGGCAGGCTGGACCAAGACAGCGAAGGTCTGCTGCTGTTCACAAATGATGGCGAGCTTGCCAATCGGCTCATACACCCCCGCCATAAAATCAAAAAACTGTATCAGGTATGGGTACAGGGGCAGCCAACGGCATCGGACATCGAACGCCTGCGACAGGGCATTCCAATAGACAGCAGAATGACACTGCCCTGCCGAATTCAAAGGCTTCATGCTGACGAAACATCCACTCAGTTTGAAATAGAGATTCGAGAGGGCAGGAAACGGCAGATTAGACGCATGTTTCAGGCCATCGGCCAGGAGGTGATTCGGCTCAAACGGGTTCAAATAGGGCCCATCAAACTTGAAAGACTGCCTGTGGGGAAATGGCGCTATCTTACAGAGCAAGAGATAAAAGCCATTAAAAAAGAAACGGGCATTCAGACGAATGCCCGTTGAGCACAATACCTATAAGATATTGGAAATCAACCCTTGAGTTTCACATTGGATGCCTGTGGCCCTTTGGGGCCGTTTTCCACCTCAAACTCCACTGCCTGCCCCTCTTTCAAAGTGCGAAAACCATTGGCTTCAATCTTGCTGTAATGCACGAATACATCCGGACCTTGATCCTGAGAGATAAACCCGTAACCCTTTTGATCGTTGAACCACTTTACCTTCCCTTGCGCCATGAAAAAACTCCTTTACATAAAAAATAATGGGCGTCTGCCCTCTATAACAAAACAGCTGGCCACAAACAGCTACTCAGAACCATAGTGCCGTACGCTATTTTGTTGAAATATCTTAAGCCAGCTTTTTATGACCGTCAAGTGATTTTTACAGCAGGGGCACAGCAGGCGCCCCTGCCTTCAACCACGCAGCGAAGACCTCTAAAACTTCCAGAGACTTCCGATATAAACCATGTCGGAGTCGAACTTCTCCATGCCAAGCACCTTTTTATAACCGCCTGTGAGACTAAAGCTCCCAGTGGGCTGATAACCCACCTCAATACCCGCATCCCAGTACAGGTCATCCGTGACTTGTGTGCCCTTGGGATAGTCGGTCTCGTCAAAGTTGGCCAGGCCATAGAAATTCAAGGCAATGGTCTTATTGGGATATACGGCCAGGTTCATGCCGGTTCTGATCAAATGATGATCCCCAACCTCGCCGTCGTCATGACCATAGTGATAGAGCACCATCACGGACGGCTCAAGCATCTCTGTGCACCTGGTCTTGAGGCTCATGCCAACGGCGCCCCCCACGGTATTGGTGTCGTCGTCATTTACCTTACGATTCATGCCCTCCCAGATATAATCCAGGCTTGCATGGAAGGACAACTCATAGCGATCTTGAATGGGCATTCTATACTGGGCAAAGGCCACGGCACCCAACTGATTGATGTCCTTTATGTCTGAACGCCTGAAGTCCATGTAGTTATATGGTGCAATCACACCAAAGGTGAAACGCTCCGTATCCATGGCAAAACCCAGTGTACCACCATAGATATCCGCCTCTGCATTTCCTCCGCTGCGGAACTCTGCGTTTTCATACTTCAACATGGCGCCAAGGGTCCTAAGACGCATGCCGGACTGCATGGCTGCCTTGTCCTTTTCCTGAGTAATCAAGGGGACCACGGAGGGCATGACCACATTGCTGGTAAGGGTGTTGACCACCGTCCCCGTAGCACCCACTGTATTGGCGTAGGCAGGGCTGTCAGTTACAGCTCCGCCGCAATATTGCTGATACAGCAGACTCCCAGGGGACAACAGATTACATGCGTTGAAGTTTGGAGAGGGCAGATTCATGGGGCTTGCCCATGCACTTCCCGCAAACGTTAAGCACATACCCGCTGCAACAGCACAAATTTTTATTTTATTTCTTTTCATATTCTCACCTCGTTATAATTATTGTCTGAAATAGACTGAATAACCATCGGTCTGACTGGCGGTAAAGGACTTGGTCCCTGCCGAGACCGTGGCGGAACCACTGTAGAATGTATCAGTAGCAGGCGTGCCCACGTCGCACACGGCATTCGGCCATTGAGAAACCACGCAATGGCGTATGATCTGGCCATGGAGGTCATAGCCCGTCTTTTCCTCATAACGGTAAGAAAGCTGACCATTGGCATAGGACCAGGAGCCCTTGAAGACATGTCTGTAATATCCCTGCTCATCATAGACAAAGGTGCCGTCAGAATTAAATGACCACGGACCTGAACCGATAAACACACTTGACGACATCCTTTCAGCGGTCCAGTTGCCCACGAGGAAGGTGCCTTGTGACTGCTGCTGTGCCAGATTCGCCACTACAGTGCAATTGGCACTCACTGCGTTTGTAGTAAAGACATTGCCGTTCAATGTACCGCCACAGGTACCTGTAACACTTGAGATGGTGTAGCCGCTGTTGGCGGTTATACTGCAACTAGAGGTGGAGCCGGCTGTAACCGGATTGGGATTACAGGAGATGCTGCCTGCTGCTGCAGGAGTCACCGAGGCTGAAATAGTGTATTGCTGGGGCTGAGGAGTGGGAGGTTGCGGCGGTTGAGGCTGTGACGCTGCATGAATGTCGATCTGCGTTGTAGCCACATTTGAAATCGGACTTACAGCGGAAGGCCCAGGAAGACCTGCTAAAAATGCCTCAAATGCATGTTGCCCCTCACCCAACAAAGAAGCAGGAAACTCCATGAAACAAGGAGAATGGCTACAATCCAGGTTATAAAACGCCACCGGCAATAAAAGCGGCAGGATAGGAGTGGGGTCGTAAAAGATACCCGTTACAGAAAGATATGAATTCCACATATCCACCCAGCTATTGCTGGCCTGAAGATACTTAAGATAAATGGCAGCCGTTGTATCAGAAGCCCCTCCAGATGCCGTCAATCCAATTCTCACCGTCTCATCGGTATGGAAGGAGGACCCATTGGGCAATACAAACCCCAGGCTTACATTAGAAACCGGCGGAAGCGAGGCATAGCAGCCATAGACCACCAATGTCGTATTACCGCTTGGGTCAGTACACATAGACCTTGTTGGAATGGTAAGGGTATATGCACCAGGAGCCAGGTCCTGGTTGAGATCAACCCACGCCTCACACCAGTTGGGCTGATAGGTATCACAATTGCCCTTTGTGGTGTTACCAGAAAAGCTGTAACCTACAGGACCTGTAATGGTCACAGAAGGCGGCGTGGTGCCGGTTATATTGGTATTATGCCAGATCCTAATGCGTGTTATGAAAGCCGCTTGCCCCAGATTAAATGCCTGTACATTGCTTACACCACAAGCGCCGATATACTTATAATTTATAAGCTCCTGTTCCTGTGTACAAGCAGCCTCTGCTCTTTGTGCAACGCCTGCCGCGAGCAATAAGAGCAACATTCCATAAACGCAACTCAAAAATCTTTTTCTCATAACATCCTCCTCCTTTTAAAAATGCATTCCTTCCAAAAATAAACAACAGTTTCTGACCCCCGACACATCTAACCCTTTTGACTGACCCTTTTGGCACACCTCCTTTGATGGTATTATATATTTTACATCATTATTTCTATACCTTTTTTAACAACAGCGCCAAAAAAGTCAAGATGTATGAGCAGTTTTTTTAACATCTGCCAACAAAATCGCCATTGAAAAAGACCAGGGCAGGCCAGTTCAACTATTCCAGAGAACAAAAAGGGCGAATTGTTATTTCGCCCTTGCATCTTGCATGGGGAAAATTTCATTCTTTGAACAGCCTCGCAAACACCAACCTCTGCAAGTGATACACGGCACATCGCCCGTTATTTAAAGGCTGATAAAAAAGGACAATATCTGGGCGAGGACAGCCGGTATTTGTTCCATGCCCCACATAACCGCCCTCCTTGGCGGTAATGTGGGGCCGGCGCCCTCGTGGCGCCTATTCCACAAACACCGACTGCCCTCGCCCCTCCCCACCTCCACATCCTACCTCAGAAGCCGCTTAAAAAAGACATAGACCCTTTGGACTTTGGTTAACACCCTTCAAGAAAACCCAAACCCAATCGTAAACGATATGTTAACCCAGCACATACTTTGAATTTTGGTTAACATGAGGATAAAGGCCAATTCTACGATTTTTATTGGCAGAAGTGACGGTTCAACCAGCGTTTTTTATTATCAGAAGGGTAGGTTCACTATTCCAGCAGGTCAATCCGTTATCTGTGGAATTACATCAGGAATGGATAGGGAACCCGTTATGAACATGGAGTTCTGCAGGGACGAAAAGGGCGGCAGTGGTGGAGTGTTTGTGGAATAGGCGCCACGAGGGCGCCGGCGGCGCATACTGCCATGGAGGGCAGTTATGCGACGCATGGAACAAATGCTTCACCGCTGCCGCCCCAGGAGATTTAATTAAAAATGAAATAATGGTCAATCAGTGCTTAAACGCCCTCTGGCCTGTAAACACCATGGCAACCGGTGGATTCGCCTCATTGCAGGCCTCTATGGCCTCCCAATCCCTTAGAGAACCACCTGGGTGTACAATGGCACCCACACCCTGCCGAATCCCCACATCCACGCCGTCTCTAAAGGGGAAAAAGGCATCCGAGACCATAACAGAACCCGGTAGCCCTGCCCTGTCCTTGCGAGTCTGTTCATCGATCTCCTGCTTTTGTTCCTGAGCCGCCTTGTCGCCCTTTTCTGCCTTGAGCTCCAGTTCTTTATATGGAATGCCCAGTCTGTCATAACACAGGATGTCGGCATACTTGGTATAGGCCTTATAAACCGCTATCTCCGCCACACCTACGCGATCCTGCTCACCAGTCCCAATCCCAACGGTCACGCCATCCTTGACATATATGACAGAATTGGAGGTGATACCCTGTTCCACCGCCCAACCGAAGATGATGTCCTCATACTCCTTTTCTGTGGGCAACCGCTTGATTTTATAGACCTTTCCCTGGTATTCACACTCGGCTGGCTTGAGATCTGCCTTGGTCTTGATGCGGTTTACAGGGGACTGCTGAAGAATGATGCCGCCGTCAATGAGGCTCTTGAAATCCACAAACCGCTTGTCCCAGTACATGGCCAACTGCTCTATGCGCCGTATCTCTATGATGCGCAGGTTCTTCTTCCTAGCCAGGATATTTACGGCGCCTTCCTCAAAACCAGGGGCGCACACCACCTCCAGATACTGGGCAGCCAGGGCCTCTGCCAGGGCCTTATCCACTGGCCTGTTCACAGACACACAACCACCAAAGGCAGCCACTCGATCTGCACGCAGGGCGCGAGTGAAGGCCTTTTCCATGGTATCGCCATAGGCCACGCCGCACGGGTTGTTGTGCTTGACTATGACAGCCGCAGGTTTTGTCATCAAAAACTTCAGGATATTTAATGAGTTGTCGATGTCAGTGAGGTTTATCTTGCCTGGATGTTTGCCGGATTGCAACATGGCCTTTTCATCTATGGCGCTTACCAGACCAAGGCCAGGCTCGATATAGGCACAGCCTCCCAAGACCAGATTGCCGTTTACCAGTTCATAGAGGGCGGCCTCCTGATCAGGGTTTTCACCATACCGCACCCCGCGCTCCTCAAGCTGACCTGTCTTTTCATTGGGAAAGGTCCAGGTGCGCTTGCGATAGAGCAGGGTTGTATCACCGAATGATATGCGCATCTCGCTGGGGAAGTGATCGCCTATGATGGTTTTGTACATCTGTTTCATGTCAGCCATGGCTGTCTCCTCCTATTTCAGCTTTTGTTTTAGTTGATTTTCATCCAAGACACCCGACTGAAAACGGCCGTCCGTAAAGATATAGGTGGGTGTGGCTGTTATGCCCTTTTGCTGCAAAAAGGCTATGCCGTCGTCTATCTTCTTGATGCCCTCCCCACACTGATTTTCAGAACGGTAACGGGACCTCAGGCCTTCTATGGCCTTTTTGTCACAGATAATGGAGACACTCTCCTCCTTTGCGCCCTTGTGAAACGGCAGGGGCATGAGGATGTATTTCACCTGAACCTCACCCTTTTTGACCAGCTCGCTCAAAATCGCCTCTGCCTTCTGGCAGTAAGGGCACTGGGGGTCGGTCACTAAATACACCACCTTACCCTTGTTACCGTCAGTAAAGGCCACAAACTTGTCCAACTGTGCGATCTCCATCACACTCAGACGATTGAGGTTGGAAACCGCCTCTTGTGTGAGATTGGTGCCATCAGAGGCCTTGAGCACCTGACCTGCTATGAGGTATTGGCCTGTGGAATCCGTATAAACCATGCGTTTCTGGCCCCTCTGTTCCACCTCCACATCGCACAGGCCCGGCACCAACCCTTGAGTCACGTTCACTACCTTGACATCATTCTGTTTGAAGGCGACCTCCACAGCCTTCTGCAACGCATCTTTGGGCGGACACTGGGCAAAGGCAGTGGAACAACACAAAACAAGAGACACCAGGATCAAAACCACACTTGACTTACGATTCATAAATCGCTCCTTATTTTTTATTTTCCAATAACCAGGCTGGATTCAATCTGTTTATCACATTGAGACCGCCGGTCAATACCAATGTATTCTGAAACCCTTGAGTTTTCAAAAATACCTGCACCTCATAGGCACGCGTACCGGCGTTGCAGAGCAGAACAAAGGTCTTGTTTCTGGGCAGTTTTGCATAACCGTTTCTTACCTCATTATAGGGCAAGGCCATCCAACGGTCTTTATACGTCTCTGCATATCTTTCCGATTCACGGGCGTGCCTCAAATCCAGCACCATCCAGTCCTCATGTAGCTGTTCGCCGTTCATCCATGCCACAAACTCCAAAGGCGAAATGTAACTCATGCGGCCTGCAATCACATTGTCCGCCACATTGGCCACGGCATTTAAGATGTCCACGGCAGTGGAGAAGGGTGGGGCGTAGGCCAGCTCCAAGTTGCTGAAATCGCTCACTACAGCCCGTCTTTCGATAAGCCCTGCCGCTGCATTGATGCGGGCCATCACGCCATCTCCCATCTGGCCCAGGGCCTGCAACCCAAGGACCCGCTGAGTGCGCCTGTCCACCACCATATTCAAAAACATGAGCTTTTGCGTGGGAAAGAAGTGTGCCCGATCCGACTGCACACAAAAGACCTCAAAGGCATCAAAACCCTCTGCATTAGCCACCTCTAAGCTGATACCAGTAGCGCCCACTGATAGATCGAAGATCTTCATCACAAAGCTGTTGATGCAGCCGCTGAAGGTGCTGGGAATGCCGGCGATGTTGTCCGCCACCACTCGGCCCTGACGATTGGCAATAGAACCCATTGGGGCATAGCCCTTTTTGCCTGTGACCAGGTTCAAAAGCTCCACGCAATCGCCTGCGGCATAGATATCAGGGTCAGAGGTCTGCATGCGCTGATTTACAACGATGGCGCCGGTTGCAGAGGTCTGAAGCCCTGCATTTTTGGCCAATTCCCCCCTGGGCAGCACCCCTGCCGCCACAATCACCAGTTGGGCTGGCAGCTCCCGCTTGTTGGTGATGACCTTGGAAACACGGCCGTTTTCGTCCGCCACACACTCCTTGGCATATTCGTCAGGCATCACCTGTACATTGTGTTCCTTCATGTGCTCCATGACCATACGGGCGAATACAGGGCTTACGATACGAGGCAGAATCTGAGGCATGAACTCGAGCACTGTGGTCTCGATACCCCAGAGATCCGCAAGCCCTTCTGCCATCTCAAGACCGATGGCACCGCCACCGATGATAACCGCCTGAGAGACCTCGCCCTTTTCTATGGAACGCTTGATCTCTATGGCCTTGTGCAGGCTTGCCACAGAAAAGACCCCTTTTAGATCACTTCCTGGTATGGGCAGTTTACGAGGCTGACTGCCGGTGGCCAGCACCAGCTTGTCGTAATGAATGGTATATCTCTCACCGGTCTTGAGGTTCTCCACCTCTATGGCCTTGGCCTTTCTGTCTATAGAGAGGCAGCGGGTGGACGTAATAGTCCGAACCCCCTTGGCGTTTTCAAAATACCCCTCATCCCTCACCAGATGGTAGCTGGTGGAACGCAGTTCCTTTTCATCACTTACATCACCTGACACGAAATAGGGAATGCCGCAACCACCGTAAGAGATGAGGTCGTCCTGATCCAATAAGATGACCTCTGCATCGGGAAGCAGTCTCTTGACACGACACGCGGTCTTTGGCCCTGCCGCAACCGCACCCACTATAACTACTTTCATGTGACCTCCTTGCTTAAAAATAAAAAAATATGCCTCAAAATAAACCTATTTGCTCACTCTTGCCACAAAAAACCTCACAGCCCTTTTATGAAATGCACTGTCTCCAGCACTGCACTCAATTCCTTTCCCTGCAATGGGACCATCAACCGACCATCAGGCAACAATCGCCAACCCTTATACCTGGGCAGTGCCGACAGAAGACCTTCTGAATTCACAGGCCCTTCAGGGCCAAAGGTAAATACCAGCATATCCTGTTCCTTCTGTTTACTTTTGTCTAAACGGATGCAGTTCATGGAGGCAAGCCGGCGTTTTATGGCCATCACCTGCAGGAGTGCCTCCACTTCCGCCGGATATTCTCCGAAACGATCCTGTAACTCCTGCTGAAAGTCCACCGCCTCCTCTTCGCTCTCGATACGGCTGAGTCTGCGATATAATCTCAACCTCTCTTCGATATCAGGGCAATATTCTTCAGGGATAAAGGCAGAGATTCCCAAATTGACCTCCGGGTCCAAGACCTTTTTCACAGGCAACCCCTTTATCTCCTGCACGGCCTCTTCCAGTATGTTCAGATAGAGCTCATAGCCCACATCGGCTATCTGGCCGGATTGCGACATGCCTATGATATTACCTGCCCCTCGCATCTGCAGGTCTTCCATGGCCAGTGTAAAACCACCGCCTGAGGAGATTGCATCCATCACGGCCTTGATGCGCTTCAATGCACCCTTCTCTGCATGGGCGCCAGGCGGCACAAAGAAGTAGGCATAGGCCTGCTCCAGGGAGCGTCCTACTCGACCCCTGAGCTGGTACAACTCCGCTACCCCCAAGAGATCAGCCCTGTCAATGAGAATGGTATTGGCAGAGGGGATATCTATGCCTGATTCTATGATGGAGGTGCAAACAAGACAATCTATCTCTCCGCGCACAAACCGAATCATCACATCCTCCAGTTTGGAGGGCTCCATCTGGCCATGGGCCACCTCCAGCCTTATACCCGGCGCAAGGCCCCTGACATGTTCCGCCAATCGCTCAATACCTTGTATGCGGTTTCGAACAAAAAATATCTGCCCGTTCCGTTCCAGTTCCCTTTTGATGGCCTGGGAGATGATGGTATCGTCAAACTCCGCCACAAAGGTCTTGACAGGGAGACGATCCTGAGGCGGAGTCTTGATCACAGAGATGTCCCTCAAGCCCAGAAGCGAAAGTTGAAGGGTGCGCGGAATGGGAGTGGCGGTCAGGGTCAGACAATCCACATTCTTTTTGATGCCCTTGAGTTTTTCCTTGTGTTTGACTCCAAAACGATGCTCCTCATCCACCACCAGCAGCCCCAATGCCTTGAACTGCACATCCTTTTGCAGCAGCCTGTGCGTCCCAATGACTATGTCGATCTGACCGACGGCCAGACCCGCCAGTGTCTCCTTGATATATCTTGAGGACTTGAGCCGGTTGAGGGCGGCTATACACACAGGAAATTTTTCAAATCTGGCCTTGAAGCTGCGTTCATGCTGTTCCGCCAGCAAGGTTGTGGGCACAAGCACCGCCACCTGTTTGCCGTCTGAGACGGCCTTGAAGGCAGCCCGCATCACCACCTCGGTCTTGCCGTAACCCACATCCCCGCAGATCAGCCTGTCCATGGGCCGAGGCCGTTGCATGTCTTTGAGCACATCCTCTATGGCGCCGGCCTGATCAGGGGTCTCGTCATAGGGGAAGGCCGCCTCGAACTGTCTGTACATGGCATCCGGCTCTGAAAAGGCAATGCCATCCTGAACCTGGCGCTGGGCATAGAGCTCCACTAATTCATGGGCCACCTCGTAAACGGCCTTCTTGATCTTTTTGCGCGTGAGCTGCCATGCCGCCCCTCCCAATTTGTCCAAAATAGGCTGTCTGCCCTCGACACCCACATACCTCTGCACAAGCCCCAGACGATCCACCGGCAGATAGAGTTTATCGCCTTCCCTGTATTCGATATGCAGGAACTCGCCCTGGACGCCCTGAATCTCCATTCTAACCAACCCTTTATAAAGACCCACGCCATAATCCCTGTGCACTATCAGGCTGTCAGGTGTGAGATCAAGGGAGACGATGTCGGCCAGTTTCGTCCTTTTAACGCCTTTTCGCGCCGGATTCCTGCCTTTTGCCGAAGGCAGACCTCCGAAGAGCTCCTCCTCAGAAATGACGATCAACCCGGCAGCCGGCAGATAAAATCTTCTGGAAGGGTTGCCGGTAAAAAAGGATATGGCGCCGGCAGGAGGTTCCTGGCTCAAGACCTCGTCTTTTGAATACAGCGGGATCTGTGCTGATGCAGGCTCCTGGTCTGCATAATAGGCAAGAAGGGACATAAGTCTGTCACGATGACGGCTGGAACGCGCAAACACGGCGACACGCCTTCCATCTCGCGCCCACTCAGCCAGTGTGTCCCATACAGGCCTCAAGAGGTCTTCTCCTGTATGATGGGACGCCGGAACAGGCAGGGCCGGCGTAACTGCATCTAATGTCACAACATGCAGGGCCGGAGGCATGCCTGCATTGAAAGCCGGCCGGTCTTGCAAGACATCAGGTTCAGGCCCTTTCTCAATGCCCATGGCTGCAAAACGCATGTTTGCACAGGCGCTCATGCGTTTGAGGACAACATCCGGAGGCAGAATCATATCCGGCAATTCTGACAACACATGAAACGATGCACAAGCGGACTCATAGGCATGTCTTGCGGTCTCCCAGAGGGCATACAAACTATCTATGACCTCCTCAGGACGGTCCATCAGGAACATGGTATTTTCAGGCAGGTAATCGAGAAGGGTGCTGTTGCCTCCATAAAGGACCGGTAACAGGGCCTGTGCCCCCTCCCAGAACCGCCGGGCATCCAGAAGTTCCATCCATTCGGTCAGCCTCTGTGCAGGCCAATCCATAATACGAGCCCGTTGAATCAAGGTCTCCTGAGCCTTTTTTACCAGCCCATCCTCAAATAAAAGCTCCGAACACGGCAAAAGGGTCAACTCCGTCAGCATATCAGTGGACTTCTGTGTCCCTGGATCGAAATAACGCATCTCTTCCACAAAATCCCCGAAGAAATCCAGACGCACAGGCAATGGGCTATTACATGGGTAAATATCGAAAATGCCGCCCCGCACACTGAATTGGCCGGCAGACTGCACAATGGGCACGCCTTCATAGCCAGCACTCACCAGCCAGGACGCCAGCGCATTCCGGTCCGTTTCCTCGCCTGCCAGAAGATACTCCACATTTCTGCCCAAGACCTTTTTGGGCAGCGTCGGCTCACAGATGGCCTGCATCGGCGCCACCAGCAGAAATGGCTCACGGTTTGAGGTCAGACGATACAATACAGAGATGCGCTGAGCGACCGTTTCAGAGGCAGGCACAATGGGCGTAAACGGCAGATTTTCATGAGAAGGGAACAACAAGACAGGCTGTTCTGTAAAACAGGCAAGGTCCGTGGAAACCCTTTCAGCCTCTTTTGAAGAACCGGTCAGCCACACCAACGGCCTGCCGATATCCTGAAAGATACGGGCCGCGCACCAGGCTGCAGCGGCCTTTTCAATACCTGTTACGGAGACGCTTGTACATCTGTCTCCCTTCAGCAGGGCTATCAAAGAAGTAAACACTCAATCAGACCCGAAACAAACCTGTATAAACGTGAAAACCGGCAATCTTCTCACAAGCCCGAAGGCGGCGGCAGGGCACAAGAGATATTTATGGCCGCCATCTACGGCTTGAGGAAGGCGGACCAGACGCCTGCGTTTTCGTTCAGCTCTATCCAGCCGCCCTTGCCCAACATACCAGGGTTCAGAATAACGGTCCTGCCGATTCGATCCACTGATCGGGCTTCATGGATGTGACCAGTCAGGCAGAAATCAGGCTGCACGCGTTCTATGAACTCACGCACCGCCTTGCTTCCCACATGCATACCGTTTGGAATAAGATCAGCCGCTGTGTTGTGGGGAGGGGCATGTGGAACCATGATCCTTACGCTGGCCTGAGCGACGGCAGCATGCCCTTGATTCAACAACCGGCCTATTTCATCTTCTGCAAATTCCGTAGGCGTGTTGAAAGGCGTAGGATTGGAGCCGCCCACGCCGAACACCCCGATACCATTAAATAAAAAACCCTTACCATGCAGATTTATGCCCAATTCGCTCAGATATTCCATAACAGAGGCATCATCCAGGTTACCCGGCTGGGCATATATCCTGGAGTTCATACTGCGAATAGCGGATATCACTTGATGAGCGGCCTCACGATTCCCGAAATTGGTCAAATCCCCTGTCACGATTACCATATCCGCACTTGCAAGCCCGGAAACAGCCTGCAATGCGGCATATTCCATGTGAATATCGCCAAAAGCTATGATCCTCATACTACCACCTCCTGTTCTTCATTCCAGGGCGGCTCATGACGCCCTGTTCAACTGAATAATCAATGGAATGACATTTACTTTGGGTGCATAGGGCGTGGTCCGGCCCAATGTCCAGCCTGACACAGCCCAGCCGTCAACCAGCCGCTGTCCTATTTTTGCAACCGTTCCCTGAACATCTATAACGGGATGACGCTCCATGACCTGCGGCAGTCCATAAGTCAGGCTGCATGCCATACACTTGCCAGGCCGCTCCGTCAGCCGGTACTCCAGTATCAGTCTGCCCTTTTCCGGTTCAAATGAGACGAACGCCAGGGCAATATCAAATGCCCCCTCCTCAGCACCGCCGTAAAGGGCATCGAAGAACTCGTCGTCCCTGCCCCTTGGGAAAAGTTCCTTCAAAAACTCGTCCGTAAAAAGCTCTTTCATGACCTATCCTCTCCGTGGCATTTTTTATGCTTTGACAAAATAGAATATACGTGTTTTTAATCGAAAAAACAGGAACTGGTCAACCCCCAAACAAATTAAGACAAACTTCGTGAAAAAAACGGTAGAATCCTTTCAGACAATGACTTATAAAATACAAAAATGTCGAACAACGGATAAGAATGTCGGAACAGCACCGTCTGGCTTCAAACTTACTCTGTTTCTGTTATGCACATTCGTCTTCTATTTTCTGGGAATAACCTGTGTTGCGGCAGGGGAACAGCCTGAGGAGAAAAGTATTACAAATGCAAGTCCGAAGAAGGAAATAACTGTTGTTACAGAAGACCCTGCCTCCAATACCCATGTATCAATCCCCTCAGAGGATAATAATGCGGTTTCTACCAAGAAGACAAACGAGGCCCCCTGGCAGGAACTAAAATTAGACACCCCCAAGCCCATTGATGCGGTCAAAAACTCGAACTGCCCATGTGACAGCACAGGGGTACGCTCCAGACTCATGCGTATGGGCGGAGGGGCTGAGAATGGCGCAGGTAGTGGCTGGAGTGGCCGGGGTATGAGTGGGGGCATGGGCAGAGGAAGACGCTGACCCTCCCTCAATATTACCCCCACAATTTTGCAGTCAGTTCAGCTACATATCGCCCCTGAAAGCGGGCTCCGGCCAGTTCATTTTCACTGGGCATACGCCTTCCATCCTCACCTGCTATGGTGGATGCCCCATAGGGCGAGCAACCCGTCACCTCTTTTGAGATCATCTGTGCAGAAAAGGTATATGGAAGCCCTGCTATCACCATGCCATGGTGCAACAGAGTGATGTGAAAGCTCAGAATGGTTGACTCCTGGCCGCCGTGCTGGGTATTGGAGCTGGTGATCACGCTGCCCACCTTGCCCACCAATGCACCCTTTTGCCAGAGCTTACCGGTGGAATCCAGAAACTGACGCATCTGGCCGCACATATTCCCGAAACGGGTTGGGGTTCCGAAGATGACACCATGGGCACCACTCAACTCCTCCAGGCTACAGACAGGCACTATCTCCTGCTCCTTTTGAGCCTGCACCGCACCCATCTTCTCCAGGACCTCAAGCGGCAGGGTTTCTGGCACTCTTCGAATGACCGCTTCCACCCCTTCCACCTGTCGAACGCCTTCTGCCGCTGCCTGAATCATGCGGTACACATGACCATACAGTGAATAATAGACCAACAAGACCTTAAGCGATGAATTAGACATACAAATACCTCCTTATAATCGCCAATAGCGGCAATTCGAAAAGGCCGTCCTGTCAAACAAACCCTTGACATCCACTACAACCCCGCCGTTTTTACCCTGCGCCTTCAGCATATTTTTTATGAAATCAGGGCCGGCCTGCCTGAAAACACTGTGAGCCACGGCGATAATGACCCCATCCTGGTCAACAGGCGGCTCCTTCAATAACTCTATGGAGTATTCCCGTCTTGCATCCTCACTGCCGGCAACCGGGTCAAAAACCACGGGGGTTATGCCATATTCCTGCAATTCCTTCAGGATATCCACCACCCTTGTGTTGCGTGTATCAGGACAATCCTCCTTGAAAGACAGGCCTAAAACCGCCACCCTGGCGCCATCCACACGCACTCCGGCTCGAACGAGCTCCTTGACCGCGGCCTGAGCCACATAAGTGCCCATGGAATCGTTTATGCGCCTGCCTGCCAGGATCACCTCCGGATGATATCCGAGCCGTTGAGCGCAATGGGTAAGATAATATGGGTCCACACCGATACAGTGACCTCCCACCAATCCGGGTTTGAACGGCAGAAAATTCCATTTGGTTGAGGCCGCCTTTAATACCTCCTGGGTGTCCAAGCCCAATCTATGAAAGATGATGGCCAGCTCGTTCATGAAGGCGATATTCAGGTCACGCTGCGTATTCTCGATGACCTTGGCTGCTTCAGCGGTCTTGATACCCAAAACCGGATAAATACCCGCCGTAACCACCAGTGAGTAAAGACGCTTCAGGCGATCCAGCGTCTTCTCATCCTGAGCAGCCACCACCTTTACAATGGTTTGCAGGGTATGTTCCATATCGCCCGGATTGATACGTTCGGGTGAGTAGCCCAGATAGAAATCCACACCGCAACGCAGGGAGGAGACCTCTTCCAAAACTGCAGCGCAGAAATCCTCTGTAACGCCCGGATATACGGTGGACTCATACACCACCACAGCGCCCTTCTGAAGATGAGAGCCGATGATACGTGAAGCCGAGTTCAGGTGTGAGAGGTCCGGCTGATTGCTGGCATCGATGGGGGTGGGCACGGCCACGATAATCACGGTGGCCCTGCGCAGTTGAGCAGCGTCAGCGGTAAAGGTGAGGTGCGTGGCACTTGCAAAATCCTGTTGCGATACCTGTCCTGTGGTATCTTCACATGCCTTGTAACGGCGAATCTTTTCTTCAGACAGGTCAAAACCTATGGTCTCGATCTTTTTGCCGAAAGATACGGCCAATGGAAGACCTACATAGCCCAACCCAACTACTGCAACCGTCTCTTGCGGGGCCGTAACCATCTCAACCCTTGCTGTGGCCAGGCAGTTCTATGGCTGAACAGCTATTTGAGCCGCAGGAATGGTGTTGTACCTTCGGCATGCCCGAAGGGCTGGTGACACGGCCCGGAGGACCATCCGAGACAGCCATATTGGGAGCGCTCATGAGCTTTTGCACCTCTGGGCTCTGGCATCGGGTGCATTTGATATTTGCTATTTCATCTTTCTGCATCACCAATACCTCAAAAACATGGTCACAACTGTTACAACGGAATTCATGTATGGGCATGATACCTCCTTATTGTTGTATATGGCAGCGGGGAACCCTGAAAAATTGCCCTTTCGCTCGCAACTGCGTTGCTTGTCCCTGCCTGTGCGTTGCACGCAGACAGGCACGCAGACAGGGGCGAAAAATGCTCACATATGTAAGAGTATGACACCCATGAATCAAAATCAACCCCCCTCGATCCCCCCTTGTCAGGGAGGTTGTCTTGCATCATGGATGGTGAGTTATCTCACAGCGGTCTTGGGGAATTTCCCCCTTCAGGTCTCTTCAATCTGTTTTTGAAACATACAGACACCAGATTCTCCAAACCAAAGGCGATGGATGCCAGAAGGATGATGGTGGCCCCTGCGGAGATATTATAAACATATGATAACCAGATACCGCATATAGTAAAGACCATGCTGAGAATGCTTGAAAGCAACATCATGCTCCAGATGGAACGGCAGTATTTTTCAGCCATGTGTGGAGGAATGGAAAAAAGTGCTATCACCAGCAAGAGCCCCACTGCGCGCATGGTAATCACCACTGCACAGGTCATAAGTCCCACCAGCAAAAAATGCAAAAAGGTAACCGGCACACCCTTCATCAAGGCCATTTCTCTGTCATAGGAGAGTAACACAAACTGATTACTGAACAAAAACAGGGCAAAAAGTATCAACACATTCATGCCAGCCATCAGCCACAGCTCAGATGCCGGAACCGCCACCATGCTGCCGAAGAGATAGGTCATGAGATCCACATTATAACCAGGGGTCAGGTCCAGCAAGACAATACCCATAGCCATGCCGCCTGACCAGATGGCGCCGATGATGGCATCCGCCCTGTCCTGTTTTCGAAGTGTGAAAAAGGCCATCAAAAAGGCCATGAAGAGCGAAAAGCACAGAATGACAGGAAAGGGAGACAATGCCAGAAAAAAGGCCAGTCCGACCCCTCCATATGCTGCATGGGCGATTCCTCCGGCAAACATCACCATTCTGTTCACAACAGCGAGGCTTCCCATGGAACCACAGGCTATACTGCACAAGATGCCAGCCAGTGCGGCATTACGCATAAAATCAGGCATCTCCCTGAAAAACACGGTTATATCAGACATGATTTAATCCATTGCCGTTGAAATGCAGGTGCGTCAACAACTCCACAGGGCAGACCTCTTTTGCAGGACATCTGAAAGAGGAGGACGGGCCGCCTTTTTCAGGAGCGGCATGGAGATACAAGGTGTGGTTTACACAGGCGATCCGCTTGATCCCCTTGGAAAACAGGTCTAAATCATGACTTACCATGATAAGGGTTGTATCTTGGTTGAGATGACTAAAGAGTTCTGTAAATTGCATCTTACCGTTCACATCGATATTGGCCGTTGGCTCGTCCAGCAGCAGCACAAGTGGTCTGTTGACGACGGCCCTGGCCAGAAGCGCCCTTTGCACCTGCCCGCCTGACAACTCTTCCATTCTGGCGTTTTTGTAATCTGTAAGACCGGTAAGCTCCAGGGCATATTCGGCTGCCTTGCGGTCATTTTTATCATAACCCATTACAAAAAAACCGGATTTAATGCGGCCGCTCAGGACCATATCAAACACTGTAATGGGAAAGGATGTATTGTAAGAAGGCCGTTGCGGCATATAACCGATTTTTGAACGCGCCTCTTCAGGTGACATGCCCAACACAGTCACACTCCCCTGGGACGGAGACAAAAAACCAAGAATGAGCTTGAGCAGTGTGGTCTTACCCCCTCCATTCGGCCCTACTATGGCCAAAAAATCCCTAAAAGGCACTGAAAGATTGATGTCTACAAGAATAGGGGTCTGTCCATAAGAAAAACAGACATTCCGAAATTCTATGACCACATCACTAACTAGCGTTTTCATCAAATGCCTGGGAGGCCTCTCTGATTGTCTTGAACCAATCATAGGCCAGGGGGTCCAGGGTCACAAGCCTGGCTCCAATGGCCTCGGCTATGACCTCCGCTGACCTTTTAGAAAACTGTGGCTGCACAAAGATGACCTTCAAGCCCTCCTTTTGCGCCAACTGAATAAACTTTTCCAGCTGTGCAGGTTTAGGCTCCTTGCCCTCCAGTTCCACGGGTAACTGTATCAGGCCGTATGTCTTGGCAAAATACCCCCATGCAGGGTGAAAGACCATGAATTTTCTTGGTCCTGATTTGGCATGACGGCTGAACCTCTTCTGTAATTCCAAATCCAACGCAGCTATTTCAGAGGATAATCGTTCATAATTGGCCTTATAATACGAGGCGTTTTCAGGGTCCTTTCTCATCATGGCGTTCAACATATTTTTGGCCATCAAGGCCGCATATGGCGGTGAAAGCCAGACATGCGGGTCCTTTAGGGCTGCCTCATGATGGTGGTGCTCATGGGCATGAGACTCATATGCATCTGCGTGCGTATGGGCGGCCATGTTTATCAGCTCCATACCTTCCGTGACATCCAGCACCTCAAGGCTTGAATACATAGACCGGAATTTCTGCACCCATACCCCTTCAAACGGCACACGAACAGCGAAATAAAGCTGACATTCACTCAATCTTCTAAGCTGGTCAGGCTTGGGGTCATAGACGGCCGGATTGGCGCCAGGCGGAATCATCACCTCCACAGCGACTCTGTCTCCACCAATGCGCTCCACGAAGTATTTTTGAGGCAAAATGCTCACAGCCACCTTCAAAAACGAGGCCCAACTAAACTGTGGTAGACATCCCATCAGTAAGACAAGAATGAAAATAAATAGATGCATTGCATTCTCTCAACTGCGAACAATTCAAACAAAAAGGGCTGCATCGACATATTATAAGCCAGAATACAGCCCTTTTAAAGCCCGATTTTATTGTCAGCGAAATGTCACATGGCTTCGCATTTAGTGTTTAGAAGAACCAGAGCAGCTCCGCGGCCAATCTCAGAGACGGGTCGTTGGAGGACTTACCCTTGTCGAAGGTGACACCACGGGCAATGGCATTCAATGCCTTGGTGATGTCCTCTGCGCCTGAGCCAGGGAAGATCACGGCAGCGCCGCCCTTAAGTGTAACCTCCTTAAATATCTGATAGCGAAGCTCGTTGTTCCACTCCACACCCATAAAGCTATCCACCTTGACATTGGCCAGCTTCTGAAGCGCAAAGTAGTTTTCCACTGCCTCAGGGGCGTCAAACCACATACCCATTACATTGGTTATGTAGGTCCATTTTTCATAACCTGCCTTAAGACCACCACCCAACATCACAAAGCCGGGGTTGTCCAGGGCGGCTGCTCCATTGATGCCTGCGCCCCTTACACTGCCATAGTACATGGGGAACATGGAGTAAAGTGTCTGACCAAAGATGGGGTTACCGTCGTTAGATATGCCCTGCTCTGTGCCAAAACGAGGGGTAAAGCGATCGATGCTCACCGCAGAGGCAAAGCCCTTGAGCTTTTTGTCGGCTGGATCGTCATCACCCTGCAGATAATATCCACCCAGGTGGGCCTCAAACTCCTTAAGGGCCACCTGCTCCTTGAGATCCACGGCCACATCTGCAAAAAGGGCCCATGCATCTATGTCTCTGTTGGGCTTACCTGGCTCACGATAATCACCAAATGAATAGACCGCCTCAAACATGGGTTTGAAGATGCCGTAGGTGGCCTTACCCTGAAGGCCCACGAAGTGATGGTCGATCTCCTTGGTATTCAAGTGGTTTGCATCCAGGAAATAGAAGCCCTCCACATGAACATCCTTCATGACATCATAGCCCAGCAGGCCATAGTAAAAGGTGCGATCAGAGTCCTTGACATCGGTGGGATAACCGATTGGGTTGACCGTATTGCCGCCATATGCATCCTTATAGAAGCCGGCCTCCTTTTCGTCCTTCTTCAGATACCTGACATCCCAGTTAAAACCTGCCTCCTTGCCCACGATGCCGATACCTGGATCGTCATCCCCATAGACCAGACCACCATAGCCGATATCCACACCGAGGGCGTCCCAACCTGCCTGCACACGGGAATGAATGGCCTCCACATTAAAGGTGGCCATCAGTCTTTCGATACCGAACTGTTGTGTGTCACGACCAAAGGCAAAATCAGTACGGTCTGCACTCTTTCTATCCAAGACAGTATCGCTCTCAAGGGCCATATACACATCCCAGTCCTTGCCCTTGGAGAAGTTAAAGAACAGACGGTTTTCTCCACGGATATAGCCATCCTTTACGGCACCACCTGCCTCGGTGAGGTGAACACGGGTGCTGTCTGCGCCGACCCCTAATGGCCCCATGGCAGCAGCGGCCTTGGCCTCTTCAGCGGCAGTCAGGCCTTTACTGAGACCAAAATCCCTGTCCATCTCATCGGTGGGCACGATACGCACCTGGGCGCCCATCTTGATCTTGATGTCGCCTACTGTGGTGACCTCTACGGAGCCAGGACCAGCAACAGCGCTGCCGGCCATACCCACGGCCACCAGGCCGCCCAAAACACCACTCAACACATGTTTTGTCTTCAACTGCTTGTTTCGCTTCATTTTCCCTCCTGTTTTTTTGTTAATTGCGCCGCTTACCTTTCCAGTTGCAAGCAACATATTTTGTAACACCCTTTATCACATCAAAGGAATCACCTGACGATCCTATGACATCTGTCTCACAAGCGCACGATTCGCAATGGCCACCCGCTTGGCGTAGGTCTCCCTCACCGCCTGCATATCCTCGATAAACTGCTCCATCTGAGAAAAATTCAGGGCCTGCTGTGAATCACAAAGAGCGGCATCCGGCTCAGGATGGCACTCCACCAGAATCATGTTAGCGCCAGTCACCACCCCTTGAGCCGAGGCATGGAAGATATCAAGAATGCCGTCAGGGGCCATGTCCCGTCTGCCCACTGAATGACTTGGATCAATACAGACCGGCAGCCTTGTAAGCCGCTTCACCACCGGCACATGAATGAAATCCACCAGATTTCTGTGAGGCGCGCCCAATTGGGTTTTTGCGCCCCTGAGACAAAAGATGATCTTGTTATTGCCCTCGCTGGCAATATACTCGCAGGCGTTCAGGGACTCTTCCAATGTGAGCCCCATGCCCCTTTTGTAGAGCACAGGAAATTCCTTCTGCGATCCCACAGCCTTCAGCAATTCGAAATTCTGGGCATTACGGGTGCCTATCTGCAGAATCACACCAGTAGGTCTTCCGCAAGCCTCCAAGGTATTGAAGAGTTCTTCTATATGCTGCTCCTTGAGAACCTCCATGGCTATGGCCTTTATGCCGTATTTACCCGCCAGTTCAAAGACCCAGGGCAGACAAGCGGCTCCATGTCCCTGAAAGTCATAGGGACTGGTCCTGGGTTTATAGGCACCCATGCGGGCGGTGGTGACACCCACACCCTGTAAAAATTTAAAGAGCATCTCTGTATATTCAGGCGTATCAACAGCGCAGGGCCCTGCAACTATATGAAATGAATCCTGATCAAAATGCAGGCCCTGATACATAAAACCTATGGGGGAGATGCCTGCCTCGTGACGGCCTATCTGACGATATTTGGTGGAGACGCGAATCACACGCTCCACGCCACGCATCTGCTCTATGGCATCAATAGGGATGTTGTGCGTCTGACCGATGAGATGCACCTCGATGACCGTTCTCGTCTCCCCCTGAAACTCCACCGGTTTGATTCTGACGCCTGGAAATTTTTCCAGATAAGCGTTGATATTGGCTAATTCAGGCCCTTCTATGCCGCATGTCGGCTTCAAAAATATAATCATAAGTCTTTAACCCCATATTTTTTCACAAAGTTGTCTTTATTTGTTAACATTTCATAATTATGACGTCAACCCAAATTCCGCAATTTGTTACGGACAAATCCATTTGTCCCTAACATTCCCCTTAACAATTGCTTGGCAGAGGGTGTAAATCCTGCTATAATATTAAAGCTCTCAAGTATATCTTGAGGGCATTTTTATTTGAGGAGCATCCGCAAATGGTCAGAACCCCTATTACCAAAGAAGGCTATAACAGACTTAAAAAGGAGCTGGAACATCTGGAAAAAATAGAACGTCCGGCTGTAATTCAGGCCATCGCCGAGGCCAGAGGCCACGGTGACCTGTCAGAAAATGCTGAATACCACGCAGCCAAGGAACGACAGGGGCATATAGAAAGCCGTATTCAGCATCTGAACAAGATTCTGGCAAACTCAGAGGTAATAGATTGCACCAATATCCCATGTGACAAAGTCATTTTCGGGGTGCGCGTGAAGCTCATCAATCTCGACACAGATGAAGAGGTTGTATATCAACTCGTAGGCCCGGAAGAATCCAATATACAGGAAAGCCGCATTTCCATCTCATCCCCCCTGGGCAGAGCCTTGATCGGCAAGACAAAGGGCGACGAAATCGAATTCAGAAGCCCCTCAGGTATCAAAAACTATGAGTTGATGGATATATTCATCTGACATCATCGCTGCTCCAACCGATCGGTACACACAATACAGGACAGGGTAACAGACGAATCACCTTTTCAACCGTACTTCCGAAAAATATCTCGTCAATCATACCGCGCCCCATGCTGCCATATCCTCCCATTACGAGCATATCAGCCTGCAACTCACGGGCCTTGATCGCTATCTCCTGAAATGGTCTTCCATATGATATGATTGTATCTTTGATAATATCCTTGGTTTTATATGGTGTAAGAAACTTTCTTGCTGCTTGTTTTGCCTGATTAATAAGCCGTTCTTTCACCTTCTCAACAGGTTCCTTGATATAATTGGCAATCATCTCTGTTTCTCTGGAATCAATCACATGTATAAGGATGATTTCTGCACTCCATGTGTCAGCCATTTTTATGGCATAAGACAATGCTGTAGCGGAACAATCAGAAAAATCAATGGGTACAAGAATCATTGAAATAGCCATGCGTTCATCCTCCAGAAAATTGATTGTCATCCATTCAATCTGTCAGTAATGTAACAGACTGAAACTACACGACCCTACTCCCTGCCTGCCTGTGCATTGCACGCAGACAGGCAACGCACAGGCAGAGACGAGCAACGCAGTGATCGGGCGAAATGGAAATTTTTCAAGGCTCCCGATAGAAAAACTCGCCATATATCAGTTCATAAACTCTTTCTTGAAAGCATCAACCATCAAGGCAGCATCATCGAATTGTTCCAATACAACGGCATGCCTTATATCACTTAAATAGAGCACGGCATCATCCTGCCTATGATTTGCCTGATTATTCTGATTGGATTTGGACATATTCAGCAAATAAACTTCCATCTCCGACAGATTTTTTTGCAACTGTTTCACTTTGGCTGTCTTTACATCCATGGTATCAGCCAAGGCCGCTTCAGCAGCTTCCCTGGCCTTTTTTGCATATGACACGGCCTTTTTGTAGCCCTGCTCTTTTGCATATCCTATCGCGGTATTCAATGCCTCTTCGGCTCCATGCATTTTTTCTGGCGCATATCTATCCGCACCTGCCTCACGAGCGCTCTGCATGGCCTGTCTGGTCTGTGCATACACTTCACGCCACTGCTGCAATTCCTTGCCGCCGGGCGTCTTTGCAATGAAAAGCTGCCATTTTTCCTGTAGTTGTCTTTTGATATCAATAGGTTGAGGAAAGGTAAAACCAGTTAGCAATACAAGGATAATGCACAGGCAAATCACACATGACACTCGGGTGAATCTTGGATAGCGGTTCATTTTCACTGATGAAGATTATTAAAAATGCGTTCCTGCAGCCACTTGACGTCCCACCATTCTATGGGATTGACATAGACTCCATGAATCAACATGCCATAGTGCAGATGGTCACCACCGGCAAGACCTGTCATGCCAGTCAGTCCTATTACATCACCCTGTTCCACCATATTATTGGCCAATGTCTTGATCTCACTGAGATGAGAATAGAGACTAAACAGCCCCATGCCATGATCGATAATGACCGAATTGCCATAAATACCTATATATCCAACGAACACCACTCTGCCCCTATTGGCGGCAGGAACAGGGGCATGCTCCAGTGACGCCAAATCCACCCCCATATGATTTGTGACATCCACTTCTTTGCCCTGATAGATATAATGCCTCTCATCCCCGAAGCCGGCCCTGGGCTGTGCATTGGGTAATCTTAAAAATGCCTTTTGAAACAAAAAAGCGGGCTCAGTGTGTGCCGTGACCGCGCGAATCTCGTCGTTGTTTTTTTGTCTGATGTCTTTATTTATCTGCAGAAACACCTCAATAGGGGTGCCTTTCAATTCAGGATAATGGGATGAAAATTCAGTAGCCTTATTGGAAATGAAATTGTCGCTCAGATTGATCACATCTTTTCGAATGGGTTTGTAAGCAATTTTGTTGGGGACGTTGAGCTTGCTTGAATTGCCGGCTGTATCCTGCGCCTCCACAATAATATGAACAGGCGGCCTTGCATCGAAAGGCACTGCGATAAGGGCGGCGTAATTTTTATCGGAACCGGTTTTACACGCAGGGAAAAACAACTCATTTACCCAGACCCCTGTGCGGGCAAGGGGTTCATTGACAGAGTAGGAAACCAGACCGGCCCCTCCTGTGTTGATATTATGAAAGATACTTTTGATGGCGATAGACGGCGGGGTGAAATCAATTTTTACATCTTTTTGATAGGTGACGGTATTGCCCTTGAAGGAATTACGCCAGGAATAATCGTGCGCAATCAAAACGAGCTGGGCGTCGCCTTCAGTAAAACCATGCTCCGTCAGAACACCGCTCCAGTTGACCCGCACCCGCTTTATATCCGAACCGCTCCACCAGGACACGGCTGGAAAAGTCTTGGGCTCGAATTCGATATTTTTTTTGCCCTGCGTCAAAAAACATCTCACTTCCCTTAATCCGCGGCCTTCATCACTGACTTCTGCCTCAATATACACCTGTTTTCCCAGTCTATCCTGTACAATTACTGGCGTAATGACTGGCGGAGTGCCTTCTAATGTCAAAAAGGCGACGACAGCGCCGCATGACAAAATTATGAGCAAAACAGCTATAACAACGTAGATAAAAATTCTCATGTCAACACCACATTCCTCAAGGCTCCCTCAAGTAATAATACCGGCTGGCTATAAATATTGCCACAAAAAAACCGCACCTCAAACAAGGTGCGGCATCGTATTTTCTATCGATTTGATGGAATATCTCTGTTGCAATCGTCAGGCATTTGCGTCAGTGGAAGACGGTACAGGCTCTGAGGCGATTGGCTTAACCGGTGCTGACTGTTTTTTGGCTGTCTGTGTAGAGGTGACAGCCTTCTTTCTCTCAAGAGGTTCTTTTGCAAGCTCAAGTATGGACATGGAAGCCCCATCTCCCTGGCGGCAACCTGTTTGCAACACTCGACAATAGCCGCCATTTTTATCAGCGAATGTCTGGGCAATATCACCAAACAAATTATTGACGGCTTCTTTACTTTTTATAAATGCAAGCACCTGTCTTCTCGCATGTACAGTACCATTTTTGGCAAGAGTCACCATTTTATCAGCTAACCGTTTAGCCTCTTTAGCCTTTGGTAATGTAGTTAAAACCCTGCCATGCTCCATCAATGAGGTAATGAGATTACGCAATACCGCCTGACGATGAGCAGTCTTCATGCCTAATTTTCGTGTTCGTGTTCTATGGCGCATATAATTTTACTCCCTTTCAGCCTCTTGTTCATGATTGTTATCTGCCTTGGGAGGAGTCCAACCTTCCAATTTCATGCCAAGATGTAAATTCATATTATTCAGGATGTCTTTTATTTCTTTCAGAGACTTACGACCGAAATTCTTTGTTTTCAACATCTCCTGTTCCGTTTTCTGCACTAAATCACCAATATAATGAATATCAGCGCTTTTTAAGCAATTGGCGGAACGCACAGAAAACTCAAGTTCCTCTATGGAACGATTCAGAT
Organism: Deltaproteobacteria bacterium; assembly: GCA_028695735.1. Classification (GTDB taxonomy): domain Bacteria; phylum Desulfobacterota; class Dissulfuribacteria; order Dissulfuribacterales; family DYLC01; genus JAQVIJ01. Next base: position 13,714 of record JAQVIJ010000006.1, on the reverse strand, counting down.
AATCGCTTATCGCCGTGATATCAATAACCGCCTGTTCTTCCTTTGGCTCCTGTAATTCATCAAAAGATATAAAGATAGACAACTGTTCTTTCAATATCTTGGCAGCATAGCCAAGAGCATCTTCAGGTGTCACACTGCCATCAGTCCATATCTCCATGATGAGCTTGTCATAATCAGTCATCTGACCAACACGAGCCTGTGAAACAGTATAGTTGACCTTTTGCACCGGAGAAAATATGGAATCAATTGCAATAGTTCCTATGGGTTGCTCAGGGTCCTTATTCCTTTCAGCAGGAACATAACCTCTTCCCCACTTGGTGACCAATTCCATGTGCAACTCACCATCGGCGGAAAGTGTAGCAATTTTATGGTCTGGATTCAATATCTCCACACTGCTATTGGGAGCAGCAAGATCACCAGCATAAACTACGCATGGCCCTTTCTTTTTTACTGTCAATGTTTTCGGATCATCTTGCAATAACTTCAGCCGCACTCCCTTAAGATTAAGGATAATATCGGCTACATCTTCTACTACTCCCGAGAGACTGGAAAATTCATGCAATATGCCGTCGATTTTGATAGAAACAATAGCGGCACCCTGCAAAGAAGAAAGCAAAACTCTTCTCAAGGCATTACCTAATGTAACACCATAACCTCTTTCCAATGGCTCGCATACAAACTTCCCGTAGCGATTCGAATTATCCGGATGTTTTTCCAGTTTTTGAGGAAAAATCAAGTCACGCCAATTTCTATAATTTGGAATCAGTCCATTAGTCATAAAGGGTTTATATCCTGTTACTCCAAATGTTACAGAGTATTATTTTGAGTAGAACTCAACTATAAACTGCTCCTGCACAGGCATGGTGATGTCGCGTCGCTCAGGCAAGGCAACCACGGAACCCTTCAAACCATCTCGATCCAACTGCAACCACTCAGGCACACCACGACGCGCCACAGCATCCAACGCCTGTGTAATGGGGAGACAAACCTTTTCCTTGTTGAAGGGCTCTATGACATCACCTTTTCTAACCAAAAAAGAAGGGATATCCACACGGCGTCCATTTACAGCAAAATGACCGTGTCCCACCAATTGACGCGCCTGCACCCTTGAATCAGCGAAACCAAGCCGGTATATCACATTATCCAAACGTCTTTCGAGCAAAACCAGCAGATTAACGCCTGTCATGCCTTTCTGTCTGTCAGCTGTCTCAAAATAACGCCTGAACTGAGCCTCCAAGAGACCATAAATTCTGCGAACACGCTGTTTCTCTCTAAGACGGATACCATAATCGGAAATCTTATGTCTTGTCTGTCCGTGCTGGCCCGGCGCATAAGCAGATTTCTCAAAGGCGCACTTGTCTGAGTAACATCTGTCACCTTTCAGGAAAAGCTTCATGCCCTCCCTGCGGCACAATCTACAACGAGCTTCAGTATATCTAGCCAATTTCTTTTATCCTCCAATGAACCAAAAGCCACTGCATAAAAGAAGATGCATTAAACACGTCTTCTTTTGGGTGGTCTGCAACCATTATGTGGTATCGGCGTTATATCTTTGATAACCTTTACGCTCAAACCAGCCATCTGTAAAGCCCTCAATGCCGCCTCCCTGCCAGAACCAGGGCCATTGATGTGGACTTCCACACTCCGCATACCGTTTTCGGCAGCCTTTTTGGCGGCTGTTTCTGCGGCCATTTGAGCGGCAAAAGGCGTTCCTTTTCTCGACCCCTTGAAACCCTGTGCGCCGGAACTTGCCCACGATACGGTATTGCCTTGTTTATCCGTAATGGTAACGATGGTATTATTAAAAGTGGCCTGAATATGAGCGACTCCCTCAGGCACATTCTTACGTTCTTTGCGACCCCCACGTTTGGGTGGAGCCATAACAATTACCTCCTATAAAATAAAACTACTTCTTTTTGATAGCGGAACGCCCAGGACCTTTGCGGGTTCTGGCATTTGTACGAGTACGCTGCCCTCTGACAGGCAATCCCTTGCGATGTCTGAGACCACGATAACAGCCAAGATCCATCAATCTTTTAATACTGATACCGATGTCTCTCCGCAAATCGCCTTCCACTTTGTAATCGGCGTCTATGATCTGACGCAATACCTTGATATCATCATCCGTCAACTCATCCGTTTTCTTACCATAATCCAGAGAAGCCTTATTCAGAATCTCTTTTGCGGTAGAGCGGCCTATACCATAGATATAGGTCAAAGCCACCTCAAGACGCTTATTTTTTGGCAAATCTACTCCTGCAAGTCTGGCCACAACAACCCCCTTTTCTTAACCCTGACGCTGTTTATGTCTTGGATTGGTGCAAATAACTCTTAATACACCATTACGTCTGATTATGACACATTTTTTACATCTACGTTTTACTGAAGCACCGACCTTCATAATGCACCTCTTTATTTTTTTACCTTATTTGGCACGATATACTATGCGGCCCTTGGTCAAATCATATGGTGAAACTTCCACAGTTACCTTATCGCCAGGCAGAATTCTGATATAATTCATTCTCATTTTACCAGAAATGTGCGCTAAGATTTTATAACCATTTTCCAATTCGACCCTGAACATAGCATTCGGTAAAGTTTCAATAACCTTACCTTCAATTTGAATAGCATCACCCTTCGACATAAATACCTTATCAATCCAACTTGGTTAATAACAAAGGACCATTTTCAGTTATAGCGACAGAATGTTCAAAATGAGCGGATAAAGAACCATCTGCCGTCACAACGGTCCAGCCATCAGACAACATCAAAACATCTGATTTGCCCATGTTAACCATCGGCTCAATAGCCAAAACCATGCCCGGTCTTAAAAGAGGCCCTTCACCCCGCACACCATAATTAGGGATCTCCGGTGGTTCGTGTAATGCCCTACCTATACCATGCCCCACAAACTGCCTCACAACACTGAAACCGGCGTCCTCCACCACAGTCTGTACGGCGGCCGAAATATCCTTCAGATGCATACCTGGTCTGGCCTCTTGAATACCGGCATCCAACGCTGCAGAGGTAACCTCCAAAAGCCTGACAGCAGAGGCATCGCTGGTATTAGCACCAGCGATTGCAGTTACAGCAGCATCACCGTAATAATCCTCATAAATAACGCCCAGATCCATGCTGACCAGATCACCCTGTTTAATAATTTTCTTGGATGAAGGGATCCCATGGACTACCTCCTGGTTGACACTTACACATAAAGTAGCAGGATAACCCCTATAACCCTTAAATGCCGGCAATGCCTTGCGCTTGAGTATTTCACTATATGCTATTGCATCCAAGTCAGCAGTGCTGATACCAGGTCGCAAAATTTCCTTCAAAAGTTGTAATATCTCAGCTACGATATGACCTGCAACATACATTAAATCTATTTCCCATTTTTCTTTAATTGGGATAATAGCTTTTATACGTTTATCTCGTTTTTTCACTATCCCTTACGACCTTTTAACTTCACACCTTTGATAAAACTATCATAATTTCTTGTAATAAGATGCGATTCAAGCTGTGCCATGGTATCCATAGCCACCCCGATTACGATCAATAACGCTGTACCGCCGAAATAAAATGGAACATTGAAATTGGCAATCAACACACTTGGCAAAACACAAATAGCGGATATATAAACAGCACCTACCAATGTAATACGAGTCAAGATTCTATCAATCAACTCAGCCGTCTTATGTCCTGGCCGTATCCCAGGAATATAACCGCCATGATTTTTCAAATTTTCGGCTATATCAACCGGATTGAAGGTAATGGCAGTATAAAAATAACAAAAAAAGATAATAAGCGCTACAAACAAGGCTTCATAAAAAAAACTACCTGGACGCAACGCCTGCGCAATTGATTGCATCCATGGAACCTGAATAAAATTGGCAATAGTTGCCGGAAACATAATGATTGAAGAGGCAAAAATAGGCGGTATCACACCAGCAGAATTGATCTTCAATGGCAAATGTGCGGTCTGACCACCATAAACTTTTCTACCTACGACTCGTTTAGCATAATGTATGGGAATACGTCTGTTGGCTCGTTCCATAAAACAAATAAAAGCGATAACAAAAAGCATCATTATCAATAAAAACAAAAGAACAATCGGGCTCAGGTCACCTGTTTTCACCAAAGAAAAAGTATTACTGATAGCAGCAGGCATTCTCGCAACTATACCAGCAAAAATAATCAATGAAATACCATTACCTATTCCTCTTTCTGTAATCTGCTCACCAAGCCACATAATAAACATTGTGCCTGACATAAATGTAATAGCAGTCAACAAACGAAAACTCCAACCTGGATTCAAAACAACAGGAATACCATCAGGCGAAGTCATGCTTTCCAAGCCGATAGCCATACCGATAGCCTGCACCAAACTGATTACAACAGTGCTATAACGGGTATACTGGCTGATTTTTTTACGACCTGATTCGCCTTCTTTTTTAAGGGCCTCCAGATGCGGCACCGCTACTGTCAAAAGCTGCAAAATGATTGAAGCGCTGATATACGGCATTATGCCCAAGGCAAAAATGGACATGTGCTCCAATGCACCACCGGAAAACATATCAAAAAGCCCAAACAATGTGCCTTTCGCCTTAGCCAAAAAAGAAGAAAGGGCTTGCGCATTTATGCCGGGAGCCGGCACCTGGACACCCATTCTATACACTGCCAGCATAAAAAGGGTAAAGCCTATGCGACGCCCCAATTCAGGTGCCTGCGCTAATGCCTGGATTCCTCGTAACACAGTAAGTACCTTATTTTGTTACGATATCTATCTGACCACCGGCTGCCTTGATTTTAGTGGCAGCCGTATCACTTATAGCATCGGCTTTAATCGTGATCGCTCGGTTTATCTCACCATCTCCAAGAATTTTCAATAGATTGAACCGCTTCTTGATCAATCCATGTTTTTTCAATGCCTCAAGATCAATAACACTGTCAAACTGAAACTCATTCAACTGTGTCAGATTTACCACCCCATAGGTCTTATGCGCGGAATTTTTGAAACCCCTTTTGGGCAATTTTCTGTAGAGAGGCATCTGGCCGCCTTCGAAACCCGGCTCTATATTGCCACCCGTTCTGGCCTTTTGACCCTTTGAACCGCGACATGCGGTTTTACCATGACCTGAGCCATTACCTCTGCCAACACGTTTTTTATTTCTGCGAGCACCTTCTTGAGGCGCCAAATCATTTAAGGTCAACATCGAGATTACACCTCATTCTTAAGAAACTTTGCATTAGCCACGGACATATTCAGGGACTTAATACCTTCAAAGGTAGCATATACAATATTATGAGGATTGTTTGTCCCCAAACTTTTGGTTAGGACGTCATGTATTCCGGCAGCTTCCATGATTGCACGCACAACAGCACCGGCAATAACTCCGGTCCCAGGAGAAGCCGGCTTCAGGACCACCTTCCCTGCACCAAAATGACCGAGTACGTCATGTGCTATGGTCTTCCCTTGCATCGGAAGCGCCACCATATTTTTTTTGGCCTTTTCGACAGCCTTACGAAGTGCATCGGGTACTTCCCGAGCCTTCCCAAGGGCGTAACCCACACGGCCCTCGCCATCACCAACTATTGCCAATGCGCTGAATCCAAATCGTCTGCCACCCTTCACAACTTTTGCCACTCTATTGATGGAAACGATCTTCTCGATATAATTTTCTTGTGCAGATTGATCCTGCATCATTTTTCCTCCGCCAGTATCTTGTTAGAACTCTAATCCTGCTTCACGTGCAGAATCAGCCAATGCCTTAACACGGCCATGATATATATAGCCCCCTCTATCAAAAGCGATTCGAGTTATACCATTGGCTTTAGCTTTTTGCGCAACGAACTTGCCGACCAATTGAGCAACAGCAATCTTACCTTCGACATTTTTAAGTTGTTCTTGCAATTCCTTACTCAAGGATGATGCAGAAAGAAGGGTCATATGCTTGGTATCATCAATAATCTGAGCATAAATATGCTTTGAACTTTTAAATACCACCAAACGAGGTCTCTCGGAAGTACCCGACAATTTTTTGCGGATTCTGACCTTTCTTCTTATTCGAGCCAATACCTTATCACCACTTTTCATGACCGCTCCAATCAATTAAACTATTTTTTCTTTGTAGCAGCCTTACCTGCTTTACGAATAATAACTTCATTTTCATACTGTATCCCCTTGCCCTTATATGGCTCAGGGAGTCTAAAGGATCTTATCTTTGCAGCAGTTAAACCCAGCAATTCCTTGTCAGCACTCTCCAAAATTATTGTGATGCCTTTCTGTTTATCAACCTTTGCACCTACACCTTTTGGTAAAGTGAAATCAATTGGATGTGAATAACCTAAATTCAAAACCAACTGATCGCCTTTTTCATCCACTTTATAACCCACACCTGTAACCGTAAGCCTTTTTTGAAAACCCTTGGTAACACCCACAACCATATTATCAACCAAAGTTCTCGTTAACCCATGTATGGAACGACTTTCTCGGGAATCATCCTTACGACTCACCACAAGCTGACCGTCACTGATTTCTATAGAGGCAAGCGGATGCAGTTCTCTGGACAATACCCCCTTGGGACCGGAAACGGTAATGGAACGGCCATCACAATTAACCTTGGCGCCCGTTGGTATTACAATAGGTTTCTTCCCTATTCTTGACATATTAGTACCCTCATTACCAAATTGAACAAATTAATTCGCCGCCGAGCTTGTTTTCTCTTGCCTGCGTATCAGTCAATAATCCCTTAGAAGTAGAAACTATCACCATGCCCGCGCCGCTTTTGATTCTTGGAATCTTGTCATAAGAACAATAAACTCGTCTCCCCGGCTTACTTAAGCGTTTTATACCAAGGAGCATTGGGCATTTATTATTATACTTCAAAACAATCTTCAGCACATCGAATTCTTTATCCCTAATAAGGCGATAACTATCAATAAATCCTTTTTGCTTTAAAAGTTCTATTATAGCAACCTTTATTTTGGATGCAGATATTTCTATCTTATCATGCTTTGCAGACGCTGCATTTCTTAATCTTGTCAACATATCTGCTATAGGATCTGTCATAGACATAACACAATCAACTCCTCTTTTTTTTAAAAGCCTTAAAAACTACCAGCTGGATTTCGTAACGCCAGGTATCAGACCAGAAGATGCCATATTCCTGAAACAAATTCTACAAATACCATATTTTCGTAAGAATGCCCTTGGCCTCCCACAAAGAGGACATCTGTTATGCTGTCTGACAGCAAACTTAGGCTTACGCGAGGCTTTAATCAACATTGCTTTTCTTGACAAGTCTTCCTCCCAATCTATAAATTATTTTCTAAATGGAACATTCAAGCTCGTCAATAAATAACGGGCTTCTTCATCATTTTTTGCAGTAGTTACAATAGTTATATTCATACCCTTAATCTTGTCTATTTTATCATAATTGATCTCAGGGAAAATAATCTGTTCCTTCAACCCAAAGGTATAATTACCATGTCCATCGAAGCCACGTGGCGACAGCCCCCTGAAATCCCTAATTCTTGGAATAGCAATATGTATCAATTTCGTAAGAAAATCATACATTCTTTCTTTGCGCAAAGTCACAGAACAACCTATGGGCAAACCTACGCGTATTTTAAAAGCAGCAATAGATTTTTTGGCCTTTCTTACAACCGGCTTCTGACCGGAGATAGCAGTCAATTCGTCTACAGCCGTTTCAATAATCTTAGGATTCTGTACAGCCTCTCCCAGTCCCATATTAATGACAACCTTTTCAAGTTTCGGCACCTGCAAGATATTTTTATACTTAAAATGCGCCATTAATTCCGGAAGTGTTTTGTCTTTATATACTTGATACAATAAACTCATAAGAAATAATCTCCACAATTACTTGACGATAGGAATAACATCACCACATTTTTTGCAGATACGCACCTTTTTGCCATCCTCTAAAATCTTCATAGAAACACGAGCAGGCTCACTGCATTTAGGACATATCAACATTAAATTCGATAAATGAATAAATGCCTCCTGCTCTATAATACCACCTTGAGTTTTAGGATTGGGCTTCACATGACGCTTAATCATATTAACGCCTTCTACTTTAGCCTTATTTTTATCGACTAAAATAGTCAAGATTTTGCCAGTTTTATTCTTATCCTTGCCTGCAATCACAGACACTTTATCATTTTTATGCAATTTTATCTTAAAGGTTTTCATGGACAAGACTCCAACTATATAACTTCAGGCGCTAACGAGACAATTTTCATGAATCTTTTTGCTCTCAGCTCCCTGGCGACAGGCCCAAAAATACGAGTGCCTACAGGTTCATCATATTGATTGACAATGACTGCGGCATTATCGTCAAAACGAATCAATGAACCATCCGCACGCGCCACTTCTTTTTTGGTTCTCACCACGACAGCCTTAGCCACATCACCTTTTTTTACCTTGGAATTAGGCATAGCCTCTTTGATGGCAACAACAATCATGTCGCCAATGTAAGCATAGCGTCGTCTTGTACCGCCTAATACCCTTATACAACTTACAATTTTTGCGCCTGAATTGTCTGCGACATTCAAGACTGTCTCTTGCTGTATCATATCACTCCCTCACTCACTATATCGCCTTTTCCAAGATATCCTTAACCACCCAACGCTTATGCTTACTGATAGGACGGCTCTCTTCTATCAATATGGTATCTCCGAGACCGCAGCTACCATCAGGATCATGCGCCATATATTTTTTATGCTTTGAAATATATTTTCCATAAATAGGATGCTTTAATCTGCGGTTTACTGTAACAACAACAGTCTTATTCATTTTATTGCTACTAACAACACCGATTAAAGTTTTCTTTGAATTCTGTTGTTCATCCATATTCTTATCCTTGACTGCCCATTCTTGCTGTGATTAGTGTTTTAAGGCGTGCGATATCTCTTCTGACAACCCTTATACGCATAGTATTTTCCAACTGATGGGTTGCATGCTGAAATCGTAAATTAAAAAGTTCATGACGATATTCCGTCTCTTTTTTCATCAGATCAGCAATATCCAAATCGCTCCAATCGTTCTTTTTCTTCATGCCATCTCACCCCTTGTAACAAACTTGGTAGCTATTGGCAATTTATATGACGCAAGCCGAAATGCCTCTCTTGCAGAAGCCTCATCCACCCCTTCCATTTCATATAAAATTCTACCAGGCTTTACTGGAGCCATCCAGTATTCAACAGCGCCCTTACCGCTACCCATTCTCGTTTCAGCAGGCTTCTTGGTAACTGGCTTATCAGGGAAAATACGAATCCATATCTTGCCGCTACGTTTCATATAACGGCTGATAGCTATTCTCGCCGCTTCGATTTGCTGAGATGTAATCTTGCCATTTTCAAGGGCCTTCAAACCAAAATCACCGAAAGCAAGCGTTGAACCACGGAATGCCAGTCCTTTTATTCTACCTTTGTGTTGTTTTCTATACTTTACTTTTTTAGGGCTTAACATATCATTATCCTTGACAACTCTTTTTTATTATCTATAAGTTAATTATACATGCCGGGTTCCAATCCAGGCAGAACCTCTCCCTTAAATATCCAAACCTTTATACCGATGGTTCCATAGGTAGTGTGGGCTTCCGCCAGGCCATAATCTATATCGGCACGCAGGGTATGAAGCGGCACCCTGCCTTCCAGATACCACTCTCGCCTGGCCAATTCAGCGCCCCCCAAGCGGCCAGCACAAGCTATTCTTACACCCTGGGCGCCAAATTTCATGGCCATGCTCACAGCTTTCTTCATAGCCCTTCTAAAGGACACCCTTCTTAAAAGTTGGCCAGCTATATTCTCGGCAACCAATTTTGCATCGATCTCAGGACGTCTCACCTCGACAATATCAATAGCCACAGGTCTTTTAATGAGTTTTTCGATGTCTTTTTTAAGATTTTCGATCTCAGCGCCCTTTTTACCTATTATGATCCCAGGACGAGCAGTATGTATTTTCACCATCAATCGCTGGGCAGCGCGTTCTATCTCTATGCGTGAAACACCAGCATGCTTTAGTCTGTCGAATAGATATGAACGAAGCTTATTATCTTCCACAAGCAAGACAGGATATTCTTTTTGCGCAAACCATTTAGAATCCCAACTTCTTGTGATCTTCACACGCAAACCAATTGGATTAACCTTCTGTCCCAAACTGTCCTCCTACCTTATTATGCTTCATCCAGAATAATAGTAATATGTGAATATCTATGCAAAATTCTATAAGCACGCCCTTGCGCCCTTGGCTGTATCCTCTTTAACTGAGGGCCTTTGTCTATGGCAATCTTCTTGACATAGAGATTATCTATGTCGATGCTTGGATTCTGATCTGCATTGGCTATAGCAGATTCCAAGACCTTTTTAATAAGTCTTGCGCCTTTTTTAGGCATTAAATTTAAAATATGAACAGCATCACCAGCTTTTTTACTTCTGATGGCATCGGCTACCAACCGCGCCTTCTGCGGTGAAATTCTGATATATTTGGCAATAGCACGTGCTTGCATGGTTTATATCTCCGTTTTATTTCTTCTGCACTTTTGTCTTTCTATCACCAGAGTGCATTGTAAAGGTTCGCGTTGGAGCGAACTCACCTAATTTATGTCCAACCATATTTTCAGTGACAAAGACAGGTATGAACTTGCGCCCGTTGTGTACCGCAAAGGTAAGCCCCACCATTTCCGGCAGTATCATAGAACGCCTTGACCAGGTTTTCAAAACCTTCCTGTCCTTTGACTGCACAGCCATTTCAACCTTTTTCATCAGATGGTCATCTACGAAAGGACCTTTTTTAATAGATCTTGGCATTGCTCTTCCCTATATAAAGATTATTTTTTCCTTGCTTTGATAATAAATCTGTCACTGGTCTTATTTTTACGCGTCTTATAACCTTTGGTCGGCCAGCCCCAAGGACTGCAAGGATGCCTGCCTCCGGAAGAACGGCCCTCACCGCCACCCATCGGATGATCCACTGGATTCATGGCCACACCTCTGACTGATGGACGTATACCCATCCACCGGCTTCTACCGGCCTTGCCAAGAGATATATTCTCATGATCCAAATTGCCTACCTGTCCCACTGTCGCCTTGCATCTGGCCAGAAACAATCGCACTTCACCGCTCGGCAGACGCAATTGGACATAATCACCTTCTTTGGCCATCAGCTGTGCAGCAGCACCGGCGCTCCGGACAATCTGTCCTCCCTTACCTGGCCTCATCTCCACATTGTGCACCAATGTGCCAAGGGGCATATTCCTTAACTCCATGCAGTTACCAGGCCTGATATCGGCTGCAACATCAGAAATAACAGCATCACCGACACTCAAACCATGCGGAGCGATAATATAACCCTTTTCTCCATCTGTATATTGAAGCAGAGCGATTCTTGCACTTCTATTTGGGTCATATTCGATGGCTGACACTTTAGCTGGGATACCAAGTTTATTCCGTTTAAAATCTATAATGCGATAAAAAAGCTTTGATCCGCCGCCCCTGTGTCGTGCTGTTACACGGCCATAATTATTTCTGCCGCCAGTCTTCTTGAGAGGTTCGATCAGACTTTTTTCCGGTTTATTCTTGGTAATATCACTATTATCCAAGACAGTCATGGACCGCCTGCTTTTAGTTGTTGGCTTAAAAGTCTTAATAGGCATTAAAATACCCCTGAAAAGAAATCTATAGTATCTTCAGGCCGTAATTTTACTATGGCCTTTTTAACATCGGGTCTTTTACCAATAAAACGACCCATTCTTTTGGGTTTACCAGTAATCTTCAATGTATTAACCGAAACCACCTTAACTTTAAACATTTTCTCTACAGCTTCTTTGATTTCGATCTTATTAGCTGTTTTATCGACACTCACTACGATCTGATTGGCCATTTCCTTATGGAAGGTAGCCTTCTCGGTAATATGTGGCGCCTTGATAACAGAATATATATCTCTCATATCACTAACCTCTGCTGTATCTGTTCGACAGCACCCTCTTTCAAAAGGAGATATTTATACTTCAAAACATCATACACATTCAATGCAGATGAGAGCAATACCTTAACATCAGGAATATTTCTCACTGACAACTCTACATTTCTATCCTGAGCATCCAAAACGATCAGGGCCTTGTCGGCATCAAATCGTGTCAAAACCTGCGCCATGTCTTTTGTTTTAATCCCTGACAACTCGAAATCCCTGATAATCATAAGGGCATCGGCCTTATATTTGGAAGCCAGGGCCATGCGCAATCCCAATTTACGAACTTTCTTGGGTATATTATAAGAATAATCCCTGGGCTTGGGGCCGAATACAGAACCACCTCGGCGCCATACAGGCGAGGTATTGCTTCCAGCCCTTGCATTGCCGGTACCCTTCTGCCGCCAAGGCTTTTTCCCGCCGCCGCTCACCTCATCCCGTCTTTTTGTGGAGGCGTTGCCAGACCGCCTTTTAGCAAGCTGCCAATTTACGACATCATATAGAATTGCAGTATTTGGCTCAAGCGACACAATAGCATCACTCATTTCACACTCTGCAATCTTTTCTTTTTTTGCATTATATACAGGTAGAATCGCCATTTTTGCCTTTCTCCTACTTACAATTCACATAAACCAACTGATTAACGGCGCCCGGCACGCTACCTTTGACAAAAAGCAAATTCTCTTCCGGCCTGATATCCATGACCAATGAATTCTTAACGGTCTTCCTATCCCCACCCATTCTGCCAGGCATCCGCTTACCTTTTATAACATGCGCAGGAAATGTATTTTGACCGGTGGAACCCATCTCTCTATGGTGCTTGGAGCCATGCCCCATGCTTCCACGACGGAAATTGTGTCTTTTTACCGTACCCTGGAATCCCTTACCCTTTGAACAACCAACAATATCAACAAGCTGCTTGATTTCAATATCATTCAAAGTGATAACCTGGCCAGGCTGAAAGGCTGTTATGTCATCTACTTTAAACTCTACGAGATGATAAAAACCATGAGAAACTCCGGCTTTTTTGACATGGCCCTGCTCCGGAAGTGTAAGCTTGTGCAAAGGCTTCTCCAAATATCCAAGCTGTACAGCATTATAACCATCATTTTCAAGGGTTTTGGTCTGCAATACAGTACAAGGCCCCACCTCCAACACCGTAACAGCCACTGCCTGCCCGGTAGGAGTAAATGTTTTCATCATACCTTTTTTTCTACCCAGAATACCCCTGAGCGGCAACATAGTCATTTCCTCACCTTTTAAAATAAAACTAATCTATTTTGATTTCCACATCAACACCAGCGGAAAGCTCAAGCTTACCAAGTGCATCCATGGTTTGCTGGGTTGGCTCAAGAATATCAACCAATCTCTTATGGGTACGCAACTCAAACTGTTCCCTTGATTTCTTGTCTATATGAGGAGAACGCTGAACAGTAACCTTATTGATATTTGTAGGAAGCGGAATAGGCCCAGCCACCCTCGCTCCGGTCCGTCTCGCAGTATCTACTATCTCATGAACAGACTTGTCAAGCTGTTTATGATCATACCCTCTTAGCCTAATTCTAATTCTTTCTGTATTCAACATATCACCAACACTTTACTCTATAATTTGACTGACTACACCAGCGCCAACAGTACGGCCACCCTCACGAATGGCAAAACGAAGACCTTCTTCCATGGCAATAGGCTGAATCAATGCCACTTCAAGGGAAACATTGTCTCCAG
>JAQVIJ010000009.1 GCA_028695735.1 Deltaproteobacteria bacterium | reverse complement strand
CGCCCAACCCTTCTCAGCCAAAACCCTCGTTATCGCAGCAGTAAGGGTAGTTTTACCATGATCTATGTGACCTATCGTACCTACATTCACATGCGGCTTGTTACGCTCAAATTTTTTCTTACCCATAGCGCCCCCTTATATTATTACCAACGATAATGTGCAAAGGCCTTATTGGCCTCGGCCATACGATGCGTGTCTTCCTTTTTCTTGAAAGCAGAACCTTTTTGCTGGGCAGCGTCCAGAAGCTCAGAGGCCAAACGCTGGGCCATGGTCTTTTCCGATCTCTTACGGGAAAAACCTACAAGCCATCGAATAGCCAATGCCTGCCTGCGATCCGGCCTGACCTCCATAGGCACCTGATAGGTAGCGCCGCCCACCCTGCGGGAACGAACCTCCACTACAGGCTTGACATTCTCCACCGCACGCTCAAACAGCTTGAACGGATCTTCCTTCGCCCTTTGCTCTATGAGATCAAGCGCACTGTAAAAAATGGATTTGGCAACAGCCTTTTTGCCGTCCCACATGACACAATTGATGAACTTGGCGGCCAGCTTGCTGCTGTATTTGGGATCTGCCGCAACATCTCTCTTTGCAACGTCTCTTCTTCTTGGCATATCAAAAAAATCTCCTCGAAAAAACCAGCTTTATCGAAATATGGAAGCTATTTGGGCTTCTTTGCGCCGTACTTCGATCTGCTCCTGCGCCTGTCCTTGACCCCCACAGCATCCAGAGTGCCTCTGATGATATGATAACGCACACCTGGCAAGTCCTTTACACGACCACCCCTGATCAGCACAACAGAGTGCTCCTGCAGATTATGGCCGATACCAGGGATATAGGAAGTCACCTCCATGCCGTTGGTCAAACGCACACGAGCTACCTTTCTCAAGGCCGAGTTAGGCTTTTTAGGCGTAGTCGTATAAACCCTTGTACAGACACCTCGCTTTTGAGGGCAGGAATCCAGGGCCGGCGATTTGGTCTTTTGAAGCACCTTTTCCCTGCCCTTTCTGATAAGCTGATTTATTGTAGGCATTATGTAAACCCCTTGACTCAAAAAAAATAAAGCCCCTTCTCCGCCCAAAGCGGAGACCAAGCACAAATAAAGTCTGACCTTTATACTAAAACTCAAAAAATCTGTCAAGAGGGACGCTGGCAACCAAATCCCCCATTGAATAAAATAAAAAAGACAGCGGCAGCGGTCAGACAATTCTTCCTACTTGACAAAGCATCGCCTGGCATTATAACCTTGTTCTCATTCGTTGGGGGAGCCTGCATGGGCAGGCTGAGAGGTTGGCCGTAGCCACGACCCCTTTAACCTGATCTAGATCATACTAGCGTAGGGAAACGAGCCGAAACATTTTCCATTTGTTCATAAGGCCGTTCCACTACCAATGATCGATACAGGATCAAGGCAGTTGAACGGTTTTTTTTATTTGGAGGGAGCCTCGAAAAATTGCCTTTTCGCTCACAACTGCGTTGCTTGCCCCTGCCTGTGCGTTGCACGCAGGCAGAAAGCATTAAATACGCCGCTACCGATTTTTCGCCTTTCATCGCGCCTTGTTCTCGAACGAAAATTTTAATTTAGTAGAGGTTCCCTGGAACCAATGGAAACGAAAACAATTAAAAAAGGAGCCGTCACCACATGACACTTATCCAAACCCTCAAAAACGGTATCATCCCAGAAGAATTGAAGGTGTTGGCCCAGAAGGAACGCCTGTCCCTGGAACAGCTGGCAGCAGACATCCTTTCAGGTGAGACAGTAACCCTGGGTTACAGGACAAAACGTGGGCCCATTCTGGTAGGCAAAGGGGCCTCCACCAAGGTAAATGCCAATATAGGGGCAAGCACTCTGAGGTCCTCTGTCGACGAAGAACACACAAAACTCAAGGCGGCCCTTCAAGCCAAAGCGGATGCGGTCATGGACCTCTCGCTGGCTGACAACCTGACGGAAATTCGCTCGATGGTCCTCAAAGAATCCACGGTGCCGGTTGGCACGGTTCCTCTCTATGAGGCTGCCACTCTGGCCAGATTGCGCAGGGGCGCTGTAATCCATTTAGATACCGAGGAATTCTTCGAGGTACTGGAACGCCAGATGCAGGAAGGCGTTGACTTTCTCACGGTGCATGTGGGAGTGACCAAGGAACTGATCTCCCGCTACGAAACAGGAAAACGCGTGGAAGGCATCGTTTCAAGAGGAGGGGCCATAACCGCTGCCTACATCAAGCAGACAGGCAACGAAAATCCACTATATGAAGGATACGACCGTCTTCTCGATCTCTGTGCAAAATATGACACGGTATTGAGCCTGGGAGACGGACTGAGGCCGGGCGCCATAGCAGATGCCTCCGACTTTTTCGAAATAGGTGAGCAGAAGACCCTGGGAGACCTGCAACAGAGGGCTTTGCAACGTGGAGTCATGAGTATGATAGAAGGGCCCGGGCATGTGCCGCTGCATCTCGTCAAGGAGTCCGTGGAGCGCATAAAACGCCTGACCCACAACGCCCCCCTCTATCTGCTCGGCCCCATCGTCACTGATGTGGCGCCTGGTTACGACCACATCACCTCCGCCATAGGCGGAGCGGTGGCAGGCATGAGTGGAGCGGACTTTATCTGTTATGTCACTCCATCCGAACACCTCGGGCTTCCCAGCGCAGACGATGTATTTCAGGGGGTGATAGCCGCACGCATAGCAGCCCATGCAGCGGATGTAGCCAAAAACCGGCCTGGCGCAGCGGACTGGGACCTGGAGATATCCAAGGCCCGCAAGGCCCTGGACTGGGATGGACAGATCCGCCTTGCCATAGATCCAGAGCGCGCAAGAAACGTGCGCAAGGAACGGTCAGGAGAAGGGGCCTGCACCATGTGCGCTGAATACTGTGTATTTTTGGTACTCAAAGACCAACTGCCCAAAATATAACCAACTGTTTTTAATAATGAATAAAAAATACAACTTCAAGGAGAAGAAAAAATGATGCGCGAATTACACATCACCAAAGGCATTCTCGAACACCACATGAAGGACTTCATGGACAGCCTATCAAGCGATGTAGTCATAGTGGGCGCCGGACCATCCGGTCTGGTGGCAGCCGGGTACCTGGCGCAGGATGGCTTGAATGTTACCGTTCTTGAAAAAAAGCTCGCCCCAGGAGGCGGGATCTGGGGCGGCGGCATGGGCTATAAATATGTAATAGCCCAGGAAGAGGCGAGATGCGTGCTGGATGATTACAACATCTTCTATCGCCGTGTGGACGAAAACTTCGTGGCAGTGGATTCCATCGCCATGGCTTCAGGCCTTATCTTCGGAGCCGCGCAGAAAGGCGCCAAAATCTTCAATTTGATCACGGTGGAAGACCTGATGGTGAGCGAAGGCCGTGTCAGAGGGGTAGTCGTCAACAATACCTTCGCCCTGATGAACGGGTTCCCCATCGATCCCGTTACACTGGAGGCAAAGGCCGTAGTGGATGCAACCGGTCACTCCCATGACATCGTAAAGACGCTGTCCGACAAAAACGATATCAAATTGTTCACTCCAACAGGCAAACCCATTGGAGAGAGATCGCTTTTTGCAGAACCAGCGGAAAAGGCCGTGGTCGAAAACACCAAAGAGGTATATCCAGGACTTTTTGTATGCGGCATGTCCACTGCAGCGGTATTCGGCGGCTACCGAATGGGCCCCATCTTCGGCGGCATGCTGCTCTCAGGCAAAAAACTGGCTGGATTACTTAAAGAATATGTAAAAAAACACTAACTATTACCCTGTCATAACCACCAGAGATGACAGATATCTGAAATCGATTTTCCCCTTAACAGCCGCTTCGAACGCCGGTTTGTCATTTGACCAGCGTTCGAAGCCTGAGTCTTCGACCAACATTTGAATCAGCAAATCCAAATCGTCGCACAAGGCATTCAATGCAGGAAGAAAGGTTTCCATTTGCGGCACAGGCCGTTTTTCAGACACCCCCCTGGATTCGCAGCCGGTTTCAACGGCATTCAATGGACTGACTGTCAACAGACGCAAGGCATCCTCGAGATCCCTTCGGCATTTGACAGGGTCTGCGTCATAAATACGGCAGATACTCCACAGCTCACCCATGTCAATGGGTTCAAATACCGGCATTCCGGTCAGAATCTGCTTGACCAGCGCGGTCGATAGGGCTGTCTGCCAATTCAACGCCTTGTAATCCTTGATATTAGTAGATTCCCATAATACGAGACCCTGCCAGATGGACCAGTGTGGCAAAAGACGCGAGACGAGCACCGCCCATTCCATGACCTCCCTCACAGCCTTTCTGGCGGAATCAATCTGGCTCATGCCGGAAAATGCCACATAACTGAAGGAATCGTCGTCCCAGAATACAGGCCTGCTGCGCAACAAGCCCTCCAGGAGCATTCTTTGATGATCCTGCACAAGAGAAAGATCGCTGGGGATAAGGCCGCTTTTATGCAACACCCTTGCCTCCCTTGAAACTGCCTGAATCTCGGACATGGCAAATCTGATGATATCCTCCAAGACACCTTTCCCCAATATTTCAAAGGGGGCGGCCCCCATTCTTGTCTCTGCCGCTTCCAACCCCAGGTTCAGGAAACCGGAGGTCTTGTCCAGGGCTGCGAGCATCTGTTCAGGGTCATCCAGGTCACAGGCATCGGCCACCAGTATCTTGTTGGCCACGCCGATCCACTCAAAAACGATTCGTTCCATTGCCCTGTCTTCAACCAAATGCTGCAATGCCCGGCGCAAGACAGGGTATTCGCCCACATAAAGACTGGGGGCAAAGGCAGGGACCAACTCCGTGGAAGCAGAGGAGGAATCCATAAATTTCATGCCGTCCGCAGTCCTTATTCCATGCCTGACGAGAGGCGCATATATCTCAAGTGCGTCTATGTAGTCGGGAACCCCCCATTCCTCCAGCCTGGCGCGTTTTATGACATAGGCATCCTCGCTGTGTTCGGTCATACCCTTGTACAGAAGAAGCTCCATAACACCCTGATAATATTCAAAAGACATGTCTAAAACAGCCTTCAACAGCCTTTCAATCACAGGAATTGTCTCTTCCCTGGCAAAGTCCAGAAAATAAATATCGTCAAGGGTAAAGGCCGGCAGCACGTCCTTTGCTTCCTGAATATCCATGTCATCCGGCCGTTTTTGAACAGACACAAACATGCGCAGGATATATGGGAGCAAGGCGTCATCCCTGGCTTTAAGCCAGTTCAACCAGTTAGGCACAACCGTCTCCCCTGCCTCAAACAGCAATACAAGCCAGGCCAGCACCTTTTCGGGTAAAAGGCGATCCCTGTTCCAGCAATCGAAATCTAACATGAACTGAATCTGGTCGGCTGACGCCATGGAAATGATCTCAAGGGAATCGGCAGGCCCCACCGCCTTTACGGTCCAGAACAGCTCCTGCGGCGGCATACCACGCACAATGGCCATCGAATGCACGGAAAGTGCAATCAATTCATGCCTGCGGTCCCAGGGAGCAGCCAAAACCAGAGAAACCTGTTCCAGCAGAGAGAATCTGTTGAAGAGGTTTTCAGCCTGTAAAGGCGGCAATTCCAGGAGTTTCAATGGGGTAATATCAGGACGTTCCTGTAACATAATCAAACCTCTAATGACCTGCCTGGCCGTAATATGATCAAAAAACGCTCATGACCGTTCAATGGATTTCTGCCCTGCAGCACCTCGCAGGAAAGCCCGAACCTGCTGATACAGGCCTCCGCCATGTTCAAATCCTCCCGGCAACGAGGCCCTTTCATGGAGACCATGCAACCTGTTGCCGCTGTAAGGGGCAGGGCCATCGCAATAAAATCCTGAATCGAACAGACTGCCTGGCTTAAAACAAGCTCCACGCCTTTTTGAGGGAACGCATGAAAGACACCCCGTAGCGGGACATGCCCCTCGCCCACCAGACACTGCTCGGCATACACACCCTGCAATTCCAGTCTTGTAATGACATTTTTCAGAAAAGATATGCGTTTGCGTCTTGCATCCACTAAAAACATGGCAACCGACGGCCTCAACAGCTTGAAAAGCAGCCCCGGAATACCGGCGCCTGTGCCTATATCCAAGGCGGATTTCAAATCACCGGGCAGACTGGAGTGCAAAAACAAGGTGTCTCCGAGATGCTTTGCCATCAGCTCTTCCTCTGGCAGGGCGCCTGTCAGATTGATGCGGCGATTCCAGAAAAAAAGCTCGTCAAAATAGAGGGCAAGGCCGGATATAACAGAGGCATCAAGGGAACAACCGTGATCATTCAGCAGCCGGGACAGAAATGCGATTCTATCCATAACAATACAACAGGATCATGACTCACCATGCATAAGATTACCGAATGAGGAAAACTGGGACTTGAATGAGAGCTTGACCATGCCTGTCGGCCCGTTTCTCTGTTTGGCCACTATTATCTCGGCTATTCCCCGATTTGGGTTGTCCTCCGCACGATTATAGACCTCATCCCTGTATATGAAGGCTATCACATCCGCATCCTGCTCGATTGCGCCGGATTCCCTGAGGTCAGACATCTGGGGCCGTCTGTCGGAACGGTCCTCCACCTTGCGGTTGAGCTGGGAAAGGGCGATGACCGGCACATGCAGCTCCTTGGCCATGGCCTTGAGCGAGCGGGATATCTCGGATATTTCCTGTTCCCGATTGTCCTTATGCCCTGAACTGCGCATGAGTTGCAGGTAATCCACCACTATCAGACCAAGACCATGTTCACTTTTCAACCGTCTGGCCTTGGCCCGCATTTCAAGGGTAGTCATGGCGGGGGAATCATCTATGAAAACAGGTGCCTCGGAAAGCACTCCCAGTGCCCCTATGATGTTAGGCCATTCCTCTTTTTCTAAAAAGCCTGTCCTCACCTTCTGGGCGTCTATTTTCGCCTCGGAGCACAGCATCCTCATGCCCAATTGCTCTCTCGACATCTCCAATGAAAAAATCACCACAGGAACCTGGCTGCGAATGGCCGCATTCTGGGCGACATTAAGGGCGAAAGCCGTCTTGCCCATGCTCGGTCTGCCTGCAACGATTATCAGATCGGAGGGCTGAAACCCTGCGGTAAGCTTGTCCAGATCAGCAAACCCTGAGGATACGCCTGTTATCAACTCCTTACGCTCATAGAGTTTCTGTATCTTGACCACACCTTCCTTCAAAACCGTCTTCAACGGATAAAAAGAAGGCCGTATCTTGTCCTGGGATATCTCGAAGATGGTTGACTCCGCAGACTCCAGCACCTCATCCACATCACCTGTCTCCTCGTAGCAAAGCGAGGCTATCTCTGAGGAGGCCTGAATCAAGCGGCGCAATACCGACTTGTTTCTGACGATTTTGGCATAATAGACGATATTGGATGCCACCGGCAATACGCCGGTCAGCTCGGCCAGATAGGCAGATCCGCCCACGGCATTTAATCTGCCTTTGGACTTCAAAAGGCTGTTGACAGTGACAAGGTCCTGCGGATCGTTGCGCTCAAAGAGCTCCAGCATGGCCTCATAGATGATGGCGTGCCTTTCCAGATAGAAATCCCTTGGCGAAAGCACCTCTATCACCTTGACCAACGCACCGTCTTCTATAAGAATGCCTCCGAGGACACACCTTTCGGCGTCAATGTCCTGAGGCGGCTGCCTGAACTCCCGAGCCGGCTCTTTATGTTTGGTAGCAGAGGATTCTCTTTTCAAAATAGAAGGGCCGCGGGAATACCGCGGCCTGCAGCAAGTTACCTAAACCGGATTAACCGGCCTTCGAAACGACCTTGATCTTTACTGTGGCGGCCACATCTGTGGCAAGTCTGATCTCCACATCATGTTCACCGAGGACCTTGATGGGCTCTTTGATCTGTATCTTTCTTTTGTCAACAGGATATCCCTTGGCTGAGATGGCCTCCGCGATATCCATGGCGGTGACAGAGCCATACAGCCTGTCTCCCTCGCCCACCTTCACTGCGACAAGCAGTTCCATGGCCTGAAGCTGTGCCGCAAGGGCCTCGTGTTCATCCCTCAGCTTGGCCGCCCTGGCCAGAATACGGCTTCGCTGTCTCTCCAGATTGGTGAGGTTTTTCTTGTCAGCGACCAATGCCAATCCCCTGGGCAGCAGGTAGTTACGTGCGTAGCCGTCGGCTACCTTCACCACATCACCGGCCTTTCCAAGGGTGCTTATGCTTTCCTGCAATATAATTTCCACGTTAGTCAACCTCCTATGCCCGAGCCTGTTTTGTCACACCGTCTAATCTGACAGCACATGGCTCGATGTAAACGGCAAAAGGGCCATGTGTCTGGCATACTTGATGGCCGTAGTCAGACTTCTCTGGTGTCTGGCGCATACGCCGGTTATGCGGGCAGAAAGTATCTTGCCCCTTTCAGACACAAAATAACGCAATGTTTTTGCATCTTTATAGTCAATATGTAATTTCTTGTCAGCGCAGAAACGGCATATCTTCTTGCGCATATACACACGACGTTTCCTGACGGCCGTATTGGCCTTATAATCCTGCTGTGTCATGACTGGACCTCCTCTTCTGGGCTGATGGTTTCAGGTGCAGCCTCCGGCTGTGCAGCGCTATCAGCCGGCACAGATTGCTTGGCCTTCAAAATGGCTTCGGCATCGAACTTGTCACCATGCTTGATGGTTAAAAACTTCAAAACCTGGTCGTTCAGACGCAGTTCCCTGGTGATGTCTGCGATGATGTTGGCCGGAGCGCCGTATTCAAGCAGCACATAATAACCCTGCGTCTGCCTCTGGACCTTATAGGCCAGCCTCTGAAGAGGCCACGGGTCGCACAAAACCACCTGGCCGCCGCTTTGAGTGATGATATCCTGCAACTTGCCACCAAAGGCGCTGCGGTCATCCTCGCTCATGCCGGGATGCATGAGATAGAGCGTTTCATAATGTTTCAATTGCATCTTTGCCCCCTTATGGACGATATATAAAGAAAATGGCCCTGATTCTTGACTCCTCAGGGCAAGGAGGAATTTCAATAAATACTCCACATGACTTGCATAGTCAAGGGTTAGAACTTAGATTACGAAACATAAAACATGCCCGCATGAATCCATCATATCGACTGGCATATCGACTGGCATAGCGACTGGCATAGCTCATGGCACAGCCAATGGCATGGCCGGGGGATATTCTGCGAGGCGACGTAAAAAAATTATATCAGTCCGGCTCGACCCTTTACAAAAGGAAGGGGATACACCGGACGCCCATACCAAGGAGCATCACTACAATGAAATCTTCCAGAGAAAATATACATGCAAGCACCATCAGGGAACTGGCCATTTTACCCAGCAAAAACGCCGTATTGTTTCCGCACATGGTCGTACCCTGGATTGTGGAGCAACCCAACCTCGTAAAGATGCTGGACGAGGCCCTGGCTGGAGACAGGACCATAGCTGTCTTCCATTCCATAGACCTGCCGGACGGCATACCACAACCATCCCAGATAGGCACAATGGGCATCATTCTACGTATGGCCAAGGGAGAAGAGGGCCAGGCCCGTGTCATCGTTCAGAGCATGGGCAGGGTGAAGATCCTTGAGATACTGGAAACAGAACCATACGTGCGGGCCAGGTGTGAGATAACCGAAGAAATCATCGAAAACACACCTGAGATGCAGGCCCTTACCATAAATGTAAAACAGGCCTTCGCCCGCTTTCTGGAACTCTCTCCCAATATCCCCAATGAACTGGCTGGGCTCATTGCTAACATCGACGCCCCGGGGGCCATAGCGGATATCATAGTCGGCTATCTGAACATCCCCCCGACGGAAAAACAGGCCGTGCTCGAAACACTGGATGTGCCGGAACGCATGCACAAAACCCTGCTCATACTCAATCACCAGCTGGAGCTGCTGGAATTGAGCCTCAAGATACAAAACGATGTCAAGGCCAAGCTGGACAAGACACAAAAGGATTTCTTTCTGCGGGAACAGATGAATGCCATCAAAAAGGAGCTGGGAGAAGGCGAAAACGGCGGCCCTGTGGACGAGATAGCTGAACTCAGAGAAAAGCTGACGGCCAGGGGGCTGCCCGAATCAGCCCTGAAGGAGGCGGAAAGGGAACTGGAACGCCTGAGCCGCATGCACCCATCCTCCGCTGAATACACCGTCTCCAGGACATATCTCGACTGGACATTGAGCCTGCCGTGGAATGAGGCCTCGGAAGACCAGCTGGACATCAAAAAGGCTGCGGAGATACTGGACGCCGACCACTACAACATGGAAAAGGTCAAGAAGCGCATTCTTGAATACCTGGCCGTCAGAAAGCTCAATCCCGGCATGAAAGGCACGATTCTGTGCTTTGTAGGCCCTCCAGGCACAGGGAAAACCTCGCTGGGCAGGTCCATCGCATCTGCAACAGGGCGCAAATTCCACCGCATAGCCCTGGGCGGAATGCGGGACGAGGCCGAGATTCGAGGACACAGACGGACATACATCGGCTCCATGCCGGGCGCCATCATTCAGGGCCTGCGCAAGGTAGGGGTAAAAAACCCCGTGTTTCTGCTGGACGAACTAGACAAGATCGGTGCAGACTTTCGCGGGGACCCTGCGGCGGCCCTGCTGGAGGTGTTGGATCCGGAACAAAACGTGCACTTCACGGACCACTACATGGGAGTGGAGTTCGACCTCTCCCAGATCATCTTCATAGCCACTGCAAACACCCTTGACACCATCAGCAGCCCTCTCCTGGACCGCATGGAGGTGATCGAACTCTCTGGCTACACCCATGAAGAAAAATATGAGATAGCCAAGAGATACCTGATTCCAAGGCAGATGGAGGCCCATGGTCTCACTGCCAAACATATTAACTTTGACAAAAAGGCTGTGACAAGGATCATCACCGACCACACCCGTGAGGCAGGCGTCAGAAACCTGGAACGCCAGATAGCAGCGGTGTGCAGGGGCGTAGCAAAAAAGGTGGCGGAGGGCGACGACCAGAAACACACCATTCGCCCAACCAGCCTTGTGGAATACCTGGGCAAACCCCGTTTCACTCCAGAGGTGGCGGAACGCACCAGTATTCCGGGTGTGGCCACTGGCCTGGCCTGGACTCCAGTGGGAGGCGAGATCCTCTTCATAGAGGCCACCCGCATGAAGGGCGGAGGCAAACTCACTCTGACCGGCAAACTCGGCGATATCATGAAGGAATCGGCACAGACAGCCCTGAGCTATGTGCGCTCCAAGGCCGAACACCTCGGCATTTCAAAATCCGTGTTTCAGGAGGAAGACATACACATACATGTGCCGGCAGGCGCCATACCCAAGGACGGGCCTTCCGCAGGCGTGGCCATAACGATGGCCCTGGTCTCCTTGCTGAAAGACAGGCCCATCAGGCCGGATGTGGCCATGACAGGTGAAATCAGCCTGCGCGGGCTCGTGCTGCCTGTGGGCGGCATAAAGGAAAAGGTGCTGGCTGCGCATAGGGCCGGCATAAAGGAGGTCATACTCCCAAAACGCAATGCCCCTGACTTAGATGAACTGCCTGCCAAAACCAGGGAAGAATTGCACTTCCATCTGGTGCACAAGCTTGACGAAGCCATGAATCTTGTATTTAATTGAAGATATGATCAACCCAGTTCACACAGACCTTCCTACGCTGAGCCAGTATCACATCCTCATAGCCGAGGATGAACCCTTTGAGCGCAGCCTCCTGGAGACCTATCTGGTGAACTGGGGCCTCACAGTCACGACAGCAGCAGACGGCCAGGAGGCCTACCAAAAACTGCTACAGGACGAAGATATCCGTCTGCTCATAACAGACCTCAACATGCCGGGCATGGACGGCATCGAACTGCTTCAAAACATTCAGCAAACAGGTAGGGCCAAACTATACTCCGTTGTGTTGAGCGGCATCTCGGACAGGCGAACCCTGATTCGCGCCCTTGCCGCAGGCGCCAACGACTATCTCATCAAACCTTGCCATCCGGAGCAGATATTTTCAAGGCTTGCCATTCTCGACAAGGTCATAGCCCTGGAAAACAGCTATCAAACACAGGTGGATGACCTGTTCGAGGTCATGGGACAGATGCTGGGAAGCCGGGATGCCTATACGCTTGAGCACAGCAGACGGGTCACCGTCCTCTCTGACCGCATCGCCCAACTCATGGACCTGCCCACCGAAGAACGGCATGTGTTGCAGATAGGCTGCGCCATTCATGATATAGGCAAGATCGCCATTCCGGACGACATCCTGTTGAAGCCGGGCAAATTCAACGAATTCGACAGACGCATCATGAATCTGCATCCAAGTCTGGGCGCAAACCTCATCGCCAACCGCTACCAGGACGATCGCGTGACAGAGCTGGTCATTCAACACCACGAGAGACTGGACGGCAGCGGATATCCCCTTGGGCTGAAAGACGACGACATCGGCATCCTCCCCCGTATTGTCATGGTGGCTGACATATTCGAGGCACTGGTGGCCACCAGACCCTATAAAATGCCACTGCCACAGGAAACAGCCATCAAGATACTCAGGTCAGAGGCCGCCATGGACAAGATAGACGGCAATATAGTGGACAAGCTGGAAAAGGTAGTGGAGAAACTGGATATCCTGTCCATCAAGTGCCCGTTGCATTATCAAGACCTGCAGACCATCGAATCCTTCCGTCAAATAGCCTATTTTCGAGAACCGTTTTGCAATTTCTACAACTATCGTTACCTGATCACCCTGGCCAACAAGCAGAAAAATCTGACCGTATTGCGCAAGAACTATCACCTGATTCTACTGGATTTCAAGAATTTGAGCAGCATGAACAGACGACTGGGTTACATACAGACTGACACGCTCATAGACCAATTCGGCGAAATGGTCCTGGAAGAGATATCCCACTTCAAAAATTCCATCTATGAGATAGAGGGAGATATTTTACTCCTGAGAAAAGGGGCGGACTATATATTGTTTTCCAATCATGACACCTCCATCATGGCGCATCTTTCAGAAATCATAAAACAAAACATACAAACCATGGAGAACTTGTGGGGTGCCGATATGTCACTAAAAACAATGACATTCGACTCATCGCTTCCAGTAGAAAATGCAATCAATCAATTAATAGCATCATAATCCAAATCGAAGGCTTTTATAATGGCAACCATCTCACCATTCAAGGGTATTTTATATCAAACCAACACTGAAGACATAAACAGACTTGTAGCGCCTCCATACGATGTTGTAAGCAAGCCAGAACGTGACGCCATAGTATCAGGCTCTGCACACAACATCTTTCATCTCGAACTCCCTGAATGCGACCATGCCGCCGGCTGCAACGACCAATACGAACACGCCCATAGACTCTTTCAAAGCTGGCTGAAAAACGGCATCCTTGAACAGGACAAAAATGAGGCGGTGTATCCCTATGAAATCTCCTTCAGTGTAAACGGTGAACCGCACATAAGACATGGCTTTATAGCCCGCTTAGGCATAGAACCCTGGGAAAAACGCATAGTTCTGCCCCACGAACAGACCTTCGACAAGGTCACCGAAGACCGCATGAAGCTGCTGGCGGCCACACACGCCCAGTTCAGCCAGATATTCGCCGTATATCGCAACAACACAAGGGTCACAGAGGCCCTGCGCCTCATGGAAGACCGCAAGGAAAAGGTCTTCTCTGTCATGGACTCCATGGGCAACCGCCACACCCTTTACAGGCTTACCGACGGGCACGCCCTTGCTGCCCTGTCACAGGCATTTGCAGGAATGCCGGTCTATATAGCCGACGGCCACCACCGCTATACCACCGCCCTGCGCTACTGGCAGGCCATGCAGCAACGCGGCGCGGCGACTCGGGATACAGGGTTCATAGCTACATATCTTGTCAAGGCGGACGACCCAGGGCTTATAGTATTACCCACGCATCGCATAATCACTTTGAGGGATCAGGCCGAAATAAGGGCGTTTCTCACAGCTCTGCGCAAGGACATCGCCAATATCTTCGAGATATCCTCCATTCTCCTGCCGCAACATGCCTCTGAAGCGGAACTGGCACACCTGCTGGGAAAACACCTGTTCACCGCAAAAGGAATGCCGTTATTAGGAATAATTGCCGCCGATTCAGGGTCGATGGAACTTTGGCGCCTGAAAAAGGACTCACCCGGCCATAAAAGGCTTCAGGAACTGCCTGCGACCCTGGCCGGCCTGGATGTGGTGGCCTTCAACGAGATCATTCTGGACTGGTGCAAAAAACACCTGCAAGACATCGACACAAAGCAGGCCATCTCTTATACAGCCGATGCGGCTGGAACCATTCGCAGCCTTCAGCCGAATCAGTTGCTCTGCTGTCTGCGGCCCACCTCGGTGCAGGATGTGCTGAATGTGGCTGATGCAGGGCTTACCATGCCTCACAAGGCCACCTTTTTCTATCCCAAGATACTGACAGGCATGGTTATAAACCAGCTATAATTTCATGGAGAAAGCACTATGAAAAGAAGATGCCCCTATTGCAAAATGAAGATTCCAGCAGACGCCACTGTGTGCAGGTATTGTCAAAGGGACATTCCCCCCTTGCCGCCCAAAACCTGCGGACTTGCCAGAGGCCTGCTTCTGACCATGGCATTTGCATCAGGGGCCGTAGCCGCTGGTCTTCTCTACGGTTATTATCGCGAGCGCTTGATCTGGGAGAATCGTTAACCGTTTCAGAAAGTTATAATTTTTCAAGGCCCGCTTTCGGCACTGGGGCAGACTCATAAAACTGAAGGTACTCCTGGGCCACCTTTTCCCAGGTGTAGCGTTCGTAAATCAATTGCACTGCCTGCCTTTGCATTTGAAGAATCTGGTTTCTATTGGTGCGAAAGACCTCCAGCGCCCGCACAATGGCCTCAAGCAAGGCCTTTGGCGTATGTTCCACATATGAAAATCCAGTGACACCGTCCAGCACCTTCACCAGCCCGCCTGTAGCCCGCACAATGGGCAGGTTGCCCATGAGCTGCGCCATGAAGTCCGTAAGCCCACATGGCTCGTAGTGCGAAGGAATCAAAAAGAAATCCCCTGCCGCATAGATGAGATTGGCCAGCCCTTGATCAAACCCTAAACACACGGCCATTCGGCCGGCATATTCATTGCGCCAGGCCAACTGCACCAGCGCCTTTTCAAACTCCTCCTTGCCTGACCCCATCACCACACACTGCACCGCCTTGTCCTGGCTCAAGAGCATCTGAAGGGCAGGAATCAAGACATCTATGCCCTTTTGCTCCGTCAAACGGCTCACCATGGTAAGACAAGGCAGCTCCGGCACGCGATTTAATGCACCGTGTATGCGCACACCTGCCGATTCTCCACGGGAAATCACCTCCCAAAGCCTTTGCCGGGCCGCTAATTTTCCAGCCAGGTCCCCTGATAGCGGGTCAAAGGAGGCGGGAAGCCCCAATTCCTGGGCGTTTTTCGCATCAAACTCCCCTGGGTCAATGCCGTTGGTGATGCCATGCAGGGTTACACCCCTGGCCTTGAGCACATGGCCCAACCAGCCGGTCATGGCGTCCAGGTCTGTCTCCTGAAGCTCCCTTGCGTAATTGGGGCTTACTGTATTCATGGCTGCATAGTCAGCACAGGCCAACAGGGGGTCAAAGGCGCCGTTTAGCATGGAGGAGGCAATAAGGCCATGGGAAAGCCCAGTTACGGCCTTGGCAAAGGGAATGTCCGCCACCTCCTGATGATAACCCAGGCCTGCATTGTGCACCGTCACCACAAAACGGGTGGTCAAAAAATATGGGCTGAACCCCAAAAGGGTTCGGGCCAGGGCAGGCGCCAGGGCTGCATGGCCGTCATGGCAGTGAATCACGGAGGGCTTAAGGCCCGTTAGCACACAAAAGCTCAAAGCCGTCTTTTCAAGGAGCACATTCATGGCAAAGTAGTCGAAATGCCCCTCTCCCCTGCGCTTCCATGGCTCTTTGGCCTCCTCTTGGGCTGTGTAGGTGTAAACCCCCTGTTTTTCCGCAAAACGCTCCGCCTCCACCAGAACCACTTGCACGCCGTTTTGCACCAGCAGCCCAAAGCCCACCTCCTCGCTGCGCTCCTGAGCAGCATAGTCCATGGGAATGGAAAGACGCCCACCAAGCGGCTCAATGCCATGCGTGGGCACAAACCCGTAGCGGGGAATGACCACAAAGACCTCCAGGCCCTGTTTCACCAGGGCACAGGCCAGACCTGTCACCACATCCTTGACGCCACCGGCCTCTGCAATCCCTTTATACTCCCTGGCAATCATCAAGACACTCTGCATATAACACCCCTTTTTCTCAAGCCTTTTAATGCTTACACTACCCTTTGCCCTTCAAGAGCTCCTGCCAGACCTTGGGCAATTCATCAGCCAACTCCGAGGCAAGAAACCCAAATGGGCCTCGAAATGCCTCAAGCCTGTCACCTGCCCTGCCATGGGCAAAGACCCCTATCAAACACGCCTCCCAAGGCCCATAGCCCTGGGCCAAAAGGCCTGCAAGCACCCCTGTGAGCACATCCCCCATGCCTCCAGTGGCCATGCCCGCATTGCCTGTGGAGTTGATGGCAACGAAGCCATGGGGTGAAGCGACTGTCGTGCCTGGCCCCTTTAGAACAACAAAACAGCCTGTCTTTTCAGCAAAACTGCGGGCGACCGCGATGCGATTTGCCTGCACCTCTGAAACAGAGAGACTAAATAGCCTTGCCATCTCTCCCACATGCGGTGTCAAAATGCGCGGCCCCTTGGCCTGCACAAGGCAATTGAGGTCCTCGGCTGTCGCGCTCAGGGCATCGGCATCCACCACCAGCGGCAGGTGGAGCTCCCGTATCACTTGCCGCATGAGCCCCCTTCTCTCAATGGACAGGCCAAAACCAGGGCCCACTGCCACAGCCCTTTTTTTGGCACATGCCTCCAGCACCACTTGCCACGCCTGCTCGCACTTCAGGTCTTCCTGGAGCTGAACGGACATGGCCTCGAGTAAGGATTGTGCCAGAACCGGCTGCATTTCAGCAGGGCAGGCCAATGTGACCAGGCCTGCGCCACTTCGCAATGCCCCACGGCAGGCCAAAAGCCCTGCCCCATACTTGCCTCGTGAGCCTGCCAAAAGCAAGACATGGCCAAAGGTGCCCTTGTGGCCTGTGACCGGCCTGGGTTGAAGGAGTTTTTGCACTTCGAGGCGAGTCAAGAGCACATGTCTCGAAGAGACGGCCGCCAAGGCCTCTTCAGGAATGCCTATGTCCACCACTTGCACCTTGCCGCAATACTCGGGCCCTTCGCCCGTAAAAAGCCCCACCTTTGCATACTGCATGGTCACGGTGAGCCGAGCCTGCACAGCCACTCCCAGGGGCATGCCCGTATCAGCAGAGAGACCCGATGGAATATCCACTGCCACCACCGGCCTTTTTGCCTCGTTTATGGCGCAAATGGCCTGATGAAACCAGCCTGCCACCTCCCGCTTAAGCCCTGTGCCAAAAATGGCATCCAACACCAGGCCGCATTCCTGCAATATGTGGCGCAGGTCTGTAAGGGCTGTCTCGTCTGTGTAAAAGGAAATGGGCAGATTCTGAACGAGTTGCAGGTTTGCGAGGCTGTCTTCGCGATAGGTATCCCTGGTGCACAGGCAGACTATTTTCACGGCAACACCCGCCTGATGCAGGTATCGAGCTGCCACAAACCCATCCCCGCCGTTATTGCCAGGGCCGCAGACCACTAGCACCCCCTTTTTTGCCATTTGGCCATATTCATGAAGCGCAGCCTGCGCCACCTGGCGGCCTGCATTTTCCATGAGCAGCCGGCTGGGAATGCCCAACGTTTCAATGGCAAAGGCATCTACTGCTTGCATCTCTTTAGCGGTCAGTAGTATCATAAGAAATCCCCTTACGAGGTGTGACAGATGAGAATTCGACCATGTATAGACCTGCACCAGGGCAGTGTCAAACAGATTGTGGGCTCCACTCTAAACGACAACAACCCCCACTCCCTTCAAGAAAACTTTGTGGCAGCACAGCCACCCTCACATTATGCCAGAATGTTCAGAAATGACAATCTCACAGGCGGCCATGTGATCATGTTGGGCCCAGGCAATGAGGAGGCGGCCTCAAATGCCCTGATGGCCTGGCCAAACGGCCTGCAATTGGGAGGAGGCATCACTTTGGACAACGCAGCGGACTGGCTGAAAAAGGGGGCCGCGGCAGTGATAGTCACCTCATACATCTTTTATGACGGCCGCATAGACGAGGATCGGCTTTTGCGCCTGAATCAGGCCATCGGCAGGGACAAACTGGTATTGGACCTGAGCTGCCGCAAAAGAGACGGTTTTTATTATATCGTCACAGACCGATGGCAGCGCTTCACTCAAGAGACTCTCTCACCCCGCACACTGGAACACCTCTCTTCCTACTGCTGTGAGTTTCTCGTGCATGCAGCGGATGTGGAGGGCAAAAAGGCAGGGATAGACGCGGAACTGGTGGCGTTTTTGGCTGAATACAGTCCCATTCCCACCACCTATGCAGGGGGTGCAAGAAACATGCAGGATGTGCTTCTGGTGCAGAAATTGGGCAAGAACCGCATAGATCTCACCATAGGAAGCGCCCTGGACATCTATGGCGGAACCGGCATCACCTACCAGGAGATAGTGCGATTCAATCGCCAAAATGCACTGAATTAGTGGGCCTCAAACCACAGGTCCCACAAGATGGCCAGCACAGAAAACACAAAGATGATGGCATAGTTCCACATCTCCTTGGAGGCCACCAGGCTTGAGAGCACATAGCCAATGGCCTGATAGTCCTGAGGGCACAGGCCATTTTCAACCTTTAGCTTTTGAAGCAGGTTCAGCTCCAAAATCAGACGCTTTCTGCGATGAGTGATGTATGCCCTAAACAGAAAAAAGAGCATGTTGCCCACCACGCCTAAATACCAAAAGAGCCTGATGAGCTCTGGCTTATAGGCCTTGGCCACCAAAATCAGACGCAGGGAGACCGCGCCCATAAAACCCACTGCAAATGCCAGCCATGCCACCCAGCCAGGCAGACGTTTGGGCATGTTATTTAAAACCGGCTCACAGGAAACCTGGAAATCCCTTTGCTTTTCAAGAGTTGTCATGTTTTATTTTTCCAAGTCAAAATTTTGAAGATATTTATAGGGATCCTTCATTAACATGTGGAAAATCTTCATAAACACCACGCCGCTTTTGGGCCCGCGCACAGGCATCGCAAACTATACACTAAACATCGCACAAAGGCTCTTGAATAACCCAAACCTTGCGCTGACCTTTTTTGACGGCGCTTACACTCCCAAACTTCCTGACTCCACACATACCAGCCGTACAGCAAGACAAGGCCGGCTCATAAGACTCCTAAAGAAGGCACCCCTACTTTACAACCTCCTAAAAGACCTCCACAACAGGTCCAGGGGCCGCTTGCTTAAGAATAGCACCTTTGACCTGTATTTTGAACCCAACTTCATTCCCTTTTCCGTGCCGGCCCGGCACCTGGTGATCACCATTTACGACTTCTCCTTTCATCTGCACAGAGACTGGCACCCTCGGGATCGGGTGCTCTATTTTCAAAGACACTTCTGGCCCAACCTTTCACGGGCCCAGCACTTCATCTTTATATCTGATTTCATTCGAAAAAGCGCCATCGAGGAGTTTGGTTTTGACAGCCGGAGATGCACCACCATTCATTGCGGCGTGGACTCTCATGTCTTTAGGCCCAAGACACCAGAGGAGCTGACACCGGTTCGGCAACGCTACAACCTCTTTAAGCCCTTTATCCTCTTTACAGGGTCAGTGGAGCCCAGAAAAAACCTGCAAAACCTGCTGAAGGCCTATCTCTCCCTGCCAGGCCAGGTCAAAGAGGAGGTAGGGCTGCTGCTGGCAGGGTTCAGCGGCTGGCAAAACGAGGCCATCATGCGCATTTTGCGGGCCAATCAAGGCCATATCCGCTACCTGGGCTATGTCCCTGAGGCAGACCTGGCCTGCCTTTACAATTTGGCCGAGTTCTTCGTGTATCCGTCCTTTTATGAGGGCTTTGGGCTTCCTCCCCTGGAGGCCATGGCCTGCGGCACACCTGTCATCGTCTCTCATGCGGCCTCTCTGCCAGAGGTCTGCGCAGATGCGGCGCTCTATGTGAACCCCCATGATGTAAACGACATTGCCAATGCCATGTTGAGGTTGCTGACGGACTCATTCTTACGCCAAAACCTGGCTCAGCAGGGCCAAAGGCGGGCAGCCCTATTTAGCTGGGACATGGCCGCAGAACAGCACCTGCAACTCTTTGAAAGGATTCTGACCAGCGCATGAACCACACATTTCTCTGCCTCACCTCCAGTTTTCCCCGCTGGCCCGAAGACCACGAGGGCAACTTCGTGTTTCAATTGGCCAAGGGCCTGCTTTCTTACGGCTGGAAGGCCCATATCCTCACGCCTCATGTGCCGGGCAGCCTACACCAGGAGGAGATGGAAGGCGTGTTGGTCACTCGGTTTCGCTATCTGGTGCCAGAAGGATTGGAGACGGTCTGCGGAGGCGGAAGTGCCCTGGTCACTCTGAAAAAGCGGCCCCTGGAACCCCTTAAGCTGCCGCCTCTACTGGCAAGCCAGTTTCTGCACACCCTGTATCACTTAACCCGCCACAGATACAGCCTCATACACGCCCACTGGCTCATTCCCCAGGGGCTCATGGCCGTGCTGGCAGCCGCCATCTTTGACATACCCACCGTGGTCACGGTGCATGGAGGGGATGTCTTTCGCCTGAGGCATTCGGCCTTTCTGACCCTCAAGCGCTTCACTCTAAAAAGGGCCACCTGTGTAACGGTGAACAGCCCTGCCACTCGGCAGGCCGTGTTGGAACTGGCGCCAGACCTGAAAAACCTTTATGAGATTCCCATGGGCATTCCAGATGGGCCATGCCTTCAAAAAAACGAGGCCATGAGGCCCTGCCTGTCTTCAAAAAGCCCTCCTGTCATACTCTTTATTGGCAGGCTCACAGCAGAAAAGGGTGTGGAGGACCTGCTAAAGGCAGCGGCCATTCTGCTTAAAAAGAAAAGGACATTTCAACTGGTTATAGTGGGAGACGGCCAGGAACGGAAGGCATTTGAGGCCATGGCAGAGGAATTGGCAGTGGCACCCTGTACGCGATTTGTAGGCGCTGTGCCTCACAGGCAGGTCATGCATTTTCTGGCCGAAGCCAGTGTCTTTGCTGCGCCCTCCCGCATCACACGAGACGGCTGGCAGGAGGCACAGGGGCTGACCATAGCAGAGGCCATGGCCGCAGGCGTTCCTGTGGTGGCCACGAATGTGGGAGGCATCCCTTTCATGGTGCAACACCAGCAAACAGGGCTGCTGGTTCCGCCTCAGTGCCCTGAAAGGCTGGCAGATGCCCTGGAGTTACTGATCTCAAACTCAAAAATGGCCTTTCAAATGGCAGAGGCAGGGCGCAACTTCATTTTGAACTACTGCGGCCAATCCCGCATAACGGCCTCCTTTGCAGAATTATTTGCGAAGATAACAGGTTAGCCGCCTTGTCCCTCGTTGAACCCCTATTCTGACGGCCTTTTCAGGCCAGGTCAAAAGCACCTCCTTCACAACAGAGGCCATGCCTTTGTGCACCCTGATGCCGTTTATGGCCACAAACCTATCCCCTGTTCGCAACCCCGCACGAAAACCAGGGGAGGTCTCATCCACATAGGAGACCATGGGCATTCCCTCTGCATCTATGCCCACGGTCACACCTGTCTGATCCGCCTTAAAGCGCCTGTAAAACCACGGCCCCTTTTCAAGAATGACGCGCTGCCTGGCATAGTCCAGATACACCACAAAATGCCTGAGAATGGAGTTACCCAGGTTGCCGGCCAGCTCTCCACTGGCATCCATGCCCTTGCCTGGCTCAAGGTGCACGGCCAACATGGCATTTGGTATGGAAAGCCCACCTATTTGCACAGTTGCAAACCTCACCTCTTTTCGCACAAATGCCCCATTTAATCCGCTTGCCGCCCGTTTTATGCCCCTTTTGTGCAATAGGCCGTATTTTTTGGCAAATTTGTAGTAGATACTGGCGCTGGCTGCCCCTGTATCCAGGCTGAACATGCCCTCATATTCGCCATTTAATACCACCGGCAGGCTGAAGGTATTGTATTTGAGGGGCGCATTTAAAATCACTCCATCGCCTTCATATGAAAAGCTTAAGGGTTCATAAAAGGAGATGAGCTGCCTGGCATAATCGATCTTCACCACAAAACGGGAAAGGAAGTCATATCCCAGAATCCCTGCAATTTTGGGCTCATCAAAGCGTTCTTGAAGGCCCTTGACCGCCAGAATCGTCTGAGGCCCCACTTGCACCCCCTTTACGCCATAGCCCTGAGTCCTTACAAAGGCCAGGTCAAAGTGCTCGCCAAACCCAAATCCCCTTATGCCTGTTTGAGGCTCAAGGCCTAAGGACCGGGCATAGTCCGCATCTATCACCGTGCCCGATGCCCCTGAATCCACTATCCAAGGCCTTGTGTCGCCCGCAATGGTGACAGGCAGACAGATGCTGTCCTCCACCAGTTCAAAGGGTATGTCCTTTGCCATGTTCGCCTGCTCAAAGACAGAGTCCTTTAAGCCCTGTGGCACAGAAAAGTGTGTGGGCTCATAGTCTATGTTGAACTCATTTCGAGAAAGCTCCACTACTATGCGTTTGTCGCGAGGCCGAATATGGGATTCAGTTCTGAAGGGCGTGTAGATGCCGTGAGACCACCGATAGTCCGAAAACAGGGTCTGAACCTCCATGTCCGGCTGTCTTTCGATGGTCGTGACCAAAAGGGATGTCTCTGCATCAAAGAAATACCAGGTGACATCGGAGTTGATGCTATTGGTCATCTCCACTACTAAGCACTCCCTGCCATTTACTGGCCTTACACCTTGAAATTTCAGAGAAAACCACGGCGAGTTGCGCTTCAAGTGCTCATAATCCTCCAACAAGGCCCTGACCATGCGGCGCTTTAGGGTATCCTGGTCTCTGTACACCAGGACTTGGCCGTTGGTGTCCTGAAACCAGGTCTGAAACCCGTCATCTCCCTCCACATGGGCAATAATGCCGTAGTCCTCTTCACTGCGATACCTCAAGGGCCTCTCGTACCAGGAGCGCACTTGGCCTTGTAGACCGTCATAAAGGATAGTACCCTCTGAATAACCGGATTTAATGGCCTGAAGGCGCTTCAGACCGCCTATGGCCTCATAATAGTTAAATAGAATGGCATAGGGATCTAAACTGGCAGAGGCCTCTTGAAAGAAACACTGCACAAGAAGGATTAGAATGGCAGTCTGAAGATATGTGGTATATTTTATGAATTTCATTTGAGGCATTGCTCCGTGAACAAACAGGAATCAAAGGCTATCATGCCATGAAAAAGACCATTTTGATAGTGGAAGACTCTCAAAAGTTGGCGGACCTCTTTGAACAGGCCCTGTCTCCCATGTATTCCACCATTCAGGCAGGGAATCTAAAGGCCGCCCAGAATGCCATTAACTCCCATGAGGTCCATGGCATTTTATTGGACATACAACTGCCCGATGGCTCGGGCCTTGACCTCATTTCCGCCGCCAAACAAAAACGGCCCGAGTGTGTGATAGTGGTTGTCACCGCCTTTGGCACCATTCAATTGGCGGTGGAGGCCATGCGCTTGGGCGCAGCGGATTTTCTGGAAAAACCCGTGGATATGGAGGCCTTGCCTCGCATCTTTGCCAAACACTTAGACCTCTTTGACACAGACGAGCTGGTCTTTGCCTCCAAGGCCATGGCAGAAATAGTGGCGACCGCCAGGCGCATAGCTACCCTGCCCTTTCCCATTCTCATCACAGGCGAAACAGGCGTTGGCAAGGACATGTTGGCCAGGTTTCTGCACAGATGCAGCCAGCGCAGGGCATTCATTGCCCTGAACTGCGCCAATCTCACACAGGAATTGACGGACTCCATTCTCTTTGGCCACATAAAAGGCAGCTTCACCGGCGCCACAGAGACCAAAGAGGGCCTGGTCTTTCAAGCCAATGGCGGCACTTTGTTTTTGGATGAGCTCTGTGAACTGCCTCTGCCCATTCAGGCCAAGCTCTTGCGCTTTTTGGACAGCGGCCATTACCTGCCCATTGGAGGCCAAAAGGAGCTAAAAAGCGACGCCCGAATCATAGCAGCCACCAATCAGGATGTGAAAAGGGCAGTGGAAGAGGGCCGCATGAGACAGGACCTCTATTACCGCCTGGCTGTGATGACCCTGGAGATCCCTCCCCTGCGCAAACGGCCTGAGGACATAAGGCCACTTATTCAGCTGCGCCTTGCCCATTTGAGGCGCATATTAGGCCAGCCGGTGGAGATTACCGAAGAGGCCGTGCAGTTCTTGATGTCCTATGGCTTTCCTGGAAATGTGAGGGAACTCTTCAATCTCCTGGACAGGGCGGCTGCCATGTCTTGTGGCAGAATCAGCCATGACTTTTTGGCAGGGCAGCTCAAGCGCAGCGGGCATTCAGGCCAACAGGCCGAACTTTTGGCAAATTCAGACCAGGACAACACAGAAACAGAGGCAAAGGCCATGACATCACCTCTGCTCTTCAGCCACACTCGCAAGGCCACCGAAGAGCAGGAAAAAAGGCTCATTCAAGAGGCATTGGCCGCCACTCGCTACAACAAGACAGCGGCAGCCAAGCTTCTGGGAGTGAGCTACAAGACGCTGTTGAACAAGCTCAAGAGATATGCACTCATTTAATTAAATCTCTTGGGGCGGCAGCGGTGAAGCATTTGTTCCATGCGGCGCATAACTGCCCTCCCTGGCAGGATGCGCCGCCGGCGCCCTTCATGGCGCCTATTTCACAAACACTCCACCACTGCCGCCCTTGTCGTTCCTACGGAACCTCATGTTCATAATGGGTGCTTTATTCCTTTTTTTCTTTTAATCCTCTTGAGGTAGGATTGACCTGCTGTAATGGCTAAACCGACATTTCTGCCAATAAAAATCGCAGAATTGGCCTTTATCCACTGTTAAACAAAGTTCAAGGGATATCTGGTGTTTTTTAAGCGTCGTTTACGGTTGGGCGTGATGTTCCAGAGGGGCGACTGAAGGAATTGGTATAACTAATCAAAAAATTTGATTAAAAATATTATTCAAGAATGTGACTGTCCTTTTTTTGTTGCTATCCATATCCTAAATCTCCTACCCGCCCTACTTCAATTTGACAAGGGGAAAATGTCTCACTTATATTGGCACAGAGGGCCCACCGACATCGCGGACGCGCCCAGCACCGTCACTATTCAAGAATGTGACTGTCCTTTTTTTGTTGCTATCCATATCCTAAATCTCCTACCCGCCCTACTTCAATTTGACAAGGGGAAAATGTCTCACTTATATTGGCACAGAGGGCCCACCGACATCGCGGACGCGCCCAGCACCGTCACCAAAAACACCGGCAACAGGCTGTGGATCATCTCCGAGGAGAAGTCCATGGTGAGGCTCACCAGACCGAGTGCGACAACTCCCTTGGGTAATCTCATACGCTCTCCAAACTCATATGCTATCCAAACTGCCGCCGGAAACGCCACACGCCCAGCCCGAAGATCGTCATGCCGAGCAGCGCCAGGCCGAGCAGCGAATCCCACAGGATGTCCAGTCCTGCACCCTTGAGCAGAATGCCGTAGCCCATCTCGATGAAGTAATACAGGGGCGACAGAACCATGGCTTCGCGCAGCCCCGCCGGCATCGCCTCGGGCGGAGTCCACGCGCCGGAGAGGAAGATCATCGGCAGCAGCACGAGGATGGCAAGCAGCGCCGCCTGGGCAAGGTTGCGGGCGAGCGTGGAGATGAAGATGCCAAGGCCTGACGTGGTGAAGGCATAGAGAGCGGTAACAGTAAAGAAGAGTGCGAGACTTCCCTTCATGGGAAAGTCGAAGACGCCGTGCAGCACGAGCAGGATGCTCGCCGCCGTGCCGAGCAGGATCACCAGGGTCATGGCGACGACCTTGGGCAGCAGAATCTGGATGGGCGAGAGCGGCGTGACCAGCAACTGCTCGATGGTGCCGCGCTCCTTCTCGCGCACCGCAGCCGCCGCCGGCAGCATGATGGCCATGATGGTGATGACCACCAGCAACTCGGAAAGCGGCATGAACCAGGCGTCCTTCTGGTTCGGGTTGTACCAGACGCGATGCTCGTCGCGGATCATGGGCACGTTTTCCAGGGCGCTGGCGCTCACGCCCAGCCTTGCGAGCGCCTGGTCGAAGCCGTACTGGCCAATGATCTGCGCGCTGTAGCTCGCAGCCAGGAAGCCGAGCACGGTGTTGGCGGCATCGACCTGCACCTGCACGGCGGTCGGCTTGCCGCTTTGGATATCGTGCTCAAAGCGTGGTGGAATGTCGAGCACCACCAGCGCCTCACCGGTATCGAGCAGCCGCTGCCCCGCGCGCCCATCCGCCATCTCACCGCCGAGCTTGAAATAGGGAGGCTGAAAACGATAGATCAGCTCGCGCGAAGCGGCGCTGTGGTCGGCGTCGTGGACTGTCACCACGGCATTCTTCAGGTTCATGCCGACATTGCCCGCCATGTAAACATCGAATAGGAACAGGTAGGTGATGGCGAATACCAGCAGGCTGTCGCGTCCAAGCTGAATCAGTTCCTTCAGCATCATCGCCCAGAACCGCCACAGCCAGAGGCCGACCCTGCCGCGCAAGTCATCATCGAGGAATTTCATGCCTTCGGCCTCTTGTGGAAAAGCAGGAAGCTCGCCGTCCACAGCACGGCGGCGTAGAGGGCGAGCGCCAGCGCCTTGCCCCACAGCACATCGAGCCCGACCCCCTTGAGGAAGCTGCCGAGCACGATGTCGGCGTAATACATGGCGGGGAACAGATGGGCCTCGAACTGCCCCATCGGGTCCATCGAGGCGATGGGCACCAGCAGCCCCGAATAGAGCACCGAGGGGACGATGGTGACGACCACGGTGAGCATCATCGCCGCCACCTGGGTGCGCACGAACAGCGACACCAAGAGGCCGATGCCGGTGGTGCAGCTGACGAAAATGATCGAGGCGAGTGCGAAGAACAGCGGGTCGCCCTTGAACGGCGCGCCGAAAAGGTGCGTCGCGAGCAGCCACAGGATGAGAAAGTTGAGCAGGGAGATGCCGACATAGGGCGCGAGCTTGCCGATGAGAAACTCGCCGCGCGTCACGGTCGATGCGTAGATGTTGTAGATCGAGCCGTTTTCCTTCTCGCGCACCACGCCCAGCGCGGTCAGGAATGGCGGGGTGATCATCAGCACGAACATCACCAGCACCGAGGCGATCGACCAGGTGCTGCGGATCTCCTGGTTGAACATGTAGCGCATTTCCACCTTGACCGGCTGCGCCATCGTCATCGCCGCATCGAGCGTTACGCCCATGCGGTCAGAGATATAACGCGCCAGCAGCTCGCCGTTGTAGGCGCTATTGATCGCCACCACATAACCCTTGCTGCTGGAGGTACGAAAGGGGAAGGTGCCGTCGATCAGGGTCTGCACCGCCACGGCGCGTCCCTGCGCAAGGCGCTCGCCGAAGCGCGGCGGGATGACGATGGCCAGCCGGATGCGGCTGGCGGCGAGGAGCCGAGCAATGTCGCGCTCGCTTTCCAAATCACCTCGGTAGTCGAAATAGCGCGAGTCGATGTAGCGGTGTAAGTAATCGCGGCTGGCGGCGCTCTTATCGTGATCTACCACGGCGAACGGGAGGTGCTCCACATCCAGCGTCAGGCCGAAACCGAAGACCAGCATCAAAGCGGCGGGCACGACAAAGGCCAAGGTCAGGAACAGCCGGTCGCGCACGATCTCGCGCCACTCCTTGTAACTCACGGCGAGGATGCGGCGCAGGTTCATCGGGCCACCTCTGCGCGTTCGCGCTCAAGGATGCGCCAGACGAACACATCCTCCAGCGTCGGCGCGCGCGGTGCGATGTCCTCGACCCGGATGCCCTTTCCCTCGAGGATGCCGCGAATGCGCACCGTGGCGGCCGTCACATCGTGTGCCAGCACATGGATGCGGCGACCGAACAGCGCGGCGTCCGCAAGGCCGGTCTGCTCGAGCGCCTCCAATGCCGGCAGCACCGGCTCGGCGGCGATGTCCAGCACCTGGCCTGCCTCGCGCACAAGCGCGTCTTTCAGCGCCTGCGGCGTGTCGTCGGCGATGACTTTGCCGGCGTACATCAGCGCCAGGTGGTCGCAGTGCTCGGCCTCGCTCATGTAGTGGGTGGTCAGCAGGATGGCCACCTGCTCGACGCGCGCCAGATGCACCAGAATCTCCCAGAAGCGGCG
The DNA here is from genome assembly GCA_028695735.1 of Deltaproteobacteria bacterium. Classification (GTDB taxonomy): domain Bacteria; phylum Desulfobacterota; class Dissulfuribacteria; order Dissulfuribacterales; family DYLC01; genus JAQVIJ01. The sequence continues at coordinate 5,075 of JAQVIJ010000009.1, read as the reverse complement.
CCGGCCGATGGGGTCCACGCCGGAGGTCGGCTCATCAAGGAACAATACGCGCGGCCCATGCACCAGGGCGCTGGCAAGCGCCAGGCGCTGGCGGATGCCCATCGGCAGGCGGCCGACGATCTCGTTGCAGACCTTGCCGAGCCTGGCCAGCTCGACGACGCGGCCGATGCGTGCGTCAAGATTCTGGCGCGACACGCCGTAGATGCGGGCGAACAGGCGCAGGTTTTCGCGCACGGTCATGTCTTGGTAGAGCGAAAAGGCCTGCGACACATAGCCAATGCGTTCCTTGATCGCCTGCCCGGCATGGCGCATGTCCGCCCCAGCCACCGCACCCGCCCCGCCGGTGGGCGGCAGGATGCCGGTGAGCATTTTGATCACGGTGGTTTTCCCCGCGCCGTTGGCGCCCAGCAGGCCGAAGATTTCCCCCTGCCGCACGGTGAAGCTGACCTGATCCACGGCGCGGAAATGATCGAAGTCGCGCACCAGTCCCCGCGCCTCGATGGCCACGCCATCGCCCACCGGCGGGTCTTCCTTGAGCCCCGCCACCATCGGAGCTTCCTCATTCTCACCCCGCTGGCGCTGCAACAGGGCGATAAAGGCATCTTCCAGGCTCGGAATGGATGCGGTCGCCAGTTCGACAGCCAGACCGTCAAGCTGGGCGCGGACTTCGGCCAGGGCCGCCTGCGCCTGCCCGTCCGGGACGAAGACGCGAATCCGTCCGCCCACCGCTTCGACGTTGGCAAAGCGAGCCCTGAGGCGGGCGAGCGCCTCCATCTGCGGGGCGGCGACGAATTCTACCAGGCTGCCCGGCGCCTCGTCCAGGATCGCTTCCGGCGTGCCTTCCGCCAGCACGCGGCCGCCGTGCAGCAGCGCCATGCGCGCGAAGCGCTCGGCTTCGTCGAGATAGGCGGTGGAGACCAACGCGGTCACGCCGCGCTCGCGCAAAAGCTGGGTCAGGATGGCCCAGAAGTCGCGGCGCGAGACCGGATCGACGCCGGTGGTCGGCTCGTCGAGGATGATGAGCTCCGGCTCGTGGATCAGGGTGCATACCAGGCCCAGCTTCTGCTTCATGCCGCCGGAGAGCTGCTTCATAGCCCGGTCACGGAACTTCTCCAATCGCGTCATGGCCAGCAGCCTGAGCTTGCGCGCCTGAAGCTCGGCCTTCGGCACCTCGCGCAATTCGGCGAAGAAGTCGATGTTTTCCTCCACCGACAACTCCGGGTAGAGGTTGAGCCCTAGCCCCTGCGGCATAAAGCCGAGACGGCCCTTGACCCGTTCCGCTGCCGCCTCGGAATCGATGGTCTGCCCAAAGATTTCGATATATCCACCCTCAAAGGCGAGCACGCCGGCGACGGCTTTCATCAGGCTGCTCTTGCCCGCGCCGTCGGGGCCGATCAGGCCGTAGATCTCGCCGCGGCGGATGGCGAGGCTGACGCCCTCCACCGCCGTGCGCTTGCGGTAGCGCTTGACGAAGTCCTGCACCCGCACCACGAGCGCATCATCATTTACCACCGCGGCCTGGCCCACGGCGCATCCTGTTGCCAGCGAATCACCGCATCGGCGGGCAGGCCGGGCGTGGCGCGATGCTGCGGGTTGGCATCGAGATAGAGGCGCACCTCGTACACCAGCTTCACGCGCTCGTCCGGCGTCTGCACCTCCTTGGGCGTGAACTGGGCCTGGGCGGCGATGTAGCGCACCGTGGCCGCCAGCGGCTCGTTCGGCAGGGCATCGGTGTAGATGCGCGCCGGCAGCCCCAGGCGCACCTTGCCGATGTCTTTTTCCGGCACGTAAACCTGAAGATAGAGCCGGTCGAGATTGACGATGTCGAACAGCGGCGCGCCGGCCGCCGCCACTTCGCCGACGTTGACCAGGCGTTGAGTGATGATGCCGGAGGCCGGCGCGGCGATGGTGAGATCGGCGCGCACGCTTTCGGCTTCCGCCAGTCCCGCCCGCGCCTGGTCGAGCTGGGCGGCCAGGGCCTTGACCTCGTCCGCCTTGGCGCTCAGCCGCTCGTCGCCCAGGCGGGCCTGGGCGAGCTGCCGCTCCGCCACCCGCACCGCTTCTTCCGCCGAACGCGCCTGATTGGCCGCGACTTCGCTCGCCAGCGCCATCTGCTCGTAGCGGTGGCGATCCACCGTGCCCGTTTCGGCCAGGCGGCGGAAGCGCTCGGCGTCGCGCGCCGCCTGCTCGGCGCTGGAACGGGCCGAAGCCCGTTGCGCACGGACGTGGGCGAGGTTGGCCTCGGCGGTCTGGATGGCCAGCGGCAGGTCCTTGCGCGCCACTGCAAGCCCGGTTTGTGCCGCCTGTAACTGGGCCTGCAGCGCGGCCACCGCCTGGCGCGCCTGATCCACTTTGGCACGCACCTGGGCATCGTCCAGCCGCAACAATACCTTGCCGCGCTCGACGCTATCGCCCTCGCGGGCGAGGAGCTCGGCCACCTTGCCCGGCAGCTTGCCAGCAACGACGAAATGATCCCCCTCGATGCGGCCGTTCGCCTGGATAAGTCCTTCCGGCAACGGCGGGGTGCGCAGCCACAACCACCAGGCCGCGGCCGCCAGCACGAGCAGCAGGACCAGGCCTGCGGCGAGCCAGGTTGAAGGTATGTTTTTTTTCATGTCGGCGACCCTTTCGTTCATAGTTCCCCCACGGCGCGCCTGAGGCGCAGGCCGGCCAGCGCGGCGTCATAGAGCGCGGCGGCGTGGTTGGCCTCGCTCGTCGCGCGCAGGGTTTCGGCATCCAGCACCTCGGTGTGGGTGGACAGGCCGTTGGCATAGCGGTCGCGCACCACGCGCAGGTTTTCTTCCGCCTGGGCGATAGCGGACTGCGTGACCGCCAGGCGCTTCCTGGTCTCCGCCACATCCAGCCAGGACTGGCGCACCTGCAGCGCAACCACGGAGACGAGGTCCTCGCGCTGCTCCGAGAGCGCCGCCGCCTGACGCTCGACGGCGCCGGCGCGGTGGTTCAGCACGCCGCCATCGAACACGTTCCATTTGGCGCCCAGGGTGACCATCCACTGCCCTTCGTGCACCGTGTAGCGGTTTTCCTGGTAGCCGTAGCCGCCCGAAAGCGCGACCTGGGGAAGGTTTTCCCCGCGCACGCCCGCCGCCTGATGGCGCAGGGCCTCGACCTGCCGGCCGAGCGCCGCCAGTTCGCTGCGCTTCTCCAGCGCCCGCTCGGTGAGTCCGGCGAGGGGCGAGTCGCCGTCGGGCGGGAGCAGTTCGTCCAGGCTGACCGCCTGCTCCAGCGGCCGCCCCAGCAGGCGGTTGTAGGCTGCCCGCGCCAGGTCCAGCGCGTTGGCGGCCTGCAGCGATTTCTGCCGCGCATCGGCCAGGGCCACCTGCGCCGACAGCAGATCGCTCTTCGACACCATGCCCTGCCCGTGCAGGTTCTCGACATCGCGCGCATGGGCTTCCAGGCTCTGCACATGGCGCTCGGCCACGTGCAGCATGCGGCCGGCGCGCAGCACGTTGACGTAGGCTTCGGCCACGCGCAGCTTGAGGTTCTGCTCATCGCCGGTTTCGCCCAGCCTGGCCGCCTCGAGCGCAGCAGTGGCGGCCTCGATGCCGCGCTCGATGCGCCCGCCGGTGTAGAGCGGCAGCGTGGCGATGGCCTTGTAGGCGGTGCTGTCGCGCTGGGAGAGCGGCATTTCGAGCGACTGGCCGAAAAACTCGGCCTTCGCCGCTGGCGTCTTGTCGAGGGCGGTATAGCCCGCCTCCAGCGCGACATTGGGCAGGCGGGCGGACTTCGCCGCCTGCAGCTGCTCAAAGCTCGCGGCCGTGTTTTCCCGCGCGGCCTTGAGGCCGCGATCCACGGTCAGGGCGGTTTCCCACGCCTGCTGCAGGGATTCGGCGGCGCTTTGGCTCGCATATAGCAAGAGGGCGCCAACGACCCCACCCATCAAGCCGAATGCCGGGCTGCGCCGGGATCGGCCGAAGTCGGAGTCAGCCGCGGTGGGCGGCGTCTTCCCGGCTACAACACGCCCAATGGAGCTAATCTTTCGTTTCACCCACTCACCCGCCATATCCAAGCTCCCTCTGGATCAGGCCTCAATAATCCCTTATCCATTATGCCGCCCCCCGATCCATCAGACTGATTTGATCCCTTGGACACACTATCTGTTTGATCCGATCCCTCGCGCCAATCAGGATTTTGGATTTGCCGCGTGATTTCCGGGAAGAGTTCGGGCAGGTCGTTCTTGTTGTGGAGCGACGGTGGATTCACCCAATCTTTGCACTGAGCGAGATCGGCGGGCAATGCCGGCTCGCGCCGATTTTGCACTTCCAACCATTCATCCGGTTCGTGTTCCTCTTCGCGTCCACATGTCTGCGTGAAGCAATCCCGCTCATGCGGAACATCCGACATCCAAAGCACATTTTGATTTTGATAATCGTTTACATCCCTTATGAGTTTGGTACGTAGCGAGGCAAGCCTAGTCAGGTAACTGACAAGGCGCATCACTTTTGCTCTTTCTGCGCTATCTTTCAGGGTATCGTCCAAAAGTTCCCTCACGCCATGATCTTCACAGTCTAGCAAGTTATAGTATAATTTGTTGGATTTTGACAAGATAAAAGATATAGAGGCGGCTATGAATATCTGGATGATTACAAGGGAATACAGGGGGATTGCAGGCGCCGGCGGGGTAAAGGACGTGGTGCGCGAGCTTTCGGAGGCCTTGGCAAGGGCTGGCCATGAGATGACAGTTATCATACCTTGCTATGGCTTTGTGGAGCCTGACAAGATGGGGTTTGAGCCATATGGCGCTGAGATTGAAGTAGATATGGATTATGCCCATGAAGAGAGGCGGGAGAAGGTTAGCTTTTTTAAAGGCGAGATAAACGGCGTGGGCATAGTGCTTGTCGAATCCGGGCGTTTCAGAGAAAAACTTGGTGTCTATACCTACACAGAGGAAGAAGAAAAGCGGGATCCGTCTCACAAGAGGGGCGAGGGACACTATGACTACTTTGCCATGAACGTCCTTCATCAGAAGGCTGCCCTTGCCCTGGCGGTTTCTCTGGGGCTCAGACCTGATGTCTTTCACTGCCATGATGGTCATACGGCGTTGATTCCCGCCCTGA
>JAQVIJ010000001.1:51080-713878 GCA_028695735.1 Deltaproteobacteria bacterium | reverse complement strand
GCACATATTTGGGAAAGATTGGCGCCATCAATAACGTTGCCGAAATCTTACCCACCACAAAGCCGATCAAACCTAAAGCGATGGACTGTTGCATGATCAAACCGACAATGGTGCGATTTTTAGTGCCAATCAGTTTTAACACAGCAATTTCACGAATTTTCCCGAGTGTCAGTGTGTAGATGATGAAGGCCACAATGGCGGAGCTGACAATCGAAAGGATCACCAGGAACATGAAGATCTGTCTGGCGGAGGTAGCGATCAGCTTACCAACCAAAATCTCCTCCATCTGGCTGCGGGTATAGACGGTTAAGCGCTTCCAGCGGCGGATCGACTCAGCGACGTCTTCCGGGTCATGACCTGCTTCAACCCGCACCAAAACCGCATTGACGTAGGGGTTGGTGCTTTGCGAGGCAATAATCGCATCGAGCAGGCCTGGCACTTCGGGCCGGTTGAAGGCAGGGTTCTCGGCCGTGCGTCGACGCTGCTCTCGGATGGCGTCATTATCCTTGAGAAACTGTGCTTCCTGAGCATCTTTAAGAGGAATGAACACCATCGGATCTCCATTGGAAGAAACCATCCTCCTGGTCAGCCCGACTACGGTGTAGTGGTTACGGCGGACCTTGATACGTTCACCAAGTTTAAATCCTGAAGCGATATCGGCGACGGCCTCGTAATGACTCCGAGTAATCTGGCGACCCGCGACTAGATATGGCGGCCACCCGGGTGTCCCAGGTTCTCCAGGAGTGACGCCAGTAACCATGGCACGTACGTCACCATCTTGTTTTCCCACCTGCATGGTGAGATAAGTGATGTTTGCCGCCCGCTCCACCCCCGGCATGCCTCGAATCCCACGCCAGATATCATCGTAGATGCTTGATGACTCAGCGTAGGGACCAAGGGTATCCTTCTGCACCACCCAGAGATCAGCACCGCTATTGTCGAGCAACACTTTGGCGTCATCCACCATGCCACGATAAATCCCCGCCATCGACAGTGTGATGCCGATCAGCAGCCCAAGACCCATGCCGGTAAAGACGAATTTTCCCCAAGAGTGCATGATGTCGCGTCCTGCCAAGCTGATCATTGCGTCACCCCCGGAATATGGTCAACGACGTGAATCCGGCTATGCTCATTCAGGGCGTTTTCGCTGTAGGCCACTACTTGGTCACCAATCTTGAGCCCTTCTCGTACCTGCACACGGCCCTCCAAATCGGCAATCCCCAGTGAGACTGGTGTAAAGTGAAGATCGCCATTGATGACCTGCCACACGCCCAATCTGGTATCAATGTGATGGATAGCGGCATTTGGGATAACCGGTGCTGCCGCAAGCGTTGGTAAGGTAATCGTAACTTCGGCCAGTTCGCCGATAGGTGGCATCGGATCGGGAATTTGATCGAAGACAACCTTGGCAAGTGTTTCCTCCGTTACCGCGTCTGCCAGGGGTTCGACTCTCAGAACGCGCCCTGCCTGCAGTTTACCTGCCTGGGATCGTAATGTGATCTGGGCTGATAAACCGGCGGCGAGACCTTGCGCACGAATTTGATCGAAGCGGACATTGACCCAGAGCGTGTTTGGGTCGATCAGTTCCACGACAGCCTGACCTGCAACCACGGTGGTTCCCGGGTCGGCATCACGCGAAACGACCAAGCCGTCAACTGGCGCAACCAGAGACAAATTGCTGCGCTGCGCCTCTAATGCCTCTCGTTCTGCACGTACACGAGATAGTTCCTCTCGCGCCGCAGTCAGCCCTGCTTTCGCAACCAAGAGGTCTTGTTGTTTAGTGGCCACCACTTCCTCACTGGTGGAGCGCGCTTTAAGTAGCTGCTCGTAACGTAAAGCCTGTGTCTGCGCATAATCCTTACGCGCCTGCGCTTCGCTTAATTGAGCGTTTGCTCGTTTCAGGGTGGCATCCTGAGCCCTGATACGTTCATCAAGGTCGACCGGGTCCATTTCGCCAAGCACTTGCCCCGCCTTGACACGCTCACCTACGTGTACGTCCAAGCGTTTGACCCGTCCCGCAAACGTTGGGCCAATCTTGTAGGTGTAACGAGCCTCAATGGTTCCGATGCCGAAGAGTGCCGGTGAGATGCTCTTGTTCTCGACGGTGGCTAATACAACTGATACCGGAGCAAGCGGCCCCGAACGCAAGGCCACATAGACAAAAAGCGCAAGCAGAGGAAAAAGCACAGCTATCAGCGCCAAGGTACGTTTTTGGAAGGGCAATTTTTTCATGATGCACTCCTGATGCCCCGTTGATAGATGGCAAAAACTTTCGGTGCATTGCGACGCATATGGCTGACATCTTCAGCTACCAACGATTGCATGACCAATCCTTGAATAGTGCCGATGAAGAGCGTGGCCGCAGCCTCGTTATCAAGTTTCCCATCAAGCTCACCGCAGGCCTTTCCTTGTTCAAACAAACGATTGAGGCGCTCCCCATAACGGCGGATGAGCGTTTGCGCCATCCGCTTGGGCGCGGTTTCCTCAGATCTTTGCAATTCACCAAACAACATACGGGGAATACCGAGGTGCTCTGTTATAAAGTCCACATGCGCCATAAACATGCTTTCGAGTGCGGCAAGAGGAGAGGGCTCTGCATGAACTGCTTTTTCAATGCGGGACATTAATCGTTCGGCCACCCATTCCATAACAGCTTGTAAAATGGCATCCTTGTTTGGGAAATGACGAAAAAGAGCGCCCTGGGTCAGTCCCATGCGTTTGGCTATGGCAGCCGTGGTAATCTCGCTCGGGTTCTGTTCACCAGCCAACTCGACCACCGCCTCTACCGTCAATGCCCGTCGTTCATCAGCCGGAAGATGTTTGTTTGATGAGTTCATATAAGCCTCCATGAAAGTGAGCAATTAATTACTATCTTTATTCCTTGTACGGGATTTGTCAACAGTTTTTTGAAAAACAGAGCAACGAACCATTCAACCGTAAAGGAGAACAACCGTGATCGAGATCAGAAACCAGCAGTTCCAACCCCTGACGTTCAACCTCTCCGGCCAAGGAACCCTCCACCTCGGGCCGCGAGAACGCAAGAGCATCGCCCGCAAGGACCTCTCCGCCGAAATCAAGACCGCCGGAAAACGCGGCCTGGTGCGCATCACCGACCTTATCGGCGGCGCGGAACCGGAGCCGGAAAAGCCCACGGCGACCGAGGACACCGGAACCGATGAGGCCAAGACCACCACCAAGCGGAGGAAATAGGAAATAACAAAAGGAATAACAAAAGGACAGACACATTTCTGATCAACTTTTTTAATTAAATCTCTTGGGTGACAGCGGTGAAGCATTTGTTCCATGCGGCGCATAACTGCCATCCCTGGCAGGATGCGCCGCCGGCGCCCTCCATGGCGCCTATTTCACAAACACTCCACCACTGCCGCCCTCTTCGTCCCTGCGGAACCCCATGTTTATAACGGATGCTCTATTCATTCCTACTGCAATCCCACTGACAACGGATTGACCTGCTGAAATAATGAAACTGCCCTTCTGATAATAAAAATCGCTGGCTAAACCGACGTTTCTGCAAAAAGTGAATTTGGCCTTTACCTTCATGTTCACTCAAGTGCAAAGAGTATGTGCTGCTTTGAAGCGTCGTTTACGGTTGGGCGTGGAGTTCAGGAGGGATGTTAACTAAAGTTCAAAGGGTCTATGCCTTTTTTAAGCGGCTTCTGAGGTAGGATGTGGAGGTGGGGAAGGGCGAGGGCAGGCGGTGTTTGTGGAATAGGCGCCACGGAGGGCGCCGGCCCCACATTACCGCCAAGGAGGGCGGTTATGTGGGGCATGGAAGAAATGCCGGCTGCCCCCGCCCCAAAAACAAAAACATGTTATTACTGGGGATTGCTTCGCTTCGCTCGCAATGACAACTCCCTGTCCTGCTCATCACCTGGAACCGGCGTTTCTGTCAATAAAAAACGTGGAATTGGTTATTTTACCCTCTGTTAACCAAAGTTCGAAGGATATGCGGTGTTTTGAAGCGTCGTTTACGGTTGGACGTGGGGTTTCAGGAAGGGGGGTAACCAAAGTCCAAAGGGTCTATGCCTTTTTTAAGCGACTTCTGATGTAGAATGTGGAGGTGGGGAAGGGCGATGAGCAGCCGGTGTTTGTGGAATAGGCGCCATGGAGGGCGCCGGCCCCACATTACCGCCAAGGAGGGCGGTTATGTGGGGCATGGAACAAATGCCGGCTGCTCATCGCCCCAAAAACAAAAACATGTTATTAATCAGCTGCATACTATAATCTACAAAAAACATTGGGGGGATTGCCTCGCTTCGCTCACCTCGGCGTGAGCGCCATTCGGGCAGAGTCCTCTGGCGAAGCCTTCGGCGCGTGGCACAATGACAACTCCATGTGCTGCTCATCGCCCAGAAATTGAATTATCACCCCCTGTTCTTTGGCAAGATGGGCAAAAATTCATAAACTGGAGGCAAACCATGCTGTCTGAAAAAGAAGAGCTATGGGAGTCTTTGACTATACCCTACCCCTCACCTTTTGATATAAATCATCAAACAGGCTATAGAGCACAGGCACATAGACCAATGTCAGAAAGGTGGAGACCATCAAGCCGCCTATGGCCACAATAGCGAGGGGTGAAAGCCTCTCTAATCCGATGGCCCACTCCATGGCAATGGGTATCATGCCCACGCTTGTCCCCACCGCTGTCATGAGAATCGGCCTGGTTCTGATGCGCACACTCTCCACAATGGCCTCCTGCACGGAAAGCCCCTTTTGTCTGGCCTCCTGAATGAAATCTATGAGCAAAATGGAGTTCTTCACCACTATGCCAGCCAAGAGTATCATGCCCATGAAAGACGGCATGCACTGGTGCTTGCCTGCGATGAGCATGGACCAGACCGCACCTATCAAACCAAGGGGAATGGCGGACATGATGGTCAAGGGATGTATCCAGGAATCAAAGGCTGGCACCAGGGAAAAATACAATAAAATCAAACCGATTGCCAATGCCGCCAGCAACCTGCCAAAGGACTCCTTCATCTGCTTCAAATCGCCTTCATGCGTCAAGGTATAGCCTGGTGGAAGATTGAGCCCGCTCAGGGCCTTGTCGATGTCCTCGTGAATGTGCGACACAGCGGTAAGCCCGCGATAGCCATAGATGTCCAGAGTCGGCTGAAGATACTGCCGCGTCAAAGTGGTCTGCACCTTTATCACAGAGATAGCGCCCAGCTCCCTTAGAGGCACAGGCCCCTTGGGTGTCTGTATGAGCATGGTCTCGATGACCGGAATGCTGTCGCGAAACTCCGGGCCATACTGTACGCGAATACCATAGCCGTCCTGACCAGGCACACGAAATACCGAGACCACACCCCCGCGCACCGCTGCGGCCACCTGCTGAGAGATGGTGACAGGCGACATGCCGTAGATGGCGGCCTTTTCCATGTGCACTTCAAAGGCCAGCTCGCGCTTGTCCAATGTCCAGCTTCTGGCGATGCTCTCCAAGCCCTTTACGCTCCGAAGCCTGGACATCACCTCCTCGCCGATTTCGTCTATCACTTTAACATCAGGCCCGCTTACCATTATATCCACTGTGGCCTTGATGGAAGAAAGGGCTGTGGCCCCATAATCAAAGACATCCACATACTTAAGCCCTGGAATGCCCCTAAACTCCCTTCTAAGCTCGTCCTCCACCTGCCACAGGGTCTTATTGCGATGAAATCTGTCCACCAGGTGCACGGTGATCTGACCCTGTTGAGGAATACGGCCGCTTCCAAAGCTGATCACTCCAGGTTCAGAACCTGACACAGTGGAGATGCGCACCACTCCAGGCAGGCGCTTAATCACGGCCTCCATCTCATTTATGATGCGCTCTGTCTCGGCCAAAGAGGTGTTGGAGTCCGCCTCAAAGTTTATCTTGAAAATGCCTGTATCCATGGGAGGCATCAGGTCCCTGCCCACCAGAGGCATCTGCCGCATGCTCACCAACAAGACCACTCCGGCCAACAGCAGAGAAACCGCCCTATGGCGCATGGCTATCTTTAACAGCCCTACAAAAAAGTCCCGAATGGGCCCTAAACAGTAACGGTCAAAGAGCTGAATCACTTGTTCCAAACGATTCTTTTTGGCCTCGGCCTTGAGAATAAGCGGGGCAAACAGGGGGATAACGGTGACAGAGACCACATAGGACACCGCCAGGGCCAGACACAGGGTCAGGGAAAGGGGGCGTAAAACGGTCTGTACAAAACCACCGATAAAGATGATGGGAATCAACACCATCACTGTGGCATAGGTGCCTGAGAAGATGGCCAGCATCACCTCATCTGTGCCACCAAACACGGCTGTGCGCAGTGGTTCCTTGTTTTGATGGTATCTGCGCTCTATGTTTTCCAGCACCACTATTGCATCATCCAACAGCATACCCACGGCCAGTATGATGCCTGTGAGCGTGACCATATTGAACTCCATGCCCAGTATATACATGAAGGCAAAGGTCAAAAGGTAGGTAAAGGGAATGGAGATGGCGGCCAGGAGCATGCCTCGCACATCCGCCAAAAAGAGAAAGATCACCAAAACGGTCATGATGATGGCATCCCGCAGGGCATCTATCATGTTATCCACGCTCTTTTGAATGAGCTCCTTCTGTGTGTCCGAGATTTCGAACTCCAGCATGGAATACTTGGCCTTGAGTGCGGGCAGGGCCTTTTCTACTGCCTCTATGGTGTCGATGTCATGGCCTGATTGACTGCGCAGAATGCTTATGCCGATGGCTGAACGGCCGTTTCCATGATACAGGGACTGCCGCTCCTGATAGCCTGTGCGCACCTCAGCCACATCCCTCAAGTGCACATCGCCTGAACTCACATGGGCTATGACGATATTTTCGGCCTCATCCTTGCGAGAGAGTTGGCCTTGTGTCTTTAGAATGAACTGGTTTTCTGCCCTTATCACATAGCCATTGGGGATGTTCAGGTTCTGGCTGCTGACTGCTGTGAGCACCTGAGGCAGGCTTATGCCATAGCTGTTCATGCGGTCTGCATTTACGACAATGGTCAGCTCTGGATTATACCCACCAAACACCTCCACATTGGCCACTTCTGAAATCCGTAACAGGTCCTCTTTCAGTTCGTTGTCTGCCAACTGCCGTGTGCGGGCCAGGTCGTAGGATGAACCCTCCTTTGGGCTTACCGCCAAAATGAGGTCAGGCTGTGTGGCCTTGCTGATCTTAAAGAGCTGAGGCGGCCGAATGTCCTTGGGAAGCTGCCCCTCGATCTTTTTTAAGGCATTGGAGACATCTGTGGCTGCTGCATCCAGGCCTTTGAAGTATTCAAATTCTGCTGTGATGGCCGTGATCTCGTCCTTTGTGGAGGAAGAGACCTTGCGCACCGCATCGATGGTATTGACCTCCTTTTCCACGAGCCTTGTGACCTGATCCTCCACATCCTGAGCAGAGGCGCCTGGGTAGAAGACCACAACGGCTATCTGGGGATAGTCGCTGTCAGGAAAGAGGTTTATGGGCATGTATCGAAAGCCGATGAGCCCTATGGCCGAAAGCAAAAAGATGAGGGAGGTGATGAGATATGGCCGTTTCAGGTAAGTTTCCGTGATGCGCATGGTCTGTTACCTCTGGCCCTTGAGGGCATTCACCGCTGCGACCTCCATGCCCTCGTTCAAGCGCATGAGCTTTCCTTCGTCTGCCACCACCACTGAGGCGCCTGCTGGAATTTCACCCTTGATGCAGGCAAACTGGGCGTTTTTGCCCAGAATCTCCACAGACACTACATGAATGCGGCTGTTTTTCACCTCATAGACAAATGCGCGGTCCGTATTGATCAAAAGGGCATTCAATGGCACGATCAAGCCCTCGACCTCCCCTGTGAACAACTCCACGGGTACAGAGGCACCTGAGGGCAGGCCAAAGGGCCGTGTCTTGAGGTCTATCTCCACAGTGCCCAGAGTGCCGTTGGTGACAGCGGGATAGATACGGGAAATGCGGGCCTCCATCTGCTCCGTGCCATTGGAAAGCCTGACTCGTTCACCTGTCTTAAAGGCATTCACCTGATTTTGAGGCACCTGCACAGCCACCTTAAAGGCGTCTTGTGCCTCCAGGTGCAAAATAGGCCTTCCCATCACCGCCAGGTCCCCCGGCTCCATCAGGCGTTTGGCCACAACCCCATCTATGGGGGCGGTTAACCTGGTATAGCTGAGCTCCACCTGTGTGGCCTTTACCAGGGCATTTTGCGCCTCAATACGGCGCTTCGTCTCTTCTACCTGGGCTCGCAGGGCATCCCGCTGGCTGCGAGACCGTTCAAATGCCTCGGTGGAGATGGCGCCGTTTTTATGCAAGACCTCATCCCGCTGAAATACAGACTCCTGAGTGGCAAAAAGGCTTTGAATGCCGGCAAGGCTGGCCTGTAAGGCGGCCAAATTTGCCTTTTGTGAAAGGAGTTTCTCCTGCAGGTCCCGATCATCCAGCGTGATTAAAAGCTGTCCCTTTGAGACACGCTCACCTTCCCGCACATTTATGCTAAGAATGTGGGCAGAGATGCGGGATGAGAGGTCCACGGCTGTAAAGGCCTGAAGCACACCAAGATAGCCCACAGTGAGCTCCAGCCGACCTGAATTGACCGATGCGGTCTTTACAGGAAGCGGATAGGATGGAACCGTTGGGGTGTTGGCGAGCTGCTGTTTCTTTTTGATGACCACCAGGGCCGCTCCTGCTATCAGAGCCAATATCACGAGGACCGCTATGAGCTTTTTCATATGTTACTCCTTTGAGTTGAATGAGGAGGCCTGAGTACTTGGGGCTGAAAGGCTACCTGTTGCCCTTTTAAACTCTATGACCGCAGCGGTGTAGTCATACAGCGCCTGAAGCCTGCCCGCCTCTGCCAAACTAAAGGCGGACTGAGCCAACAGGAAATCTGTGATGCTGGATGCCCCTGTTTTATATCGCAACTCCTCTATGCGCAGGGCCTCTTTGGCCTGCAGCACAGCATTTTCAGCCAGCCCAATGCGCGCCTCTGCCTCCCGCACACTGGAAAGGGCGTCTTCTATCTCCTTTGTAGCCCTGAGCACACCGGCCCTCAGTGCCTCTTCGGCCTTGGCCACCACGGCCTGCTGCCGGGCTATTTCAGAGGAGATCACTCCGCCATCAAAGAGGTTTACAGAGGCCACCACCCCTGCCTCCCAGACCTCTTCCCGATCCCTTATGCCTGTGCCGGCTCGATTGCCGTAATCGCTCACCAGACCGATGGATGGATAGCGTTTTGCCTTGGTGACCTCCAATCTGGCCCTTTCCGCTTGAAGGCGCTGAGTCAAGGCAGAGACATCGGGCCTGGCCTGCACCAGATGGGAAATATCAGCCGCAGCCACTCGTTCCTTTGCCTCTAACCCCCCCTTTAAGCTGCCGAGTTTTGATGTCTCAACCCCCATAAAATATGCCAGGGCGTTTCGAGCACGCCTAAGCCCCTCTTGGGCGCGCACCAAATTCTGCTCCTCTGCCGACAACTGGACATCCATGCGCAGCATCTCCACTTGCGGCACTCTACCCAACCTGAAACGGGCCTCCATGTCCTCTCGGGCCTTGCGCAATGCCTCCACTGAAAGCCCATAGGCCTGCACCAATGCCTCCATCTGCAGGCATTTGTTAAAGGTGTTGCTCACATTGGAGATCAGGTCTTGCAGGGTCATCTCTTTTAAAAGGCCTTGGGCCATGCGCTCCAACTCTGCGACCTTTATTTGCCCCACCAGCCTACCGCCTTCATAGAGGGGAAACTTCAGAAACACACCCCACGCATATACCTCATCACTAAACTTGGCTGGAATGTCGATGGCCTGGGCAGGTATGTAAGGAATTGCTTGATTTTCCTTGAGATAAGAGGCATTGAGGTCCAAGCGAGGCCAAAGGGCCGCACGGGAGCCCTGCTCCACTGCCTGAGAGGCACGCTCCTCCTCTGCGGCTGTTTTTAAGAGGGGGCTGTTTTGAACAGCGGTCTCTATGGCCTTCTGCAAGGAAAGGATGGTCATTTCAGGGTCTTCAGGTTCTTGGGCATTTCCTGAAAATGAAAGGGCCAACAACAAGACCACTGCCACACAACAACCCAGGAACCATGAATAAAAGGCCGGTCGCCGTAAACGATGCTTCAAAACACCACATACTCTTTGCATGAATAATAAGGTAGGGGCGACTGGCCGGTCGCCCCTACCATCCTCCTAATCAGAGTCAATATATCAAAATAAATTTATACAACTTGACTCACTTGTCAAGTGAATTTTACGCATTCTCCAAAATCTCCTGAAGCGCCCCTGCCTGCCCCTCTGTGAGGTGTCTGCATTCCTCCAGGTCCTTATCAGCCAAACTGAGCCGAGTGGCGAAGGCCAAGCAGGTGGGCTCTCCACAGTCCTTGCAGTTGGTCTTGGGCAGGTGCTTGTAGAGTTGAAAGGCAGGCGGTCTTTTGCGCTCCTTTTTGAGGGGGGTTATACCTTCTCTGCGCTCCCAGAGCTCATTTAAAAACCGCACCACTGATTCCAGGGCCTTTCTGCCCTCCTCCACACTTGATACAGTGGCTGCCGCCAATTCCTTGGACCGCATGGCCACCCTGTAGCCATCGTGTTTGAAGATGATCACAGGCTCTTGGGAATCATAAAAGACCACCCTGGCCACTGCATTGACATATGGCATGATATCTTCAAGGTCCGTAGAAACAGCCACTTTGGCCTTGAACAGACAGCCTCCCACATGACAGGCGGCAGGTTCTAAAATGGGGTCAATGGCATCAGAGATATATGGCATATGAACCTCCTGAATGTATTTTTCACAACTATACACCTCATGTTTTTCAGTTCAAGCATTTTCACTTGACATATAAATGAGCTTTGTTTTATCATGTAGCCATGAACAGCCATTCCATACAAGCCATCGCCGAACTGTTTAAGGCCATTTCAGACACCAACCGTCTCAAACTGTTGAAATTACTCCAACAAAAGGAGCGATGTGTCTGCGCCCTTACAAAGGCCATGGATATGAGGCAATCCCATGTCTCCTTTCATTTGGGGGTGCTCAAAAAAGCGGGGTTTATCACCAGCAGAAAGTGCGGGAAATGGCAATATTACAGCCTTAACCAGAATGACATCTTTTTAAGATTTCTCATCCTTTCGGCGCTGGAACGGATTCCTGAAGAGGAGATGGCAGAGGAGTTTCAAAGGCTCAATGAATTCATAATCCAACAAGACCAGACCAACAACGGGGGTAAAAGATGTCCAGTGTAGCTAAACGGCTGTCCTTTCTTGACCGTTTTCTGACCCTGTGGATCTTTTTGGCCATGGCGGGTGGTGTGTTTTTGGGCTATATCTTTCCGCCGGCTGTGGCATTCATCAACAAATTCCAGTCAGGGACCACCAACATCCCCATAGCCATCGGCCTCATTCTCATGATGTATCCACCCCTGGCCAAGGTAAAATATGAGGAGTTGGGAGAGGTATTTCGCGACAAAAAGATATTGGGCCTGTCTTTAGTTCAAAACTGGGTCATAGGCCCCATTCTCATGTTCTTTTTGGCCATAACCTTTTTAAGTGGGCATCTGGAATACATGTATGGCCTGATCATGATAGGCCTGGCCCGCTGCATTGCCATGGTGATCGTCTGGAACGACCTGGCAGGTGGAGACCGGGAGTACTGTGCTGGTTTAGTGGCATTCAACTCCATCTTTCAGGTGCTCTTTTTCTCCATCTACGCCTATGTCTTTATCACGGTCCTTCCGCCCATATTCGGCATTCAGGGCACCACCGTCCATGTCACCATAGGACAGATAGCAGAAAGTGTCTTTATCTATCTGGGCATCCCTTTTATTGCAGGGCTGCTCACCCGCTTTCTTCTCATCAAGGCCAAGGGCAAAGAGTGGTATGAGACCCGCTTTGCCTCCCGCATCGGTTTTATCACATTGGTGGCCCTGCTCTTTACCATCGTGGTCATGTTCACTTTAAAGGGAGAATATATCGTAAAACTCCCGTTGGATGTGTTAAAGGTGGCTGTCCCCCTGCTCATATATTTTGTGGTGATGTTTTTGGTCTCATTCTATATGGGCAGACGCTTTCGGGCAGACTATGCCAAAACCACCACCATGGCCTTTACTGCTGCCAGCAACAACTTCGAACTGGCCATTGCAGTGGCTGTGGCAGTCTTTGGAATAAACTCAGGAGAGGCCTTTGCAGCGGTAATCGGCCCGCTGGTGGAGGTGCCTGTGCTCATAAGCCTGGTCAATGTGGCGCTGTACTTCAAAAAGAGGTATTTTGAAGGCGCTTAAAACAAATCCACTACTGGAGATTTTTATGAAAAAACTGCTGTTTCTGGCCATCTTTCACCTGTTTTTCCTTGTTTTTGCCGTAAACGGCCATACGGCCACCAGCAGGGAGCTTCTGTCCTTGGCGCGCACCAAGGGCATCCCTGTCATGCTGGAGGTGGGTTCTGTTCAATGTATTCCATGCAGGCAGATGAAACCCATTCTGGAGAAATTGGAAAAGGAGTACAAAGACAGATTACAGGTCATCTTCGTGGACATCGGAAAGGACGAAGAGAAAAAGCTCGCCACCATGTATGGTGTCTTTGTAATCCCCACTCAGATCTTTTTGGATAAAAACGGCAAAGAGGTGGCCAGACATGTGGGGTTTTACCCGTATGAAGAGATACAAAAGGTGCTGCAGGACAAACTGGGCATAAAATAGGCGCCAAGCACTGGACTCAATGGAACAGCTCGCCACCTCCCTGTCAACGCTTTTGGCCTCTCAGCATGGCCTGGCATTTCTGCTCAGCTTTTTGGCAGGGTTAGCCTCTTCCTTCAGCCCATGTGTCCTGGCGGCTGTGCCCTTGGTGATCGCCTATGTGGGAGGTTATTCTGAAGGCAGCCGATGGAAGGCCGCCCTTTTTTCAGGACTTTTTGTCTTGGGCCTTTCCACCACCTTCACATTATTAGGGGCATTTGCAGCGCAGATAGGAAGCCTGCTTCTTTTTGCAGGTAACTGGCTGCAGCTCGGTTTTGCTTGCCTGGCCCTTTTCATGGGGCTGCATCTTTTGAACCTGTTGCCCATGAATTGGAACATCCTGCCTCAAAGAAACCTCAATATTCGAGCAAAGGGTGCCATAGGCGCCCTGCTTTTGGGGCTTTTTACCGGAGTGCTCTCCTCCCCCTGCGCTACGCCTGTCCTGGCGGTAATCCTGGCCTATGTCTCCACCGAGGGCGATGTGGTCTATGGGGCATTCCTCCTCTTTGCCTATGCCATCGGCCACTGTGCCTTGATCTTTGTGGCAGGTCTGTCCATAGGCATCACAGAGGCCATTCTCAGCTCAAAACTCATGCAGGGAATGTCCCTGGCCATAAAAAAGGCCAGCGGCCTGCTCCTGGTTTTGATCAGCCTCTACATCCTTTACAAATCACTTCTCGTATGAGCCAATTCAACACTCACTCCAACACCAATCCACTGGCATGGGCCCTGTTGGTCACAGCTGTAATCCTGGCAGCCGAGGTCATAGGAGGGCTTCTAAGTCACAGCCTGGCCCTTTTAAGTGATGCAGGTCACGTGTTTACAGACGGCATTGCCCTGCTCTTAAGCCTGTTGGCGGGTCTGATGGCCAAAAAGGCCGCGGATTTTCGAGCCACCTTCGGTTATCAGCGTATCGGCATCTTGGCAGCCCTCATAAACGGGGCAAGCCTTTTGGTAGTAGCCATACTGATCTTCTGGGAGGCCTACAAACGACTGTTCAATCCCCTGGAAATTCAAACAGGGATGATGATCTGGGTGGCGGTATTGGGCCTTTTGGGAAACCTCGTCATGGCCTGGCTGCTGCACGGAGGGCATCATGACCTGAATGTGCGCAGTGCCTGGCTGCATGTGCTGGGAGACACCCTGTCCTCTGTGGCCGTGGTAATAGCAGGTATAGTCATTTCCTATACAGGTTTTTGGCTGATAGACCCTATTCTGAGCGTTATTGTGGGCATTGTAATCGTTTTTGGGGGCATCAGGGTGGTAAAGGAGGCCCTTTACATCTTTTTGGAATTGAGTCCATTAAACCTGCATGCAGAGGAACTGGCCCAAGGCATTCTGAAGATTCAGGGCATTCTCAATGTGCACGATGTACACCTCTGGTCCATCGGCTATGGCATTCCCGCCTTTTCCTGTCATGTGGCCGTGGAGGACATGACCATGTGCCAGGCGGATCACCTGAGACAGGCAGTGGAACTCTATCTCAAACAACACGGCATTCTACACACAACCATTCAAATGGAGTGTGCCTGTAACTCCGATGCCTTTTATTGCGATCTCGGTCAAACTGCTCAAAAAAGTGAGGGCTGTTGCGGGCATGTACACTAAAAAAACACAGTTACCTCATAGACCTGCCAATTGCTCTACCTTGTCCCAAATGGCCTGAGCCACTCGGTCCTTGGGCAGCAGAGGCAGTTCCTTCACGACTATCTCCTCCTGCCGCAAAGACGGCCCTGATTGTTCCCTGGGCCTTTCGGACCAGAGCAACAGCACTCGATTGGTCTCCACATCAAAACCTGCATCCTTTTGAGACACATCGTTGGCCACCAAGAGATGCACCCCCTTGGCCTTGAACTTCTGGAGGGCATGTTCCCGCAGGGCCTCTGTCTCTGCACAAAAGCCCACTATGAACTGATTCGGCCTGCAAGAGCTGGTAAGGCCTGTGAGGATGTCTGGATTGCGTTGCAACTCCAGATGCAGGGTCTCAAAGGTCTTTTTAAGCTTTTGTTGAGCAGTGACAATAGGGGCATAGTCAGAGACAGCGGCGGTCATCACGATGATGCGGGCCTCTTGCGCCAGGGTCTGCATGGCATTTTGCATCTGCGAGGCCGTTTCCACAGACACCACATGCACTCCTGGAGGCGGCTCCAAGGACACAGGACCGCTTACCAGTGTCACCTCCGCACCCCGTCTGGCCGCCTCCTGCGCCAAGGCGTAGCCCATACGGCCTGAAGAACGATTGGAGATGAAACGCACGGGATCAATGGGTTCACGCGTAGGCCCTGCCGAGATGAGGATGTTTATGTCCCTGAGTGTCTGGGGTGTCAGGGCCTTTAACACAGCCTCTCTTACCACAGGCCAGTCCGGAAGCCTGCCTTCTCCGCACTCGCCGCAGGCGGTCTCTCCGTATGCAGGGGTTATCACTCTATGACCTACATCCTTCAACCTGCGCACATTGGCCTGCACCACAGGGTTTTGCCACATGACAGGGTTCATGGATGGAAAGAGGAGAATGGGCCTGCCATGAGAAAGACACAGGGTGGAAAGCAGGTCATCGGCCAGGCCGCAAGCAACCTTGGCCAGGGTATTGGCCGTGGCGGGCAGAATGCAGAAGAGGTCGGCCTTGCGCGCCAGCTCTATGTGCAGCATGGCACTGGAGGAATCAGGCTCGAACATATCTAAATGAACGGATGAGCTGGTCAGGGCCGCAACCGAAAGGGGCGTTACAAATCGAGCGGCGTTTTGCGTAAGCACAATAAACAGCTCTGCACCCAATGCCTTGAGCTTACGGCTATAATCCACGGCCTTGCAGGCCGCTATACCGCCGGCGATACCCAATAATAAACGCCTGCCCTCCAGCAGCCCTTTTGTGGCATTCTCGATCATTTCAAGCCATCACATACAGTTGTAGCCGGTCGCCCCTCTTAATAGCGGCTTGCACCGGCGTTCTTGTTGGTGATCACCCAGAACTGCACCTCGGTATCGTAGCCGAAATTGGTTTCGGAGATGTTAACGAGACAATAATCACCATTGGGCTTGGAAAAGGCCATGAGGTTCTGTTTGGCGTGCATGACGCCTTTCAGGTTCCAACCGTACTGAGGCATGGTGTTGGTATAAAAATCTATAAGGGAATTCACGGTGAGCTTGCCCCTCATCACCAGAAAACCGCCCTCAAAGTCATTGGTGCGAATGACCATGCTCTTGTCCTCATCCTTTTTGAGTTCCACAGGCGCAGGCACATCGGGCATGGCCAACACCGCCTGACTTGAGACAGGACTGGTGTCATTGGAACCGGCACCAGGGCCAAATTGGGCGCAGGAGGACAGTAGAGGCATGGACAACAACAGGGACAACAGGACTGCCAGGGTTGTTCTTTTCATAGGTTATACTCCTTTCTGTAGGTCGTTATATGCTATAAGCTCATTTAAGGTCTTACGATTAGAGGTCTGATTGGTTTTGGCGGCATAACCCATGGCGATCACGGCCATGAGCTCCAGATTCTCAGGTAGTGCGAGGATATTGCGCACTGCCTCGGCATTTTTCAAAATCTCGCCCAGCCACACAGCGCCCAGGCCAAGGCTGTGGGCGGCAAGCAGCATGTTTTGAAGGCAGGCGCCCATGGACTGATGGTCCTTGGTGGCGTGATACATGGCGGTTTTATCAATAAAAACGGGCAACAGAACCGGCGCATCAAGCACTACCTGTTTATAACGTGTAAGCTCTGAAACAGCCTTTTTCTTGGCTTCGTCAATCACTATGGCAAAACGCCAAGGCTGGTTATTGAGCCCTGACGGCGCCCAGGCCCCAGCCTTTAGAACCTCATATATTTTCTCGGGCTCAACGGCCTGAGGCGCAAAATGCCTCACACTTCTGCGTTCATAAATGGCTTTAAGCACCGTATTTTCCATATGACATTCCCTTTATAAAACAGACAAGCTGTATTATAATCATAATTGATAAATATAACACAGTTACAGCCGAAATCTAAAAAAAAACAACATGAACTCAAAAGACAGGGGAAAAATCAAGGCCGTGCTGTTCGACATGGACGGCGTCATATTGGACAGTATGAAGTATCATGTAAGTGCATGGAAAGAGGCCATGAGGGATTTCGGCTGTGATATCTGCGAGGAACTGCTCTATCTACACGAAGGGGCGATAGAGCCGAGTACTGCCGTGGATATCTTCTGCAGTCATGGATGCGCCATGAGTGAGGAAGACTTCGCCCACATATTTCAAAGACAGAAAGCCATCTTTCATGCCAAATATGCGGCACAGGTGTCTCCATATAAGGCAGTGCCTTCAATGCTTAAAACCCTGCACGAAAATGGACTCTGTTTGGCTATGGTGACCAGTTCCCATTTGGAGGTGGTCGTGTCCACGCTGCCTGCCACGATTTTGATGTATCTTTCACATGTAGTCACCGGTGACAGAGTAACTCGACGCAAACCCCATCCAGACCCCTATCTTGCCGCTGCATCCTCCCTTGGGCTGAAGCCGAGGGAATGCCTTGTGGTGGAAAATGCGCCAGCAGGCATAAGGGCGGCAAAGGCCGCTGGCATGGAATGCGTGGCCATCACCACCACCCTTGCGCCCCACCATCTGCGAGAAGCGGATGTCACTGTCACAAATCATCTCGCCTTGACCTCATTCCTGCCCATGAGTCACCGAAGGCCTGATTAGGCGATATCCATTTCCCTCATCTTCTTCCAAAGTGTTACACGGCTTACACCCAATGTACGGCTGGCAGCGGTTCTGCTGCCGTTGTTGGCCTGCAAGGCAGCCAAAATGGCCTCACGGGTCAGCTCATGCCTTGCAGCGGTCTTTGTGCCTGAATCGGCAATCTTAAGCATGTCATTATTATTGCCATATATATTATCTGCAAGAATATGCATCGGCATGTGCGATATATCTATTTGTTCCGCGTCAGAAGAAGCTATGACAGCATACTCTAATACATTTATCAGTTGTCTTACATTTCCAGGCCATTTATAATTATACAATAACTGCCTTACTTCATCTGTTAGTACTTTAGTAGGTACAGCATTCAAATTACATATATGTCCTAAAAAATGTTCTATCAAAATGGGAATATCATCAGTATGATCCCTGAGTGCTGGCGAATGTATTGGAAAGATATTTATTCTATAGAACAAATCTTCCCTAAAATCACCACGTTTAAGCATAGCACATATATTTCTATTAGTAGCTGTTACGATCCTTACATCTACCTTTCGCACTTTGTTATCGCCAAGTCTGACTATTTCTCTTTCCTGCAATACCCGCAACAGTTTACTCTGCATAGAATTTGACATCTCTGCTATTTCATCCAAAAACAATGTGCCACCATCGGCCTCTTCAAACTTACCTTTTCTATCCTTGACTGCACCTGTGAAGGCCCCTCTCACATGGCCGAACAGCTCCGATTCGATCAGGGTTTCAGGCAGAGCGGCACAATTAACCTTGACAAACGGCCCATCCCTTCTGTGACTCAAGGCATGAATGGCATTGGCGATCAGCTCCTTGCCCGTCCCTGTCTCACCGCAGATAATAACCGATGCATCGGATGATGCCGCCATCTTGATCTGCTTATAACGCGTTAACATAATGGGACTTCTGCCTATCATGCCCATGAAGCCATCAGACAATGAAACAGGCTGTTCTGACATATTATTTTGCGGCCATCTCTTGAGAGATGTCATATCCACCATCAATTCTATACCGCCTATAATATTCCCATTTAGATCCTTGATGGGTGTTACACTTTTCAATACATGAATTTTTGTGCCATCCTTGCGCTTCATATGGCAATTTTTTCTTATGATATCCCTGCCTATCAATATGGGACATCTTTTCTGAATAGCACCGTTATGTATGATGCATGTATCAGAATCCAGCAGGGAACAATCCTTTCCCAAAACTTCTGCGGAAGAATAACCGGTGATCTTTTCGGCTGCCTTGTTGAAAAACAAAATGATGCCTTCTGCATCCACTATCATGACACCCTCGTTCAAATCAGAAAAAAATGTCTTTAGAAGCTGTTGATTTTTGAACACTGTTAACACGGGTTAACGCCTCCTCTTAACGCTGCTCTTAACACTTTTTTTCTTCAGCCTGTCGATCTTTACTCAAAAAAAACTAAATTAAATACAACTTATTGATTTTATTGGCACCATGATCCTGTCTCAAATTTTCATTTCATACCTGCGTCATAACGATGAACACGCTCTGTTCAAATAAAATGGGCATGTATGTTGCTTAAACTATAAGCACCATATTCAAGTAAGAATACAAGCAAGAAGGAGGAGAAAAATATGCCATCATAAAAAGAAACATTATTGTTTTTGCAACCCCTTTCCAAAGAATTTTATTACAATTATCTTAACTTTCAAGGAGATTGTTATGTTTAACTACAAATTGTTTGTCGTAGGTGTGGCTGTGGGCACCCTGTGTCTCACATCTGTGATGGCGCAGGCTGATTCCCATTACTCGAAAATCGTAAAAACAGAACCCGAAACTTCGTCCAGTACCACTACCAGCACAACTTCCACTTCATCAAGTCCCCATGCCAATCTGACTTGGCAGGGTCCTGGCACATGCCTGGCCTGTCATACAGACAAGGCCAAGGAAGTACATGCCTCAGCCCATTATCAATGGCAGGGAGCAGCCCCTTATATGGTAAACGGAGCGGCGCAACAGGGCAAACTCAAGACCGCTATGAACAGCTACTGCATCAACATCATGGGTAACTGGAATGGATGCGGGGCCTGTCACGTAGGTCTCGGCGCACAACCCAATCCAACGACCAACCCCACGCAGACCGACCTTCAAAACATCGACTGTCTCATCTGTCATCAGAAAGATTACAAAAGGGTGAAGGTAAACGGCGTATTCGTGCCTGATACCGCCAATATGACCATTACCATGGACCAGGCCGTTCAGACGGTACACAAGCCTGTAAGGGCCAACTGCATTCAGTGTCACGCCAAAGGCGGCGGCGGTGATAACTACAAAAGAGGGGATATGGCAGTGGCTCACGCCAATACAACAGATAAGGTATTCGATTATCACATGTCCACCAGCGGCAAAAACCTCACCTGCCAGCAGTGTCACACCACCAAAAACCACAGAATCGCAGGAAGAGGGTCTGATCTGAGGGAAACAGATCTGGATGTGAAGGTGACCTGCACCAACTGTCACAGCAGCAAAGCCAGCCTGACCACAGGGCACTCCTCCACCGATATCTCTCATCACGTAAGCCGTGTGGCATGTCAGACCTGCCATATTCCGGTCTTTGCCAAAAATGCAGCCGATACAACGGCCACCGAGGCCACAGAGATCTATAGGACATGGGTGACCCCTGAGTGGAATGCCACCCTCAACAGATGGGAACCCACCATCACCAAGGCCAATAATGTAAAACCGGTCTATAGATTCTGGAACGGCTATAGTTGGGGCTACAGCCTTTATGATGTAGCAACCATGAACCCTGCCACTGGCAACTATCCCACATCCTATCCAATAGGTGCCATCAACGACGCCAACAGCAAGCTCTATCCATTCAAATACAAGACAGCAGAGGCGCCTTATGATGTCACACGGGGGACACTGATTGCCCTGGCTACCAATGTCTATTTCAGCACAGGCAAATACACGGATGCCACACTGCAGGGCCTGATAAACATGGGCTACAGCACTGCAGACCAGTATAGAGCGGTCAAAACAGAGACATGGCAGCTCATCACTCATGAAGTACCGCCAAAGAGCTACGCATTGCAGTGCTCTGCCTGCCATACCAGCTCGGCCACTCAGATGAATCTCAAATCCATGGGCTATGTGCTGAAGGCTGATTCGAGAACCGTGTGCTCACAGTGCCATGGTTACAAAGACCCAACCAAGATTAGCTATACCAGCCTGCACAGCAAACACGTGGCATCCAAAAAATACGACTGTTCCAAGTGCCATAACTTCTCCAGGCCGGAACGCGGACTTAAAATGTAACACCCCACCCTAACCGTTGGCTGACCGTTAAACAGCCGCAAAACAAAGGGGCCGGCACTCCTCCACCGGCCCCTTTTTATTTCCGTATTTCAGTTTTTTTGAGGAGATCAGTGGCCTTGGGCATTCATTTGGGCCTGAAGCATGGTGAGAGAGGCCTGGGCTTCAGAGGTCAGGGCTACCTCATAGCCGGCATTGGCAAGACCTGACACAGCGGCTGCTGCAAAACCTGAATAAAGTACATTGGCCTCGGCTGCCAGCTCCAACAACCCCTTCCCAACAGGCCAGCTAAATGCCCCTTCCCAATTGGTTATTTCTATGGCTAAAGGCCGCCCAGTGGGCACTCCTCGCCTTCTAAATAACTCATTGCATTACAGACATGCTCCTTACTTCCGATCAACAGAAGCACATCGCCGAGTTGTAATACATAATCAGGATTTGGATTTTGTATAATATCTTGATCTCGTTGTATTGCAATTATTGTTACGCCAGTTTGCTTGCGTAATTCTAATTCTCTGATACTCTTATTTTTAGCAATTGATTTTTCTGTTATTATATAAATTTCAGTATCTATTGATTTTAAAAAATCTTTCCTTTGACCCAATGGCAGTAAAGTTTGATTTTTATTACGCAACATGCCATAATTATTTTGTCTTATATTATCAACATATTTAATTATTAGATTACGTGGCACATTATAATGAGTTAATACTCTTGCAAAAATTTCTATTGATGTCTCAAATTCTTCTGGTATTACTTCATTTGCACCCAATTTAATCAAATCATCTACTTCTGCTAAATAACGTGTTCTAACCAAAATATATATATTAGGATTTTCATGTCTTGCGATTTGCACTATCCTACGGATTGCTGCTGGATCCGATATAACTATTACCAGCATTTTTGCTTTTTTTATTCCAAGTTTATGTAATATCTCTATACTTGTTCCATCACCATAATAAATCGGTTCATTCAGTTTTTTATATTTTTCTACTGTTTTAGGATTCATTTCTAATACACAATATGGAATGGATGAATCCTTTAATGTTTTTGCTAAATTCATACCATTTATGCCAAAACCAATAATTATCACATGTTCATTAAGCATAAAGCCATTATTTTTATCATCAAGCATGGCCTTTTTGTTGATAAATTTTGTGCTGAGCTTGGGACACAATCTAATCAAACCATGACTTAATTGTTCAGAAAATCTGACCAACACAGGTGTCATAAGCATGGTTGCAATGGCACTCATGAGAAAGATTTGATATGTATCATCAGATATAATTTGAAATTTTCTACCAGCAGTAGCCAATACAAAAGAAAACTCACCGATTTGAAATAGATATAACATAGATTTGATAGCTACTGTAATATGACTTGATAAAAGAATGGTTGTAAAAAATACAACTATTGCTTTTATGATTATAATCACAATAATAACAAGAGACATCAATGCCAAGTGATTCATTAAAAAATGAAAATCAATTAACATACCGATAGAAATAAAAAATAAAGCAATAAAACTTTCCTTAAAAGGTAAAATATCTGAAATCGCCTGTGCAGAATACTCAGATTCAGAAATAATAATACCTGCTAAAAATGAACCTAATGCCAAAGAAAGACCTATAGATGATGTAAAAAGTGCAGTACTGATACAAAGCAGTAAAATGATAATTATAAACAGCTCTCTACTTCTAATCTTAACAATTTCCCGCAATAAAAGAGGAATTATCCATCGAGCTGCGATAAATATAAGCCCTAACAACCCAAAGGCTTTAAAAATTGTAGTCAAGAGATTTATAACCTGACTGTCTCCTTGACTAAGCATGGGAATGATTAGCATCAAAGGCACAACGGCAATATCTTGAAACAGCAATATGCCCACCACATAACGGCCATGTGGACTGCTGGCCTCCGACCGCTCCATAAGAAGCTTTAAGGCGATGGCAGTGCTGCTCATGGCCAACAAAAAGCCGTAAAAGACGGCCTCATTGACCTGATAATGAAATAAAAGGCCGAACAACAAGGTGGCAAGTATGGTAAGCCCCACCTGCAGAAAACCCGCACCAAAGACCTCTCTTTTCATGGCCAGGAGCTCTGAGATGGAAAACTCCAGCCCCAAGGTAAACATGAGCAAGATGATGCCGATCTCGGCAAATATCTCTATTGCATGAATATCGGTGATGAGGTTGAGTCCGAACGGCCCCGCGATAAAGCCTGCCAGAATAAAACCGATAATCGAAGGCATTCTCAGCCTGCCCAATAAAAACACCACTACTGCTGAGATGCCGAAGATGATGACCAGAGGTCTAAGTAGTGCTATCTCCATCCTCTCTCCTCAAGATGATACGCAAGGCCAACGGCGCTACAAGGGTGGTGACAGCCACTACAAAGACCACCACTGCGTACATGACCTCATTTAACACCCCTGCCTTTTTCCCAACTTCAGCAAAGATCAATCCCACCTCCCCTCTGGGCACCATGGCCACACCAGTAGCCAATTTTTTATTCCAGCCACCTTTCACCCAGACACCACTTGCCATCTTGGCTGCTATAGCCACACAGCTTAACCCCAAAGCCGCCATCCAAAAGTCTTGAGAGCCAAAGTCTATCACTCGCAGGTCCATGGATGCGCCCACCACTACAAAAAATATGGGCACAAATAGGTCTATGATGGACTTCATCTCCACCTCTATTTTCTCCGCCAAACCATGGCTATAGTGCTCCAGCCCCGCAGCCAAAGGCAGAAAGAAGCGTCTGGCCAATGCGATGCCTGCGGCAAAAGAACCCAATATCTCAGGCGCACCCACTTCATGGGAGAGTACCGCCATACCCAGGATCAAGGAGATGATCAGGGTTGGAAGCATCCCCTTGGTTTTATTGGTGTCCGACAATTTACCAATGAACAGGGACAAAAAACGGGCCACCACTGGCGCAAGCACCATAAAAAGGCTGATAAACATCAGGACCTTCAAGGTCTTAAGAATACTTACCTCGCCTGTGGAGACAAAGTCATAGAGCAAGGCCAGGATCACAACCCCCACCACATCATCTATAACCGCCGCCCCCAAGACCACTTGTGCTGTCTTTGTCCTCTGCCGCCTGAGGTCCGCCAGCACCCGCACAGTAATGCCTATACTGGTCGCGACCAATGTGCCACCTATGAACAGGGCGGCTATAAACGGAAGCCCCAAGATATGATGGGCAAAATAGTATCCCAAAAAGGCAGGTAAAATCACACCAGTAACGGCTACCAAAGTAGATTGCACGCCTACCTTGGTCAACTGCCCTATGTCTGTTTCCAGACCTACTTCAAATAAAAGCAATAAGATACCTATCTCCGCCAAGAGATGAAACACGGCATCAGGCCTCACCACATCTAAAAGACTGGGGCCCAGTATCACGCCTGCTATCACCTCGCCCAACACAGAAGGGAGTTTCAGACGGGCAAATATCTCAGCAAAGAACTTGGCCGAGAGCAATAATATCAAAAGCTTTAGAAAAAATGTTGAGACATCCAAGATTGTTCATCCCTTCAAAAAGTTAAAATCCTTTTCAATATTGTCCTATGCCTTGTAAGGAAATGCAATATCCCCTTGATTTTCACTATATCTGTTTTTATATAACGATATGAAACAGTCAAAGCCCAAATTTACTCTTGAACAAAAGGACTCAACAGAGGCCGATGCCGCCATTTCCAACGGCCTATATACCCTAAAGGGAAGGTTCTGGCTGGAAGGGCCTTCGGGGACATTTCTCGGTTATGGCCGGGTAATACTGCTGGAGCGTATCAAATTATACGGCTCCATCTCAGAGGCGGCACGCTCCATGGGCATGTCATACCGACACGCCTGGGACCTGGTGGATTCCATAAACAAGCAGGCAAGGATGCCGTTAGTGGAGACTGCAACAGGCGGCAAGGGTGGCGGAGGCGCCCGCTTAACGGACGCAGGTGAGTTGGCTGTTCAGGCCTTCTGGAGACTTTATGCCAGGTTTCAACAATTCCTTCAAGAAGAGGCAGGGCGGCTGGAATTTTAGAAGCCCATTGGCCTACCACTCATTCACTGAGCAGAAACAGCCTTTCCGGACACATACAAATCGTTGCCGAATCCCCTCTTTTAAGAGAGAGTTTGCTTGCGGCATAGCCGGGTACATCTATCTGAATGGTGATGAAAGAGCCATCCGGTCTGAAAATGGCTGTATAATCCTTCCCTTGAAAAAAGACATCCTCAATAACACCTGTGATCAAATTCTTCTGGTGTTTGTTGGCCATTCCAGGCCGCAATAACATGACATGTTCTGATCTGATGCCGATTAAGACGGGGCTATTGGGCGCCAATTCACTCATGTCCCTTGTTTGTTTGAAAAAGAGAATGAGTTTTTGAGGCATATCTTGCAATGTTATAATTACTTCCTGGTCCTGCACATACAGGATTCTGGCAGGAAAGAGGTTTTTGAGGCCCAAAAAGGCGGCTACGGCTGCACTTTTGGGCCTTTCATAAAGGACCTCTTTTTTATCAATTTGTAGGAGCTTGCCCTCCACCATCACGCTTATCTCATCGCCAAGGAAAAATGCCTCTTTAAGATCATGGCTGATCATGACAATGGTCAACCCCAATTGCCTCTTCAACTCTAATATCAGCTGCCAGATATCCCTTCGAATGGCCTCATGCAGGGCAGAAAAGGGCTCATCTAAAAGCAGATATCTGCTTCCCGGGGCCAGCGCCCGCACAAGCGCCACACGCTGACGTTCACCGCCGCTTAAGTTCCCTATACCCCTGTTAAGGAGATGAGAGATGCCCAGCTCTTGAGTCAACTGCAGAACAAAATTGCGCCGTGCCTCATTTAATCCCTTTTGCTGTTTAATGCCGTAAAAGATGTTACCTTCCACGCTTAAGTGAGGAAAAAGGGCAAGGTCCTGCGGCAAATAGGCGATCCCCCGCCTTTCAATGGGCAGGTCAGTGATATCCCTTCCTTCCAGTCGAATAACCCCTGAATGGGGCCTTCGTATGCCCACAATGGCCTCAAGGAGCGTGGTCTTACCACAGCCCGTGGGCCCTACCAGCACATGGCAACAGCCCGGCTGAATCGTTAGATCTATATTCGTTACAGAAAAGGTCCCTGCCTGAATGGTAAGCCTTTCAAGCTCAAGCACGCCGTGACCCCTTTGTTAAAAATCGAGCAGCATACAACACAAAAAAACCCACAGAGATCAAAATCAAAATCAGCACAACCGTACCGCTTATATCAGCGCTTGCAAGCCGCATGAATATGGCCACAGGCAGGGTCTCTGTCTTCATTGCCATAGAGCCAGCCACCATAATGGTTGCCCCGAATTCACCTAATGCCTTTGCCCATGTGAGAATGACAGCTGCCAGAATGCCACGCTTGGCCAGAGGCAGAGTGACGGTGAAAAAGGCCGAGAGAGGGGATGCACCCAGAGTCCGGGCCACCTCCTCGTATCTGGGAGGTATCTCATCCAGAGCTGCCTTCAAGAGCCTGGTGGCGACTCCCAGAGTGGTTACGAACTGGGCAACTATAATTCCGGCAAATGTAAAGACGAACTGAAGGGTATTGTTCTGTAAAGCTTCACCCAAGGGGGTGTTGAAAAATATCAAAAGCAGGGCGCCGAGGGCCGCGGGCGAGACGATCATGGGAAATTCAAGGATGGTATCGATGATATCCTTGCCCCTGAAATCAAATCTGCTCAAGGCATAGGCGGATGGTATGGCAAGAAACACGGAAAGCGTCGTTGCAAGGGTTGCGGCGATGAGGCTCAACCTTATGGAAAAAAGCGTCCTTTCGGACAAAATGGTCTCCATGAAGAGATGACCGCTGAAAAAATAAAATATCGACAGGACAAGACCCGCATAGACTGAAAATGTAAAAAAGGCGCAGGAGATGGCAAGTCTTTTCAGATTCATCTCTTGATCCATTCTTGACTTACTACAGGGGCGCCGCCCACCGGCCTTTCAGCCCCTAAAAAGGCATAGGCCTCTTTAAGGGATGTGAGATATCCATACCTTTTGAACACCTCTTGCCCCTTGTCCGACAGGATAAACTCGGCGAATCTCTCCGCCCCCTGGGGGTTTTTTGAAAATACAGTGATGCCTATCTGGCCGTTTCCGATACGGATGACCTCATTTGGTCTCAACCTTACAATATCCACCTTGTCAGGGGCCCATCCCTTGAGAAAATCAAATCCCAGCACCGCATCCACCTGATTCATCAGGAGATAGCTCAAGAGTTTTGATATATCCTCTGCATAGGTCTGCACCTTACCCCTCAAGGCATTAAGCTTATCAGAAGGGAGGTTTTTATCAAAAATTTCTGCGGCAAGCTGCCCTACATATACTGTCTCAGGATTCGCCATGGCAAACCTTACATCTGGCCTTAAGAGGTCCTCGATACCATGTATGTCTTTGGGATTGCCCTTTTTGACAACTATGACGGGAACGGCATAGATGAAATTCCTTACACTCTCTTTTTTCACAACCCCTTTTTGGACCGCCTTCTCCATGATATCAGGTGACGGCACGACAAAGACATCACCCTGCCTGCCGAGACTTAGCTGTGTCAACATGGCCGTTACAGCCCCATAGTTGGCGCTCACCCTTGCCTTATCATAGCCTTGTATGAGATCATCCAAGGGTTTCTTAAAGGCGGCGCCGCTAAAGACCATAAGCTCTTCAGCGCCTGCAGTGGCTGATATGTTCAGTATTATAAAAGACAGCATCACAAGATAGATTAAAAGTTTTGAACCCATTCTCTTCATTGTTTTTCCTCCAATGCTAATATGTTTCGTCTGCGACTAAGGCAGGCATTAAACAAAAGGGCAATTTTAAAAATACAGCCATTAATATGCACACGGACAATACCTTTCATATCCATAAATCTTTGCTATGCCTGCTATGGATACGCCATAAAATATAACTGGTTTATCCCTGGTAAACTTCTCAATTGTAGCATTTATGGATGTTGATCCTGTTGCGATAATAATATCAGCCCATGATACTATCTCACCTGTCTTGTCAGGTCCGTTTATTATCACTCCATATTTTTCCTTACCGATATTATCTTCATCAAGATCAACGACCTTTAGTTCAAATGACCCTGATAGGCTGTTTATCATTGCGGGTTGAAATCCTATAAATGCTATTTTGGGTTTTCCAAAGCGTTTCTGTATATAATATGGAAACCCCGCTGCACACCTTTCAGGGTCTCTATCCCTGCAATGGATTGTCTTTTCAACACTACCGAGATGTCTCATAACGGCATTTAAGCTGGATATCAGACATGCCCTTTCAAAATCATTAAAAAGAGAAAAGGCTACAACATCCTCTATTGCCCCCTTATAATCGCCGGGCATACTGGTATATGCCTGGCCCTTTTGATTCAGAAACCGGGCCTCAATCATCACCTCTTTTCCTTTTAGAAGCGGGAAATCCCTTCTTTCCGGCTCACCGATAGCCTCTTTTGGAGTTAAGGTCCTTGCAGTAATTGTGACACATTCTTTAAAAAGATTATGCCTTTCAACTAGGTATCCCAGCTCTTGTTTTAAACGATCGTAGAATTCCATAACCTTCTGCATCTATTTTTTTATCCATTCACTTGGCACCACATACTCACCACCCACCGGTTTTTTCTCGCCGATATAGGCAAAGGCCTCGTCAGGCGTCATGAGGTAATGATATTTTTGAAAGATCGCCCTTCCCTCTTCCGAGAGGATAAAATCTATAAACCGCTGAGCAAGGTCTCTGTTTTTGCTAAAGGCGGAGATGGCTATGGGAATATAGCCTATCCGTATAATCTCATCCTTTTTAAGGGGAACAGTCTCTATGCGTTCAGGATCCCAGTAGTGAAAGACCCTCCAGCCGATCACCGCGTCCGCCATCTTAAGCGATACGGCGGTGGCGGTCTTGTCACAACTCTCTGTATAGTTGATGAGATTTTTTCTGAAGGCATCCTTTTCTTGAAGAGTAAGGTTTTTTTCGATTATCTCCACGGCATAGGTGCCCACGCATACGCCC
The DNA here is from genome assembly GCA_028695735.1 of Deltaproteobacteria bacterium. GTDB lineage: Bacteria > Desulfobacterota > Dissulfuribacteria > Dissulfuribacterales > DYLC01 > JAQVIJ01. The sequence continues at coordinate 685,133 of JAQVIJ010000001.1, read as the reverse complement.
TCAGGGTTGGCAATGGCGACCTTGAGCCCTGGTTTTGTGAGGTCCTTCAGGCTACGAATGCCCTTGGGATTGCCCTTCTGCACATTTATGGCAGGGACGAGATAGACCACTATCCTTTCCGTCTCAGGCAAAACCGCACCCTTCTTCTTTGCTATCTCCATAAAATCAGACGAACCAGGGAAATAGATGTCCCCTTCCTTTGCAAGCATCATCTGAGAGAGGACGGTCCCTGAGCCACCAAAGCTGATATCCACCTTCACGCCGGTCTTTGCCTCAAAGGCCTTGGCCACCTCCTCTGTGGGCGGCTTTGAGGCAGCACCCGCAAAGACCATCAGCCTCTCAGCACAGAATGCATTACCTGACAATGACAGAGTAGCAATCAAAACCACAACAAAAACAAACAGAAACATGTTTAACATCCTCATATCTTCCCCCTTGATTTGAATTTTCGTTATATATAGCAGAGAATAACGATATTTGCAACCACAAAAAAAAATCGTTATTTTCGATGGCAACCACAAAATTCATAGGTTTTTTCAATTTTGCATATTGAACAAACCCCATTATGTTGAAGACATCATCTCTGGAGGTGTCCCATGCAAACCTATGAGGAAATGTGGCGAAATTTAGGCTTAAATTTAGATGCCCATGAGGGTCTTCTGAAGGCCTTGAGTGGTTTTTACTCCTCCATCTATGCCTCTCAAAAGAACAGGCCCAATGCCATGAAATACTTCGATTTTGTCATAAGCGAGGTGCATGGCCTGCGCATAAAGGAGCTGCAAGAGGCAAAGGCTCAGGGGAAAAAGGTCATCGGCACATTTTGTGTCTTTGTGCCAGAGGAGCTGATACTTGCGGCAGACGGCGTCTGTATCGGGCTCTGTGCCGGTGCCGAGGCCGGCTTTGAATTGGCGGAGCAATACCTGCCCAAGAATACCTGCGGGCTCATCAAGTCCTTTTTTGGCTTCAAGCTTGCCAGGCTCTGCCCCTATGCCAATTCCTGCGATTTAGTGGTGGGAGAGACCACCTGCGACGGCAAGAAAAAGGCCTATGAGCTCTTTAACGAGTTTCAGCCTGTACATGTGATGGAGGTGCCGCAGACCAAGAGCGAAAATGCCAAGTCCCTATTTCACTCCGAGGTCATGCGCTTCAAGGAGCGCCTGGAGGCCTTAACCGGCACAAAGATCACAGCCGAGCGCCTGCAAAAGACCATTCAAATAGTCAATAACAAACGACGGGCATTAAACCGACTCAACGAGCTGCGCGCAGCCCCAATTCCACCCATAAGCGGCCTGGACAGCCTGCTCATCAATCAAATCGCCTTTTACGACGACCCCGTACGCTTCACAAATGCCGTAAATGAACTCTGTGACGAACTGGAGGAGCGCATCAAAAACAATGTAGGCGTGGCCAGAGGCGATACAGTGCGCATTCTGATGTCAGGCTGCCCCATGGCCATTCCCAACTGGAAGATACCCGCCATAGTAGAAGGGACAGAGGCGGTGATCGTCGGCGAAGAGAGCTGCGTGGGCGTGCGCAACACAAGAAATACCGTGGCAGAGGGCTGTAAGGATGTAAATGAGATGTTGAAGGCCATAACCGAACGCTACTTCCAAATCGACTGCGCCACCTTTACGCCCAATACGGAGCGCCTAAATCACATCGTGGAAATGGCTGAGACCCTCAAGGCCAACGGAGTCATTCACTATGCCATTCAATTCTGTCAGCCCTATACCATAGAATCCAAGCGGGTGGAGGACATGCTGGCATCAAAAGGCATTCCACTCTTGAGATTGGAAACAGACTACTCCATGCAGGATGTGGAGGCCTTAAAGACGCGCATCGAGGCCTTCAAGGAACTCATTTCGCCATGAAAATAGCAGGCTTGGATGTGGGCTCCAGGGCCATCAAGCTGGTTGTCCTACAAAAAGGCGAGTGCATCCTTAAAAAGGAGGTGGCCACGGGCTTTGATTATGTGCAGGAGGTGCAGACACTGCTCGAGGAAATTCAGCCTCACAAAACCTTGGTCACGGGCTATGGAAGGCATCTTCTTGCTCAGCACATGGGTTTTGAACATGTTACGGAAATCAAGGCGCATGCCAAGGGCGTACACAACCTGTTTGCCGAGGTGCGCACCATTTTGGATATAGGCGGTCAAGACACCAAGGCCATCAGCTTAAACCCGAACGGCCGGGTGCATAGCTTTGTGATGAACGATCGCTGCGCTGCGGGCACAGGCCGCTTTCTGGAGGCCATGGCCACCTCTTTGGGTTGTTCCATCATTGAACTGAATGCACTGGCCCTGCGGGGCTCCAATGACTTCAGCATAAACAGCACCTGCACGGTCTTTGCCGAGACCGAGGTGATCTCATTAAAGGCGCAAGGCGCAAATCCAGCGGATGTGGCACGGGCCATCTTTAAATCCATAGCACAACGGGCGGCAAGCCTTCTAAACCGCCTCTCCATAAATCCACCCCTCTGCTTTTGTGGAGGCGTGGCCAGAAATAAGGCATTGGTACAGGAGCTGAAGGCCATGTTGCACATGCCCGTTTTGGTGCCGGAACAACCGGAGTTTACAGGCGCCCTGGGCGCAGCCCTGCTGGCATCTATGACCTGATGCACTAAACGGCGTATGAAACGCCATTATGAATATGTAAGCACATCAGGCAGTATAAAAAAGCCGCCCGTTTTTTACGGGCGGCTGGCTCAAGGGGGTTACACGAGACCCTCATGACATAAGGTCAAATATGGCTCTGGCAGCCCCTTATGCCACAAAGATTAAAATCGATAAACCAATGCAGTGTTGATCATGTACATCTCTCCGTCCAGGTCAGAGCCCAAATAGGCCTTTTTGTCACTTAACTTTCTATACCCACCATTTACATTTAATGCCACTCCACGATAGAGCTCCATCTCACCGCCCAAGACCAGATCCACAGTTCTATAATCCAATTCCGCCAATAAATCCGAACCTGTATAATCCAAATAGTTGCGCATAATGGAATAGCTATATGGGAAACCAGTATTGGGGAAATAGACATAGACCTGATTTGGGCCGAAGTCTGGCACACTCAAATTCGCCTTACTCCAAGTGGCGATGATGTCACCATAGAGCTTGAGTTTTTGTATGGGCTTATAAGTGCTGGAGAGATAAAGCATGTGCACCTTAATGTCATTATCTACATCGGCATAACGGGATGCGATCTGGCCTGACATGCTCTCGCTAAAGCAGCCAATATAGGTTGGAGTGCTATATTTGGTCTCATAACTGCTCTTTTGGTAATCATAACCCAAACTAAAGGAGAGCTTTTTGCTCATCAAGATGTGAGAACTTATACCGCCATTCCAGGTCTTATTGCTCCAGTCACTTTCCACATCGTTCTTCTCGTTCAGATACATACCATTGACCTGAAAAGATAGCCAATCATTGGCCATCCAGGTGGCAGTGGCCTTGATACGATGTTGATTCTCAGCCACATTGGAGCCACTTGCAGTCCTTCCCGCCGTATATTGTGGAGCTGGGCCATCTATGCTTCTAAAGATCTGATAAAATGGCGTATTTTGAGATGCCATATCCACACCGTCATTGGGATAGAGGTCTATCCATGTAGTAGTGTAACCCAGACCATGATAATACATAAATGGGTCTTCCACATGCTGGAATCTGTAATCTATACGGGCATTCACAGTCTTTATAGGTCTTCCACTTAAGCCCAGATCCAAAATGTGATATTGCGTCTTTTCATCCTCAAGATATACATGATCTATGAGTTTTGGACTATAAAAGTCCTTAAAGAAACGGTTATCACGGTCTTCTATCTTATAAGTGTAACCTCCGGTCAGATGATAACCATGACTCAATCCATAACCAAAGTTTAGACCTGTTTCAGTTACATTTCTACTAAGTGTGGAAAGACGCTCATAATCCCAAAATGTAACTGGCTGGCTACCATTGATTGGATCAGCTGTGAATAATACAGTTTTATCATTGGCATAATTTGCTAAGTTTATAGCTATATCATCATTATCCAGCGTATAATACTTAACAAATGCCTTTAAATTTAACTTAGGAATCATACGATTATTTAAGCTCAAATAATAAGTATTTGTCTTGTATTCATTGTCTCTACTATCATTTTCTGTGCGAGAAAATACTGCACTTGAGTAGATAGTAGTGGCATTTGGTGCGTCTATTCTCAGCTTAAATGTATCAGTATGTTTATTTGTATCAGGCATATCGCCAATTGCAGCATGCTGATTGTCATAGAGCTCTCTACTACGCCTGGCATCTGGTGTCGCCCCTGTGCCTGGTACAGCATCGAACCAATAGTCGTTGTCCACAAAGCCATTGTGAGCAAACAGATCCTTGCCTGAATCAAATTTGGTTATGCCATGAAAGTAGCTAAAGCTTACATTGCTATGCCTATATGTGGCACCAAATTTGAGATCATCGGTGGTGTAATCAATCTTTTTGCCCACTGCCACTGCATGGCAAGGCGTGCACTGGCCTACGCTTAAGGAATGCTGTTTCCAGCCATCCTTCTGCTGGCGTTTTAATTGAATCTCAGGTACCAAATTGGGAAATGCTGGCAACTGCAAGCTGGCCTTCCATTCTTGCTCCATACGCCTTATGGAATAATTGCGACCCATGTCCAGGTCATTAAATGTGGCTGTCTGAAACCCTTCTGTAACAAAACTACCATCCTCTTTTTTTACAGGGACTGGATTGGCAGCGGTTACACCAGAATACATGTTTTCATAGCCAGGGGCACCATTGTGTTCCGCCGTAGCAAAGGTTGCATCTGGAGTGCCAGGGTTGATGGTACCTGTCAATAAGGCCTTGGGGTCTTTTTCATGAAAGCTATCATGACGAGTCCTATGCAGAAAGCTGTCATGATTGAACTCCATCTTGAAGATACGACTCACATCCACAGAGCCAGCTGTCTGATATTCATCAGAATCCGTATAATCGGCCCTGCCGCGAAATGCCATATTCTCATTGGATAAGGACAGATCCACACCGCCAGTTGCACTGGAGCGGGCGCTGTCAAACTCAGCAGTTTTTTCAAGGCTATCTGTTCTGCCCACAGCATGATAACCTGCCTCCACCTTGCCGCTGAACTCATTGGTGGTGGAGTCATCTGCGCCTACGGCAGTTGAAAGCAATAGCAATGCGGAAATAATGGTATAAGTCTTAAAATTATTCATCTTATCCCCTCCTTTTTATCGAGTTAGTCTGCTACCACCGCCTGGAGTATAGAGAGACGGCAAGTCAGAGCCATGCACCATGGAATGGCATTGTGTGCAACGAGTCATCATGGCAGTCTGCATGGAATGATCACTTGGTACGCCAGTTCTAAACTTATAAGTGCTTGGCAGTGCATCGGTGTTGGGCCTAAATGAGGTATGAAAGTGCAATTGATGACACTGCAGACACAAGAAGGGCTCTTGCTGCTTCAAAAGGTTGTCAGAGACAGCGCCATGGGGATTGTGGCAGATGCTACAGTCCTCCATTACAGGTGCATGCTCAAAGGCATAAGGCCCTGTGTATTCCATGTGACAACTTAGACATAGTTCACTTTTTCTGTCCTCTACGCGCAGCATGGGCCGAGTCTGTGTTCCATGGGGATTATGACAGTCAGAGCAGACAAGCTTCCCTTCCTTGATGGGATGATGATTGGGATAATTGGTTTGAACACGAACGGAATTGTGGCAATCAAAACATAACTCTGGCTCTGGCTTTTTTAGGCCTGCATCTTTGGTGTATTTGCGTTTATAGCCCCAAACCATTTCACGATTGGTCAGGTCATCCTTCTCATGATGCACTGTATGGCAACTCACACAGGCCATATCCTGCATGGAATGCACAGATGAATGCCACTCCAATGTCTCTCCACTTGCATGACACTGTATGCACAGGGCAGCGGACTCCATGCCCTCAAGCTTTGCGGGATTTAATATGCTTGAGGTATCCCCGCCTGACTCCACATGCTTGCTGCCAGGTCCATGACATGCCTCACAGCCCTCACGCGTAACACCATTAACTGCAATTTCAAACTTGGCTATTCGGCTATGAATGTTGTGGCCAAAGTCCTTACACACATCCGAATGACATTCGGCACAGGCCTTGCTTCCAACTGCCTTGGCATCCTTCATAGATGCCGGAAAGTGCACCTCTGACAAACGATTGCTCGTGGAACACGACACCAAAACAGCGGCCGCTATTCCACAACCAATGGGCAAAATCCATGTCTTGAGATAGTTTTTCATGCTTCCCTCCTACGAATTGAGATGTGATAACTAAAACCAAAACACCTACATTCCTTTATCTCTTATTACAGACCCTCACCCCCTTTATTGTGAATTATTTTATAATTACAAGGTATTCTTCTAAAATCAAATCGATTAAATCAATAACATTTTGAAATTCCATCAATAACTTCTATAAATCACCATACTTTTAGGCTAAAATACATAGGAAATACAAATCAAAATCATTTATTCAATTGATAATTTCTATTTGCACTATTCTCCGCATTGGAACTATAATGGCAAAATGAAATTACAATGGGGGCAAAGGTGCTGGCGCATCCCACGGGCTGCAAACCCGTCGGCCCTGTCTAAAAAACAGGGGGGAGGTTCGATTCCCCTTGCCCCCTTTTCATTGGAGAAACTCTAAGGAATGCGAACCATGCGTAATTCCATCATCATAGCCGTGGCAGGCCATGTAAAACACGGCAAGACCAGTCTGGTAAAGATGCTCACAGGCGTTGAACTCAATCGACACTTAGAGGAACGGCGCCGAGGCATCACCATCACATCAGGCCATGCGGTCCTGCGATTCCCTGACAACAAGACCGCCTTCTTTATTGATCTGCCAGGGCATAAGGAATTTCTGCACAACGCCATCAGGGGCATTTGGGGCATAGATGCAGCCATATTGGTCATAGCTGCGGATGAAGGAGTAATGCCGCAGACACGCGAGCACCTCGCCATCTTACAGCTTCTGGGGGTACCGCGGCTCATCTGTGTAATCACGAAGGTCGATCGCATGGAAAAAGATCTGCTGGCTTTGGCCCTGGAAGAGACGGCCGATCTGCTCAAGGCCACGCCATACACCGCTGCGCCAATTATTCAGACCTCATCAATTACCATGCAAGGCCGTGAAGGGCTGCTGAGTGCGATCGGGCATCTATTCGACACCCTGCCAGCGCCTGATTTGGAACAGCCTTTTGTACTGGCCATCGACCATATACTGCACAAAGAGGGACACGGTCTGGTAGTGACAGGCTCTGTAAGTTCCGGTTCGCTGAACCAAGAAGACATCATCGAAATTCAACCTGTTGGCATAATGGATCGAGTAAGGGCCATACAGGCCGGCGGAAGACCCCAATTGCAGGTACATGCAGGCATGAGAACGGGGCTGAATCTGGCCACCCTGCGCACAAAGGATGTAACCACAGGATGTATAGTGTCCACCCCCGGCGCATTGCCGAAGGGACGTTTTTTAAATGTAGAGTTATATGTCCCCAATGGAATGCCGTCCATAAAATCCTATATGTCGGCGCGGCTCTTTATAGGCACCCTGCACACCAATTGCAAAGTGGTTCTGATGAATTCAGAGGGCCTGAATGCAAATGAGCGTGGCCTGGCGCAATTACGCCTGGAAACAGCCATTGCGATTCCACCGAATTCACCTTTTGTACTCATCTCACTGCACAGAAATGACCTGTTGGGCGGCGGCCGCGTGCTGGAAATCTCTGACAGAAAATGGCGGAAACGCTGGAACGAACACGGGGCCCTTCTTCAAACCCTTGCAACCGGCGATTTGTCCGAGATCATTCCTGCACTCATGCGCTTTAATCCCCTTTCCATCCTGACTCCGGAAAAGATTGCAATCCTATCCGGCTATCCCTTACGCATCATCAAAGAACGCTTAAGCCTATTATGCTCGGCCAAAACCATCAGGCCCGTAGGAGACGGTTATTTTCTTTCAGACGCCTTTGAAGCCATTCAAAATTCCATTTATGAAACAGTATTGAGACACCATGCAATACATTCTGAACAAGAAGGCATGGCCCGCGAAACCCTGCGCACCCAATTCCCAAATCTGCCCCTTGTTCTGTTTGATGCAGCCATCAACGGCCTGACATCAACAGGCCGGTTGGAGTGCAAGGCGGGACTGATTCTGCAAAAGGGATTTCGTCCCAGATTCAACAGACAGATCGAACATCTCATGCAGCTTATTTTAAAGACGGCGGAAAGCAGCTGGATTATGCCCATCACACTGCATGGCATCTTGCAAACCCTAACTTTGCCTGAAAAGGAAGTGAGAGATGCATTCAAGATATTAACAAGGCAAAACAAACTCATAAAAATATATAAAAGCAAGACTGGAGAGCGAGAGGAATACTTAACGCCTGCAGCCTTGCAATTTATAAAAGACAAATTATTGGATTTCTTTAAAACCAATAAAGAATTGACAATAGAAGATGCAAAAAATATATTTCCGATTGGCAGACGCATAATAAATATACTTGACTATCTTGATTCAGTATCATTTACACTATTTGATAAGAATAAAATGAAACGGATTCTATATCCTCATGTCAAACATAATTCTACTGCATCAAATTCATCCAACATTCCACAGAATAAAAATCTATGATTTTTACGCATAGATAAAACCTATCAATAAAATAAAATCAATGGGAATAATCTATTGGAATGTTAAAGCAATCCATGCTATTATTTTCTTATGGAGTTATTTAACATTCGCTCAATTTCTTAAATCAGGTACAATGCAACAACATAATGCAAATACATTTGGGGCATCTATAATATATAACTGGCTATCATATCTCGTTGATTATCCCAACAAAAACTTTCTTTACTCCAATGAGGTCCATTTCTTGATCAGCCTCCTGGAATCCCTTAGGCTCACACAAAATGCCCACGGTATTCAGGCATTCGCAAGCACACCCGATGCCCTGTTACGGCTTCAGCTGGAATATACCCGTTTATTTATTCAGGATGGCAAAAGGCCGGCAGCCGCCCCACCCTATGCATCTTTCTATTTAGAACACCGGCTGTGGGGGGAGTCCACAGAAGAAATCATGCGCCTCTATAAAACCCATGGATTTAATTTGCCGCCAAATGAAATACCAGATGCCCTTTGCTGGGAGCTGGCCTTTCTGGCCCATGTGGCCGAACAGGGTGATATGCAGACTGAAGGACTCATGTTGCAACACATGCGCACATGGTTCCCCATATTTCAAGAGTATGTCGAAACCCATGCCGAACACATATTTTATCCCACTTTAGTTAAACTGATTCAAATACTCATTCAAAAGGAGGATTCTTAGAAATGGCTGAAATCACACGCAGACATTTTCTGCAGGCAGCCGCATTGGCCGCAGCATCGATACCGCTTTCAAGGGCGATAAAGGTTTATGCGGAAGAAAAAAAGCCGGACTTCGTACCCAAAGGCAGCTTTGAAGACACTCAGAGCATAGCAGGCGGTGTGTGCGAGATGTGCTTCTGGCGCTGCCAGCTGGTTGGAAAGGTGAGAAACGGCAGGCTTGTAAAATTGGAAGGCAATCCCAAGAGCATAGACAACGGCAAGGCCATCTGTGCCCGGGGAAATGCCGGCATCATGCTGGCATATGACGCAAACCGCCTCAAATACCCAATGAAAAATATAGGCGAACGAGGCAACCCCAAGTGGCAACGCATATCATGGGAAGAGGCGCTGGACGAGTGTGGCAAACGCCTCAAGGCAGTTTTGGACAAATATGGCCCTCAAGGCATCTCCATGTTTCCTCACGGTGCCTCAGCCAAATACCCCATGGACTTCTTTGAAACAGTTGTAGGCACTCCCAACATCAGTGAGGCCTCGTTCTTTCAGTGCCGTGGAGTAAGGGATCAGGCCTATCTCACCACATACGGGCACACCTGTGACGAAAATGTGGATATGGCCAATGCCAAGGTCATATTCCTGACCGGCTCACATTTGGGCGAAAACATCCATGTCTCTCATACCATGAGCTATCTCAAGGGATTGGAAAATGGTGCAAAACTCATCGTAATAGACCCCAGATTTTCGGCTGCTGCATCCAAGGCCGACATCTGGATTCCCATTCGACCAGGCACAGATACGGCCCTGCTGCTTGCCATCATGAATCACCTCATCACCAAGGGCCTCTACGACAAGGCCTTTGTGCAGGCCAACTGCACAGGCTTTGAGGAGTTCAAAAAGGCGTGCAGCCTGTGGCCGGCAAAAAAGGCCGCCAAGGAATGCGATGTACCTGAAGCTCAAATCATAAAGATAGCGGAGTTATTGGCTCAAAATGCACCAAATGTTGCCATTCATCCTGGCAGATTCAGCTCATGGTATGGCAATGACTTTCAGCGCATTCGGGCGCTGGCATGCCTGACCGCACTGCTTGGGGCATATAAGGTGCCTGGTGGCTTTACAAACCCCATCTCACCCAAGACAGGCTCTGTAAAGTGGAAAGACGCCGCCGAACCCGATGAGAAGATCAATATGGCAGAGAAATGGCCTTTTCATCCCCCTGGAACACCCACTGATGCCATTCGAAACGCCGGCATCACAGGAAAACCATATCCCATAAAGGCCACGGTCATCTGGGGGCAAAATATCGTTCAAACCATACCAAATCAGGCGATGACCATTGAATTCCTGAAAAAACAGGACTTCGTCTTATGTGTTGATGTGATGCCCACTGATGTCACCATGTATGCAGACATTCTGCTTCCTGAACCCACTTACCTTGAACGCTATGATGTGATCAAAAAGGGAGGCAAACTGAGCACGAATGGGCCTGATAAGCAATATATTGCAGCCCGCATGCCCATCATAACCCCATTACATGATGTAAAAGACAGCATCTTTATCACCAATGAAATAGCCAAACGCATGGGGTTTGAAAGACATATTCCAGTTCAAAACCAAGAGGAATATGTCAACAAAATACTGGAGCCGGCCGGGCTCTCCCTAGAAAAGCTTAGGGCTGAAAATGGCATACACATAGAGGAATCCACTAAAAAGGCATATAGAAACGGAAATGAGCTGGAATTTGAGACTCCATCCGGCAAGATCGAACTCTTTTCCAAGGAGCTGGCAGAAAAGGGCTTTGCAGGCGCACCTGCCTATACGCCACCGCCCAAAAGACCCGCAGGCTATGCCCATCTGCTCTTTGGCCGCGTCCCTGTACACTCCTTTACCCGCACACAAAACAATCTCTGGCTTCACAATGAAATGCCTGAAAACGCCCTGTGGATAAACGACAAGATGGCAGCCAAAATGGGAATCAAGGACGGAGACCGGGTAAAGCTGGTCAACCAGGATGGACTCACCTCTGCCACCGATACCGTAGTGCTGGTTACACCTGGTATCAAAACTGATGCGGTCTTTCTTCCCCATGGCTATGGCATGCGAAACCCCATGCTGGAGATAGCAAAAGACAAGGGCATGGATGACCAGTCCTTATGTAGTGCCAACTGTGTAGATCCACAGACAGGGACACACGGCATTCGTGCCAATTTTGTAAGGCTCGTAAAAGATGGAAAGACCATATCTTTCCCAATATAAACTGAAAGGAGACGACTATGCCCAAACAATATGCAATGATCATCGATCTGAACCGCTGTGTGGGATGCCATGCCTGCGCCATAGCATGCAGGGCTGAATGGGATGTGCCCGTACCCAATCAAAGAAACTGGGTCAAGAGGCTGGGGCCTGCCCAGACCTCCAAAGGCCTTTCCTACACCTACTATCCAGGTCTGTGCAATCACTGTAAAGACCCTGCCTGCGTCAAGGTCTGCCCTGCAGACGTGCGCTCCATGACCTTTACGGACAAGGAAACAGGAAAGACCGTAACTCAGGAGGTGGCCGCCACATGGAAGGATCCATTTACCGGTGCTGTGCTCATAGACAAAAATCACTGTATCGGCTGCGGTATGTGCGTAGAGGCATGCCCATACGGCGCTCGATATCTAAATGAAAAACTGGAAAAGGCAGACAAGTGCACCTTCTGTGTAGAACGGCTGGAAAAAGGCCTGGAGCCTGCCTGTGTTCAGACCTGCCTGGCCAAGGCCCGCATCTTCGGCGATATGAACGACTCAAATTCAGAGGTGGCCCAATATATTAAAAAGGGCGCCAAGGGCATCACCTCTGCTGCCGTCAATATCGGCCCAAATGTCTATTATTACGGCAAAGAGAGGGACATAGAGCTGCTTTTTAACAAATGCGCTCCACAAAAGATGCCGCAGGCATCTGTTGGAGAAAGACGTAACCTACTGGCACGCATGATAAAAGGCGTACTGCCCATTGCATAAACACAAAAAAGGCGGTTTTTTAACCGCCCTTTATAAAAACAGAGGGGCGATGCCCTCGCCCCTGCTCTAAAACTCAAGGAATCATTAAGGCAGATTGGGATACTCATCTATCACCGGATTCAAGGCCTTTTCTGGTCCCATACTCCAGTAATACCAAGAGCCGTCATAATTTTTAATGCGTTCCCAACCCATAACATAGGCCGCAAGCCAGGCCAGACTGGAACGCCACCCCGTGCCGCAATAAAAGGAAACCTCTTTGTCTTTGGTGATGCCCTGTGGCGCCCAGATATCAGCGAGATATGCAAGGGCCCTAAGGGTGCCAGGGTGCCAGGGCGCCAGGGATATGGCCTTTGTCATATCCCGTCGCCTCGGCAGGCCCCCAGCCGGCCTCTACAATAAGATAGGGTTTACCGTTATTGTTCCCATCCAAAAGTGTCTCTTTAACCCATTTAGGGCTCACCAATCGATCCGCACGCGGCCATTTATTGGTATATGGCACATAGGAGATGCCAGCAGTTACAAGTTTCTGAAGGCTGTTTAGAATATACTCAGCCATCTCAAGCCGCGTCATTTCTGGCCAATCGGTCTTGTTTTTGGGATTGGCATTCCAGGCGGGCTTGGCTGCGGCCAACTGTTCATCGCTCACATCCTGCATGTATCTTTCCACCAGAAACCCCGGATTTTGCGCCACCACAGCCACCTTATTGGCAGCCGTATTCAGCACAAAGACAGAGACAGGCAGAGAACCAAAGTGCCATACCCCCATGTTCATGAGCAATGGATGTATGTAGCCGCTAAAGACCTGCATTTGAAAAATGGGACCAATGGCTGTGTCATAGCGCAGAAGCTGATATGGGTCGTTATAGGTATGAATGACACTATTGGAAACCAGGGTGAGCATGCGATCACTCTTGTCTGGAATAGCCCAGCCATTGACGGTCACCTTCTTGCCATCCTGCATCACCCAGCCGTCTTTAATGGCAGAAAAACGCGAAAACGACAAAAAGCCCTTAAAGAACACATAGGGGTCCTTGAGATACTCATAATCAGGAGAAGACCCACCCACTTGATAGGCATGTTCATCAGGAGTGCCCTTAAAGAGGATTAAATCGCCTTTTTTGATGGCTGTGGCCACTGCCTCCGCGTTTGCAAAGCGCTTTCCCTGCCCTACCTCCACCTCGCTCAACACCACCAGTGAGGCCAAATTCCTGGGCGGCATGGCCTTGTGAGCCGACACCTGGGGGTCATAAAAGGCCGTGGGCACCGCCTTTGCCACCATCTTCAAGAGCATGTCCCTGGCCTGCTCCAGATATGGCGAGGAGGCAGGGGTCAAGCCACCGAACTGCTCCGCGTACGAAACTGGATTTACCAGGCAGATGTGCACCAGACGCAGGCCATACATGCGGGAAGACAGCACCAAAAACCTAAACGGCATGGCCACCACCGCCTCTGGCGCCACGGCCAGGGCATTCTTTTCCACATCAGGAATGCGCACCTCCAACATGCGCACACCAGTGCTCTCAGCCACCTTCACAAGAAAATTGCCGTAGGAATAGGTGGCTGTAGCACTGATGGGGCTTGCAGCTATGCCATCGTTTTTAAAGACCTGAAAGCGGCCGTCCTGAGTAAGGGCATCCCCCAGTTGCTTTATTACACCATCCGTAACAGCCACCACATTGGCATTATCATCTATGGTAAATCTCGCCACATCCACCAGATCCACGGCATTATATGTCAGATGCAGAGGGGGCAGACGCTTGAGATTAAAACTGGAGTGGCTCCAGTCCAACGCCCATGCCGTCACAGAGGAAATGACTATGGCCAACAAAATAAAAAGGTTAATACACAGATTTCTCATGGCTTACTCCTTAAAAAGAAAATATGACGGCTGCACTTAGTGTATAGCCCGATGTAGTATTTTCTCCATAGATAGTGGGTGTATAAGAACATTCCACTGACCATTTCTTATCGATGTTATAACCCAGAGTCATATCCAACTTGGTCAGATCGAATTGGGGAGTCATGCTGATATTGGTCACACTCATTATGTCTCTGTCATTTGCATTTCGAGCAGAGATGATACTATCCAACTTTATGCGACCATAGAAGTCATCGTAGCTTCCCCCCACCTCTAAAAGCAGTCTCCACTCATCTGACGGGTCCTCAAAGCGCCAGCGATAACCTGCCTCCAGTCCAAAGTAGATGGGCAGTTTCTCCATGGACTTGCCCAGAAGCAGCCTCAGCTCAAAGTCATTTTGGCCATTTCCCAGAGACGGGACATCCTTCATGTCATAAGGCCCTTCGAACTTGAAAAGCCCTTGCACCGAGACCACCACAGGCGTCTTGACGAGGTTATACTTGATACCCACATCCATATCCGAGATGCCATGGGACTTATTTTCTATATAGCGATTTTCATCGGTTAACCATTTGTAATAGACTGATGTAATGAGGTTTATATTGTCTTTTAGGCCATACTCCTCATACCAATTGAGATTGAAGTCCTGAAAACAGCCATTAAAGGGAAGCTTATGGCTGTCGCCATCGTCATCATACTGCCTTGCACTCTTGAAATAATTCAAGGCAAATTTATTGTACATGTGCCCCTGGCCACTGGTCCAGGCCCCAGCAAAGGCAGGATTGGCCTGCCAAACCCCGACTACTATGACCGATAACACCAAACTCAGACATAGATTTCTCATATTCCCTCCTAATATGTTAGAATATCTTAAAAATTACCTATTAAACTCATTCATGCAAATCGTTTCTTCCGATAACTAATGGAAAATCAATAGGAATTTTCAATAATATGGGCGCTTGGGCTAAAGATAGCAAAATCTACTAACTAATCAGAACTTGTTCGCGAAGCACAGAATATGCTATGCCATAGAAGCTTAATTTCGGAAATAAACATCAAGAAAAAACCCAAGGGGAATATGAACAATAATGGAATGGCAATCAATGTGTGATGTTCAATGGCAAAATGAACAGGCAGCAAACTATAAGCAAAGAAAATAAAATTTACTAATAGACTATTGATCTTCATTTTAGAATAAATATAGATATTTTTAGTAAAGGCATTGCCTATCTTGGGAGTCCTGACAAATATACCACCAAACCCCCTCAAACCTTCCAATATGCCAACAGTTACAGATGGAGCAATGCCAATACCAAATGCAGGCAATAAGAACAAACTACATAGAATGGAAAAACTGCTTTTGTTTCTGCCGACAGATTCATGTATATAAAAATAGAGCAACAAAAAAAGGGTTGCACATAAAAAGAGGGGAATCTCCATCTGTAACATCTGGTATGGTCCTATCTCACTTCGCATCAACAAGGCAGGATACAAGGTCAGAAACATAATCGTTCCAAGAATCCAACCGCAATTCCCCAACAAATGCATGGTGGCATCTAATTTTTGCTCAAAATTACTGGAGGAACGCCAAATAGACGGCAAGAGCTTTCTTGCGGTCTGAATCGAGCCCTTGGCCCAACGCTTCTGTTGATGCTTCAAGGCCTGCACCGTCACTGGCAGCTCGGAAGGCACCAGTAGGTCATTGAGATAGACGGCCTTCCAACCCTTTAAATACGCCCTAAAACTCAACTCCAGGTCCTCTGTGACCGTATCTGAACTCCAGCCTCCAGCGCTCTCTATGGCAGAGCGACGCCATACCCCTGCTGTGCCATTAAAATTCATAAAAAGTCCGCGATGGTAGCGCAGAAACTGTTCCACACCAAAGTGTGCAGAGAGCAAAATGGCCTGAATACGCGTCAGCCAGGAATCCTTTTCATTTAAAAAATCCCATCTGGCCTGCACAAAACCCACTTCGGCATTCTGAAAAAAGGGCATTACCTGCCTCAAAAAATTCGGCCTTGGAATAAAATCGGCGTCAAATATGGCGATAAAAGGGGCTGAACTGTGCGTCATGCCATGTGCCAGGGCGCCTGCCTTAAAACCCTCTCTGTGGCCTCTGCGAAGTGTATAGATGTGTACGCCCATTTGCTGTAAGCGCTGCACCCCCCTGTCCACAATGGCCTTTGTCTCGTCCGAGGAGTCATCCAGCACCTGTATCTCCAGCCTTTCTTGAGACCAATCCAGACGAGATACGGCCTCAATGATACGGGCCGCCACAAACCGCTCATTATAGAGGGGGACCTGCACCAAAACATGTGGGCAGTCCGTCGTGAAAGGCAGGGAAGGAGGCGAAAGGCCTTGTCTCATGCGCAGCCATAGAAGGATCTGGCGCAGCCGATAAAGACCATAGAGACCCATCAAGGCCATGGCAAGGAAATGCACTACAAACAAGCAATAAACCAGGGCATGTAAGTCCATAGACATGGTTTGTAGATTAAACACATAAGGGCATCTGTGTAAAATAGATAAAAGCTATAGTTTCTTGAATAGAGATAGATTTTTCCAATTTGACTTATTCGCAAGACCATTATTATTTATACAAATTTAACATATGTATAAAAACTCTCGCATAGCCGTCCTCATCCCTGCCTTAAATGAAGCGGAAAACATCGTAACTGTTCTTCAAGGGATCCCTGATTTTGTGGACTACACCATTGTAGCGGACAATGGTTCCACAGACGGAACGGACAGGCTTGCAAGGGAGCACGGTGCCCTCGTGGCTCAGGCCCGACGGCAGGGTTATGGGGCTGCTTGTCTGGCAGGCATGGCGCTCATTGAAAAGTTAAATGTGAATGTGGTGGTCTTTGTCTCTGGAGATGGCAGCGATCTGCTCGAAGAGATGACCTTCTTGCTTCAGCCCATTGTGGAGCAGGGCTATGACCTGGTCATCGGCAGCCGCCGCCTTGGCCTTGTGGAGCCCAAGGCCATGACCTTTATCCAGGGGTTCGGCAACCGGCTGGCCGTCACCCTCATAAATCTCTTCTGGCATGCGCATGTCACTGACTTGGGACCCTATAGGGCTATCTCGAAAAAGGCACTTATGGCCCTGGGCATGAGGGACCAGGATTATGGGTGGACAGTAGAGATGCAGCTCAAGGCCATAAAGAATGGTCTAAAATACAAGGAGATTCCAGTAAGTTATCGAGCGAGAAGGCATGGAACCCCAAAGGTCGCAGGCACCTTCAAGGGGACGCTTGGGGCGGGCTACAAGATTCTGGGGTGGATATTTTACGAGGCCCTAAAAGATATTGCATCAAAATGGCAAGCAAGGGCCCCAAAAGCACCAAAGATGCCATAAATGAGTCATCTATCCAGCGTCTTTCTGTAATATAAAAGAACAGCACACGATATGACAGAAGAAGGCTGAAGGATAAAACAATACCTTCTATTCTGGGTATAAATGGCAAAAAGAAGACAAGATACAAACCATACCATGGGTGTAAGGTTGGAGAAAAAATCAAGAAGGTTAATGTAATATAATAACAAGCCAATAAAATATCGGCTGCTGTGATTCTTCGAATCTTTTTATACAAGTAAAAATAAATGATACTTATCATAACAACAAATAAAATAGACATAATAACTCGTGGTATAATAGCAGAATTGGACAAATAATGAAGTATTTTAAAAATGATATTAGAAAATTCCCAATTACCAATATAAATAGATAGCGTTGTAAACATATTGATAATATATGGATAAAATAATGCTGTAAAAAATATACAACCACTACAAAAACAAAGAAAAAATAAAATAAATTGTCTAATCGGCAAACAGAAGAAAAATATAGGCATGAATACTATTGGGAATAGCTTTACTAAAAAGGCTGAACTATATAAAAAAGCAAGTATTGATAGAGTCACATTGGAAAAGCTGTATTTTTTATACATCTTGAAAAAAAGAAAAAATAAAATGGAAAGCAAAAATATGGCCAAGCCATCTATATGGCCGGAACCACTTATTTCAAGGATAACCAAGGGGTGCCAGGCGTATAAAACACTATAAATCAAAGGTTTATCCAAAATTTGGAGGCTTCTAAGTATAAAGAAACATGTAAATATATCAAGAATTCCAAGGATAAGCTTTAAGCCAAATACATTATGAAACAATAAAGATGCTATACCAAAAAATATCTGTGCAAATGGTGGATAAATAGTAAAAAAGTCTCGATGGTCAAGGCTTTTATAAAGCTCTTGCAAGTTAGAGTTTAATGTATAAATATCAGAAGGTTTAAAAGCATATGGATTAATTCTATTATTTAATAATAAACCATCCCATAAATAACGATAAATATCATTAGACAATTCAGGTGCCTTAAATAAAAAGGGCACATGTAAACATATAGTTATTGCCATAATAAGCCAAAAAGGCATTTTAATGTTATAAACAATAAAATAATAAATCAACAATATAAGCAGAATAACAAGCACTGCACTTATTATAACAAGCCATTCAAAAGATAAAGGCAAAAATTTATAAAACAATATGGAGTAACACATGATGATAAAAACCATTCCGATACCTGGAAATAGCCATTTGCTTGCAATAATATCCTTGCTCTTTGGCATTATATGGCTCTGCATCCCAAATCTTTCCATGGCGTTTGACATCTCTCTCATCGATGTGGAAGAATTACAGCAGAATTTAACTAAATACAAGATCATTCTCGATGCCCGTCCTCGCACAGAATACGAAAAGGCACACCTGCCTGGTGCGATTCCCTTTTCATGGGAGGATTACACAGAGACCGATGCAAAGGGCATCAAATACCGTATCTGGCCGCCCCAACGCCTTGCAGAGGCCTTGAGCTACTTGGGCATTCAGGAGAACACACCTGTTGTGGTATATGGAGATGCGGATAAAAGCTGGGGTGGAGAGGCCTGGGTCTGCTGGATGCTGGCCTGGCTGGGCCATACGGGGCAGATTCGCCTTCTAAATGGCGGTATTCAGGCCTGGAAACAGGCAAACTTGGCATTGGAGACAGGGCCATTTACCAACAAGCGGCCTCAAGCCCAGGGGTATAAGGTTCAGCTCAATAGCTCCATCAACATATCCGCAGAAGCCATCAGACAAGAAAGGGATGTAAATCTCGTGGATGTGCGCTCAAACATGGAGTGGTTCATGGGGCACATACCCAATGCCGTTCATATCCCTTGGGAATCCTTTTATAAAGGCCCTAATCGCACTCTGGTCTCCAGGCAAGAGTTTCAAGAGTTGCTCAAAAAACACGGTCTGTCCCCTGAGAAAAGGACCATCTACTACTGCACGGGCGGCATTCGCTCTGCCTGGGCATGGTTGGCCCACATTCTGGCTGGATATTCGTCTGCCATCAACTTTGAAGGAGGCATCGAGGAATGGAACAAGACAAGATAGGGCTACGAAGCCAGGGCCAGGGGCCGACTGCACCAGAGATTCAACTGCTACAATTTCATGGGGAGGCTGCGGCCCTTGCAGAGGAGATCGCCCAAAACTGCATGGAATGCGGACTGTGTCAAAAGGACTGTCTATTTCTAAAAAGGCTTCAGGCCCCCAAGGGATTGGCCCAGGACTTTTTGAACGCCAAGCTGGACGAAACCATATCCTTTGAATGCAGCCTGTGCGGGCTGTGTCAGGCAGTCTGCCCCAAGGGCCTTCAGATTCATGGCTGGATGCTTCAGCTCAGGCGCATAGCCCATCAAAAAGGCGTCTGTTTTTCAGAACACGAGGTGATTCGTGCATATGAAAAAAGGGGAACCTCTTCACTTTTTACATACTATGCCCTGCCGACAGGCTGCGACACCATCTTTTTCCCTGGCTGCGCCCTTCCAGGCACTCGACCTGAGCAGGTCAAACATGTCTTTAACCGCCTAAAGGAACTCATACCAGAGATTGGCATTGTGCTGGACTGCTGCACCAAACCCTCACACGACCTGGGAGACCATGCCCGGTTTCTCAAATACTTTCAGGAACTCCTCTCCTTTTTACAATCGAAACACATTCAAAGAGTAATCGTAGCCTGCCCCAACTGCTTTAAGGTCTTTAAGGCCTATGGAAGGGGCATGCAGGTTTCGACGGTCTATGAGGTCTTTCATCAACACTCAACACCAAGGCCCTCACCTGCCTTTCAAGAGGTTATGACCATTCATGACCCATGTGTTATGCGCAGTGAAACAGGCATTCAACAGACTGTGCGCCAGCTCGCAGAGGGTTTAGGGGTGGTATGCCAGGAGATGAAACACGCTGGCAAAAAGACGGTCTGTTGTGGAGAAGGCGGCTCCGTTGGCTTTCTAACTCATGAACTTGCGGAAAACTGGGGCAATATTCGCAAAAAAGAGGCTCAAGAACGCCCGGTCATCACCTATTGTGCAGGCTGCTCCGCAAGCTTAAAGGCCAAGGGCATCACAAATCACCACATTCTGGATCTCTTGTATGAAAAGGCAACGGGTAAAAGACCTGGCGTCTTCAAGGCACCCCTCACCTATTTCAATCGCCTGATGCTTAAGCGTTACTTCAAAAAGGCACTCAATGCCACCACTACCAGGGAGCGACCCAGTCTGGAACCCACCTCCTATCGAACCGTTATAAACCGTATAGGTCTGCTTTTGGTGTTGGTCTTGGCCATTCTTGCTGTGCATACAAGCGGAATAATGGAAAATTTTACAGCAGAACGCCTGCAAGAATTAGTAAGAAATACAGGCAGCTACGCACCCATCTGCTTTATTCTGCTCTACTCCATCACCCCTGTGCTCTTTCTACCTGGGCTACCCATGACACTGGCGGCAGGTGTCCTCTTTGGCCCTGTATTTGGAGTGATTTATAGCATAATCGGCGCTACTCTTGGCGCTACCCTGGCATTTTTAGTGGCCCGATATGTGGCAGGCCAGTGGATTCTTAAAAAACTAAGGGGGCCCCGCTGGAAATGGCTCTTTGAACAGGTCAGAGAGCATGGCTGGAAGGCCGTGGCCTTTACGCGCCTCATTCCACTCTTTCCCTTTAATCTCTTAAACTATGCCTTTGGCCTGACACCGATACCCCTGATTCAGTATGTAGTGGTCAGCTTCTTTTGTATGCTGCCTGCCTGTATCGCCTATGTGGTATTCTCCAGCTCCCTTTTGGACGTGTTGCGAGGACATTTTTCCTGGAGCTTTATAATAGGACTGCTCTTGATTCTGTTGATATCCATACTACCCATCTGGCTAAAAAGACATCTTAAGGCTAAAGACCAGGCTGACATTGCAGAAAAAAACTGAACACATCTTGGGAGTCTTTACCAAATATCCCATATCAGGACAGGTAAAGACTCGCCTAATCCAAGTCATTGGGGCACAAAAGGCATTAGAGATACATGAAGAGTTGGTGCGCCGCACACTCACTCTGGTCCTGAAATGGCAAAGGCTGCACTCAAGTTATTGCATGCTCTTTTTTGATGGCTCCGATGTACAAAGGACTCAAATCTGGCTTCAAGGGCTTCTGAAACACTCACTGACCTTTTCCTTAAGGCAACAGGTTCAAGGGGAGTTAGGCGCCAAAATGGCAGAGGCCTTTCAAGAGATGTTTGCGCAAGGCTACAAAAAGGCTGTGCTCATCGGCACAGACTGCCCCCTTATCACTCCTGAGATCCTGATGCAGGCCTTTGAGGCATTGAGCCGCAGTGAGGCCGTATTTGGTCCTGCCCTGGATGGAGGTTATTACTTAGTGGGGCTCAATCGACCGGAAAGGCGCATATTTCAGCACATCACATGGAGTAGCAGCAGCACACTTCAGCAAAGCCTTCAGCGATGCAGGGAAATCGGGCTTTCCTACACCCTGCTCAAAGGATTACCAGATGTTGATAGACCTGAAGACCTACAATACCTCACTTTTTTGCCATGAGATTGAGCGTCATCATTCCCACATATCAAGAAGAAGGCCACCTTTTAACTACCTTGAAAATGGTCATGTCTGAAAGGCCCTTTGAGGTGATAGTAGTGGATGCCGCAAGCCAGGATCGCACTCAAGAGATTGCCTTGCAGCAAGGGGCCAGGGTCATCACCGTAAAAACACCTTGTCGCGGCACTCAACTCAATACAGGCGCAGGCCAGGCAAATGGGGATGTCTTTTTATTCCTGCACGCAGACACCCGGCCACCTCGAGGCTACTTACAGGCCATTTCCCAGGCAATTCACACAGGGGCTGCCTGGGGCTTTTTTCAACTGGCCATAGACCACCCAGGAATCAGGTTTCGCCTTTTGGAATGGCTGATCAAACTGCGCTGCCATCTCTTTGAACTGCACTACGGGGATCAGGCCATGTTTATGAGACGAGACCTTTTTGAAGAAATAGGCGGCTTTCAGGAGCTACCCATACTGGAGGATTTAGACCTCTTGATGCGGGCAAGACGAATGAACCGCCCCGTACTTTTGCCACAAAAGGTCTTTACTTCGGCCAGAAGATGGAAAAGGGACGGCATAATAAAGGTCAGCCTGCAGCATCAACTCCTGCTTTTGGGGTATCTCCTGGGCATTTCTCCCAGCATATTAAAGCACATCAGAAAGGACAGAACATGAAGGGATTACCACTGGAAGTCTATCTCTGTGAAACCATTCAAAACGGCCATTCCATTGCCCTGCTACCCTCTGAGCCTGCCTGGGCTGTTTTAAACAAAATGGCCGTCTCCCTATTACAGGCATGCTGCCCATCTTCCATGGTCAGCGAGGGCTATCGCCTTTTGCAGATTCAAGGGGATTCCTTTGACTCAATGGTAACACATCTCAGGGCACAGACAGGGCTTTCCTTTGCCGTCTGCGAAAATTGCGTGCAGGACCTGTTGAGACAACTCCCCAAGGCGCATACCCCCCTTGCCAAGCGCAGGCAAAGACAGGCACAGGAGCTCAAAGAGCTCTGGCTGCACTTGACGGATGCCTGTAATCTGCACTGCAGCCACTGTCTCTTTTCAGAGGACCTAAAAAAGGGCCGCATGCTAAATCCCGAAGACCTGCTGAACCTCATAAAGCAGGCCTGTGACCTGGGGGCAGGGCTCATCTGCTTTACTGGCGGCGAGCCCTTGCTGTATGCGAACTTTTTTGAGATAGTCAGCCAAATCCTCAGGCAATTCCCTGTCAAAATAGCGATCTTGACCAATGGCACCCTGATTTCCCACCAGCTTCAAGTGATTTCAGGCCTGAATAGGGACCGTATCTATTTTCAGATCAGTCTGGATGGGCCTTCTGAGATACATGATACCATCAGAGGCAAAGGCAGATTCGATGCCACGCTACAGGGCATTCATGCCCTACAAGGCCTGCAAATGCCCTTTGGCATAGCCACTGCCGTCAACTCAACCACTCTACCCCATTTAAGGCCATTTTTGCATCTTTTAGCGGCCAATGGCATACAAAATCTGCACCTTATGTGGCATTTCTTTAGAGGAAATGGCAGGCACTTTGAGGCCTTTAATGCCGAGGATGTGGCACAGATTCTAATGGCCTTTCAAGAGGCCGAGTCCCTGGGCATTGTCATCGATAACCTGACGGCCATAGAGGCCCAGGTCTTTTCGCCCATAGGCACCGCCTTCGGCACTGGAAATGGGGGATGGGAGTCTTTGGCTGTAGGACCTGACGGTTTTATCTATGCCACACCTGCCCAGGTGGACAGAAGGCAACTGCAGGTAGGTCATATAAAGGATGGCCTCAAGCAAGTGTGGCTGCACGGAGAAGGGCTTCAAAAACTGCGCTCTTCCCTGCAACCTCAGCCATTTCCCGTGCAAGATGACCCCTGGCGTCCCCTCTTGGGCATAGGGGATCTGGACCACATGCTTACAGACTTAACCAATGGAATTTCCTTGAAAAAGGACCCCTATTACTCCATTCAAAAGGCCTTGGCCATCTGGGCCATTGAAAAAGAGACCAAGGGGCTTAAAACACAAGCCAATACCCCCCAAATAGTACTGCGCATGGGGGACCTGACCGCCCAATGCCCTTCCTCTGCAGAGATCAACTTCACTCACTGTAACTGCCTCCTTTCCATAGGTTCTGTGAGAAATCAACAGCTCATAGCAAGTTTTTATGCCCAACGGGCACAGAAACCCGATGCCAACATTCGAAATCCGGTAAAGATTCAAGAGAGCAACCTGCAATTTATTCCTGAAAAGGCCCTGTTGCGCATGTATGGATGCGGAAGCCCTGTCATAGATGCCCAACTCCAACCAGGCGAGACCCTTTTGGACCTGGGCTGTGGCACTGGAGTGGAGTGCTTTATAGCCCTTCAACAGGTGGGAAAAACGGGCATGGTTTATGGGTTGGACATGCTTCCTGACATGTTACAGATCGCCAACGAGGCCAAGGCAGAGCTGGCAAAACACACGAATTGCAACAATGTGCACTTTATTCAAGGGGATATGAGTGCCATTCCCCTGCCTGATGCCAGCGTGGATGTGGTCATCTCCAACTGTGTTATCAACCTCACGCGCAATAAGCGACAGGTATTTTCAGAGATATGGCGTGTGCTGAAACCAGGCGGCCGAATGGTCATATCAGATGTGGTGACAGAGACAGAACCTCCTCTGCAAATCCGCTCACATCACGGTCTTGCCGGCGAATGTATCGCAGGTGCCATGTTACAGGACTATCTGTGTTCTGTGCTGCAGGGCCTTGGTTTCATAGACATTCAACTGCTAAAACGCTTTCCCTATCGTCAGATTCAGGACCACACATTTCACTCCCTCACCTTTCGCGCATTTAAGCCCAGTCTCCTTCAGACAGGCCAACGGGTCTTATACGCTGGGCCTGGCAGGGCCCTTTTGCTAAACGACACCCTGCTGGCCACAGGGCTCACCACAGAGATTGCATCAAATGCCCTATCAGCCCTGCATTCCAAGGCAGATTATGTGTTTTTGCTAAATGCACAAGGCAGGGTGACCAATCTCTCAGCCTCAGCTACCCCCTGTTGCTCTATACCCCAAGCAGATTTCATTTCAGACTCAAAAGAAAAACCATGTGATTGCACTGCGGACCAGATCACCCATCAAAAAACAATCGTTCACAGCACTGGCTGTCTCATCTGCGGGGCAGAGATTCAATACTTCACTACCACAAGAACCATGGGCTGTGCAGTCTGCCAAAGGACCTTTGAGGCCAGTAGTTGCTGTAAAAACGGGCATTTTGTATGCGATACCTGCCACATCACAGAACCCATAGAGGTCATTCGCGAGGTCTGTCTCACATCTCAAGAAAAGGATATGATAAGTCTCATGCAGCAAATCCGTGCCCATAGGCGATTTCCCATTCATGGTCCTGAACACCACGCCATGGTGCCGGCGATCATTCTTACAGCCTACAAAAATGCAGGAGGTGGCATAGACAAGGAGCATATATTAACTGCCATAGAGAGGGGCGGAAAGGTGCCTGGCGGCGCCTGTGGTTATATGGGCATATGTGGGGCTGCCATTGGAGTGGGAATCGCCTTTTCCATACTTCTTCAGGCCTCACCCCTGACTCCCAGCAAGAGACAGCAAGTGCAAGGGCTGGTAAATCAGACATTGGCAGAGATAGCAGGTTTTGAGGCGGCCAGATGCTGTCAAAGGGAGAGCTATCTGGCATTAAAGGCAGCAGAGCGTCTCTCGAAGACCACCCTTGCCACTCAACTACAGGCCCAGTCAGAGCTTGTCTGCAGACAGTTTTCAAAAAATCGGGAATGCATTGGAACGCGATGTCCCCTTCATGTGTCAAACAGAAGACCCTAATGTCCATAGCTGACATGCCTTTTTCCAAGTAGGGGCGACCGGCCGGTCGCCCCTACATTCTTTTGTGCAGGGGATTGCTTTCCTTCGCTCGCAATGACACGGGTCGCATCGCTCGCCCTCTAGCCGAGGCCTTTGGCGCGTGGCACAATGACACCAAACTCATCGTCATTGCGAGGCGGCGATAGCCGCCGAAGCAATCTCATCCGTTGCTACCTTGCATAATAGAAAGACAATAGCTATTGTTAAGTCAGCTATAAAAATAAAGGAGGACTTCCAAATGAATTCCCAAGAACTCTGTGAAAAGATTCGACAGCTTTATCCCGACATCGGCGCATGCGCCATTGACCTCAACGTGCGCTATGATCAGGAGAAAAAGGCATGGGTGGTCAAGTTAGAAAAGGACGGCAAGGAATTGGAGACCTATTTGGAGGATGAAGAGGCCAATGCCTGCATGTTGGGCAGACAATGCATCTCCCTCGGCATACAGGTCTCACAGTTGGCCACAGATCTCAAGGAGCGACCAGCAACCCGTCAGACAGAAGGGGTATAGAAAATTAAAAACCGCCTGAAGGCGTTACTTCAGGCGGTTTTTTTGTGAATTGCACAAAGACAAGAAGGCTATTAGTGCCCTTTATGAGCGGCCTTTTCTGTCTTAAACATGCGATTATATCCCTTTACACCGATATGGCAGGTGGCACACTTGGTGTTGGAGGCAAAGGCCATACTGCCATCGTGGCATTTGCCACAATACTTGCCCTTGTAGAGGCTGTCCATGGTGAAATCCGCCTGGGCCTCGGATTTCTTGTCAGATGGAAAGACGCTGTCATGGCAAGATGCACAATCATCCCCCACCATTTCGATATGCGCCTTGTGATCAAAGATAACGGCCTTGACAGGCTTGGCAAAGACGATCTTGGCCTTGACATTGTTGTGGCATGAGCCACATTTGGTGTTAGAGGCAAAGGCCGTATTGCCATTGTGACAGCCGCCACAGTATTTACCGGCATACATGGAGGCCATGTTAAAATCAGCTTTATCTTCAGCGGAACGCTTGTATTCAAAGAGCTTCTCGTGACAGCTATCGCAGTCAAACCCCATATCTATATGGGTTTTATGGTCAAAGACCACGGAACTGGCAGGTTTTGTGAAGGTGATGGTGCCGCCGTGCCCCTCATCACCGGCCTTTGCCTGAATCGTATATCCCACAGATGCCACAGCAAACAGCAATGTAATGATCTTTATATATCTCTTCATTCTAACCACCTCTTTTCGTTGAAATTTTAGAAAAAGGATCAGCCCTTTGTATAGAAAACATTGGGAACCGCGCCGGTCTCAGGCCTCAACACCCAGAGGACACGCTCAGGTTCATAGACCAACTTGTGCACCTGACTGGATGGATCTGCGAGATCACCGAATATACGCACCCCTGCAGGACAGGCCGCCGCACAGGCGGTGATCGTCTCACCCTTGGACAGTCTGGACTCGAAACAAAAGTCACACTTGTCTATGGCACGCTTGTCTTCATTATAGTAGCGGGCATTGTAGGGGCAGGCCGCCATACAGGTCTTGCAACCGATACAACGCTTTATATCCATACGAACAATGCCTGTCTTTGGGTCTTTATAGGTAGCTGTAGTAGGGCATACACGCACACATGGTGGCTTATTGCACTGATTGCATAAAACTGGAATGAATTCCCGAAATTTTTTATCTGGGGCAAGTTCAACTTCTCTCTCTAAAATTGTGGTGCGGTAACCATAATCCGGCACATTATTGGTCTTTACACAGGCATCCATGCAGAGCTGACAGTCCACACACCTATCCTGCCTCATAACCATGGCATAATGGGGTTTGTAGGGGAATTTTCTCTGCTCAATACCGTCCAATGCTGCAAAACTCTTTCGAGCAGCAGTCAAAGAAAGGATGGTGCCGCCGGCAAAGACGCCGGTAACGGCCAGACCGATCTGTAAAAACTTACGTCTCTCAGGCGATGGAAGGGAATCCGCCCCTTCCTTCTTAAGTTTTTCCAATGCCTCTATTTCTTCTATTCTCATCGCGTCCTCCAAAAATTCAAAATACTGTATTCAATCTATATACAATCTTTAAGCTTTTATAAGTAACTTATAACTTCACCTACTTCAAGTAATTTTGCGCACAATCCGACTTTTTGCACAAAAAAATGCCGAGAAGGCATCTCGGCACTCTCTCTTAGAAGACAAATGACAGGGTACTTTGTGCCACATCCGCCAGCCTTGCCACATTGGACGGCAAGATTCCCAGATACAATACACTGATGGCCGCTATGATGAGTGCCAAATATGTGGCCAGATTTACATTGCCCGGCACCACCTCACGCGCAGGGTCTTTCATATACAGCATATAGATCACTCGCAGATAGTAATAGGCGCCGATGGCACTCGTAAGAATACCCAGGGCGGCCAGCAGAAAATAGCCCTCTTTGATAATGGCTGCAAAGAGATAAAACTTGGCGATAAAGCCCACCGTAGGCGGAAGACCTGCCATAGAGACCAAAAATAACGACATCAAAAAGGCCAGGCCGGGCCTGACATAGGCCAATCCGCGATAATCCTCCAAATCCTGGGCCTGACGCTCCCTGCCATCGATGACATACAAGACACCAAAGGCACCTAAGTTCATGAAGGTATAGGCCAGTAGGTAGAAAAGTATGGCCATGCGGCCCTCACCGTTATCGGCCAAAATGCCCAAGGCCATATAACCAGCATGTGCAATGGAAGAATAGGCCAACATGCGCTTGACATTCTGCTGGGAAACCGCGATGAGATTGCCAAAGAACATGGTAAGAAGCGCTATCCACCATACAACAGGCTTCCAGTAAATCGACAATGCGGAGAGACGGCTGACACCCTGGAAGAGCGGTTCCCCGCTTCCTGCCAAGAGCGGAGTGAATATCACAAAAAATACCTTCACAAAGGCCCCGAATGCCACGGCCTTGACTACCGTAGCCATGTAACCGGTCACAGCAGAGGGGCTGCCTTCATAGACATCAGGTGTCCACATATGGAAGGGCACCAGCGCCATCTTAAAAAACAGACCCGCCATGATCATTGCCATGGCCACCAGGACCTCAGGCCTGTCCAAAGGACCTGCGGCGATCACCTTGGCTATATGAGAGAGATTCACACTGCCGGCGATGCCATAGAGCAAAACAACTCCAAAGAGGAAAAAGGCAGAACCAAAACTACCCAGCAAAAAGTATTTGAGGGCACCTTCTTGGGACCTTTGGTCCTTTTTCAGAAAACCTGCCAACACATATACGGCAATGGACATGATCTCCAGGGCAATAAACATCATGAGCAGGTCAATGGATTGCAACATTGCAACCGCGCCATAAAGGCCGAAAAGGGAGACCGTAAAATACTCGGCTCGAATGATCTGGTTGTTTCGCGCATATCCTATGCCTATCAATGTGGCAATCAGACCAGCGATCAGGGTCGTCACCACCAAAAAGGCCGTGTACTTCTCCATGGAAAACACACCCATAAAGATCACTTGCGTCAGATTCCATTCCCGATAGACCACATGGCCTAAGGCCGCAAGAATGCCCACAGCCGCCAGCCAACCCATTTTGTTCATGCGTTTTTCAGGCGTATCTTTTTGAAAACAATACAGGTCGGCAAACATCAGCACAAAGGCGAAAAATAAAAGGATGAGCTGTCCACCGGTTATTCTCCAGAGCTCACTTAAGCTGAACATATCTTCTCTCCTTGTTCACTTGAAATTGGCATAAACCATCACTGCCCTGCAACCTGGCCGTGAGCCGCCTGACTCATCTCCAGACTGGCATGCTGCACAGGACAATGAGGCCCATTGTGTCGCTCCACCTTGGTCTGGGCTATAAACTTATCCACCGACACATGCATCTTGTTCAAAAAAAAGTTGGGATACAGGCCTATCCAGAAGACCATCACCAGAAGAGGCAGCATGTAAATCACCTCACGGCAGGTCATGTCCTTCAAAGTGAGATTCTTGGCATTGGTCACCTCACCGTAAAAGACTCGCTGAACCATCCAGAGCATATATACAGCGCCCAATATCACGCCGGATGCCGCCAGAACCGCTGCGGCCTTATAGACCTTAAATGTCCCCAGAAGAATCAAGAATTCACCTATAAACCCGTTGGTGCTGGGAAGCCCTATGGAGGACAGGGTTATTATCAAAAAGATGGTGGCATAGACAGGCATGACACGGGCAATGCCGCCATATTCCGATATGAGGCGGGTATGACGACGCTCATAGACCACACCCACCAGAAGGAACAGGGCGCTGGTGGAGATACCATGGTTGATCATCTGGAGGATCGAACCCTCCACTGCCTGAGGCGTAAGTGCATAAAGCCCCAACATGCAGTAACCCAAGTGGGAGACAGAGGAATAGGCAACCAATTTCTTGATATCAGGCTGTACCATGGCCACCAATGCACCATATATAATGCCGATCACTGAAAGTGTAATTATAAGTGGAGTAAAATACTCCGAACCTGCCGGGAAAAGGGGCATGGCAAATCGCATAAAACCGTAGGTACCCATCTTCAGCAGGATACCGGCCAGTATCACGGAACCAGCTGTAGGGGCCTCTACGTGTGCATCCGGCAACCATGTGTGCAGCGGAAACATGGGCACCTTGATGGCGAAGGCCAGGGCAAAGGCAGCAAAAAACAGCACTTCATAGATATGAGGAAGCCTTGTGCCATAGAGCTCCAGAAGATTGAAGGTCAGGACACCCGTGGTCTCCTTGTGAAAATAGACCAGACCGATGATACAGACCAACATCAGCAAAGAACCAACGGCAGTGAACAGGAAAAATTTTATTGCTGCATATATCCTTCTCTCTCCACCCCAAACACCGATAATGAGGTACATTGGAATGAGAAGCAACTCCCAGAAGATGTAAAAAAGGAAGACATCAATGGCCAGAAAGGTGCCGAGCATTGCAGTCTCCAAAAAGAGCATCGCCACATGAAACTCCTTGACCCGTTTCTCTATGGCCTTCCATGTGGAAAGGATGGTGATGGGCGTCAGAAATGTGGTCAGCATCACCAGCCAGAAGGCGAGACCATCCATCCCCATATGATAACTGATACCATAGGCAGGTATCCAGGACGCCAGCTCCACAAACTGAAAATTGGGATTGGTCGGGTCAAACCCTGCATAAAGCCGGAGGGAAGCGGCAAAGACCAATAAAGATGTGACAAAGGAGACCCATTTGATCAATGCCTTGCCAGCCTCACCCTTCTGTGAAATAAAAAGGATGGGAATCACCCCTAAAAGGGGCATAAAGGTGACGTATGTGAGTTGCAATCCATTCATGTCCGAGCCCTCTTTGTTCTTATTTATGCGTTAGTAAATCAACCCTTCTCATCTCAACTGCAGGAAATAATACAGGATACATACCAGACCAACCATCATGAAGGCGGCATAGGTCTGCAGATAGCCGTTATGCACAAAACCTCCGGCCCTTGCAAGACGCTGCACCAGCCATGCCTGACCGTTGATGCCCACTCCATCTATCACAAAGGCATCCACCACCTTCCACAGAAATATGGAGAAATAGTAGATGGGCATGACCACAAGTATGTGATATATCTCATCCACATAGTATTTGTTATAGACCACGCGATAGTGCAGGGCATAGACCTCGGCCAAACGTGCGGGCAGCTCCGGAAAACGCATGGAATACACATAAAACGCCCCGAATATGCCGCAGCCTGCGATGGCCACTGACAGGGCCATCAAACTCCACTCCGCTGCATGGGCATAATGGGCCGATGGAGCGACCGTTTCCAGCACATGCTGGGAATTGGCGAAAACAGGCTCCAGAAAATGCTCCAGCACATTGGGGATATGACCGCCCAGCTGCTCTCCAATCAGATGAGGTATTCCAAGCCAGCCGCCTGTGAGAGAGAGGAAGGCCAGTATCATAAGCGGACCTGTCATGGACAAAGGTGATTCATGCAGATGATGCTCCTGTTCATGGGTGCCGCGGAACTTGCCATGGAAGGTCATGAAGATAAGCCTGAACATATAAAAGGCAGTGATGCCAGCGCCAAGGGCGCCCATGAACCAAATCACCTTGCCCATCACAGGATAGTAAGGAAATGTGAAGGCCTTCCAGAGTATTTCATCCTTGCTGAAAAAGCCTGCAAAGGGAGGAATACCGGCAATGGCTATGGTGGCTATGAGCATTGTGGCATAAGTTATGGGCATTTTTGAGGCCAAACCACCCATTTTGCGCATATCCTGTTCACCGCCCATGGCATGTATGACAGAACCGGAACAGAGGAACAGACAGGCCTTGAAGAAGGCATGGGTCATCAGATGGAATATACCGGCCCAGTAAGCGGTGACGCCCACGCCGATGAACATGTAACCCAACTGGCTCACCGTGGAATAGGCCAGCACACGCTTGATATCGTTCTGCAGGATGCCCATTGTGGCGGCCATCAAGGCTGTAAACGCAGCCACAGTACCCACTACCAGCAGGGCGGTAGGTGACAGGGTATAGAGGATGTTGGAACGGGCAACCATATACACACCGGCCGTCACCATGGTAGCTGCATGTATCAGGGCGGAAACAGGGGTGGGACCGGCCATGGCATCAGGCAACCACACATAGAGGGGGATCTGCGCTGATTTACCTGTGGCGCCTACGAAAAACAGTATACATATGGCCACGAGAATGGGGTCATTGATGTGTATCTCGCCAAGGGAATAGAGCTGATAGGCTGACTTGAAGACCTCATCATAGGAAAGGGAGCCGAATGTCCAGAACATCAGAAACATGCCCAGAATAAATCCGAAGTCCCCGATTCTGTTGACCACAAATGCCTTTTTACCTGCATCGGCATTGGCATTGCCTTTGTACCAGAAACCTATGAGCAGATACGACGCCAGACCCACGCCTTCCCAGCCCACGAACATCACCACATAGTTGGCGCCGAGCACCAGCATAATCATGAAGAACACGAACATGTTGAGGTAGGCGAAATAACGCCAGTACGACTCGTCATCGTGCATGTAACCGGTGCTGTAGATATGGATCAAAAAACCGACTCCTGTCACCACCAAAATCATGACACAGGAGAGCTGATCTATCATCAAGGCAAGATTGACATTGAAATCACCAACAGCCATCCAGGTCCAGAGTACCTGACTGATGTGTCTTGCCTCGGCTGGCCGGTGAAAAAGCTCCAGGGCCATCCAGGCCGCTACGGCAAAGGCTATGCCCACACTGGCGCATCCCACATACGAGACAAAGCTTTTGCCCAGACGCTTACCGAACAGGCCGTTCAGGATAAAACCCAAAAGCGGCATAAGTGGTATCAAGAAGATAAAGTTATCCATGCAACTCCCCCTAAATTAACCCCTTTTCAATGCTTCAACAGATTGAAACGATTGATGTCCACTCCGCGCACATGACGAAAGAGGGATATCAGGATCGCAAGGCCCACAGCCACTTCGGCCGCAGCCACAGCATATATGAAAAGCACCATGACCTGACCGGCCATATCCGCTTTGAAGCGTGAAAAGGCGACCAGCATCAGATTGACTGCATTCAGCATCAACTCCACGGACATAAAAAGTATGATGGCGTTTCGTCTGGTCACAAATCCAATGGCTCCAATGCCGAACAGCACGGAAGCGAGCAGTATGTAGTGATTGAGTGTGACGACTCCCATTGACCGGCCTCCCTATAGATTACGCTTCGATATATAGATGGCGCCCACCAATGCCACCAGCAACAGCACGGAAACCACCTCGAAATGCAGCAAAAAATCCGAATACAGCAGCTTGCCTATGAGACCGGGCTGACCGAAATCACTGGGCAGGGCCTTTTCACCCACGATACATGCGATCCCTCTCACTCCAACGAGCAACAGAGCAATCATTGCCACGCCTGCTATTGCGCCCATGGATTTATAGGACAGGTTGTATTGTTTAACACTCAACTCCTCGTCCGGAGTCATGAGGAGCATAATGACGAAGACCACCAGGACCAGAATAGCGCCTGCATATATGGTAATCTGGAAAATGGCCACCAGAGGCGCATGCAGATGCAGGTATAGAGAGGCCAATGAGATAAAGGTTGTCAGCAGACCCAACGCACCAGGCAATGGCTCTCTTGCCGTAACCATAAATATACCTGAGGCAACGGCTACCAGAGCGAAAAACCAGAAATATATGTCCATAGACTCACTCCTCTAAAAGATTCACGGACTATTAAAATTCAGCAGGAATGCCATATTCACCAACACAGGACGACACGGTTACTTCACTCTGCGGCCTTCGGTTTTGCCTTTACAGCCACCTTTGGTTTTGCGGCAGATGTCACGGCCTTCTCATCCGCTGATGCGGCAGGCTTCTCTTCGCCGGGCTTTGCCGCAGCCCCTACCACAGGCACAGGCTCTCTGGGAGGCCTCAACTTGCCTTCCTGTTTGGCCTTGTGAAAATTGGCCAAGAGCATGGATTTATCCGCCAGGCATTCCTCAGGGGTATAGCGGGCAAGTTCATATTCAGGCCCAAGCATCATGGCACCCTTAGGACACACCTCCTCACAAAAACCACAGAAGATGCAGCGCAGCCAATCTATGGTAAAGGTCTTGGAATAGGTCTTGCCTGCATATTTAGCCTCCTCGCCCTCCGGCACCTTGGCATTCTCTACCGTTATGCAGTTGGCAGGGCATATCTTGGCGCACATTCCGCAACCCACACACTTCTCTCTACCCTCCTCATCCAGCATCAGCATGTGGGCACCCCTGAAATTGGGTGCGATAGGACGCCTGTCCTCCGGATACTGCCAACAAGTGGGGATTGTGTGCGGCTCCGGCCTGAACGATGCCTTGACATTGAAGATGAAGTGCTTCCAAGTGAGCCCCATACCCTTGATGAGCTCCCAGAGATAGACCTGCTCGGACAATTTATATCGCTTCTCTACAACAGGCTTTGCCATGATACACTCCTTAAGCAGTCAACTGAATGGCCAGGGCCGTCAAAAACAGATTCAACAAGCCCAGAGGGATAAGGGCCTTCCATCCCAATCCCATGACCTGATCATATCTGAAACGTGGCACGGTCCATCTGACCCATACAAAAAGCCACAGGAAGAAGGAAACCTTCAGAAAAAAGACAAGAAAAGATGCTATGCCATAGGAAATCGGGCCTAAAAACGAGGCCATATTGATGTAAGGCAAGTGCCATGCCCCAAAGAAAAATGTGACTATCAGAGCGGAAAGCGTGCAGAGATTGACGTATTCTCCGAAAAGATAAACGCCAAGCCGCATGGAGCCGTATTCCGTATGATAACCGGAGACTATCTCACTTTCCGCCTCAGGCAGGTCAAAGGGTACGCGATTGGCCTCGGCATAGGCTGCGACTATAAAGAGAATAAAACCAAGGGGTTGCTTGAAGACGCCCCAATTGGGCAGTATCCCGAGAAACGTCCCCTGCTGTGCCAATGCGATCTCCCGCAGGCTGAAGGTGCCATACACAAGCACGATGGCCAGCAGGGCCAGCCCCCAGGGCACCTCATATGAAATGAGTTGGGCAGTGGCGCGTAGCCCACCGAGAATCGAGTATTTATTGTTGGACGCCCAGCCACCCACCACAATGCCGTAAACAGCCATGGAACCCAGTGCGACTATGTAAAGGAAACCGATATTGACATCCGCCACCTGAAGGATGATCTCTTTACCGCCCAGAACGATCTTGTCGCCAAAGGGTACCACTGCATAGGCGGAAAAGGCGGGCAGGGAAAACAGGATGGGGCCAAGTATGAAGAGGAGTTTTTTGGCCTTGGCGGGTATAATATCCTCTTTAGTGAAGAGCTTGATACCATCCGCAAGGGGCTGCAACAAGCCAAACGGCCCCGCACGATTGGGACCGGGCCTGTCCTGAATCATGGCGGCGCCTCTGCGCTCCACCCATGTCATGACCACTGCAATGAGCAACACCCAGACCCAGATAAAGACAACCTTTATGAGCGCAATTATCAGATCATTCATAAGCCACACCTTCCTATCGATCCAGTTCGCCGGCTATGACATTGAGACTGCTGAGACAAGCTATTAGATCCGCTATCATCTCGCCCTTGACCATCTCAGGGAATGCCTGATAGACCATGTAACATGGCGGCCGTATCTTGATGCGATAAGGCTTGTCAGACCCATCGCTCTTGATGAAGAAGCCCAGTTCGCCGTTGGGAGACTCTATAGCGGAATAAACCTCTCCTGCCGGAGGCTTGATGGTCTTAGGCACCTTTGCCATGAGGGGGGCATCGGCAGGCATATCTTTGTAGAGCTTAAAGGCCTGATCGATTATTTTGACAGATTCCTCCATCTCTCGCATTCTGACCATATATCTGTCAAACACATCGCCGTACTTGCCGACGGGCACCTCGAAATCAAATCTGTCATACACACTGTAAGGCTCGTCCTTGCGCAGGTCCCGCTTGACGCCGCAGGCCCTGAGACAAGGCCCTGTAAAACCCCATGCCAGTGCATCTTCCGCTGAAAATGTCGTGACGCCTATGGTACGATCCATCCAGATACGGTTGTGAGTGAGCAGCTTGTCGGTCTCCTCGTTGGCACGGGCTATGCCTTCCTTCAGCTTCTTCCAGCGCTGCTCGAAATCCTTGGGCAGGTCAGCCTCCACCCCACCTATTCTGCCGAAGGTGTTGGTGAGCCTTGCGCCGTTATAGTGTTCGAATATCTCGTATATCTCTTCACGCTGTATGATCAAATAGAAAAACGGGGTGAATGCCCCCAGGTCCACACCAAGAATGCCCACACACACCTGGTGATCCGCTATTCTCGCCAGCTCCATCATAATGACACGCACAAGCTGGGCCTTCTCAGGTGCGGACACACCCAAGAGCTTCTCCACCGCCATCTCATAGGAGACATTGTTACAAATGGCCGAACAGTAATTAAGGCGGTCGGTTATGGGAATGAACTGGTGATAACTCAGATGCTCCCCAAGCTTCTCGACCCCGCGATGCAGATAGCCGATCTCTGGATCAGCGCTGACGACAGTTTCTCCGTCCGTATAGGCCACCACGCGCAGTGTGCCGTGCATGGCCGGATGCGAAGGACCGATGTTTATCTTGACATAATCATCATGGTTAATCATAGATCAGATGCCTCTCTTCCCCTCTGCCCTCCAAGGGATAATCCTTACGCAAAGGATACGCAGGGAACCCCTCCCACATGAGTAATCTCCTAAGATCCGGATGGCCGTTGAAACGGATGCCATACATGTCATACGCCTCGCGTTCAGGCCATGTGGCTGCCTTGAACAGGGACACCACGCTGTCCACAACAGGATTTTCTTCGGGCACGCGCACCTTTACCTGTAACCGCTTGTTGGTCTTGAGGGACAGCAGCAGATAAATGACTTCAAATCTGGGGGGAAATTCCTGGGGTTTGGGGGGCTCTTCCGGAGCAGTCTCTGCCTCGGCCTTCTTTGCAGGCTTGGCAGCAGTCTTTTTATATAATTCCGAATTGTCCACTCCAAAAAGGTCGCTGAGAAAATCAAAGGAAAGCCCTGGATCCTCCTTTAATTTAGACAAAGCAGCCTTGATATTCTCACGGGATACCTCGACGCTCAAATCACCCTGGCACTCAGAAACAGCCACCACCAATGGCCCCAAACAACTCTGGACTTGA
This sequence comes from Deltaproteobacteria bacterium, assembly GCA_028695735.1. Classification (GTDB taxonomy): domain Bacteria; phylum Desulfobacterota; class Dissulfuribacteria; order Dissulfuribacterales; family DYLC01; genus JAQVIJ01. The sequence goes on along the minus strand of JAQVIJ010000001.1, from coordinate 647,459 downwards.
TCTTTCAGGCTCATGGGCAACTCCTCAAATCGACCTGTCCGATCTCACGGTCAAACAGGGCGCGAAGCGGATGGTCTTTTTCTATCTTTTCCATAACCTTCATAAGGGCATACAACAGAGACTCCGGACGAGGAGGACAGCCGGGCACATATACATCCACGGGAATGACCCTGTTTATACCCTGAAGCGTGGAATAGGTGCGAAACACCCCGCCTGTGCAGGCACATGCACCCATGGCGATCACCCACTTGGGCTCCGCCATCTGGTCATATATACGCCGCAATATGGGCGCCATTTTCTTGCTGATAGTGCCTGCCTCTATGAGCACATCGGCTTGACGGGGAGAGAAGCTGGGACGCTCCGCCCCAAAACGCGCCATATCGTAACTGGCGGCCAATGCACACATCATCTCTATGCCGCAACAGGCGGTACCATAAGGAAGCGGCCACGGGGAACGCTTTCTGCCCCAGTTGATCAGCTCCTCCATCTTGGTCAGCAACCAACCCTCACCAGTATAAGCCTTAAGACCCATCTCGATACCCCCTTAGTCCCACTCCACAGCCCGTTTCTGAAGGGCGTAGAGCAGTCCTGCCAAAAGCACGGCAACGAATACAAAAATCTCAAAAAAAACACCCCAACCCTGCTGGGCCAAGGACTTGAATTGAACAGCTATGGGATAAATCAGAACAGTTTCCAGATCGAAAACCAGAAAAAGAACAGCCACCAGATAATACTTGACGTCATAGCGTTTTATGCCCGCCTCAAAAAGGGGCACGCCGCATTCATATGTGGTAGCCTTATTGGACTTGGGACGGAACGGCCCCAGCAATGCCGATATGCCAAGCATAGCCAGAATGGCGATCATGGACATCCCAAGGTACAAGACAATGGATTCGAACCCACTCATCTTCAAACCCTCCTCATGACGACTTAATGTGGGAACAGCATACAGCAATTCAAACAACAAACATGAGAAACAATACTGCCTCGCTCAAAATTACGGACTATTTAATATGGTGATTGCAGGAATGTCAAGAAAAAAATGAATTGTCATTCATTGATACAAATAAAAAGATTCTTGTGAAAAAAAGAATTATTTTTGATAATCAATAGTTATATGCACCAAAAGGCACATTCTCCGGCGTTCAATCCTAAAATCCACGATTGAATCTGAAAAACAAAAAAGATCTATGAGACTTCTTGGGCGGCAGCGGTGAAGTATTTGTAGAATAGGCGCTGTGAAGGGCGCCGGCCACACATTCCCCGCCATGAAGGGCAGTTAATGTGGAAAGGGGTTATTGTCTTCTGGCCAATTCAATCGCGAAATGTTGAGTCATATTTGTTTAACAGGCGATAAAAGGTTGCGCGACTGACTCCAAGGGCCTTGGCCGCCAATGTCCTGTTGCCATTGAACCTTTGCAAGGCCTCTTGAATTCGTTGAGGTGTTACAATGGAGGTGCGGGGCCGCAGGAATAAAGACTCATTTCCTTTGAGTCTCCTTTCCAAAGGCTGGCCTGATGTGTTGAATGGTCTGGCTTGCACAGACATGGGCCCTGAATCTTTCAGCGCAGATAAAATGGCCGACGGCAGGTGCTGAGGCTCCATAGCCCTGCCTCGTGCCCGCACCACAGCATACTGCAGGCAGTTCATCAACTCCCTCACATTTCCAGGCCAGTGATATTGCAAAAAGATATCCATAACCTCATGAGTAACAGACGGCTCATAGGCAAGGGAGCTGGTCTTTTTGATGCGTTCCAGCAGGTGTTCCACCAGGAGCGGGATATCCGCAGCACGCTCTCGCAGGGGAGGAAGCCAAATGGGCATGACACAGATGCGATAAAACAGGTCCTCCCTGAATCGGCCTGCCTTCACCTCCTCTCGCAGGTCCTTGTTGGTGGCTGAGATGATGCGCACATTCACTCGAATGCTCTTTTCGCCGCCCACACGCTCAAATACCCCGTCCTGCAAGACTCGCAAAAGCTTGGCCTGCATGGCAGGGCTGATATCGCCTATCTCGTCCAAAAAAAGGGTGCCGCCGTCGGCCAACTCAAACCTCCCCTTTTTGTCACGAATGGCACCGGTAAAGGCACCTTTTACATGGCCAAAGAGCTCACTCTCCAGCAGGCTGTCGGGCAGTGCCGCACAATTGACCGGCACAAAGAGGTGTTGACTCCTGTGGCTCTCGTTATGTATGGCAGCAGCCACCAGTTCCTTGCCTGTTCCAGACTCCCCTTGTATCAAAACCGGTATGTCACTATTGGCCACATCCCTGATGATCTCATAGAGTTCCAGCATGGCAGGTGAATTGCCCACTATACCTGCAAACTCCTTCAATTCCCCCAAACGGGAAGACAACTCAAACTCCCGAGTATTGTCCACAAAGGTGGCCAGCACCCCCAAGACCTCCTCTGTCTTTTTCTCCTCGCCTTCAAAGGCAAAGATGGGCACCACAGACATGCCAAGGCGCTTCTGGCTACCGTCCTTGGTCTGAACCGAGATGTCATAAGAGTAGGGAGAGAGGGGTATCTTGTTTATTCCATTACAAAATCCACAACTCTTGCCGCAAAACTTATTGGGAAATACCTCGTGGCAGTCCCTGCCCAACACCTCTTCTTTTTTATAGCCCGTTATTTCCTCTGCTGCCTTATTGAAATAAAAGATACGACGATTCAGGTCATGGGCCATGATGCCCTCACGCAGGTTATCCAGAATCAAAAAGAGGTTTCTTCTGGCCTGAAGCAGGGCGGCAAGATAACCCTCCTCAAAGAGGTGCGTCACCAGTTCATTTAGTGGGGAGTAAAGGGCGCCACAGCACCCTTCTGTGTAACCAGCCTCTTGCTTCAGATTCCACTGCACCAAAATGGGGTTGCCTGAGAATTTAGGGGATAGAGTTGCCCGTCCTACATGAATGACGATGTCAAAGACGCGAGACTCCACATCCTCCAAGCTCAGAATATCGGAGGGGATTTTAAGCCCCTTCTGCCGCATGAACTGCAGAATCTCCTGAGTAATCACAGGATTACCAACACAGCCAGCCACTATCTTCAGGTCCTGTGTGGCCCTTGCATGGGCCATGGCAGCAGCCATGGCGGCACACAACATGTCTGAGGAAAAAAATAGTATGGATTTCATTTGGCCTGTCTCAAACAAGCAAGACCGCTTTGAGCAGCCTCTCTGGACTCCTCGTCTGCATCATTTAGGTATGGTTGCAGGCGCTCCTGTGCCTGAAGGGCATTTAACAACTGGGGTCTGGCGCATGCAAGCCTGGCAATGCCCTTAAGCGCCCCTCGTCTCAAGGGTAGGTACTCCAAATAGTTCCCTTCCTCCCATACATAGGAAAGCAGGATATGCGCATATTCCTGTGCCAAACCTGCGTCCATGGCCATGGCCTCTGCCATGGCCTCGGGTGCACCCCAGCCGATACCTCCGGATTCGTCATTCAGGCTCCACATCAGCCTGCGCATCACCTGCCGGGCGGCCTCCATATCCTCTTGAGCCAATTTGGACATCAAAAGGCCAAAGAGGGTCACTGACTTGAAGCGAACGGCTTCATCTGTGGAATAGAGGGCGGAGAGCACCGAATGAAGGGCAGTTTTCACGGGGAAAACCGACAATTGAGCCAGCAACTCCTCAACCCCCTGAGTCAAAAAGGCCTTTTTGATGTGCTGATGGGAAAGGTGTCTGAATTTGGCCATAACAAATTTTGTTTTTGGGCGATTAAAGGCAATCTCTTAAGTGCGATCCTGGCTTGACGATGAGTTTGGTGTCATTGCGAGCGAAGCGAAGCAATCCCCTTGAAAACGGGAGATTGCTTCGACATATAACCACCTTTTATGACGGTAATGTGTGGCCAGCGCCCTCGTGGCGTCTATTCCACAAACACAAACACCGGCCACTCATCTTCCTTCGGGGACCCCAAGCCCAGATTAGAAGACGCTTAAAAACACCACATGCCCTTTGAACCTTGCTTGATCGGAATGTAAAAGGCAGTCTTGCGACTTTGTTAGTCTTCCCATTTAATCCACAGGCTCCATCAGGCGCCCACAACAGTATGGAATGGCCTGCCCTACATGTATATGGATATATTTATTACAGATGGTGCAAAGGTAGGTGCACTCTGCCTCAGATACCATCTCGGAAAACACGGTCTTTCCGCCGGCAGCCCCCTCTATCACAAAGCGAGCCAGGTTCTCCTTTTGTGGCACATACTCGCCGATGGGGCTCAAACTCTTGTTGTTGCCGCCGGCACAGTCCAAGACCATGCGCCAAAGCACCTCCAAGGAGGCGGTCTCCTGCTGATTTTCAGGAATAAATTCCACCACATTTTTGTCTATATTGATACGCATAGGCATTACTCTCCTAAAGCGGCCTTTACAGCCTGTCCGACCTTTTTGCCCAATTCCACGCATTCCTTGAGGTTTTCGTGCACAGGGACATATTTTACGCGAATCCCCTCGTGCACGATATCGAACTTCATCTCCTCCATGGCCTGGTTCATGAGCTTCACCGCCTCGCCGCTCCAGCCATAGGAACCAAAGGCAGCGCCGATCTTTCCGCCTGGCTTAAGCCCCCGCATATACATGAGAAAGCCCGCCATGCGTGGCAGCAGGCCGTTGTTCAGGGTCGGACAGCCCAGGACAACCGCCTTGGCGTCCAGGACCTCTGTCATCACATCGCTTCTGTGGCAGACCTGCAGGTCCATGAGCTTTACGCTCACGCCCTCACGCATGAGGCCGTCCGCCACTGCCTTGGCCATCATCTCTGTGCTGTGCCACATGGTGTCATAGACCACCACCGCCTTTTTCTTGGCCTTGTGGTTGGCCCAGTCTGCATATGCCTGCAGGATCTCGGCCACATGTTTACGCTTGATGAGGCCGTGGTCAGGGGCGATCATATCGATCTGAAGGCCGAGCTTTTTCACATTTTCGATGAGCTTAGCGACCAGGGGTGAGTAGAGCAGCAGTATGTTGGCATAATACTTGGCATTGTGCTGCATCAAGGTGGTGAAGTCCACCTCGTCGTCAAAGCGTTCGCTGGTGGCCCAGTGTTCGCCGAAGGCATCGCTGGAGATGAGGAGCTTTTCCTCTGGAATATAAGAAAACATGCTGTCAGGCCAGTGCAGCATACGGGTCTCGATGAACTGAATGGAACGCTTGCCCACGCTGATCACCTGACCCGGCGCTACCACCTCATAGGGCCAATCCTCTCGATGAAAGTGGTCCAACAGGGCCTTTTTGCCCATGCTGGAACAGATCACCTTCTCAGGCTTGATGAGGTCTATCATCTCAGGCAATGAACCTGAGTGATCCATCTCCACATGGTTTACCACGATATAGTCTATCTTTTGAGGATCGGTAAGGGAACGGATATGGTGCACCAGGTCACTCATCTTGGACTTCTTCACCGTGTCAAAGAGTACCGTCTTCTCGTCCTTCAAGAGATAGGCGTTATAAGTGGTGCCTTCATAGGTGGAGTAGCCGTGAAAGTCCCTGATGGTCCAATCAATGGCGCCCACCCAATAGATATCCTTCTTGATCTCTGTAATCATTGCCTTTTTGCTCCTTTTTTACGTAAAATTACATTACAATCACATGAAAACCCTGTGAAATAAACCTGGCCATGGAAGGGTGTCCTGACATCTCGTCACTTAAAGGCAGACTCAAGGCCTGAATCTGCTCAAGGACCCCCATCTTCTTGGAACAGGCCTTACACACAGCCGTTATCAGACCCTTTGTCTTGACCTGTGTATAAAGGTCATGCAAAAAATGGGATGGTTGCTCCAGTTCAGGCAGGAGTTTGGTGGCCTCACCCTCTATAACGACCTCACATGCCATGCCCTTATTCTGCATGTCCAAGGCATTTAAAAGCACATGTATAAAACACATGGGCTCTCCCTTAAACGCAAATATAACCGTTCGTTGGGCCGTCATGTCAGATCTCCTCAAACTCCTCCTTGCTTGCGCCACACACAGGGCACTTCCAATTTTCAGGCAGTGCCTCAAAGGCAGTGCCAGGCGCCACACCCTGTGAGGCATCCCCCACCGCCGGGTCATAGATATAGCCGCAGACATTGCATCTATACTTAGGACCTGCATCGGCCTGTGGGGCCACAGTTTCCTGTTTATCCCGCTCCATCACCGAGCCAGGGCCGGCCAATGGCCTGAACATGGACTTACCCGCCCCACATACAGGGCACTTCCAGTCATCGGGGAGGTCCTCAAAGCGGGTCCCCTTGGGAATCTTGCCCTTTCTATCACCTCTGTCAGGGTCATAGATGTAACCGCAATTGATGGTCTGACACTGCCACATATCTTCAGGTCTGCTCATATAAAATCTCCTTCAATAAATTCTTAGGCCTTATTGGCTGTTGCCAGGACAAAAGGCACGGGACGAGTGGATAACTCCTTGTCTATCATAAAAAGCCCGCCAGGCGAGGCCTGAGCCAGCTTCATACGCTGCACCACACCATTGGCAGAGGCCTCTTCCTCCACCTGTTCGGAGACAAACCACTGCAAAAAGATCTGAGTGGCGTGGTCCTTTTCTGAGATAGCCAACTCCATGAGGCTATTTATGAGGCTCGTCACATGCTGCTCATGCCGATAGGCGTCTTCAAACACCTCAAGGGGGGAGGCCCATTGAGTCTTGGGGGCCTTTATTGCATTCAAAACCACGCGGCCGCCTCGCTCATTTACATACTCATACATCTTGGAGGAATGAAGCAGCTCCTCCTGCGTCTGGGCATGCATCCAATGGGCACAGCCGGCCAAATCAATGGAAGAAAGATAGGTTGCCATGGAAAAATATAGATATGCCGAATACAATTCGGCGTTTATTTGCTGATTTAATGCCTCTTCTAATTTAGGACTCAACATAAGCACTCCTTATTTATGGGTAAAACCCCATTTCACATGGCGGCAGATAACTGCCGCCGCCTTGTCAACAAAACGCCCTTTTATGCCTTCCAGAGACCGTGGAGATTGCAGAACTCCCGTGCGGTCACGGTGTCGGCCTGAATGCAGAAAAAGGCCTCAGGTGCCTGGCCAGGGGACAAAAATTCCCTATATGCCTTGCCATCCGCAATGAGCTCGATCCACTCGATGTAGTGTTTTTCCTCCATGGGATGGGCTACACTGCCCACCTTGACCTTATAGCCGCCACTTACCTTTTCGATGACAGGGACATGCTTTTCCTTAGCCGCATCCACTGTATTTTCTGTCATGAGCTTCATGGGCTGACCACAGCAGACCAGCTGGCCCGCGCCTGTATGCACCATCTCCACCATGTTTCCACAGATCTCACACTTGTAAATCTGTAATCTTTCGGTCATTGGAATACCTCCTTTCAAGGTATGTTTTGGGATTGAATTCGCTTCGGCCTGCCCCAAAGACAGGCCGAAGTGCCTTTTGTAACAACTATTTTACATTCACCATCACTCTGGCCTCATTGACCAAAATGGGGGCGTATTCCTCCTTGGAGAGCTTGAAAAACTCACCTACAGAACTGGGAATCTGGCTATAGAGGAGCCGTGCCGTCACAGTGGCCTGGCCCTTTGCCACATCCTTGGGCAGTTCCAGCTTAAAGTGTTCAATCTTGGTCTCACGAGGCCCTATGCGATAGTCCACCACATCGTTTTTGGCAGTATACCACTGGGCTACGGTCATCTCGCCCTTGGGATTGAAGAACGGGCGCCTAAAGATACGGGAGCCATCGGGCACATTGCCGTCCCGCTTCAGGCCCTTAAAGTTAGCCAGGTCCATGATCTCACCTATGTCCTGATAGGCCATGGCCTTGGAATCAGCCACCGTGTATTCCTCACCCTTAAAGCCCTTGGGCTGCACCTTTAAGGCATATCTTTTGCCTTTGGCATCGGTGAGCCACACCTCTAACCAGAGCATGCGCTCCTCAGTGGAACCGGATGGCACATAATGCCCTGCCTTGCCGTTAAAGAGCTCTGAACGCACTGTGAGGCCCTTACCAGGCGACACCTCATCCTCTTCTGCATAGAGGGCCAGATCAATGGCCCCTGCCAGCTTGCTGGGGAAGTGGCTGCCATGAAAGGTGTGATGCGCCATGTCAGGGCGCTCCTGACCACCCATGCCAGGCACGCCAGGCGCCCGATACATGTGGCAGTCCTGACAACGCACACCTTCTTTGCTGTAAGGGCCTGCCTTCCATTCCCGATAGGTCTCCTTGACCCATGCCCCGTAAGGGCTCTGCTCATCGTGACAGGTGGCACAGAGCTCAGGACTGCGAGTAAACTCAGAGAAATTCACGCCATGGCCCGGAGACTTCACATCCTTTCTGGGCCCCTGCTTTACATCCCCTGGCTGAATCACAAAGCTGAAGTTAAAGGGCGTCTGCTCGGTGGAGCCTGTGATGTTATGGCATATCTCGCAGGAGACACCTTCGTTGGCGCGCGTTCCGGCCTTTACGGGCTTGGGCGGAATATCACCTGACAAAAAGGCCAGCGGCCCATGGCAGGCGACACACCCCCCCTTTACGCCAGAGACCTTCTCCAATTTTTGAGAATGAGGCAGGGCCAACTTGAAGTACTCCACCTCATCCCACTCATGGGTAAAAGACTGGGACATCATGGCCTGCTTCCACTCCTGATATATCTCTGTATGGCACATGCCACAGTCAGTGGGTTTTTGAAAGTCGTCATACTTGAACTTGCCCATCTCTGCCGCGCCTACAAACAGAGGCGCCGCCACCACAGCACTCACAGCCATAACTGATAGAAGTCTCTTCATATGTCCTCCTTATGAATGGAATCTGTAACTATGAACAGCAACAGGAACCGCCGCCGGTGGAGCAACAGGAGGCAGCCGGCTTGGCATGTTTGGCCAGGTACTCCGCCACCCCCTCCTTGGTAGGCTTCATGGCCTCTTCGCCAGGCTTCCAGTTGGCAGGGCAGACCTCTCCGTGCTTCTCCACAAACTGGAGGGCATCCAGGACTCTCAGGGCCTCATCCACGCTTCTGCCCAGGGGCAGGTCATTGACCAGCATGTGGCGAATAATGCCGTCCTTGTCTATGAGGAACAGGCCGCGAAGGGCTATGCCGCTTTCCAAAAGCACGCCATAGTCACGGGAGATGGACTTGGACAGGTCGGCCACCAATGGAAATCTCACAGAACCGATGCCGCCCTTTTCCACAGGGGTCTCCTTCCAGGCCAAGTGAGTGAAATGGGAGTCCACAGACACACCGATCACCTCACAGTTTCTCTTTTGAAATTCGTCAACCGCCCTGTCAAAGGCCAGTATCTCGGAAGGGCAGACAAAGGTAAAATCCAGCGGATAGAAGAACAGGAGCACATACTTACCCCTATAGTCCGACAGGCTGATCTCCTTAAAGGAATTGTCGGCCATTACAGCGGTTGCCTTGAAGTTAGGTGCCTCGTTGGTAACAAACTCACACATGACAAGTACCTCCTTTTTTGATTTAGTTTGATATGGTTTGAGTTGCAAATACAAAAAACTACCAATTCTCTGCCAAAAGCTCAAAATGTGCCTTATGATGGGCACAGGCAGGGCACTTTTCCGGAGCGGCACTACCCTTATGCAGATAACCGCAGTTGCGGCAGCGCCAGACCACCTCTGTATCCCGCTTGAAGACCCGATCCGCCACTATGTTGGCAGCCAGCTCCCTATAGCGCTTCTCGTGCTGGCGTTCGGCCACGGCTATGGCCTCAAAGATACAGGCCAATTCCTGAAAGCCCTCCTCTATGGCTATCTTTGCAAAACCAGGATACATGATGGTCTGTTCATAGTTTTCTCCATTGGCTGCGGCTATGAGATTGTCATAGGTATTGGAGATGATGCCGGCGGGAAAGGCGGCCTGAATCTCCACCTCGCCGCCCTCCAACAGCTTAAAGAGCCTCTTGGCGTGTTCCTTCTCCTGGTTGGCCGTCTCCTCAAAGATATCGGCTATCTGCACATAGCCATCCTTCTTGGCCTGGCCGGCAAAAAAGGTATAGCGGTTTCGTGCCTGGGATTCACCGGCAAAGGCGGTCAGTATGTTGCGTTCGGTCTGGGTTCCTTTGAGTTTTTTCATGTCTCCTCCTGTATGTAAATTTCAAATCAAAAGACAATAAAAATTATAAGCGCAGAATAAGCCCTTTACCACATCCAAATGACAAGACGGGCAAAATTATGGCAAAAAACAGTGACAAGATGCAAAAATTGAAATCAGTTCATGCCTTTTTTGGCGCAATCAGGACAGATTCCCTCATATTCCAGGGCATAGCCGGTCACCTGGTAGCCGCGAAAGTCAATGGTCTTCATGTGCTCTGGAATGGATATGGGGTCTGCCCAGATGTCATCCACTCTGCCGCATCTGCTACACCTGATGTGCACATGGGCAGAGATGTCGCCATCAAAACGCATCTGCTTGCCGGCTGTCTCCAGCTTTCGAATCATGCCTATCTCTGCCAGCATCACCAGATTGCGATAGACGGTGCCAAGGCTGATCTTCGGCATCTCTTTTTTGACCACTTCATACAGCTCATCCGCAGTCGGATGGGTTTTTAAGCCCCTTAAGGCATTTAAAATAATAGTCCGTTGGGCTGTGTTACGTAATTTTCCACTACTTGTGTTCAAATTTACACCCCCTTGATGTGAATGATTATTATTAAGCATATTTGATTGGCCATGTCAAGCAAAAAACAAGCATTCCTAAAATTTTCTCTTTTCGATCCCCATAGCCACCATGCCTATTTGGTGAGGGAATAACAACCATGAGGCAGAATCAAAAACAACCCCCCTCAATCCCCCCAACCCCTCTCAATCCCCCCTTATCAGGGGGGGGGAAGATCAGGGGGGAAGTAGGGGCGACCGGCCGGTCGCCCCTACGATGGCACGGATAGTGTTATCTTCCGGCGCGAGTTGCAGGTTATCACCCTCCCCTGACAAGGGGAGGGACGGGGTGGGGTTAAAGGAAACAATTTTGGGGCAAGGGCAGCCGGCATTTGTTCGCACAATTTGGGATGTTATCGTGTTGCAATAAATTCAGGCACGAAATTTGAGTTCATATTGACACCTGCAATCATTCGAAATATCTTGCTCTCAATGCGATTTTAATAATCTCCCTGTAATTCAAGGATGCCCTATGATCATCATAATGAAACCCGAGATAGACCCAAACGGCCCTGAAATGTCCAATCTTCTGGAGTACCTCAGCCTTTTCCCCGGCCTGAAGACATCTGTTTCGGGTGTTCGGGGCACCAGCCGCGTAGTGACAGAGATATACCTCATCGGCCCCACGCACGACATTCCAGGAGAACACATCGAGCGCATGCCCGGCGTGGAACGCGTGGTGCGGGTCTCCAGCAAATACAGGCAGATCGGCAGGCATGGAGGCCAGCTCGACCAACTGGGTTTTGAATACAACGGCCTTCTCTTCAATCAAGACAGCTTTCACATATTCCTTGGGCTCTGTGCGGTGGATACGCGTGAACATGTGGAGATCGTATTCAAGAACCTGCAACGCCTCGGCATACAGACCGCTCGAATGGGTGCATACAAACCCCGCACCAGCCCCTATGACTTTCAGGGCCATGGGGCCTCCTGTCTGCCCTGGCTCTTTGAACTGGCAGGTAAATACGGCATTCGAGTTGTAGCCATGGAGGTGTTGAAGGAAATTCATATAGAAGAGATACAAAAGGCCCTGGAAAAGGCTGGGAGACCCACGGGCGTAATGCTGCAAATAGGCACTCGAAATGCGCAAAACTTTGAACTGCTCAAAGAGGTGGGGGCCCAGCAGGAATACCCGGTTCTCTACAAGCGAGGCATGGGCCTACCCCTGGAAGAGGCCTTGAATGCCTGCGAATACATCGCCAGCGAGGGCAATCGCAAGATCATCGTATGTCTTCGCGGTGTAAAGACCCGTCTGGGCGACCCCCACCGCAATCTGGTGGACTTCATTCATGTGCCCGTGGTCAAGCGCCTGACCCGTCTGCCTGTGTGTGTGGACCCAACCCATGCTGTGGGCACAAAAGACAGGGGCAGCGACGGCATACTCGACATGTTTCAAGCCTGCGCCCAAGGTGTCATCGCAGGCGCAAATATGGTCTTGGTGGAGTGCCATCCCAGGCCTGAAATGGCCTTGTGTGACGGCCCGCAGGCCCTGACCATGAGGGAACTGGAGTATTTTGTTGAGGATGTGAGAATCGCCAGAAGGGCATATGAAGAACGCCGGGAACTGGCCTCTCGAGAGGCCATGAAAAACCTGCTCAAGTAAAAAGAGGCTAAAAATGCGCATACATTTCATACAACACGAACCATTGGAAGGCCCTGCCGGCATACTGGATTGGGCTGTGGCACAAGGCGCCTTCACCAGCTTCACTCATATCTACAAAGGGGATGCCTTTCCAGCCCCTGACTCCTTTGACTGGCTTGTGGTCATGGGCGGTTCCATGGGCGCATATGAAGAGGACAAGTTTCCATGGCTGAAGACCGAAAAGGCCTTTATAGAGACAGCACTCAAAAACGCCAGGACCGTGCTGGGCATCTGTCTTGGGGCGCAGGTGCTGGCAAGTGTGCTGGGTGCCTCAGTGCGAAAAAACGCCTACAAGGAGATAGGTTGGTTTCCGGTCACGCTCACGCAGGCCGGGCTTGACTCCCCGCTTTTTAAGGGCATTCCCTCCACATTTCAGGCCTTTCACTGGCACGGAGATACCTTTGAGATTCCAGACTCAGCAGAACTATTGGCCAGTTCCAAGGCATGTCGCAATCAGGCCTTTGCCACGCTCGACAACAGGGCAGTAGGACTGCAGTTTCATTTAGAGACCACCTGGGCCAGCGCCCAGGACATGCTCAAAAACGATGCGGAAGCCACAAATGAAAAGGGGCCCTATATTCAGGACACCGCTACCATATTTTCAAAAAAAGGGGATTTTCTTGCCCTGGAAGGGCTTTTGATCAGGTTTTTGGAGAATCTGAAACAGGCAACAGCACCCTGAATCTGGTCCCCACACCCTCTTGAGAAGAACACTCCACAGAGCCTCCCCAGGCCTCCACCAACCTCTGCACGATGGAAAGCCCCAGGCCAGTGCCATCGCCTCGAGTGGTAAAAAACGGCTCAAATATGCGACTCAACTGGCCTTCAGGTATCCCCACTCCACTGTCCTCCACGATAAGGCTGACTCGACTGAGAGCCTTTTGCTCACTGGTTTTTTGAGTAGTTTTCGCCTCAACCGCATCGAAAACGCCCACCTGGCTCACTGGTTCCACTCCCACAAATAGCGTGACATCCTCTCCCTTCTCCAGCTTGGGCATCATGGCCTGCACAGCATTTAAAAGCAGATTCCACAATACCTGACGAAACTGGGTGGGATTGACCACGACACACAGCTCGGAAGGGACCTGTATATTCACATGCAGGCCAGCCAACTTGCGGCTGCTTAAAAGCCCCAGGGTCTCATTTATGGCATTCAAGAGATTTACAGGCTGCTCACCGCCCCTTTCAGGCCTGGCATACAACAAAAAGGCCTGAGTGAGCTCGGTCAGCCGTTGAATCTCCCGCTGCAGGATTTCCAGAAGTTTTGCGCCATCGGCGGTTACCATGCCCCCTTCCTGCAAAAATTCCACCACCCCTGATATGGAGGCCAGGGGATTTCGAATCTCATGGGCCATGCCTGCGGCCATTTCGCCCAAAGAGGCCAGCCTCTCCACTCGTCGAAGCCTCTCCTCTTGCCGTCTGATCTCGGTCAGGTCCTGAAAGATGATGCCATAGCCCAAAAGCCCACCCTTTTCATCCTGCATGGCAAATCCTGAAAGCCCCAAAAGGATCTCACCTGAAGGTGCATTGTGGAGTATCTCCCTGCGCAGACCCTCTGTTTTTGCAAACCAGGCCCTGATCTCATCAAAATCAGGCCCTATGGCAGGCCAGAGCTCAGAAAGCAGCCTGCCAGCATAATCAGTGGACCTAACCCCCAAAATGGCCTCTGCGCGTCTGTTCAATGCCAAAATATGACCTTCAGTATTTAACATCACAAGGCCTGACACTAAATTGTCGGCCAGATGCCGCTCCATCTCCCTTAAACGCCTCAGATCCACAACGGCCACTGAGAGACGGCGTTCCGCACGCCTCAAGCGCTCGGCCAGGACGCCTACCAACAGGGCCGTGATATTCACCACGATGATATTCACAAAAAAAACAATGAGATTGGAGGTGTCCTGTAGAAAAAAGGCCCTGTCCAGCCCGACTATCCCCACATACAGCACAGTACAGGCAACCGCTGCAAACTGACCGCCCTGTCTGCCCTGCAACAGGCAGGCAGCCACCACAATGACAGGGAACAGAAACAGAAACGGACTAAATGCCATTCCTGTTACATAGACCACCGCTGCTACAAACAGAATGTCCAAAGAGATCTGAAGCAGGGACAACTGTCTCAACCACTTGCCTGTCTTATACCACTGAATGTAACCATAGGTTACGGCCAGGGCAGCCAAAGAGAGATAGGCCACCTTGACCAAGACATCCGGCAGCCTTCCAATGGGGCCGAGGTAGTTGGAAAACAGAAAGATGGCGGCAAGCAGAAAAAGCACCAGGACCAGCCTGCCCCATGTGAGCCATTGAAACTGCCTATAATCCAGGGGTTCAGGAGAAAACAACTCCCATTCAAAGGAAAAGCGGGTATCTTTTGCCTCTTCTGAGGCCTTCGAATGAAAGGCGCGGCGAAAATGATTGAGCATTTTATTCTATGCCGTATTTATCCAGACGATAGCGAAAGGAACGAAAGTTGATCTTTAGAAGCCTTGCGGCCTCTGTCTTGGAACCATGGGCTGCCTGCAATGCCTTTAAAATCAGAGTCTTTTCAATACGCGCCAGAAATCCGTCCAGCTCCATTCCTTCCCTGGGTATCTCAAATGCCTCAAAGGAAGGGATCACGCATATCTCCTCGCTGCTCTCCCCTTTTCCCCCTTGTTGAGCCAAAGAGGTCTCTGTCTTCTCTTTGAAACGGGAGATGGAGAGGCTTTCCGGCAGCAAAATACCGGAGGTCTCCAGGGCAACGCTCCTTTCCACTATGTTTTCCAACTCCCTGACATTTCCGGGGAAGGAGTACCCCTGCAGAATCTGCATGGCAAAACTGGAGATACCCTGAAGGCTCTTACCCTGTTCCCTGGCAAATTTATCCAAAAAATACTGAACTAACACAGGGATATCCTCAGGCCGCTCCCGAAGTGGAGGGATGTGTATGTGAATGACATTTAGACGATAGAAGAGGTCCTCTCGAAACCTTTTGGCCATGACCTCTTGTTCCAAATCCCTGTTGGTGGCAGCAACGATGCGCACATCCACTCGCTGTTCCCTGGTGCCACCCACAGGCATAAAGGTCTTCTGCTGCACCACCCGCAATAACTTCACTTGAAGCGACATGGGCAACTCACCTATCTCATCCAAAAAGAGGGTCCCTGTGTCCGCCAGGGCAAAGAGCCCCACCTTCTCTCGATCTGCACCTGTAAATGCCCCTTTTACATGACCAAAGAGCTCGGTCTCCAGCAGGTTTTCTGGAATGCCGCCGCAATTCACCACCACAAAGGGCTGGCTTGCCCGATTGCCCAGGTTGTGCAGTGCCCGTGCAACCAGTTCCTTTCCCGTGCCGCTTTCACCTGTTATCAAGACGCTGGAAGGGCTGGAGGCCACCCTTTTAATGAGCTGAAAGACCTTGAGCATGGCAGGACTGCATGCCACCATGGCATCCAGACGATGTATAGGGGGGCAGACACCAGGACTGGCCTCGGCGGTCTGCCCCCGGGCATGGAGTATCCGGTCAGAAACACTCACTGCATCAGGGCCTGCGGTAGTTGCTGACGATACGCCACTACTTAAGGCATTCTGTAAGACCCTGCGCACCTCATCTAATCGAAAGGGCTTGGTCAGATAGTCCCATGCCCCTTCCTTCATGGCCGAGATGGCCGTATCCATGGAGGCGAAGGCAGTGATCAAGACCACCGGCAACTCTGGCCTCAAGGCCTTGACATGCCTTAATAGCTCAATGCCACTCATGTCAGGCATACGGATATCACTGATCACCACTCTAATCCCTTCATGGGCCTTCAGGAGATTCAAGGCCTCTGCGGCATTGGCCGCAGACAGGACACTATACCCCTCCTTTTTGAGGAATATCTCTAAAAACTCCCGCAGGCTTCGATCATCGTCCACCAAAAGGATAAGAGCCATAGGTCCCTAATTGAGAAGGCTATGTGTCACAACCCCTGCCTTCATGGTCAACACCACTCGACCGGTGAGGCGCTGTCCTAAAAACGGCGTATTACAGCTCTTGGAAAAGAGGTTTTCCCTTGTGACCTCAAAGGGCATATCCACATCTATGACACAGAGGTCAGCAGGTTCATTGACTCGCAGGCTTCCTCCTGCCACCCTTAAAATACGGGCAGGGTTCCAGGAAAGACAGGCGATGAGCTGTAAGGGGTTCATGCCGTGTCTGCGCACCAGTTCCAAGGAAAGGGAGACGGCGGTCTCCAAGCCGATTATACCGTTGGCCGCCCTATCGAATTCCACCTCCTTTTCCAGGCTGCTATGAGGCGCATGGTCAGTGGCAATGGCATCCAATGTCCCATCCTTCAAGCCCTCTATCACAGCCTGCCGGTCCTCTTCTGTGCGAAGGGGAGGGTTCATCTTTGCATTGGTGTTGTAGCCATTCACGGCCTCCTCGGTCAGCGTGAAATAATGGGGGGCGGTCTCGGCTGTCACACCCACACCTTCAGCCTTGGCCCTGCGAATCAGCTCCACTGCGGCCTTTGTGCTCACATGGGCTATGTGCAGCCTGGCACCCGTGTATTTGGCCAGGGCTATGTCACGAAACACGGCTATCTCCTCGGCTACCGAGGGTATCCCCTTCAGGCCCAAGAGCTGAGACATACGGCCTTCATTCATGACACCATCTGCCACCAGGCCCAGCTCCTCGGCATGGGAGATGATGAGGGCATCAAAGCCCCGTGCATACTCCATGGCCAGGCGCATCACAGCCGAGTCCTTCACAGGCCTTCCATCGTCTGAAAAGGCTATGGCCCCTGCCTCCAGCAACATCCCCATCTCTGTCAAGGCCTGGCCTGCCTGGCCCTTGGTGATACAGGCCACAGGATAGACTCTTGCACTGCCCTCCATGGCGGCCTTATGCCGAATAAAGGTGGTGACCGTCACATCGTCGTTTACTGGTTTGGTATTGGGCATGCAGGCAACGGCCACAAAACCGCCTGCTGCAGCCGCCCTGGTGCCGGTGGCAATGGTCTCTTTATATTCCTCTCCAGGCTCCCGCAGATGCACATGCATGTCAATGAGACCAGGCACCAGCCAACGGCCCTTTAGATTGAAACGCTGCGAGGGCAAAAGATGCGTAAATTCCCCAGAAAAACCGTCTTTGAGCAAAAATATGCCCGCAATGCGGCCATTTCTCACCAAAACAGCACCCATTTCATCAAGGCCTGAGGCAGGGTCTATCAACCTGGCATTTTCAAAAAGCAACTCCATCACAAGCCTCCTTCAACTCCGGTCAGCCCATAAAAGGGACAAAATGGCCATTCGAACCGCCACGCCGTTGGTTACCTGATTCAAAATGACCGATTGCTGTGAGTCAGCCAATTCCGAAGTGAGCTCTACACCCCGATTGATGGGCCCAGGGTGCATGAAAATGGCATCGGAGGCCAAATTCAGACATCTTTCCTGGACCAGGCCAAAAAAATTGGCATACTCGCGCTCAGAAGGGATAAGGGACCTGCCCTGCCTCTCCTTCTGAAGCCTTAAAAGCATCACCACATCCGCACTCGCCAATGCCTCTTCCACCTTGGTAGTCACACAAGCCCCCAGTGCCTCCAGGCCAATGGGCAGCAGACTGGCGGGCCCTGACACAAAGACATGGGCACCCATGGCCTTAAAGATACGGATATCGGAATGGGCCACTCGACTGTGCAGGATATCGCCTAAAATGGCTATCTTGAGCCCTTTCACCCGGCCTAAACGCTCCCGCACAGTAAAGAGGTCCAGCAGGGCCTGAGTGGGATGCTGGTTTATGCCGTCTCCTGCATTGATGACAGAGCAACCGGTGAGGTGTCGGGCCAAAAAATGAGGGGCGCCTGAAGAGGAGTGCCGCACAACCAGTATGTCAGGCCGCATGGCCTCTACATTTTTGACGGTATCCAGAAGGGTTTCACCCTTGAGCACACTGCTGGTGGCAGCAGACACGGAGACGGTATCAGCACTTAGACGTTTCGCCGCCAGCTCAAAGGAGAGCCGTGTGCGGGTGCTGGGCTCAAAGAAGAGGGTCACCACAGTGCAGCCACGCAGCGGCGGCACCTTCTTAATGGGGCGATCCAATATCTCCTTTAAGGCCTCTGCTGTGTCAAGAATGAGGCGTATATCCTCCAGGGTAAGCTGCTCCACACCCAATATGTGTTTTACGCTCAATCGGTTGTTCATGGCAAAAAAAAGCCTCCTTTTTCAAAAAAAGGAGGCGAAAAAATCACATGACTTGAGGAGTCATTTTACATCTCCGAAAGCTTTAAGAGTTTTTCATACTCGGCATCCACTCTGGCCTGTATGTAATTTATCTGTTCCTCTTTCAGATGACGGAAACGGCGTTGCGTCTTGAGATATTCGGTTACAGGCTTGGGTTTGGTGATCTTACGGCTCATTATGTACTTGCCGTCTATGACCTCGTAGAGGGGAAAGACCTTGGTCTCCACGACCAACCGGGCGATCTCAATGGAACGCTCTCCAGCGCTTCCCCAACCAGTGGGACAGGGCGAATAGATATGCACATAGGCAGGCCCCTTGACCATGGCCGCCTTCTTGACCTTATTCATGAGGTCCAGGTAATAGGCAGGCGAGGCCGTGGCAACATATTTGATGCCATGGGCCGCCATAATGGCAGGCACGTTCTTTTTCCATGTCACCTGGCCGAAGCTCTGGGAGCCCGGAGGGCTGGTGGTGGTCATGGCGCCGTATGGCGTACAACCTGAGCGCTGAACACCTGTATTCATGTATGCCTCGTTATCCAGACACACATATAAAAAGTCATGACCACGCTCCATGGCGCCGGAGATCCACTGAAGGCCGATGTCACCAGTGGCGCCGTCACCTCCCACTGCCAGGATGTCCACATGCTTCTTGGGAATCTTACCTTTGCGGGCCAGGACCTTGCGGGCGGCCTCTACGCCGGAGGCAACAGAGGCGGCGTTTTCAAAGGCTATGTGTATCCACGGCACATTCCATGCGGTCTGTGGAAAGGGAGATGTGACGATCTCCATGCAGCCTGTGGCATTGCAAACTATTACATCCCTGCCCAGGGCCTTCATGACCATGCGCAGGGCCAATACCTCTCCACAACCCTGACAAGCCCTGTGACCAGAGGCAAGGGGTTCATCTTTTGGGAGGTTCTTGGCGGAAAAGCCGACAAATTTTTCGAGTTCAGGTATCATTTTTCGCGCACCCCTATCACTTCATAAAGTTCTACAGGACGTTTCTTGGCATACAGTTCTGCCTTGTCCACTATCTCCTTGAATCTATCCACAGTCACATCCCTGCCGCCCAGACCTGCCACAAAGCTGAATATCTTCGGGGCACCAGGCACACGATAGAGCAGGGAGCGCAACTCAGCGCCCACAGGGCCGCATACCGCGCCTGGAGGCAGGCATCTGTCGATGACAGCCAGGGTCTTGGCCTTGCCGATGGCCTTTCTAAATTCCGGGCCAGGGAATGGTCTCCAGAGACGAATGCGCACCAGACCGACCTTTTTGCCGGCATTGCGCATTTCATCCACTGCGGTCATGGCGGTCTCGGAGATGCTGCCCATGGTGACCAGCAAGGTCTCGGCATCCTCGGTGCGATAGACCTCCACGGGGTTGTACTGCCTGCCGAATATCTCGGCAAACTCCTTCCAACCCTGGAGAATCACACGCTTGGATGCCTTTAATGCCTCATTATGGGCCATTCTCTCTTCAGTATATACCTCGGGTATGCCCACAGGCCCCATGCTCACAGGCT
This sequence comes from Deltaproteobacteria bacterium, assembly GCA_028695735.1. Classification (GTDB taxonomy): domain Bacteria; phylum Desulfobacterota; class Dissulfuribacteria; order Dissulfuribacterales; family DYLC01; genus JAQVIJ01. Next base: position 627,454 of record JAQVIJ010000001.1, on the reverse strand, counting down.
TTCTCGGGTCTAATTTATAATGAGGTTTGAATGGTGGAATATATCTGTCCACCTCTTCCTGATCAGGCATGATGATGGGCTCTATCACATGGCTTAGGGTAAAACCGTCGATATTCACAATAAACGGCAGGGCCACACGCCTGTCTTCAGCCACTCTAAAGGCGTGAAGCAATAGGTCCACAGCCTCTTGCCCATTCTCGGCAAAGGTCTGTATCCAGCCGATATCCCTCTGAACCATGATGTCCTGATGGTCGTTCCAGATGCTGATGGGCGCAGCCAATGCCCTATTGGCCACCACCATAACAATGGGCAATCTCATGGGACCCGGGTGATATAGAATCTCACTCATTAAAGAAAGGCCCTGGGAGCTGGTGGCAGTAAAGGTGCGGGCACCGGCCGCTGAAGAACCGCAGGCGCAGCTCATGGCCGCATGCTCTGACTCCACCGGAATAAACTCCGCATCTAAATGACCGTTGGCAACGATCTCAGACAGGTGCTCTACGATATGTGTCTGGGGGGTTATGGGATAGGCGGGGATCACCTCGGCCCTTGCCAGGGCCACGGCATCCGCCACTGCAATGGAAACCTCTACTCCTACGCGCTTTGACATTTTCCGCCCTCCTCTGCAATCATGGTGATGGCACCCTTGGGACACTCATGGGCACAGATGCCACACCCCTTGCAATAATCCAGGTTTGCCACATAAAAGCCTTCTTTGGTCTGTTGATAGGCCATCTCCGGACAAAATATCCAACACATGCCGCATTTGATACACTTGGAATTATCTGTGACAGGCCGCTGGGATTTCCAGTCCCCTGTCTTGAATTTGGCCGTACTGCCCGGTTCCAGCACATGGCCGCCGAAAGGCAGTGTCTTCCATCCTATAATGGCGTCGCTTATTGCCATATTCTTCTCCTTAAAAACTGTTAGATTCCATCAACCGTATATCACGGTCTCTTCATAGGCCCTTCTCAGGGCCGCCTTGTTCTTCTCCGCCAGCTTGCCGAAGCGCTTGTCCAGGGCGTCGCTGATGGCATCCAGCCCCACTATGCCTGTGGCCTTTAAAAGCGCACCAAGCATGGTGGTATTGGTTATGGGGATGCCCAACACCTCTTGGGCTATGGTATTGGCATCCACCACAGCCAGCTTGGCCGTGAGGCCGAACTGTTTGCGAATATCGTCTTCGCACAGAGAGGAATTGAGGATGACTATGCCACCATCCTTCAGACCATCAGAAACCTTTACAATACCAGGCAAAGACGCATCCAGCACCAATACGATGTCAGGGTGATATACCTTTTCCCTTGTACGGATCTGTTTGTCACTTACACGCACAAAGGCCGCCACAGGAGCGCCTCTGCGCTCCGGCCCAAAGCTTGGAAAGGCCTGGGCATATCGGCCTTCAGCTATGGCTGCCGTGGCCACCAGCTCTGCGGAGGTGACACCACCTTGACCGCCGCGACCGTGAAGTCGTACTTCTTTCATGTGTGAGACTCCTTTTTATGGATTAAATACATTACCAACTAATAAACAGCACCGATTACCATATTAAATTATGGAATTGCTTTGATAGCAATGACAACTGCAAGCACTTTAGGGCGCCGGCAATGCGCTCCTACCTATCTGACTATGATTTTGTATGAACGTCATAACGATGGGCTAACGGCAGCGCAGTTTTTACGCCCCGAGAATGAGCGCCTTGCCAGCCGTTGAATCCTCTGCCTCAATTCGATCAGGCCAATGGAAAAAACAGATGTTAACACACCGCTTACGGGCACTCACATATCTGCCCTGCCTTTCAAAGGCAACTGTCTTCTTGTTAACACGCCATTTTTTGCTTTGTCAAGGCTTTCATGTCCACTTATCTGGATTTTCGAACCGGCAAACCACCGGTCGCCATGGCGATGCACTTGTAAAGCACTCGCCCACCCTGAAAATTCGTACTCTGCCAGCGCATGATCCGCCAACTGCCATTCTGATAAAAACCATCGGTCTCGATAGACTCCAACACACCCGAAACGCTGTCCAGCCATTCCACCAGTCCGGCGTTATGCCCCAACACCAGCGGCTTCTGCATACCAGGCCCGAATATGAGAGTAACCGGCTCCACTGTCAGGCCGGCTACATCCCATACCCCTTGAGGTTCGGGCATCATCTTCGCCTGAAGCTTTATCATACGGGCCCTGGAGTCAGGCCCGACTATGCCCTTGGTCTCGGAGATCAGGTCCAGCAGATAATTCCTGACATCATTCAAATCAGCGGCCCGCTCCAGCCTTGACACATCGGGTCTGGCCTCTATGGCCTTGGCCAGTATGGAAATCTCACGCAGATAATGATTCCGCTGGTTTATGGGCACAAGGTGCATGACCATCAGCGAAACGGCACGACCGTCCCTGGCCCCGTAATCAATACCATTGGGGCTCCACCCAACAACACACATGAGGTCTCCTTCAAAAGGCACCTTTGCCTGCGGACATGCCCATCCGTTGCCTATGGAGGAATTGATGGCCTTTTCCCTGGCCAGGACATCAGAAACGATATCAGTGCCCGGCGGTATGTCGGGAAAGGCCTCAATGATGTGGGCGAGAAACTGCATGGCGTCCGCCTTGTCGTTCTCCGGCAGCTCAAACAATCTTCCTTCCTGAAGGGCGTCTAACAGTGTATCCATGATCAATGACCTCTATATTTTTTATAAAACCACAGCTTGACCCAGTGGGTTATAACGCCGTAGGACAGCATGAATCCGGCTATCCAGAGCCAGTAGGACGCCGGCAGCGGCACCATGCCAAGATACGAAGAAAGTGGTGAATAAGGCAACCAGGCGCAACAGGCCATAACCATTACAGTTACAAGGAGCATGGGCAGGGACGGCTGACTCTCAACAAAAGGAATCCGCTTGGTTCTGATGATATACACGATGAGGGTCTGAGTAATAAGCGACTCAACAAACCAGCCTGTCTGAAAAAGACGCTCGGCATAACCCTTCTGGGCCGCCGTAGCCGCTTCATTCACAAAGATATTCGCCCGATAATAAAACCACATAAGGGCGAATGTGGCATAGTCAAATACGGAACTGATGGGGCCTATGCAAAAGATAAAACGCTTGATGCCCTCGATATCCCATTTGAGCGGTTTTGCAATGAGCTCCTCATCCACATTGTCCGTTGGAATGCCTGTCTGGGAAAAATCGTAGAGGAGATTATTTGTAAGTATCTGAATGGGCTGCATGGGCAGAAACGGCAGCAAATAACTGGCCCCTATCACGCTGAACATATTGCCGAAATTGGAACTGGCGCCCATTCGAATATATTTTATGATGTTCATAAAGACCCGCCTGCCCTCCAAAATCCCCTCTTCCAAGACCAGCAGGCTCTTCTCCAACAATACGATATCCGCGGCCTCCTTGGCCACATCCACGGCTGAATCCACAGAGATGCCCACATCCGCAGCCTTCAGGGCAGGGACGTCATTGATACCGTCTCCCATAAAGCCCACCACATGACCATGGGAGCGCAACTCCTTGACTATCTGTTCCTTCTGTGAAGGGCTGAGCTTGACGAAGGCTTGGGCGTCGTGCACCACCTTTGCGAAATCCCTTTCAGAAAGGGCGGCCAGCTCACTTCCAGTCACCACGCGGCCCACCTGCAACCCCACATCCACACACACCTTCTGAGTCACCAGGGCGTTGTCACCGGTCAGCACCCTCACGCTGACCCCCGCCTTTTTGAGCAGACGAATGGCGTCCATGGCCGAATCCTTGGGCGGATCATAAAAGGCCATGTAGCCGAGCAAGGTCAGATTGCTCTCATCAGCCACAGTAAAAGATGTCTTGGTCCGGGAAAACTCCCGATATGCCACTGCCAACACGCGAAAACCGTTTCTGCCCAGCTCCTCCACGTCCTCAAAGAGTTCGGCCCTGAGCAGGTCTATCAGCGGATATACCTCGTCACCTATCTGATAGTGCGTACAACAGCCGTATATCTCCTCCACAGCACCCTTGCAGATGAGCACATGGTCGCCTTCATAGTCCACCACCACGGACATGCGTTTGCGCTGGAAATCAAAGGGCAGCTCGTCCACCAGCCTGCAATTGCGTTCCGCATCCAGATTCGTATAGTCGAGTACAGCGCGGTCGATGAGGCTTCTAAGGCCTGTCTGGTAATAACTGTTGAGATAGGCATAGCTCAGGACATCCTCGCTCTCGTTCCCGATGATGTCCACATGCCTCTCCAGCACCACCCGGTCCTGCGTGAGCGTGCCTGTCTTGTCTGTACATAGAATGTCTATGGCACCGAAGTTCTGAATGGCAGGCAGCTGTTTGACGATGACCTTCTTTTTCGCCATGCTCAGGGCACCCTTGGCCAGGTTCACTGTGAGAATCATGGGAAGCATCTCGGGCGTAAGACCCACAGCCACGGAAAGGCCGAAAAGCAGGGCCTCCAGCCAGTTTCCTTTGGTCAACCCAACGATTAAAAAGACTATAGACACAACCACCAGCATAAGGCGCATCAGCAGCCAGGTCAGGGACTTGATCCCCTTATCGAAACTCGTCTCGTGCCGGTGTTCTGTAAGGCTCTGGGCAATGGAGCCAAAAAGCGTGCCCTTGCCTGTGTTGACAACCAGGGCCCTGGCCGCTCCACTGACCACAAATGTCCCCAGGAAACAGGCGTTACTCAGGGCAATGGCTCTATTCTTCTCTCCACCTGATAAAGGCGCAGAGGTCTTTTCCACCGGCATGGACTCACCCGTCAAGGCCGATTCGCTGACAAAAAAATCCTTGGCCGTAATCAAGCGCACATCGGCAGGGATAATGGAACCGGCGCTGAGCACCACGATATCCCCCGGCACGACCTCGGAGATACGAATCTCCGTCTCGACGCCGTCCCGCAGCACAACGGTCCTGGACTGAACACGCTTACCCAGTGACTCCACGGCCTTTGTAGAACGCCTGTCCAGCACGAAGGATAACCCCATACTCAGAACGATCATGGACAGGACGATAGCCGAGGCCAGCCCCTCCCCAAGCAAAAAGGACAGAAAGGCGATGGCCGCCAGCTGAAGGTTCAACGGATTTTTCAATCTCGAAAGGAGTTCCAGCAAAAGGCCCAGTCTTTTGGTTTCGGCAGGCTCATTTGGCCCGTATTCAGCCAATCTGCGGACGGCCTCTTCCGAGGATAGACCGTTTATTGATGTGCGAAGCCTTGAGAGGGTATCTTGAAGGGGTAATAGACAGAATTCTATGAATCTGGACTCTGTAGCCGAATCTGTCTGGCCGAGCCCTGCATTGTTTTCTTTTAAAAGGGGGTCTGTTTTGAACGAATTTTGCCCTTGCACTGTCCACCTCCACACTCCGCAAACCAGAATGCCGCAAGTGAACAGGCACGTAAATCAGGGCGTGCAAAACCGTCACATGCGCAGCAGCCTTGGTTGCGTAGCGGCGCCAAATTTGAGAGTCAAACGAAATACGCTTAAACTGTGATAGTCTTCCATTTAATTTTGTTCATACCTCGAAATGAAAAGGCCCTGAATTCGTGAGCCGGCGGCGTGTATGTATGCTCCTCGGTCGCCCGCGTTCGATCATTAACTCCACCAGCAAATGAAGAAGGCTGCGATTTTTATGCCCTTTACCACCATTCACAACAAAAAACAAGCTCAAAAATCCATATAATTTCCTCAACAATGCTTGACAGCCATTTACATCTTGCAAAAAAAATGTCATATATCTGAAAGATAAACTTATACATGCCCTATACTGGGCCTATGCAATACGCCCATACTTCGTTCAACAGGCTGAATACATGACAGATGAACGCCCATCCATCAGAATCCTTATCGCAGAAGATGAAAAGGCCACAGGGGATCTGCTCGTAAACAGCCTTTCCCAGCCGGGAAGACGGCTCCAGATCGTCTATAACGGCCTGGATGCCATAGCAGCCCTCCAATCACAACCATACGACCTGCTCATCACCGACCTCATGATGCCGGGCGCAGACGGTATGGAGGTTATGAAAAAGGCCAAGGAACTCTATCCAGAGATCATGATAATCATCATGACAGGCTATGCCTCCCTCGACACCGCCATAGAGGCCATTCACGGCGGGGCCTACGATTACATCCGCAAGCCGTTTCGACTGGACGAACTGGAGATCTGTGTGCAGAATGCCTGCGAGAGGATCCTGATGCTCAAAGAAAACCAGGCGCTTTTGAAGCGGATCGAGGAACTCGACCGCCTGAAACAGACGGAACCGCCGGTCCAGCCCAGCCAGCCCATATTCCTCTATCCATCCGACATACCGCCGTCGGCCTATTATGCGCAGACACAGAGCGGAAACGATGCGCTGACACATCTGGAACGGCTGAGCAGTCTTTACGAAAAAGGCCTGATATCTCTGGACGAATTCAATATCATGAAGCAGAAACTGTTTGCCAAAATATAATAGAGGCCGGTTATGAATCTCACAAATGATGAATGCCAGTACCTTTTCGACAATCTTCCAGCCCAATTAACAGCCATGCTGATCAAAGGCCTTGTCCACAATCTAAATGGTCCATTGCAGGTAATCTCCATGCAGACAGAATTGATAGATAAGATCAAATCCATCAATCAGCAGCAAATTGACAATCTGCAAGCAAACATAACAAGACTTCAACAACAGATACAATGCATGGCAAATCATGCTGACACAAATAATACGCAAGACCAGCCGATAATTCTGAATGAAATGATAGAACAAGAACTGACTTTCTGGCATGCGGATTTATTTTTCAAACACAAGGTAAATAAAACAATCAACCTGTTTCAGAAACAGGTGTTTACCATAACGCAAGAAGCGACGGCGCGCGGGATCATGGGAAGCTGCATTGCATTGAGCATAGAAAGCCTGCGGCAAAAAACACCATGCAATTTTGCAATAGATTGCTCAATTACAGACAATCCTGCGGCATACTCCATAACATTCAGCCAGAATGGCTCACCATTTACGGAAGAACAAAAAACGAACTCAGCTCAACAGGCCTATGAAACCGTCTATCCGGCCTCGCTTCTCAAGAAATATCTTACAGTAAAAACAGCTGCAATCGGCTGGACATTGCGCATGGATGCCCAAAAATTATCCATAGGCATACCGGCATGAGGGTTCAATAGCAATGAGTCAAAAACAACCCCCCTCAATCCCCCCTTATCAGGGGGGAAGTTTGTACAGTGACGAATGTAACGAAAAAGGGGGGTTATCCCCTCCCCTGACAAGGGGAGGGCCGGGGTGGGGTTATCCCCTACCCTGATAAGGGAAGCCAGAGTGGGGTTACAGGAATGGTTTAGGCCCCCTTATATCAAATCAAGGAGAGGCTGTTATGGAAAACATCAGTGATTACAAAAACGACGAAGGCTTTCTGTTCGAGATCATAAACGCTGTGCCCTCCGGCATCTTCGTCACCGATCTGGAACACAACATTCTGCTCCTCAACAAGAGTGCGGCATCCATAGTAGGTAAGACACCAGGGGAGTGCTTTGACCGCAAATGCAATGAGATATTTGATACCAAGATGTGCGGCACGGAGAAATGCGCCTGTCTCATAGCAACAGAAACAGATGAGGTGTGCCACGGCCAGACGGTTCTACACCACAACGGCAAGGACATCCCCATAGAATATGCAGCCCGACCCCTCAAAAACCATGAGGGCAAGATTGTTGGGTGTGTGGAACACTTCGTTGACATATCTGAACGCCTTGAACGGGAACAACTGATTCAAAAGCAACAGGAGGAGCTCCTTCGCAGACAGGAAGAGAATATCCGCCACCTGCAAGACGAGGTGCTGGAACTCTCCACGCCGGTAATAGAACTCTGGGAAGGTGTGCTGGCCCTGCCGCTCATCGGCACGCTGGACAGCCATAGGGCGCGCATGGCCATGGAGCGCCTGCTGGAGACCATAGAAAAGACCAGGGCCCCATTTATCATAATCGACATCACCGGTGTTCCAACTGTGGATACGGAGGTGGCAAACCGGCTCCTTCAGACCGTTGACGCCACGAGACTCATGGGAAGCGAGGCCATTCTTACCGGCATCTCGCCTCATATAGCCCTGACCATGGCCCATCTTGGCGTGAATATGACCACCATAACCGTGCGCAGCCGCATGAGCGATGCCCTGCACCTGGCCCTCATGGAGATACAGAAAAGAAAGGCTGACATGAATGTCCTCAAAAATGGAGACATTTTGAAGGATTGAGCGGCATGGAGCCCTTTTCCACCTTCTCCCTTGAAGACATACTGCTGGTCTCTATTCAGGAAGAAATAGATGATTCGAGCATAGAACACCTTCTCCATCACCTTGGCAAACAGGTTTCAAAAAACAAGACCCGAGCGGTAATTATAGACATGCACGACGTGGAGGTCATGGACACCTTTCTTGCCGAACACATCGAAGAGCTTGTCTCCTTTCTGCACATGCTGAGGTCGCGAGTCGTAGTGGCAGGCATTCAGGTACCGGTAGCCCTCACACTGACAGATTTCAACATTCGGCTCAAAAATGTAGAGTTTGCCCTGGATGTGGAGCAGGCACTTGCGAGATTGCGATGAACAGCCCTGCCGCAACCACAGCCCGCCGACGCATATGCGCGGCCGTCACTCCTTCAAGCAGCCTCAGCAAGATCAGGACAAAGGCCAGGGCCCTTTTCAACTCCCTGCATATTCGCATACAGCCGGCAACCGAACTGCTGACCATCATAAACGAACTGGGTGGAAACATTCTGAGACACGCCGGCAGAGGCGAAATCTGCCTGGAGGTGCTGACACAGGAAGGGAGGCTGGGTTTCAGGATAGTGGCTACCGACTCAGGCCCAGGCATAGCTGACATCAAAAAGGCCAGCCAGCCGGGATTTTCCGAGGACAATGGGCTTGGTCTGGGGCTTTCGGGCATCACCAATCTATCTGACAAGGTTCAAATCGACAACCTGCTCCCACACGGCACACGAGTCGAGGTCATAAAATGGCTGTCGCCATGACAAACATCACAACAGACAGAATAGACGCAGACCATGTGCCTGAAGGCCGCAAAGGGCAGCAGTTGGAAAACGGCCTGCCTTTCGTATGGTCTGAAATTCCTGTAAGCACGCCCAAGGATGTGGCCATAGCCAGACAGCTTGCGGGTATAGCCGCTGGACAGCTTTTTGCATCTCCTGCCCGCAGACAGAAAACAATCCTCATAGCCAGCGAGCTGGCCCAGAACCACCTGGCACATGCCACACAAAACGGCATGATACGCATGAGCGGCATGTACCTGAATGGCATTCCTGTCATAACCATAGCGAGCCTTGATGAAGGGCCAGGCATTCCCAATGTGGAAAAGGCCCTGGAAGATGGCTTCAGCACCTCCGGAGGCCTGGGAATAGGCCTTGGCACAGTGAAACGCCTGTCAAACCGGCTCCATATCTGTTCCATGCAATTCGGGCTCTCGCCATGTCCTCGCCCGCCTGTTTATAAAAACTATACCACGATAGTCTCCGCCACAATTGAAGAACAACCCTCGGACATATTCAACAAACCAAAAGGCCCGTCGCTGCATGTCTCTGGCCTTGTTCGGCCCTGCCCTGGTCAGACCCAATCCGGAGACACAATATGCCTGCAAGACGACGGCTCTTTCTGCCGTATGGCCCTCATAGACGCCACAGGCCACGGAGAAACCGCAGCCATCATAGCCCGTGACGCAGCCCGGCTGCTGGAAGACCTGCCGGTGAGCCACGAACCAGATCAGGTCATTGAGGCACTGAATGCAGCATTGTCCGGTTCAAACGGGGCATCCGTGCAAGTGCTATCCATAGATTACAGATTGAAAAAGATACTGGCCGTAGGCGTGGGAAACGCAGCATGCACCATCTATTCTGCCGGTAAGGGCCATATTGTTGTCCCTCGGCCAGGGCTGGTGGGCAACATGCACACACCCCCCGGCCAACATCCCATTCAGATGGCTTCCATCAACGACATCGCAGAAGACCTCCTGATCGTGATGCACTCAGACGGCGTGCTTCACCCACCGGACCTGACGGATTATCTGTCAAACCGCGCATCCGCCGCCATCTGGTCACAGATCCTGTTTCAGCCAAAAAACACACCCATGGACGACTCCTCACTGGCGGTGCTGAGATGGCTATAAACCGGCTGCATGTGCTAACCCTGGTGGTAAAAAGACCGGGGGATATTCCAAAGGTGCGCATGAAGAGCAAGCTGCTGTGCCATATATGTGGTTTGAACCGTATCGCCACCACACAGGTGGCTGTATCCGCATCCGAGATGACCCGCTGGATGGTCCACATGTCCGGGACCGGCACAGTCACGCTGGGTATCCTCTGCTGCAAGGAACATCCAAAAAACAATATGCAGGGCACGCAGGAACAGAGCGGCATCGAACTCCTCTTTCGCAGCGAAAGGCTGTGCAATGCCGCCAATCCGGACGGCGATACATGTCCTTCCGACATGGCGGAACTAAAAAAGACGCCTATCATCAACAGGCTGAAGAGGGTGCTGGATGAGGTCGATATAACCGGTGGAACAGCCGACAGCCCGCTTGAAATCAGGGCCGTCAAATGGGGCATTCAGAAGTCGTGGGACGAAATCCAAAAAAAAGAGGCCTCCTTCAGAAACGAACTCTTTCGAGACACGGAAGAGTCATATCTGGAAAATCTTCGGCTCAAACATGAAGAGGTGCTGCGGCTGCTGGAGCAGACCAGTCTGCAAAACCACCAGCTGGACCGAATGAACGCAGAGCTTCTGCAACTGAGTCAGGACATGGAGGCGATGGCCAGAGAGCACTCCACCATACAGATGGCACTGCGCATCGCAGATCGCATTCGAAATCCTGTGATGGTGACAGGAGGCCTCATCTCCACTATTTTGAGAAAGGACCCTGCATTAACGGAAAATACCCGCCAAAAACTTGAAGTAATCCAGAAGGCCATTCAGGAACTCTCTGATTTCGTAAAGAACTTCGAGGAGTTGGCCTCAAAAGAGATTCGTTCGTTCACAAAAGAAGACCTCAAAAACATCATCACTGAGGTCGTGGACACATGGCGGCCAGGTCTGGCCAAAAAAGACATAAAATTTGCTATAGACATTTCACAGGAACCCCTGGAGATCATGGCCAACAAACGAGTCCTGAAAACAGCGTTTATTCACATTCTCAGAAATGCGCTGGAGGCATCGCCTGCACACAGCGCCATTCAAATCAAACTGCTGCGTCAGGAGGGAAGGCCGTCTGTCATCATCTGCGACCAGGGTCCGGGCATTCCCCCAGGCATAAAAGAAAAACTCTTTACAATGCCTGTCACCACCAAGCCCAGCGGCACAGGGCTTGGTCTTTTTCTGGTCAAAGAGATACTGGAAGAACACCAGGGGGATATCTCCATTGAAAGCGAGACGGGCAAAGGCACCTGTGTAACCTGCACCTTTCCTGTGAGATGGAAAGAAAAACGTGAGGGCAAGGCGGAAGACAGCCTGCTGCCTTGACAGTAGGCCTGCCGAACCCCATAATGATTTTATGAGTAACCTGAATTTTCTGGAATACATCGCGGAGCAGCGCATTCAGGAGGCCATGCAACGCGGGGAGTTCGACAATCTACAAGGCAAGGGCCGTCCCATTGAATACGAAGACGATTCCTTTGTGCCGCCTGACCTGCGCATGGCCTACAAGATCCTCAAAAACGCCGGTTATCTGCCTCCCGAGCTGGAGACAGCCAGAGAGATTCGCACCACCATGGACATGATAGAACATCTTTCCACAGAGGAAGAACGCTACCGCCAGATCAACAAACTCAATCTGCTTATCACAAAAATGAACATGCTGCGCCGCACCAAGGTCTCTCTGGAGACAGACCAGGTTTACTACCGAAAAATTGTGGAGCGAGTGAAGGTCAGACGCAAGACATCGTAAGGGAATCTCTATGTAAGACGGTAATGGATTATTTTTTCAAGGCACCCTCAAAGCAATCGGAGCAATAGGGTTTTCCGTCATGCAATCTTGTCTTGTGCTCCATCGTACGCTCATTGCAGCAGGCGCACTCTACGGATTTAACGATACGGGCCTTTGGCGGCAGCTCACATCTGGGCTCAGTCACTTGAAACAACTCAGGAATCGGCGCTGTCAGTATATGTCCCTGCCATTTATTGCGATCCATGCCCTCGGGAACGGCACCCTTGAACACCACCCGCACACCCTTGCCTGAATGCCGTTCAAAGAAGGTAAATGCCATCTTGCCCACATCCCGATAAATGAGATTACCCTTACCGAAGGTACAGCCGGTCAACACCTGCACCGCATCCACGCCGCAGGCATCGTTTTCCGTTACACAGACCAGCTCCTCATCCTGAGAAAAATGGATGTCCATGGCCTGTTTCGCCGCCTCGCAAGCCCTAAAACCTATGGCCAAACCAGGACAGGCATGGCCATGAAACTCCACGCATCTCTGCCAATCCTTCTGCATATGGATCCTCCACATCAGTAGAGGCATGTCTGCACATACCTCTACTCCATCTCATTGTGACTATAATTCAAAAGGCGACTGAAACACCGCAGCCACACCCAGTTCGTTTTCGATCTCCAACAGCCGGTTGTATTTGGCTATGCGCTCGCTTCTGCAGACGGAACCTGTCTTGATCTGGCAGCCATCCATTGCAACAGTGAAATCAGCTATAAAATCGTCCTCTGTTTCACCTGAACGATGGGATATCACAAAGTCCCAGCCTGCGGTCCTGCACATGCGAATGGTGTTGACCGTCTCACTCACCGTGCCGATCTGATTCAGCTTTATGAGCACGGAGTTGGCCGCCCCTTCTATTATGCCGCGCTTTACGAACTCCGTATTGGTGACAAAGATATCGTCTCCCACTACCTGTATCTGGTCCCCGAGCCGTTCAGTCATCAGGGTGAAGCCCTCCCAGTCGTTTTCAGCCAGACCGTCTTCAATGGAAATGATGGGATATTTCTGAATCCACTCCGCCATCAACTCCACCATCTCTTCAGAGGTCTTTTCTCCGCCGCCCGAACGTTCAAGCACGTATCTGCCGTCTTTATAAAAGGAACTGGCCGCAGGATCCAGTGCAATGGCTATATCGTCACCGGGCACATAACCAGCCTTTTCTATGGCCTGCACAATGAGCTCGCAGGGTTCTTCATTACTGGTCAAGTTGGGGGCAAAACCGCCTTCATCTCCGACTGCTGTGGCATAACCCCTTGATTTCAAGATGGATTTAAGGGCATGAAAGGTCTCGGAGCAGTATCTCAATGCCTCAGCAAAACTTGGGGCGCCAATAGGCATGATCATGAATTCCTGAAAATCCACATTGGACTCGGCATGTTTTCCGCCGTTCAGCACATTCATCATAGGCACAGGTATGCGATTGGCACACGGCCCGCCCAGATAGGCATAAAGCGGAAGCCCCACGCTGTTGGCCGCCGCCCTGGCCACCGCCATGGAAACAGACAAAATGGCATTTGCACCCAGCTTGTTCTTGTTGGGTGTGCCGTCCAGATCTATCATGATAAGGTCGATCTCCTGCTGAAGCGTGGCATCCATACCCAAAAGCCTGGGAGCTATGACGTCCTCCACATTGGAAACAGCCTTGAGAACGCCCTTGCCGGAGTAGCGGGAAGAATCACCGTCACGCAGTTCCACAGCCTCGTTTTCACCTGTGGAGGCGCCGGATGGCACAGAGGCCACGCCGACAGCGCCGTCTTCCAGTGTCACATATGTTCTGATAGTGGGATTGCCCCTGGAGTCCAGGATTTCGATGGCTTTGATCTCTGAAATGCTGCTCATGTCTTTCTCCTTTGAAGTCATTTGAAATTATGATTGTAGTCAACTTCTTTTCGTGTTCAACTTATTGGGAAACAAGGACAAGGTCAAGTATAAAGTGAGGTATCAAGTGATGTCTATGCACATGTTCAACTATCCCAAGACAAAAATCGTATGCACCATAGGCCCTGCCTCCAGTTCATTCGACGCCCTGAAACAGCTCATTGAGGCAGGCATGACCATAGCCCGGCTGAACTTCGCCCACGGCTCATTTGAAGACCATGCCGCTATTGTAAGGCACATCCGGCACGCTGCCCATGAGCTTCAAAGAAATGTGGCCATACTCCTGGACCTGCCGGGCCCCAAGATACGACTGGGCAGACTGACTCAGGAACCCCTCATAGTGCATGCCAATGACGAGATATGCATGAGCATCGAACCAACGCCGCCTGAACCCTGCCTGCCCATTCAAATCAATGCCCGCACACGAAACAATCAGGGAAACGCCGCTGACCTCTTCATGAAGGCATTAAAACCAGATCACATCATCTACATCAACGACGGCATGGTTCAATTGGCGGTAAGAGATGTGCAGCCCCCTCTAATTCACTGCAAGGTCCTGGTTGGAGGCGTTCTAATGTCTCATAAGGGGGTAAATCTGCCCGGCGTGGATATGGACATCAGCGCCATTACAGACAGGGATCGCGAGGCCATAGACTTTGCCGCTCAGCACGCAGTGGATGCCGTCAGCCTGTCTTTCGTCCAGAATGCAAAAGACATTCATGAATTGCAAGGCATTCTAACTGGCCTCGGCTATGACCCCTTCATTATAGCCAAGATAGAACGAATGCAGGCTGTGGCTGACATAGAAGACATCCTCGAAAAGGCGGACGGCATAATGGTGGCCCGAGGTGACCTGGGAGTGGAAACACCCATAGAAGAAATGGCCATGGTGCAAAAAAGGCTCATAGCAAAGGCAAATGAGGCAGGAAAACCCGTAATCCTGGCCACACAGATGTTAGAGTCCATGCTGCACAACCGACGGCCCACACGGGCTGAGGCCACTGATGTGGCAAACGCCATTCTGGACGGCGCAGACTGTGTCATGCTTTCAGAGGAAACCGCCATAGGAGAATACCCGGTGGAGGCGGTGAAGATGATGACCGCCATAGCCACGGCCACAGAAAAGGGATTTTTGATGCACGCAGGGGCAGGCACATCGGCCTGCCATTCTGCCTACTATTCTGATGGACAGGCACGGGGGATTGCCCCTACCACAGCCGTGAAGGATATCATCTCCACCAGCGTTAAAAATGCGGTGGCACATCTACAGGTAGCCGTTGTGATGATACCGACGCAAAGCGGCACTACGGTGAGACGCATCTCCCGTCTCAGGCTGCCGGTATGGCTGGCGGCATTTACAGACTCGGCACAGATATGCCGACACCTGCTCTTCTCATGGGGTGCAGCCCCTTTTTATCTGAAGAAACTGCCGGAAAATTGGCCGGATTATGCGCAGCAACTGGTGAAACAACATGCATTGAAAGGGGAGTTTATGATTCTGGTGCGAGGGCCCGCCATGCTCGCTTTGAGGGAAAGACATGAAGACAAAGGCGGCACGGGACAACATAATTCTCATGCAGACCATGAGACATATCGTTTTGAGGTAATAAGGTTGAGGTCGTGATTCAGCACATCTTCAGCCTTTCATCGCGCCTTGTTCTCGAATGAAGATTCTAATTTTTCACGGCCCCTCTTTGGGAAGTTCGTGATATTTTATCTTGCCTTTTTCAACCAGATCGAGATAATAATGCCGAATCTGCTCCATGGCTGGTATCAGGGCGAAGAAGCTCCGGTACAGCTCATAATAGGCGGCCTGTTCCTGCGAGAACCGGACATGCACAAACTGCACCCCCAGGTCGCCTGCACCCTCCTGCTGGTGTTGAATGTAACATTGAAGGGGAATGGCGCCGATTATGGGCAATTCCAGCAAGAAATCGGTGACAATACCCTCGGCAAGGGGCTTCGATGAAAGAATACAGCAGCCGTCCCTGGAGATATCACGAGTGTAGCCCCAAAGATTATACTCAGGGAAATATACGCGCAGATGTATGGGATATCTTTTTGTGGTTCTTCGTTCAGACATAGGCCGCCCTTTTATTGAAGATTCTTATGAAATATGTTGTATGGCAGATAATATGATATGAACCTGAATAAAAAGCAACATATATTTAACGGGCATGATCTTGTGCGATCACACGAAGACCTGCATGTATTGCGGCTCAGGATTCGGCCGCAAGCAGTGTATTTTTTACGCTTTATTCTTGAGGCCTACGACAATTTATATATAATGACCACCATAGACAGGGATTGTGGCCTCGTGGAGATACGCCATGTTACAGACAGCGAAAAGGACCTGCAAGATATTTTAAAAGAACTGACCGAAATCACAGGAGATTATCAAATTATCACCAGATATGACACCCTCTAAACGCATTCACATAATCACATTCGGCTGCCAGATGAACGAACATGACTCGCAGCGCATATTTCAATTATTATATCCTGCCTATGAGCCCACGGACAACCCGGCAGACGCAGACCTGATACTGCTCAACACCTGTTCCATTCGCGAAAAGGCGGAAAACAAGGTCTATAGCATGGCAGGCAGATTCAGAAAGCTCAAGGAACAGAAAAAAGACCTGATTCTCGGCATAGGCGGCTGTGTGGCGCAGCAGGAAGGGGAACGGCTCCTGCAAAAACTGCCTTACGTGGACCTGGTATTCGGTCCTCAGACCCTCTACAACCTGCCATCCTTACTGCAAGAGGCTGAAAAAGGCCACAGGGTTTGCCGCACGGAACTCAGGCAGGATTTTCACATCCCCACTCTGACCACTCACACGCCTAATGCCCATCCATTTCAACGGTTCATCACTATAATGCAGGGCTGCGACAACTTCTGTTCTTATTGTGTGGTGCCCTATGTAAGGGGTAGGGAGATCAGCCGTCCTATGGAGGATATATTAGCCGAGGTAAAGGAGGCCGTTCGGCAAGGGGTAAAAGAGGTCACGCTTTTGGGGCAGAATGTCAACTCCTATGGGAAAAAAGAGGGAAGATCTAATTTTGCACAGCTGCTCAGAGCAGTGGCGGATTGCGGAGTGGAACGACTGAGATTCATGACCAGCCATCCCAAAGACCTGACTGAGGAACTCATGAGGTGCTTTGTGGAGATTCACTGCCTTTGCGAACACCTGCACCTTCCGGTGCAATCGGGTTCCACCCGCATTCTCAAGGCCATGAACCGCAGATACACCAGGGAGGAATACATTGGCAAGGTCCACAGATTACGGGAGCTTTGTCCTGAAATCTCTCTCACAACGGATCTGATCGTGGGATTCCCGAGTGAAACCGAAGAGGATTTTCAGGAAACCTTGTCCCTTTTACAGGAAGTCCAGTATGAACAGCTCTTTGTCTTCAACTATTCACCGAGACCCTTCACTACCGCGGCCAGGCTGCCTCATCAGCTCCCCCTTGAACTCAAAACCGCCAGACTCACACAGATAGTGGAGATGCAGCATGAAATAAGCCGCAAAAGGCATGAGCGTTTGTTGGGCAAGACAGTCGAGGTATTGGTCGACGGCGTCAGCTCAAAAGATATATCGGAAATGGCAGGTAGAACCAGAGGCAATCATGTGGTAAACTTCAAAACCGCAGACGATTTGACAGGTCAGACCATTAACATAACGATCACAGAGGCATTCTGCCATTCCTTGCGAGGCGAGTTACAGATCAAAGGCTGAATTGCAAAACAAAAACTGCGAGTTTCATAGATAGGGACGCACTCTGCGCGTCCGATACCGTACAGGGCACGTTGCAACGTGCCCCACCGATCAGGAGAGCCCAATGCATCGAATACCCGTATATGTACAGTCCATCACACTGGATCCAGACTCCAATTCCCCGGTACTGCTTCTGCAGGAACTGAACGGGACCCGCACCCTGCCCATCTGGATCGGTGTCATGGAGGCCACAGCGATAGCCTCGGAACTGGAACGGCTCCAGTTTACCCGGCCCATGACACACGATCTGCTGGTCACCTTCGCCCAAAAAATGGGAATAGAAATCCTGGAGGTAGAGATCTCTGAAATGAAAAATGATACCTTTTATGCCGTTATTACAGCCAAAAATCACGATCTCGTCTCAACAATCGATGCCCGGCCCAGTGATGCAGTGGCCATTGCCCTGAAGACCAAGGCCCCCATCTATGTAAACGAGCGAGTGATGCGAGTGATACAGCTGGAAAATGCCCTAAATGGTACATCACAGCAGCAAAACCTGAATCAGGTACTGGAAGAATTGGGTCCTGAGCACTTCAAATACAAGATGTGAGGTGATTATGATAGATTTGCACTGTCACAGCATATTCAGTGACGGAGAGCTGCTGCCGTCAGAATTGGTAAGAAGGGTGGAGATATTGGGTTACAAGGCCATTGCCATCACAGACCATGCCGATGCCTCCAACCTGGAGCACATCCTGTGCAATCTCTTAAAGACCCTGAAAGATATCAATCAATATAGCGCCACTCGGCTGCTGCCAGGCGTGGAGCTCACTCATGTGCGGCCGGCTGTCATTCCACGCCTGACAGAGGAGGCCCGAAGATTGGGGGCCAGGCTCGTGGTCTGCCACGGAGAAACCATCGTAGAACCAGTATGCCCTGGCACGAACAGGGCCGCCATCGAGGCAGGAGTGGACATACTGGCACACCCAGGCCTGATCAGCCCTGAAGATGTGCAAAAGGCCGCTCAAAATGGGGTATTTCTGGAATTATCCGGCAGAAAAGGGCACTCCCTCACCAACGGCCATGTGGCTCGACTGGCAGTGGAATACGGGGCGCCACTGGTCATCAATTCGGACGGACACGCACCTTCTGACTTCATGACCAAGGAATTTGCAAGAAAGGTAGGCCTGGGGGCAGGGCTTTCCATGTCACAGATAGATGAACTCTATGCAGCTGTTGAAACACATTTTTTATAATATTCACTCAACCAGGCTTGTTTTTTATGGATTTTTTGGTTATCTAATGAAAATTATTGTCAACATAAACAAAACAGGAGAGTGGAATGGACGCAAAGATCATAAATCCCTTTCTGGAAGCAGCCGTAAATGTGCTTAAGACCATGGCCATGGTGGAGGTTACCCCAGGCAAACCCTTCTTGAAAAAAGACCAGACAGCCAACGGCGATGCATCTGGCATCATAGGCATCACAGGTGAGGCACAGGGGTCCATGTCCATTTCCTTTTCCACTCCATGTATCTGCGCCATTGTCTCAAATCTGTTTGGCTCCCCTGTCACAGAGCTCAATGAAGAGGTCAAAGACGCTGTGGGTGAATTGACCAACATGATCTGCGGGGATGCAAGAAGAAGACTGGAGGCGGCAGGTATAGTGCTGCAAGCAGGGACACCCACCGTGATATCAGGCCAAGGCCATACCATAAAGCACATCAGCAAAGGGCCGTGTGTGGCCATGCCATTTACCACACCGAACGGCGACTTCACCATTGAGCTTGCCTTCAATTAAAACAACCTACGCCTGATTAAGGTCACTGACACACGGCCTTCACTCTTAGGCTTGCATTAAGGTGTGAAGAGATGCTTTCATGGTCTTTCACAGACCACCACTCCGTTTTTGGTCTGGCATACCGTTCCATCACTGCCTATGATGACGGTGCCCACCTTTTTATAAACCTTGCCGTCTGAGACCTTTACCTCGTCCCCTTTCTGCTCATATACCTTTCCTGTGGAGCTGATGGTGGTATTGCCGATATGCTCATACACCACGCCATCAGAGCGTATGGTCTTGTCTCCCTTATGCTCGTAAGTTGTCCCATCGGAACAGACAGTGGTATTGCCTATGCGTTCGCATTTGACATCCGCTTCCGCACCAGCCGACAAGGCAACCAAGACAAGAGAAAGACAACAAAAGGCGATGGGTTGCTTTTCCATGGCGATTCTTTCCTTTCGGCAATTTCACACAAAGATGCAATGAATTTTTTTAACAATAACCTCTCCGCTTAAAAAAACAATCATCAAAATAAAAAAGCGGGAAAGGCCTTTTCCGCCTATCCCGCTTCATCTTTGAATTTATAAGGGGTTAATGTCTAATTATGCCACATCCATTCACCTTTGAGCTCGAGTTTTTTATCCTCACTGAAGAAGAGGACCTCGTTGCCATCGAACTCACCGAACGGCACATACCAGAGCTTGACGGACACAGTCATCTCGTCCTTGGCCAGCTCCCTGTAAGGCTTGCCGTCCTTGGTGGTATCCACATATGGGAATGGTATCTCGAAGGTCTCCTTTACAGGACGAAGAGGCGGCAGACTCGTCTCCCTCAACAGGCCGCTCTTTTCATAAGGACCACGGCCCATCTCCTCTCCCCGGCCCAAACGGCCTGGGAACGGCATATATATCTTCTGTTCCTTGTATATCTCTTTTCCATCGTTGGTTTTGGCGGTCACTTCCAGGACCACTCTATTAGGAGTAGGTCACCCATCCGGAATGACGTGCCCAGCCTTGTTCAAAAGCTCCACGTTGATAATACCCATGGGCACCACGCCTTCCTTCTTGTTCTTTCTCCAGAACAATGCCCTGCCATCCACCTCTGTCTTGACGGCCATCTTTCTCATGGCCTCGCTGCGATAGGCCTCCATGTCATGACCCAAACCTGATTTTTTCATGTGACACTGCTGACAGCTCTCATGCCCGCCCTCAGGCACATAGGCAAAGAGATAGCTGCCATAGAGTGTGGCGCACTGTGAAGGCTCATCCAACTCGAAGTTCGGGCCTGAACCATGGCACTGGCCGCAAAAGATGGACTCACCCAGGGCCGGTGCCTTGGCCATCTTGTCAAATTTGGGGTGTTCATGCTTGCCTGCCTTGGAACCATAGACGGTATCGGGCTGTGGATAGCCGTCCGCCCACTTGTGAATGATGGCCTTCTTGTTGTGACAGACCATACAGCCGATATTTACGCTGGAGATCTTTTTTTCCAACTCCTCTCTCTTGGCATCATTATCCTCTTTCTGCCAGGCCCTGATGGTAGCGATGATCTCCCTCACCACCTCGTCACTTGCCTCATCTATCTGGGGCAGGTGACACTTAGCGCAGAGCATAAAGTGTCTCACCTCCAGGTCCTTGTCTTCCTTCACGCCAGAGTATGGGAACTTCTTGATACCCATATCAATGGCCGTGAGAATGGTGGGAGCGGTGCGACCCGTACCCAAAAGGGAACGGGAGTGAATGGACTTCTGCCACTGCTCATACACATCCGGATGACATTCCTCACACGACTTGGAGTCGTACTTGGCTGCCAGTTCCGCCATGGTCTTGGCCTTGGCCGGCTTGGCAGGCTCTGACTTGGCTGCGCCATAGGCGGCAGACGCCAAAAGGCAGCCGCACAGGCACAACAAACCCAACTGTTTGAACTTCATAGGCTTCCTCCTAAATAAAAGTTTGATAATGTCATTCTATAAAGAAGACTATTGGAATTGTCAATGCCAAATGGCATATTGATTTGCTATATCTATATGCCAAAAACAGCCTTAATGAGCAAAAGTTGAATAATTGACTATTATCTTCTTGTCATTGCTACAGAAACTAAACAACAATGGGTGATTGTTATTCAAAAAATAGAAAATGAACGATTCCCATTCTCTTATAAATTTGAATATGCCAAATCAAAGCAAATCTGATGTCCAATGATTGAGTGCGAATAGCCGATATGGGAGTTGAGATTCGAGCTATTTGGTAAAGAGGTGTTTCTCCACCAGGTCACACAGGATATGAATCCAAAGCCCGTGAATCTCCTGAATGCGAGGGGTATCAGAAGAGGGTGCGCGCAGCATCAACACATCCTGCTGTTGAGCGAGTCTGCCTCCTGAGGCGCCAGTCAAGGCCACAAGACCTGCTCCAATCTGTCTGCCTTGTTCAAAGGCCTGCAACACATTGGCGGAATTGCCGCTGGTGGTAATGCCTATGAGCACATCACCCCTTTGGGCCAAGGCCTGAACCTGGCGGGCAAAGACTTGCTCAAAACCGTAATCATTGGCCACAGCCGTCAAAATGGAGGTGTCTGTGGTCAAGGCGATGGCAGGCAGGCCCTTGCGCTCCATTTTGAAGCGCCCCACTAGTTCAGCAGCCAGGTGCTGGGCATCCGCGGCACTGCCTCCGTTTCCAAAGACCAACACCTTGCCCCCTTGCTGCAGGGCATTCCCAATATGAACAGCCACTTGGGCCAGCTGTTCAGCAGCCGAGCGCGCCACGGAAACGGCCTTCAAATGCGCCTCAACTGCCTGGTCTATGGTTTGTATCAGCTCTTTCATGCCTTCACCTCTTATTCACTTCTGTTTAAGTGCACCCGTGGTCTTTCAGCAAGGTAACATTTATGGATTCCTTGAAAAACAAACCATTACCATCTTATAAGATGTACAGCACCTATGGCAAGGTCTTTGAGACAGCCACTTCACCTGCCTTATTCACCTCCACCGTAATGGTGCCATTCAGTTCTGTGCTCAAAAGCCTGCTTCCAACTTCCTCATAACGGCGCAGCACTGTCTTGTGAGGCTGATGAAACTGGTTGGCCCTGCCCACAGAAAAGATCACCACATCAGGTCTGGCCGCCTGCACTAAAACGGGTGAATTGGAGGACCTGCTGCCGTGGTGGGGTGCAACCAGGACATCTATGTGAGAGAGCCCATTGGCTATACAGGCCTCCCTCTGGGCATCCATGTCACCTGTCAACAGTATTGAGCGGCCCTGATACAAGAGCAGCAGCACCAAGGAACGGGCATTGCGTGTGGCCAGACCCTCACATTCCTGAAGCTTAAGGGGGCGTATCACAAGACCGTTTATTTCAAGGCTGCTTTCCTCCTTCGGTGTCCGCATACCAAGCCCTTTTTCATTAAGCGCTGCTTGAAGCCTGAGCCATGTCTCGCCCTCTCCTTCATCGCCGTTGGCCCAAAAGGCCCTTACTGGAAAATGTCCTATCAGATAGGGAAGCCCTCCCATGTGATCATATTCAGGATGACTCATCACCAACAGGTCAATGCCTCTATACCCTAAATATCGAATAAAGGGGGCAACCAGCCTTTCACCCGTATCGAAATCCGGACTAGCCACCAGGCCACCTGCATCCATGACCATCAAAAAACCCTTGGGGCCCTCCACCACCTGGGCCAGGCCCTGCCCCACATCCAGGACATGAAGCCGCAGCGTGGTATTCCTGGCCAACATGGCACTGCGATACCAAAAACCACTCAAGCACACCAGCACAAGCACACAGGAGAGTGTGAGCCATCCCTTTAGCCAGGGCCTGTGATGAACGGCCAGCACCAGGCACAAAAGCGCAAGCACTGCCATGACCACCTGCCACAGCCATGGCTTGATGCACCAAAACGAGGCATACTCCCATTGGCTTGCCCACCGCAAACCAGTTAGACACAGGGTGAGAAGACAGTCCATGACTCGCCAGATGCCAAAGGATAGCTCCGGCGAAAAGGGCAGCGCCAATGCCCCAAGCACAAGGCCAGGCAACAAAAGAAAGTCGGTCAATGGCACGGCAAGGAGATTTATAGGCAGGGCCAACAGGGAAAACCTCTGAAAATGCCATGCAATAAAGGGAGCAGTGGCCAAAAGGGCCACAGACCCTGCTACAAACAGGGAGACAAAATGATGTTTCAATCTCTTCAAGACAGGCCTATTCTTGTCAAAATCGGTTGCTTTTTCAAATTGTTGCAAAAAAGGCGTGGCCAGGGCGCACAAAAAGAAGACGGCAGCAAAGGACAACTGAAAGGATGGGCTGAAAAGCTGAAGCGGCTGAGACAGCAACAGGACCAGACCAGCCAGGGCCAGTGCGTTCAAAAGGCTTTGTGGCCGATTCAGGACAAAGGCGGCTGAGACAGCGATGGTCATCAGCACAGCCCGCATGGCTGAAACAGAAAAACCCGCCATTCCGGCATATACCAAAACAGCCAGCACAGCCACACCTGCCGCTATGCGCCGCACTGAAGTTCTCAAGGCAAGAAACTGCCAGCGAATGAGGAGACGATACACTACCCAGCCGGCCAGAAGGCTCACCAGAGTCATATTGGTGCCTGAAACCGCCAGCAGATGGCTGATGCCTGTGGCCTGAGCCACCTCCAGCACATTCATGTCCATGCCCACTGCCTCGCCCAGCAGCAGGCCCACCGCAAGGCTACGGGTGTCATTGGCAGGAAATGCCTGATGTAATGCCCTGACAAGCCGCATTCTGGCCGTTTCCAGCACATATCGCCAGTAAGGCAGCACAGGCGAAGAGGGAAAATGGCCTATCACAGCCCACTTGAGGGGGCTAACCACGCTTGCCGTTGCATGGATGCCCTGAATCTCCATCCAAAGCCTGGAATCAAAGGCCCCGGGCACAGCAAACCCCTTAGGCTCCCGCAGCCTCACCGCAAAACGCAAGACATCGCCAGGCGGCACATCTCCTATTCGCAGACCCTTCACATGCAAAAATATATCGCCCTTCAAAGGCGACTGGCCCGATGGTTCGGCCAGGGCCAACAGGCCGATGTGCAGACGCGTCTCGCCTCTGCTGTTAAAAACAGGCATGCGAATCACCTGCCCCACCAGCACCACCTCTTCATTTTTTTGCGCCATATCCCAGAGGGGCCGCCCCGCGTCAAAATAGTCCTTTTCATAAAACCTGACATTCAAACCGCCCATGCCTAAAAACAAAAGTGCCACAAAAAGGCAGGACACCAGGCATCTGGAGATATGCAAAGACCCTTCTACACCCTGCCTCTTTTGCCGCACAAACAGCACCAACTGCCACACAAGCCCGAAGCCGCCCAAAAGGACACAAGACCAGCCCATGAGCAGCCAGGCTGCATCACTTTGAATGGCCTGAAGAAAAAGCGGTGAGTAACGGGAGGAGACTATGATGCCGAGGCAGAAGGAGAAAATGGCTGTTATGAATAGAAAATGGTGCAAGGCAAGGGGCTCAGGCGTATGTGTCGATGGTCATGCCAGGTGACACAGACCACCTGACCGCCATGCCCTTGTTCTTTTCATACTGCAACCGAACCAGTTGAGCCTGGGCCTGAGCGGCTATCATGGCGGCCTTGGCTGCCACTGCCCGGTCCTGAGGGGATGGATCCGGCGGCGCGAGGGCGGAGCGCTGGACCACTGCCATCTTCTGCACCGTGGCCCGTGGGTCCCTTTCGGGCGAGACATCTATGGACACCTCGCCTGCCACTGCATATCTATTGCCGTCAGGTCCTACTTTATACGAATAGGACGCTGCCTTGGAGACATAGCTGCCGCCGGCGGCTATGTGGGCGGCCTCGTGCTGGCGCACCTGTTGATCCGTCTTTTTAAGCTCCAGAAGCACCGCCATCTCTTGGGCTGTGAGTTCCTGTTTAGAGGCATTGGAGGATTGGGAAAATGCAGTGCGGCCCTTCTGGCCCGTTTTCTCGTCTGTGGCCTTGAATCTACCCTGGCCATCGGGCTGGACCAGAGAGGATGCCGTATTATCGGCTACAGATGGAGGTAAGACCTGGGCCTGCAAGGGATTTGGCAATCCCCCAGGAACAGCCATGCTTTGCGATGATATACCGGCTATAGGCATATAAATCACTCCATTTGCGGCTCAAAAGGCCTATGCAGCCCTAACTTTATACAAAATATAATGCCCTTTTATTCAACGGCCAAGGCATTCGACAACTTTCTGGTATTTTTTAAAATTATAACTCCCGTGATAGAAGTATCTGTCACATAACACCCTCTTGATCCCGACCATACAATCATATCCGTGCTATCGGCATTGTAACAAAAACTATATGTTGACTCAAAAGGAACCTTGCCCCGGGCGATATTTTCCGATTTCATGGTTAGCAAGATACTACTTTTTTTTAACAGCCTATGGCTTCAAAAAAATCTTGACAAATACTATGTTACAATTTATTCTTAATTCAGAAAAAATCTGATTTAGGAAAATAATGCAAAATGCAGAGACATGAAACCGACCCAGAGGCGCTGCTGGAAATATTTCAAAAAACCTTAATACAGGCAGGGATCAAGGTCACGCACCAACGCCTTGAGATCTTTAAAGAACTCTGCAAAACAGCAGGGCATCCTGATGCTGAAACCATTTATAAAAATATCGCTTCAAAGCTTCCAACCATTTCTCTGGATACTGTCTATCGCACCCTTCAGCTCTTTGCCAAGCTCGGGCTGATAGATATTTTCGGAACTCAATACAGCCGTATGCGCTTTGATACAAACACTAAACCACATCATCACTTTATCTGCACCAACTGCGGAACCATATACGACTTCTATAGTGAAGAACTAAGTAACCTTAACATACCAGATGCGGTAAGAAAAATAGGTGAGATACAAAAGATTCAATTGGAGATAAAAGGTATCTGCCACCAGTGTGCCAATGAAGCTGAATCAACAAAAACTTGATGAATCAATTAGGTAACTTAAATACCAAAACAGGAGGTATATTCAAATGATGGACAAAGAAAACAGATGCCCTGTTACTGGCATCACAGACAAAACCGAAAACACCGGAGGATTAAGGCAAAACTGGTGGCAGACCAAATTGAATCTCAAGATGCTGCACCAAAATCCTTCAGTAGCCAATCCCCTGGGCAGGTCTTTCAACTATGCCGAAGGATTCCAGACATTGGACCTTCAGGCCGTAAAAAAGGACCTACATGCCCTCATGACCCAATCCCAAGAATGGTGGCCTGCAGATTTCGGCCACTACGGGCCGCTGTTTATTCGCATGGCCTGGCACAGCGCAGGCACCTACCGCATTGGAGATGGCCGAGGGGGTGCCAGCAGGGGTAATCAGCGCTTTGCTCCATTAAATAGCTGGCCTGACAATGTCAATCTGGACAAGGCGAGACGCCTATTGTGGCCCATTAAAAAGAAATACGGCAAGAAGCTCTCTTGGGCTGACCTGATGATCCTGGCTGGCAATGTGGCCTTAGAATCCATGGGGGTAAAGACCTTTGGTTTCGGAGGCGGACGCGAGGACATCTGGGAACCGGAAGAGGATGTGTATTGGGGTGCCGAGGAGAAGTGGCTGGAGGACAAACGGCACCACGGAGAAAATAAATTGGAAAACCCCCTGGCTGCCGTGCAGATGGGCCTTATCTATGTCAATCCCGAAGGCCCTGGTGGAAAACCAGACCCAGTGGCTGCAGCCCACGATATCCGTGAAACCTTCAGGCGCATGGGAATGAATGATGAAGAGACGGTAGCACTCATTGTAGGAGGCCATACCTTCGGCAAATGCCACGGTGCAGCACCTGCCACACACGTTGGACCAGAGCCTGAGGCCGCCCCCATTGAAGAACAGGGGCTTGGCTGGAGAAACAGCTATGGCACAGGAAAGGGCAAAGACACCATCTCCAGCGGCCTGGAAGTCACCTGGACATCCTCACCCACCAGGTGGAGTAACAACTTTTTATGGAATCTCTTCGGCTATGAATGGGAGTTGACCAAAAGCCCTGCCGGAGCATATCAATGGGTTGCCAAGGGGGCACCGGAGATCATTCCTGATGCCCATGATTCCACCAAAAAACACAAACCGACCATGCTCACCACGGATCTTTCGTTGCGGTTCGATCCCATCTATGAAAAGATTGCCCGGCGGTTCCTGGAACACCCTGACCAATTGCATGATGCCTTTGCCAGGGCATGGTTCAAACTGACACATAGGGACATGGGGCCAAAAACCCGCTATCTCGGCCCGGAAGTGCCCCAGGAGGATCTAATCTGGCAGGACCCATTGCCGCCGCTGAATCATGAGTTGATAGATGAAAAGGACACAGCCCTTCTCAAGACTCGCATATTGAACGCCGGACTGGGCATTGCTGACCTGGTCAAAACCGCCTGGGCGTCTGCATCTACATTTCGCGGGTCAGACAGGCGAGGGGGTGCAAACGGTGCCCGCATTCGTCTCCTGCCTCAAAAGGATTGGGAGGTAAACGAACCGCAAAAACTCGCTGATGTGCTCGCTGGACTCAGTGCCATTCAAGAGGACTTCAATAGCACACAGGGCGGCAGAAAAAGGGTCTCCATGGCGGACTTGATTGTATTGGCAGGTTGCGCTGCCATTGAATCAGCGGCCCAACAGGCTGGTTTTGATATAAAAGTGCCGTTTACGCCTGGTCGGGTAGATGCCTTGCAAGAACAAACCGATGTGGAATCCTTTCAGGTCCTGGAGCCCATTGCTGATGGCTTTCGCAACTATATAAGGCCCAAATGCCAAGTGCCCTCAGAGCAGTTATTGGTGGATAAAGCGCAACTCTTGACATTGACTGCCCCTGAGATGACCGTGCTCATTGGAGGTCTTCGAGTCTTAAACGCCAACTTTGGCCAGACACAACACGGTGTCTTGACTCATAGACCAGGGTTGCTTACCAATGATTTTTTTGTAAACCTGCTGGACATGAATACAGAGTGGAAGCAGGTTGCCGGCAACAAGGAATTATTTGAAGGACTGGATCGAAAGAGCGGTAAGCCCAAATGGACGGCAACCCGTGTGGACCTTATCTTTGGGGCGCATGCCCAGCTCAGGGCATTGGCAGAGTCCTATGCCTCAGATGATGCGCAGGAACAGTTCGTACATGATTTCATAAACGCATGGGTTAAGGTAATGAATCTGGACCGCTTTGATTTACACCGTTAAATTCCATTACCAAACCCACTGAAAACACGCCAGGGGCGGCCTTGATGTATGCCTCTGGCGTGCCTCATGTTTGACTTGAAATGCCTTGAGCCTATGCAAGCTCGGCTATAATGTGCTGTAATTTTTCGTAATCTACGGGCTGCTGCCCCAACGGCCCGTTTTTGACCGCATCAAAATACTCATTCAATGGAACATCCTCCCCTCGAAAGAGCACACCAATGGGTATCCGCTCCTCAAACTCCATCGCCTTTTCTATGGCCTTCATGCGGTCAGTGGCATCATAAGAGGCAGGAAGCTCGTAACACCTTTCCCTGTACCAGGCATAGGTATTGATCTTGTTAAATGAAACACAGGGCTGAAGTATGTCCACTATGGAAAACCCTTTATGCCTGATGGCCTCCACCATGAGCGATGAGAGATGCTCAGGCATACCGGCAAAACCACGGGCCACAAAGGTGGCGC
This sequence comes from Deltaproteobacteria bacterium, assembly GCA_028695735.1. Taxonomy (GTDB): domain Bacteria; phylum Desulfobacterota; class Dissulfuribacteria; order Dissulfuribacterales; family DYLC01; genus JAQVIJ01. Next base: position 598,461 of record JAQVIJ010000001.1, on the reverse strand, counting down.
CCATGACAATGGCCACTGCCAGTGGGTTAAATGGCCTGGAGTGATTTCCCTCGGGCTGGGCCTTGGTCACAAAGCCCTTTTCAGAGGTGGGGCTGGCCTGGCCCTTGGTCAACCCATAGACTTGATTGTCGTGCACAAACAAGGTGATGTCAGGATTTCTGCGAATGGCAGCCAAAAAATGATTGCCTCCCTCGCCGTACACACAACCGTCTCCGCTTTCCACTATGACGGTTAGGTTTGGATTGGCCAGTTTGGCACCTGTTGCCACAGGCAATGCCCTGCCATGCAACCCATTGAAAACATTACAGTAAAGGTAATGAGGGGTCTTGGCTGCCTGACCTATGCCAGAGACCATCAGCACATTCCAGGGCTCTAATCCGCAGGCCACCAAGGCCTTCTTGAGGCTGTTTAAAATGGCAAAATTGCCACAACCAGGGCACCACGCTGTTTCAAAACTGCCGTAGTCTTTCAGCTCAACCATGGCCAATTCCTTTGGCAACCTACAAAAGGCCTTTAATGGCCTGAATGGCCTTGTCATAGTCAGGTGGTGAGGTTATTTCAGGGACTATCTCCATGTATCGAATGAAGTCATCTGTATCTATGACAAAGATGGCCCTGGCCAACAGACGCAACTCCTGAATCAAGACGCCATAATTCATGCCAAAGGAGGCATCTCTGTGGTCTGACAATGCCACTACCTTGTCTATGCCGGCAGCAGTGCAAAAGCGAGAGATGGCAAAAGGGAGGTCCATACTGATATTCAAGACCACCACCTTGTCTGAAAGGCCGCTGGCCTCTTGATTGAAACGGCGAATCTGCAGGTCACAGACAGGTGTATCCAAAGACGGCGTAACGCTGATCACCTTTATTTTTCCCTTAAAATCAGCAAGGGAAACCGCAGCGAGTTCTTTGCTCAATACCTGAAAATCAGGTGCCCTATCCCCTGTTTTCAGCTCATTTCCAACTAAAGTGAGCGGATTTCCTTGAATGGTTACCAGACCTTTTCGTTCCATAAGACACCCCCTGTTTTTATAGTTTTGAAATGCTATTTAACAGATACTCGGCCGTAAAAGGAAGGCCGTCATAGCGCAGGACATAGTCGTGTGCAGCTATACCTGTCTCTGCCTTTAGAATGCGTGCAAACTGGCCTGTGGCATTGCCTTCCACTGCTACAATCCGTTTGGCTGCTCGTAGCCTTTGGGCAAAATGGGCCGCATTCAAGGGCCAGACCTGGGAAAAATGCAGATTCGCCACAGACCTCCCCTGTCTGCGCAGCTCTTCTCCTGCCTCTATTGCGGCACCAAATGTGGAACCCCAGCTCACAAGCAAGATATCCGCTGAATCAGGGCCCAGATACTGCGGGGCCAAGACTCGCTCAAACACCAGACAGAGTTTTTTGAGGCGTTTTTCCACCATGGCCTTTCGCACAGACAGGTCCTCTGTGATGTGACCGTCTTCTGTGTGCTCGTCGCTGTCTGCCACCACTAATTGATTGGTCATGCCTGGAATCAACCTTGAAGACACTCCATTTTCCGTAAGCTCATAGCGCCTGTAAGGCACCTTTATGCCGGTTAGCGTGTCTTTACCCCATTCTACTGGCCTTAATGCAGAAAGGTCAAAGGGCTCAACAGCCCGATAGGAGTCCGCCAGAAACTGGTCCGTCAACACAAAGACCGGCCCCTGAAATGCCTCGGCCAAATGAAAGGCCTGATACATCAGGTTAAAGCACTCTTCGACGGTGCCTGGGGCAAAGATGGCCCTGGGAAACTCTCCATGACCTGAATGCAGGACAAACTCCAAGTCCCCTTGTTCAGTGCGAGTGGGAAGGCCGGTGGCCGGGCCGGGCCTCTGGGCCACCACAATCACGAGGGGCGTCTCTGTCATGCCTGCCAGGCTTACAGCCTCTGTCATCAGGGCAAAACCACCGCCTGAAGTGGCCACCATGGCCGGACTGCCGCAAAAAGATGCTCCGATGGCCATGTTGATGGCAGCTATCTCATCCTCCGCCTGTTCCACCACCAATCCCATATCTTTGGCATGCCCTGCCAAAAAGATGGGTATAGATGTGGCTGGAGTCATGGGATAGAAGGCACAAAACTTCACACCTGCCGCCATGGCCCCCAGGGCAATGGCCTGATTGCCGTTTAGCATAAGGCGCCTGACCTCTTGAGGCATGGGCGCCGGCAGAGGGTTATTCATCACCACCTGCTGTGCCGCCGCCCAGGCCCTGGCCATGCCAAAGACCTTGAGATTTTCCTGCAGGACCTCCGGGTGTTTGGCGCCAAAGACCTCTTGAAACAATTGCACAAACAGGCCTTCATTCATGCCCAGGAGCACGGATAACACACCCAAGGCAATGGTGTTTTCCATGGTGGCAGACCCAAGCTCCTGAAACGGCACGGCAAGGCCTGGAAGGTTCAGCGAGGCATCTTTTCTATAAATGGCAATGCCAGTTTCATGCAGGTCATCTCTATGTAACAATAGGCCCTCTTTATTTAAGGCCAACAAGACATTTACGGTCTTTATGGGCGAAAAAAGCGGTTGCGTGCCCACGAGTAAACAAAAGGAGTTATGCCCGCCTCGAATGCGCGATTGGTAATCCTGAGTGACCAGAATGAAATAGCCAGCCCGCACCATGGCCTTGGCTAACATCTCGCCGATGGTGACTATGCCCTGGCCTGCCTCGCCGCAGATAAGGATGTTTAATTTGTGCATAAAAGACCTCTCATCAGCCGAATGAATAAGGGAGCCTATGTATCTTCTCCCTTCTACCGCCAAAGCACATGGACATGGTGGGACCTTTTGTGTCAATATAGTGAGGCATCTTTACCTTGTCAAATTGAACACAGGAGTAAGTTGATGTGAATGGGCATCTGTGTCTTCACTGGCCTTTTGTGTCTTTGCCGAAGTCTTGCAACAAACTCATCAGCAGCGGTGAGCGAGGCTCTACAAAAGGATTGATCACCCTCACCCCGCGCCAGATGAAGCCATTCTGAAGGTCTTCCGAGAGCAGTAGTTGGCAATGGTTTTCCGCGGCAACGGCCAGAATCAATGCATCCCAGATGGGCAGGCCGTGATCGGCGGTCAAGTCCAGTGCAAATTGAAAGGCTGACCAGGTGGAGTCCGCCACTGCGTAGCTGTCTGCCCAGTCCAACACAGCCTCGCGTGCCTGGCTGGGCGTGCGCTTGGCCTTGATCAAGAGAACGCGAGAAAGCTCTCCTAAGGTCTGTGCCGGCAGCAATACCGCTTCACCTGGTAGTTGTTCCAGTAAGCGGATTGCCGCGCTACAGCGGGCTTCATCCCCGAGCCCTTCAGCATAGGCCAAAATATTCGTATCCAGGGCCACTCTCACAGATCAGGCCTTAAATTTCATAAAGTTCCTCGCGCTTCCAATCACATTCGCCAAGGGGTTGTTGCCGACGCAGGCGTTCGAGAAGGCTGAGTCTAGCAACTTCGCGTTTGGCTTTGTCCGCTTGCACTGGCGCAATCGTAGCAACAGGCTTGCCGCGAGAGAGGATGGTGATAACCTCGCCAGCCGTGACTTCGCGCAATAGGGGGTAGAAACGGCGATTCGCTTCGGCAGCAGAGATGGTTTTCATATGGCTCCCTTTACGTTACTTTGTAGTGCTCGTCATTACATGTTATGTTTATTATACTCATTGTCAATAGGAAGTACAGCGCTAATCTTGGGCATTACATACCGCCTAATACCTGATAAGACACACCAAGGGCTGGCGTTAGGGCAACCATATTTGGCCCTCACACCTTCCTGCCCAGTGATTGACAACCATATGACAAGCCATTATGTTAAAAAATGGAAGCGGAAAGGGCACTGGTGGCCCTCCTGGACTTCAAATCCAGTGCACGGGGTGAAGAGCTTCGTGGGTGGGTTCGATTCCCATGCGCTTCCGCCATATTTCAACTCAAACTCCAAAGAATAACAGACAGCCATGGCCACTCCTCTCACTCCACAAAATCTACCCCTTGAAACCCAGACCCTTGCCGTTCAGCTCAAGGACCATTCGTACCAGATTTACATCGGTCCGGACCTGCTCTCCTGCCTGCCGTCCTTTTTAGAACAAAGGCACCTTCAGGCCAGCAGGTATGTGATCGTCACAGACTCCACTGTAGAGACCCTCTATGGCTCCAACCTTCAAGACCAGTTGGAGGACAGGGGCATCAAGGCAGAGCTCGTCTCATTTCCTGCCGGCGAGGCCAGCAAAAACATGGAGACCATCTTATACCTTGCCAAAGAGCTGCTACGCATCGGCGCTGACCGCAAGACCATGCTCTTGGCCTTGGGCGGCGGCGTAACAGGGGATATCACGGGCTTTCTGGCCTCCATCTATATGAGGGGCATTCCGTTCATACAGCTTCCCACCACTCTACTTGCCCAGGTGGACAGCTCCATCGGCGGAAAGACAGGTGTGGACCTGCCCGAAGGGAAAAATCTTCTGGGCACATTTTACCAGCCCAAATTGGTCCTGGCGGACATCAACACCCTCTCCACTCTACTCGAACAGGAGCTAAAAAACGGCTTAGCTGAGGTGATAAAATATGCCGTGATTCGAAGCTCGCGGCTCTTTCGCATATTGGAGCAGCAGTGGGACGAGGTCTTGGCCCTCAAATCAGATGTGATCACCACCATCGTTGCCATGTCCTGTGCCATAAAGGCAGACATAGTGGAACAGGATGAAAAAGAGGCAGGCCTCAGGCGGGTCTTAAACTTCGGCCATACCGCCGGTCACGCCATAGAGGCAGCCGCTGATTATACCATCTCACACGGAGAGGCTGTGAGCATGGGCATGGTGGTGGCCGCCCGCATCGCCTTTAAGCGCCAGCAGATGGTCTTTGAGGAATTCTCTCGCTTTGTCAGGCTGTTGGAGAAAGTGGGCCTGCCCTATGTGATTCCCTCCCGTTTCACGCCTCAACAGCTCCTAACCATCATGAAACATGACAAAAAGGTTCAAGACGGTGAGCTTCACTATGTGCTCAACAAAGGCATTGGGGATTGCGAGGTGACAGTAGTTCCTGAGGAAGAGATTTTGACCACCCTCGAGGAGTGCACTGGAAGCCTGTCTTACAACTTTTAGACTCACATAGCCTCTGCTTCAAATGCCCTCAAGCTGTTGACCACATATTCCACCTGCTCAAGGCTCATGGCCTGATGAAGCGGAAGGGTTAATATCTGTTCATAGGCAGCCTCTGCCACAGGGCACATGCCAGGGCCTGTTCCAAAGCGGGTGCGATAAAAGGAATGCAGATGCACGGGCAGGTAGTGCACATTGGCGCCTATTTCGCGACGGCGCAAGAACTGGAAAAGAGGCCGTCTCCACTCAGGCCTTTTGAGCCTCACCACATAGAGGTGCCAGGCATGTCCCTCCACCGCTGCCTTCAAGGGAGTCAACCACTCAAGGTCCTGTAAAAGCCTGGAGTAATGGGCCGCCAGCTCCCTGCGCCTCTGTAGCCAGGCCGGCAGTTTTTTCAGTTGACTCCTGCCCAAGGCACACTGAATGTCCGTAATACGATAGTTGTAGCCCAGTTCCACCATGTCATAAAGCCATGTGCCCTGTTCCTCCCGTTGCCTGTGGTCCGTCTCTATGCCATGATTGCGAAACCTGCGCGCCTTTTGGGCCAGTTCTTCTCGATGAGTCACCACCATGCCGCCTTCGCCCGTGGTGATATGTTTTACAGGGTGAAAGCTAAAGACCGTGAGGTCCGCCAATGTCCCCACCCTTTTTCCCCTCAGCTCCGCACCCAAACTATGGCAGGCATCGGCCACCAAAAACAATCCATAGTCCTGGGCTATCTTTCGCAATGCCTCATAATCGCAGGGTTGACCTGCATAGTCCACCGCTATGATGCCTTTGGTGCGGCCAGTGATTTTGGCCTTCACATCCTCTGAATTCAAAAGCAAGGTATCGGCATCTACATCTGCAAAGACCGGTCTTCCACCTTGAAACACCACTGCATTGGCCGTGGCCACAAAGGTCATGGCCGGCACGATCACCTCATCCCCTGGCCCAATGTTCAGACAGTGCATGGCAGTATGCAGGGCAGCAGTGCCGCTGCTCACCGCCACGGCAAAGGATGCGCCAGTAAACCTGGCCACCTCCTCCTCAAAGGCACGGACCTCTGGCCCTGTGGTGAGCCAGTCGGAGCGCAAGGTCTCTGAGACCGCTTGAATATCCCCTTCGTCCACCAGTTGCCGGCCATAAGGAAGCCTCATATGTTGATCCCCTGTTGAATGAGCATGGCCTTCAGCTCCTCGCCAGAGAGCCACCAGTCATTGGTGTTACTCGCATAGGTAAAATGTGCCTCCACAGGCTCACCAGAGGCATATTTGGAGGATTTCCAAAGGTCAATCGCCGGCTGAACTATATAGATGCCTTGATATCGAACGGTATATCGGCCTTCATCCTCATTTATCAACACCTCGTGCAACTTTTCTCCGGGCCGAATGCCTATGACTCGTCTTTCGCAGCCATGGGCCAGGGTCTCTGCCAGGTCCACAATGCGCATACTGGGGATATGCGGAACAAAGATCTCTCCACCCTGCATGAGATGAAGGGCTGTCTCCACCAGGCCCACCGCCTCCTCTGTGGTGATCCAGAAGCGGGTCATGCGTTCGTCCGTCAGGGTGATGACGCCGCTCTTGCGCTGCTCCAAGAACAAGGGGATCACACTCCCGCGAGAGCCCAATACATTGCCATAGCGCACACAGGCAAAACGGGTGGATCTATCGCCGCTATAGGCATTGGAGTGAATAAAGAGCTTGTCTGAGCAGAGTTTGGTGGCGCCGTAGAGATTTACGGGGTTTACGGCCTTATCAGTGCTCAAGGCCACCACCTTGGGGACCTCATTGAACAGGGCCGCATCTATTACATTGGTAGCCCCCAGGATATTGGTCTTCACTGCCTCAAATGGGTTGTATTCACAGGCAGGCACCTGTTTCATGGCAGCGGCATGGACTATCACATCCACACCACGACATGCCTTGATCAATCGTTCGCCATCCCGTACATCACCTATGAAAAAACGCAGGCGCTCGTCCCTAAACTCCTGCTGCATATGAAACTGCTTGAACTCGTCGCGACTATAGATACGAATGGCATGGGGGTTGTGGTGCTTCAAAAGATGCCTTACAAAGGCCTTGCCAAAGGTGCCTGTTCCACCTGTCACCAGCACCACCTTATTACTCCAATCAAAACTGCCGTTGGCCATGTTGCCTCCCTCCTGTTTTTATTGTTAATTGTCAATCACAAAAATATGCAACAAAAATGCCACTTACCACATCTTTATCTCATTGGAACTGTTCACCTGGACGCAAGGGCAGAGGCGGCCGGGCTCTACGGGCTTTTATGCCAGATCAGGCCTCAAATCATTTTGGTGGAGATCAGCCCCTTTTCAGTGGCATTTCGCAGGGCCAATGAGCGCAAATGGCTCACTCAATTATACCGACTCACAAAGGATTGGCCCAAAGAAAAGAGGCGGCATGGCGCCATAGAACTGCTCAAACTACAGCTCAGAATGCCCTTTGAGTGGAAGATAGGCCGACACTACGGCCAAAGACACGACATTCATGTGCTTCCCATAGACTCCAACTCACTGGCCAAGGAGGAACTGCCCTTGTGGAGGAATGAGCTCTTAACTGCACAAAACCTCAATTACTTGGTGGAACAGCCGCATGTTGAGCTCAACACATATCTGGCAGGCCAATACCGATTAGCCCAACAGCTCCTGTGTGCACAATTAGGCCCACAAGGACAGCCGGGGCCGAAACCCATGCCTTCAATGGAGTGGATGGAAGAGGGGTTTTGGCGCAAGCGAGAAGAGACCCTGGCCAGACGCATTAAGCGCATAGCAAAGGCAGGGCTTTTAACCGTTTATATCGGCGGATGGATGCACCTCATACGCCACTCCACTCACAACACCTTGATAAATCAGCTTATTTCACTAAATCCACAGGCGTTGCTGGCCCCGCGTGAGCCTGAGAGAGCAGGTCACTTACGGTGATTTTGCCTGTCTTCTCCAAAAAACAGGCGTTTCCTTGCAATAAAAGGGCAGAGATCGCAGGCTCCCAAGGCCTCTGAATGGAATGAAAAGGCCCTGGCTCAGGCATCAAGGCCGTGTCAGTCTGTTTGGATGCGGTGTGGCCTATGGCGCTCCAGATTCCATAAACAGTCAAGAGATGCGCAGGCTGAAGGGGCAGAATGCGGTGTTTCTTTGCCTCCAATGTCAAAATCTCGTGTCTCTCCAGGGCATTTAAGACCGGCCTGACATCCCTGGGAGAGGCACCCAATTCCGCGCACAACTCCACCAGGCTGAGCCCTGGCAGACCGTTTTGAAACCGCCAGTACACTGACAAGACCAGATGCAATGCCAGAATATTGGCGGAATTGACCTCCTCAAAGACCGTGCCCTCTTGCCTTCTTTGAATGCCACGCCAATACTGATAACAATAGGCCACTTCAGCGCCATAGAGGATGATGCACCAACTGATAAACAGCCACAGAAGAAAGATGGGAATGGCCCCCAAGGAACCATATAGCTTGGAATAGGTCAGGACATAGGTATTATATATGGTATAGATCTTGGCGGCCAAAAGCCATAAGGAACCGCCCACCAGGGTGCCGACGGCTGCAGCCTCGGGCTTTATATAGGTGTTGGGCAGAAACATATATGTTGCCCACAGAAAAAACCAGATAGACAGCACGGGCAGCAGGCGTAAAAACTGCATAAAAGGGTCGATGAACAGCAAAACAGACTTGAATGCCTCTGCCTGTGAACTGAGAAACAAGGTCATGAGCAGAGGAATGACCATAATCACAGGCCCCAAGGTAAAGGCCAACCAGTAAAGGGCGATGCGCCGCAAAAACGGCCTGTGCCCGCTGGCGGACCAGATGTAATTCAAGACATCCTCCAGCTCCATGAGCAGCAAAAATGCAATTACGATAAAAAACACTATACTGAAGGAGCCGATGGGCGCTGATTGTGCCTTTTCCAGAAGCTCCCGCAGGGTCTCCTGAACCAAGTGCTGCCCGCCAGGGGTGAGCATCTCTGAGAGATAACCGAATATGACATCGTGCAGGGACTCCAACCCGCCCAATGAATGAAATATGGAAAATACTATGGCCAGTATGGGGATAATGGAGAAGATGGTGGTATAGGTGAGGGCCTGGGCAAAGCTGAAGCAATGGTCACTTAAAAATTTACGCGAGGCATAGGCAATAAATGCCCAAAGCCGGGCGGCTGTGTATTGAATATCGTCTGGTTTCATCATTCAAGTATGCCCAACAACGGAATTTCCTTGGCAAATGCGCCTGGCAACTGCCTTGTATTCGGCTCATACCCAAAAAGTCCCACGGCTCTTCGCTGCATGGAATATCTTATTCTCTTTTTTACATATCCAGTCTGGTAATAATACCATGCAACTTGTTGGCTGGTAACCGGTAAAACTGCACAAAATTCGGGGCGATCTTCCTGATCAGAGCGAATATCTTCCAGATAAAATTGGGAGTGACTATATCCTCCACACCGTAGAATATGACCTTTTCCTGAATGCCGTTGGCTCGCAGCAGGGCCTCCACATCGATAAGCTCCATATAACCTGCCCTGATGATAAAGAGGTCCAGGCCGGGGCCAATGTCGCGCCTCAGCTCTGTCTCGATGCCGAAAGGCTCATCTGTGCGCAAAATGGACACAAAAATATTGTGCTCGTAAACGATATTGCTGTGCAGAATGCAGTGCACTGCATAGGGCGGAATGTTGTTGAAATCACGTGTCAGAAACAGCGCCGTACCTGGTATGGTCCTGCCCGTTTCGTATATCTGGCGGTAACCATGCAGGAATGAATCCCTGTCAAGGGGTTTCAGGGAACTGTAAAGGGCCCTGTTCCCTCGAGTCCAGATAAAAATTGTCATAAGCGGAAAGGCGGCAAGCGCCAATGACCAATAGCCGCCGTGGTGCAATTTGTTGAGATTCGCCATCAAAAACAACATATCCACAAAGGTGACAAAAGCCGCCATTCCCATCTGCCACCACCTGGAGGTACGGCCAAAGATCATGGTCATCATGATGCCTGTAATGGCCATAGTGGAGCTTACGGCAAGGCCGTATGCCATGGCAAGTCTTTCAGAGGCCTGAAACACGAATATGATAAACAATACCGCACACATCAATGACCAGTTGACCCATGGTATGTATATCTGTGATTTGAGATGCAAGGATGTGTAGATGACCTTCATGAGCGGCATTATACGGGTGTTTATTCCCTGATATACTATGGAAAACATACCGCTTATGAGCGCCTGAGATGCTATGACGGTGGCGGAGATGGTAAGTAGCAAAAAGGGCAGATAGATGAAAGGCATCTCCCATTTCACCATGGAAAACAGCAGATTGCTCTCTTGAGGATGGTTAATCACATAGGCGCCCTGGCCCATATAGTTTATGACGAGCGCAAGCATTACCAGACACCACGCCCTTATGATGGGCCGCTTGCCCAGATGTCCCATATCGGCATAAAGGGCCTCGCCGCCGGTGGCGCAGAGAATCACCTCAGAAAGTATGAAAAAACCCGCTATACCATGTTCCCTGAAAAAGGAAACGGCGTACCAGGGATTGACCGCCTTGAGTACGCCAGGGAAGGCCAAAATGGCGACCGCACCAAATGCGGTCAGCGCAAAAAACCAGAGGGCCATTATGGGTCCGAACATACCCGCCACCCGCTCGGTCCCCCTGGACTGCATCAAAAACAAGAAAACCACTATCACAAATGCAATGAGCATCACATCTGTTTGAGACATGGCCTCGAAAGCAGGTATCAGTCTCATACCTTCTACGGCCGAAAGGATGGAAATGGCCGGAGTGATGACACCATCGCCAATGAGCAATGAGACACCCACATAAGACAAAACCGTGACAAAACCCACGGCCCTGCCCGTCCTGAGAAGCCGCACCAGTATCTCCTTGAGCACAATGGTGCCGCCCTCGCCCTTTCTGCCCAGGCTCATGGCAAGCCAGGCATATTCCACAGTTACCAGGATCATGAGGGTCCAAACAATGAGGGAAAGTATGCCCATGACATTGGGCACAGTGACCGGCAGCAGGGCAAAGATGACGGTAAGTGTATATATGGGGCTGGTGCCGATATCCCCGAACACCAGCCCCATGGAATGGATTATCTCCTTTATGGATGAGGTCTGCTGGTTTTGGGGCAAGGAAGGTTCCATTCTCTTTAGCTTCACATAAACAAACGGCCTCTATTCCTGCACTCTGAATAAAGGCCGTTTGTTAGCTAATTGTCATCGCTTGGTTAAATACGCACCTTGATGACCTGAAGCTGAGGGGCCAAGGCATCCAGCCATCTCTTGGCCCACTTGAAGCTGAAGGCATCGGGCATGGAACTGGCCAGGGAGCATACAATGGCGGCCAGGTATGGAATGGACTGAATTAGCAGAATCACGGCCCACGCATTTATTTCAAAGGATTGAGTCCCATACACGACCCAGATGTTGACGGCAGCCAGGGTCAACAGCAAAAACATGGCCAACTCCTCGCGCACAACCAACAATCCGTGAACAAGAGGTGCAGTGGCCTCTCCCTTGGGCGTTCTCATAAAAGGCAGTCTGGAGGTAAACAGCCCAGCTATCACTGCCTTGGCTATGGTATGAGTCAGGGCCATGCCTGCTACGGCAGCGCCGATGCGCTGTGTCAGGGTACAGGGCACCCTGTGCTTATAGAGCAAAAAGCTGTGCAAGACCTTTAGAACAAATATGCCAAGGGTCGGGGCCAAAAAGACCGCCAAAGGAAACTCGAAATACTGAGGCCAAATGGCCAAGGCCGCAGACCAAAAGATACCTGCCATTGCAAAGAGCAGATGCAGGGCATCAGCAAACCAGGGCATCCAACCGCTTGCAAAGTGATAACGCTGGGCATTGTTGAGTCTGTCCTCGCCATTCGCCTTGAAAGTAGGCAGGAACAACCTCCAGTGCCCCTTGATGATCTGCATGGCACCATAGGCCCAACGGAAACGCTGTTTCTGATAGGCAGCAAAGGAATCCGGAGTGACGCCCTTTCCAAAGGCGTCATTGACATAAATAGAGTCATAGCCAGCATTCAGCATACGAAGCCCCAGGTCTGCGTCCTCACAGATACACCACTCCGACCAGTTCCCCATGCTGTTTAAAACCGTTTTCCGCACAAGGGTCATGGTCCCGTGTTGTATAATGGCATTTCTTTCATTCCTATGCATCATACCGATATGGAAGAAACCGCTGTACTCCCAGTTACACATGGTCTTGAAGGGATTGTTTTCCCAATCGCGATTGTCCTGAGGGGCCTGAACAAAGGCGACCTTTGAGTCCTCAAAATAAGGGGTAAGGGCCAAAAGCCAATCCGGCCTCACTACATAATCGCTGTCCACCACGCCAACGATCTCGGCCTCGGGCGACATTTGAGTCAGGGCAAAATTCAGGGCGCCTGCCTTGAAGCCCGGCCATTTGGGAAGATGGAAAAAACGGAATCTGGCCCCGAGGCTGGCGCAGTGTCTCTCCACCGGCCTCCAGACGGCCTCGTCCTTTGTATTGTTGTCGATGACCAGCACCTCATAATTCTGATAATCCAGTCGCGCCAGGCTGTTCAGGCTCTGAATCACCATGTCAGGCGGCTCATTGCAGATGGGCAGATGTATGGAGACCATGGGAAGCCGCCTGTTCACCACATCCGATCTTGTAAAAGGCCTGAAAAGGCGTTTGAGACCTGGCTTCCAGATCATCTCCGTAAACTCGAAACCATTTACAAGCACCACACCCAATAACAACAACTGGGCCGGGAAAAGGGCGAACCACACGGCCTTGCTCTCTATGGGCAGGTCTGTAACAACAGGCACGAAACCGGTCCAGACAGCCAGAGAGGCCGTAATCTGAATCAGGGCGGCAAACACCACCTGGCCCGGCAACTGAATCTCCTTGAATGCGAACAGGAAAAGAAACATGGGCAACAGGGCGAACAGCGTGGCGGCTACGGCCTGTCTGGCCCAAAAGGGATTCTCGGCTATCTCTCCTGTAAAGGGAAACTTGGGCATGCGGTCCACATTGAAGACACCCCAGTGCATACCCGCAGGGCCTTCAAGAGGTCTTTTCCATGGCTGATCAAAGGCCTCCATGATGAAATAATCGATCTTTTCACGGCTGGCGATGTTCAAAAACTTTCGAATAAATTTGGCCTGATTGGTGAGACTGGGCTCAGCCGCCTCCAATCTGTTGCCTCCGCTGGGCCAGCCAACCTCGCCGAAGATGACATGTTTGCCAGGAAAGGTCTGTTTCACCTGTTCATACCTGGACAAGGCCCAGTCCACCGCCTGATTGGCAGGTATCTTTTCCCAGTAAGGCAGGACGTGTATGGCTATGTAGTCCACTTCATCGGCCAGTTCCCGATGGGTCAACCAGACGTGCCATGGCTCAGCGGTACTCACAGGGACCTTCACCTCTCTTTTGACACGTCTGATATACTCGGCCAGTTCCTTGACTGTCAGATCTCCACGCAGGACCGCCTCGTTCCCCACGATCACACGCTCGATGTTGTCATATTTCTTCGCGATCTGAATGAGGCCGTTGATCTCACGTTCATTGTTGTCCTTACGCTTGTCCAGCCATGCGCCGGCTGTAACAAAAATGCCCTGCTCTTTAGCAAGCCGGGCCGTCTCCTCCACGCCGTTGATGGAGGAATATGTGCGCACTGAGGAGGCCTTGCCCTTCAGGAAACGCATGTCGCCGGCTATGTCGTCGATGCTTGGGTATTTTTCTTTGAATGGATCCTGACCTCGCTGATAGGGGCTGTAAGACAAACCGCCTATCACACCACGCCAATCTTCTTCATGCGCAGGTTGATTGAAAAAGGCCCACACGGAAAGATTTGTCAGGGCGATCAGGGCTATCACCAGAATGGTAACGGATTTCACTTCCAACCCGGCAATGGCCTTGATCCAGGTTTTCAAATGGTTCAGACACACTGTCATGCCTGAGGGTTTCATGGTTTGTTCTCCTTGGGGAATAAAAAAAGGAAGGGGCTAAAATAAGAATGGGTGCATAAATGATATTATGACCTTGTCGATAGATTTCAACACAACCTCTCATCAATCCGGCTAAAACAATTTGTAACAGCCAAAACTGGAGTAGTGTAAATACACCTTTTTCAAAAAAAGTAAAGGGTTTTTTTGCACTGTGGAAACACAAAAAAATGTTAACATAACTACCTGTTTTTATTTGTTTTTATACTTACTCAACACAGCCTTCAGATGTTCCTGCATCACTGCCTTGTCCTCTGTGGGGATCACCTCTACAGGCAACTCTTCCAGACCTTCTTTATGCATAAAACGTTCCTTTTGTTTGAGATATATCTCCCATCTGCCGTCCGACACCTCCTGCGGCTGATTGAGCCTGTTCGCCAACCGCCTCTTCACCTCAGGCTCAGGGCAGGTGGTCTGAAGGAATATGGGCTCGGCATTGCAGTATTCAACGATCTCCAGCAATCTTTTTCTTTCAAGTGCATTTATGTAGGTGGCATCCAGAATGACATCCTCATTCAACACCAAATGCCTTGCAGCCAGACGGGCCATGGCATGATATGTCTTTTGAGAGAGTTCCCGGCTATAAATGCCCTGACCAAAGGCCTCCAGGCGCCTTTCTGTGGCAGGGATGCCCGCCACCAATTCCTTGCGCACCTGGTCCGAGTGATAGACAGGGAGATGTGCCATCTCAGCCAACATATTGGCCACCGTGGTCTTGCCAGTGCCGCTCAATCCATAAACCACATAAAGCTTGGGTCTCTTGGGCTGCACATAGCGGCCGGCCAGCTTGAAATAGCGCAGGGCATTGTCAAGCGCAGCCTCCCTGGCCGCTGCATCTATGCCTGAATCCGCCCATGTAAAACAGCCGATCTTGCCTCTCACCACCGCCCTGTAACATTTATAAAAATCCATCAGCTTCAGCATATCAGGGTCATTTAGGGCATGGGAAAGCTGCGAAACAAAATAGGATGCCAGGTCTGGATAGCCGTGCAGGTCCAGGTCCATGGCCAAAAAGGCCGCATCAGAGGCCACATCTCCGTAGCGAAAGCGGTCATTGAATTCTATGCAATCAAAGATATAGACCTGGTTTTTAGAGGCATCGAAGCAGATATTGGCGGAATAGAGGTCACCATGGCCGTCTTTAATGTGTCCCTCCTGGCGCCGCCTTTCAAAGAGGTCTGCCTGGGTCTGTAAAAAGCCTCGAGTATAAGAGCAAATGGCCTCGTATAGTTGGGATGGAATAATTTGCGCCACAAATGGCGATATCTGTGCAAAGTTTTCCTCGGTATTGTGCCGTATCACCTCGAGGGAGCCCATTTCAGCAGCCAACTGGGCATGCCTTGCATCTCCATCGGCATTCAAGGAATAAAAGGACACCAATTTGTTCAAAATGGCGTCGATATGCCCTGAATTGAGCTCATATCTTTTTAAGAGATGTGTCATGATGCCGTCTTCAGGCATACGACGCATTTTGACCGCCCATTCCACGGTCTCTCCCTGGGCGTCAAAGGCATAGGCGCCGTCAGGGGTTTTGACTATGGGCGCCACTCCCAGATATATCTCCGGACAGAGCCGCCTGTTCAGACGCACCTCTTCCTCACAGAAAAACCTGCGCTTTTCCAGGGTGGTATAGTCAAGAAAACCGAAATTTACGGGTTTCTTGATCTTATATACTATCTCATTGGTCAAAATAACCCATGAGATATGGGTCTGTATCAAACGGTGGGTATCCGCTTGGTTCGACCCAGAGACCTTCAGCAATGCGTCCAGCCATTCAGGTTCCATGAAGAGGCCCTCCTGCCATTTTGTTCTGTTAAATTAAGAAATAATAATGCAGAATTAGGCAATATACCACTGTCAACCCAAATGCCGTGATTGAATTTAAAGAACAAAAAAATTGGAAGGGGGCGGCAGCTGCCGCCCTTCTCGTCCCTGCGGAACTCCGTGTCCATAATGGGTGCCCTATTCCTTTTTTCTTTTAATCCTCTTGACATAGGATTGACCTGCTGTAATGGCTGAAGCGGCGTTTCTGTGAATAAAAGCCTCAAAAAACATAGAATTGGCTTTCACTCCTCTGTTAACCAAAATGCAAAGGGTCTATGTCTTTTTTAAGCGGCTTCTGATGTAGGATGTGGAGGTGGGGAGGGGCGATGAGTAGCCGCTGTTTGTGGAATAGGCGCCATGAAGGGCGCCGGCCCCACATTCTCCGCCAAGGAGGGCGGTTATGTGGGGCATGGAACAAATATCGGCTGCTCATCGCCCCAAAAACAAAAACATATTATTAGAAGTAGGGGCGACCGGCCGGTCGCCCCTACATTCTTTTGTGCAGGGGATTGCTTCGCTTCGCTCGCAATGACAACCGCTTGTACCACCGCTGAAGAAAAAAACATTCTTCGGACAGAAAAAGGACAGACACATTCTCGAATAATATTTTCAATGAATACAAAAAGACATCATTTTTTGAGGGCGGCAGCGGTGAAGCATTTGTTCCATGCGGCGCATAACTGCCCTCCTTAGCAGGATGCGCCGCCGGCGCCCTTCATGGCGCCTATTCCACAAACACTCCACCACTGCCGCCCTTTTCGTCCCTGCGGAACTCCATGTCCAGAACGAATGCCCTATCCATTACTATTGCAATCCAAATAACAACGGATTGACCTGCTGGAATAGTGAACCTGCCCTTCTGATAATAAAAATCGCTGGCTGAACCGGCACTTCTGCCAATAAAAAAAGTGGAATTGGCCTTTAACCTCATGTTAACCAAAATTCAAAGGGGATATGCTGCGTTGAGACGTCGTTTACGATTGGGTTTGGGGTTTCAGGAAGGGTGTTAATCAAAGTTCAAAGGGTCTATGTCTTTTTTAAGCGACTTCTGATGTAGGATGTGGAGGTGGGGAGGGGCGAGGGTAGCCCATTCAAAATATCTTTTTGTTTTTTTGAGATTCAACCCCAGAATTTAGGTATCAAGGTTGATTTAACATTCAGTTTGTTTTAATTTGCACTCAACAACCCTGTGAAACATTGCTTAAAAAAGGAGATACGTCATGGCTGAGATCAAAAGCGCCCTGGAAATCGCCCTGGAAAAGGCCGAAAAAATGGGACGGGCCACTCAGGAAGAAATGGAGATGGAACGCTGGCTGGCACAGGGCAGAAAACTCGGGGCCAGGTATATGAACGGTGAAATAACGGAGCTGGCCGCCTCCCTCAAGGACATAACACCTCAGGCGCTTCCCACTGTCCTGGCAGGTATAAGCGACATCTTCCTCAGAAACATCCACTTGCCGCGCGACACAAGCCAAAAGGAGACCATAAAAAGGGCCTGTGCTGGTCTGCTACAGATCAAGGGAAGCGTCATACAACAATATCTGACATATATAGACCAGCTCATAACCCAGTATGACCAGGTCAAAAATCAGTATCTGCAACAACTCAAGGCCCAGATGCAGATGAAACTGGGCGGCATGAAACAGGCCATGGCCCAGCAATACGGCATGGCGGCGGCCTCTTCTCTGAATGTAGAGATGCTGCCGGAGTTCCAGAAAGAATGGTCAGAGATATCAAATGAATTGAACAACCAATTCGGCGGGCAATTAGAGGCACTGAAGGCCTACCTGCGTTGACCTTCAGCCATCAGAGTATCTAATTGAAATCTATAGGAAATTGAGGGCGAAAAGTGAAAGTCAAAAACTGGATGACACGCAATATCATCACCGTCACTCCCGACACATCCCTAATGCAGGCCATCGAGCTCATGAGAACCAATTCCATCCGGCATCTGCCTGTGACGCAGGAAAGGGAGATTTACGGCCTGGTGACAGAGAGCAACCTCAGACAATATTTCCTTTCAGAGATATTGCCTGAGCTGAAGGTATCGGATGTCATGATCATGAATCCCATAACCATCGATGCCAATGCAACCCTGGATGCAGCAGCCAGGCTGATATACAAATACAAGATCGGCGGCCTGCCTGTGCTGGAAAAAAGAAAGCTGGTGGGCATCATCACCAACACGGATATCGTAGCTGCCTTCATAGAATTTCTGGGGTTGCTGGACAAAAGCGCCCGGCTGGATGTCATGATCGCGGAAAACGGCACCCTGGAAGATGTCCTTCGCATAATTCGAGAGTTGGGTGGCAAGATAATCAGCGTCGTGGCGGATGCGCAGGCCACTCGAAAGCGTGTTCACTGTATTCGCCTGGAACGTTGCGAACTGGACAAGATCATAGAGGCATTGGAAAAACAGAACCACAAGGTGTTATCCATTCTGGAATAACACCCTGAACAAGGGCTAACCGCCCCCATTCAAGTGCCATTTATGCCCATCTTTATATCAGACAGTGATGGAAGGAGAAAATATGGCGAAATTTCAGGTTGAAAAGAGCGTTGCAGAGATCAATGCCAGAATAAAAGCCGGCAAGGCAGTCGTGGTGACCGCCGAAGAGATGATCGATATTGTGAGAGAAAAAGGCGAAATAGCCGCCGCCAAAGAGGTGGACGTGGTCACCACCGGCACCTTTTCTCCTATGTGCTCTTCAGGTGCTTTCATCAACTTCGGGCACAGCGTCCCAGGTATCAAGGCCAGCAAGGTCTGGCTAAACGATGTACCCGCCTATGCAGGTCTTGCAGCAGTGGATTGTTACATCGGCGCCACCGAGCCGCGCGAAGACGATCCCCTGAACAAGGTTTATCCAGGTGAATTCCTGTACGGAGGCGGCCATGTCATTCACGACCTGCTGGCAGGCAAGGCCATACATCTCCGGGCCGAGGCATACGGAACGCACTGCTATCCCAGGGAATACCTGGAAAAACGCGTCACATTGCATGACCTGCCATTTGCACAGCTCTGCAACCCGCGCAACGCTTACCAAAATTACAACTGCGCCGTCAATCTATCCGGCAAGACTATCTATACCTACATGGGCGCCCTTAAACCCCATCTCGGAAACGCTAATTACTGCACTGCAGGTCAGTTGAGCCCTTTGTTCAACGACCCGTATTATCGGACAATCGGCATAGGGACCCGTATCTTCCTGGGCGGTGGCATAGGTTATGTGGTCTTTCGAGGCACACAACACAATCCAAGAATCTCTGAACGAACGCCTGACGGCATCCCCAAAAGACCTGCCGGTACATTGATGGTGCTGGGCGATCTGAAACAGATGTCTCCACAGTGGCTGGTGGGAGTGAGCCTTTTGGGTTATGGATGTTCACTGGCCGTGGGGCTTGGAGTCCCTATACCCATCTTAAATGAAGAAATGGCCCACTTTACCAGCATTTCAGACGATAAAATCGTTACTCAGATAGTGGACTATGGCATGGATTATCCAGAGGGCAAAACCAGGTCCCTTGGAGAAGTGACCTATGCCCAACTAAAAAGCGGTTTTATTGAGGTAGAGGGCAAACGAGTCCCCACATCCCCCCTTTCCAGTCTGCCCAAGGCGCGAGAGATCGCTTCAACATTAAAGAGATGGATACAAAGCGGGCATTTTCTGCTGGGTGAACCGCAAGAGTTATTACCATCTCAATAGCCAACAAACAAAAAACCCCTCTGTTGAGGGGTTTTTTGTTGCGGTTAAGCAAAAACAGAAGTGATTTTTAGTACATATCACCCATACCGCCACCAGGAGGCATGGCAGGCATCTTCTCGTCCTTCTTTGGAAGCTCTGCGATCATGGCCTCTGTGGTGAGCAACAGACCAGAGACGCTGGATGCGTTCTGCAAGGCTATTCGAGTAACCTTGGTGGGATCGATGATGCCCGCAGCCATGAGATCCTCATACACACCGGTGGCGGCATTGAAGCCCATGCTGCCTGAGGCTGCCTTGACCTTCTCCACCACGATGGAACCCTCGTGACCAGCGTTGTTTGCGATCTGGCGAAGTGGCTCTTCAATGGCGCGAATAATGATATTGATGCCGTGCTGCTCATCGCTGTCCTCCGCCTTCAGAGCGGTCAGGGCAGGCAGGGTCCGCAAGAGAGCAGTGCCGCCGCCTGGAACGATACCCTCTTCCACAGCCGCACGGGTTGCGTTCAGGGCGTCTTCCACACGGGCCTTCTTTTCCTTCATCTCGGTCTCGGTTGCAGCGCCCACATTGATGACAGCCACGCCACCCACGAGCTTGGCAAGGCGTTCCTGAAGTTTCTCCCTGTCGTAATCAGAGGAACTCTCGTCGATCTGGGCGCGAATCTGTTTCACCCGGCCCTCGATCTTCTCTTTGGAGCCGAAGCCATCCACGATGGTGGTATTTTCCTTGGTAATGACCACTCTCTTGGCCCGGCCCAGGTCATTCAGGCTGACATTTTCAAGCTTGATGCCCAGGTCTTCCGAGATCATGGTGCCGCCGGTCAAAATGGCGATATCCTCCAGCATGGCCTTTCTGCGGTCACCGAAGCCAGGGGCCTTGACTGCACAGGCATGCAGGGTGCCGCGCAGCTTGTTGACCACCAGGGTGGCCAATGCCTCGCCCTCTGTATCCTCTGCAATAATGACAAGGGGCTTGCCCATCTTGGCGATCTGCTCGAGCACAGGCAGCAGGTCCTTCATATTGCTGATCTTTTTCTCATTGATGAGGATATAGGGGTCGTCCAGCACACACTCCATCTTCTCAGGGTCAGTCACGAAATAGGGAGAGATGTAACCGCGATCAAACTGCATACCCTCCACAACCTCAAGGGAGGTCTCCATGGACTTGGCCTCTTCCACTGTGATGACGCCCTCTTTGCCGACCTTGTCCATGGCCTCGGCGATTATGTTGCCTATGGTTGCATCATTGTTGGCTGATATGGTGCCGACCTGGGCGATCTCACGCTGGTCCTTGGTGTGCTTGGAGAGTTTTTTCAGCTCTGAAACGGCAACCTCGACGGCCTTGTCGATACCCCTCTTAAGGGCCATGGGGTTGATGCCCGCGGCCACGAGCTTGGAGCCCTCGGAATAGATGGCCTGGGCCAGGATGGTGGCTGTGGTGGTGCCGTCACCTGCGATATCGCTGGTCTTGGAAGCGACTTCCTTGACCATCTGGGCGCCCATATTCTCGAACTTGTTTTCGATTTCAATCTCTTTGGCCACTGTCACGCCGTCTTTTGTGATAAGCGGGGAGCCGAATGATTTTTCAATAATGACATTTCTGCCCTTGGGGCCCAGGGTCACCTTGACTGCATTGGCCAGGGTGTTGACGCCATTCAAAATGGCCTCTCTGGCCTTTACACTGTAACGTATCTCTTTAGCTGACATTTTTTACCTCCGTAGAATTGTGTGGATATTAAGCTTCGATGATGCCGAGCACATCGTCTTCCCTCATCATGAGGAACTCTTCGCCTTCGATCTTGATCTCTGTTCCGGAATACTTGCCGAACAAAATCCTGTCGCCTTCTTTGACATCCAGGGGCTTCACAGAGCCGTTTTCCAGCATCTTGCCCTTGCCTACTGCAACCACCTTACCCTCTATGGGCTTTTCCTTGGCAGTATCGGGAATGATAATGCCTCCCTTGGTGACCTCTTTTTCCTCGAGGCGTTTGACGAGAATGCGGTCATTCAATGGCCTGATCTTCATGTTTTTACTCCTTTCTTTTAGAATATGTAAATTGATAAAAAGGCGCCAACGATTGGCTTAAAGGGTGCTTAAACAGGAGCCGTCCACTGTTTTGCAGCGTCCTGTCCGAAGCGAAAGGCAATATAAACACCTTTTTTTTGAATGCAACAACACGGCGTTAAAAATCTGTGCTTTAACTCAATACCAGGACAACAGCCCAAAAACCAAAACCAAAAAAACCAAAAAAGGACGGGCACATTCTTGAATAACATTTTTAATGAATACAAAAAGACATCATTTTTTGAGGGCGGCAGCGGTGAAGCATTTGTTCCATGCGGCGCATCACTGCCATGGAGGGCGGTTATGTGGGGCATGAAACAAATGCCGGCTGCCCCGCCCCAAAAACAAAAACATGTTATTAGAAGTAGGGGCGACCGGCCGGTCGCCCCTACATTCTTTTGTGCAGGGGATTGCCTCGCTTTGCTCGCAATGACAACTTCCTATGCCATCGCTTGAGAAGAAAAAACCATTCTTCGGACAGGACAGAAGAAGGACGGGCACATTCTTGAATAACATTTTCAATGGATACAAAAAGACATCATTTTTTTGAGGGTGGCAGCGGTGAAGCATTTGTTCCATTTCAGCAAGCATCAGCAATGACAAATACCGAACCCATAAAAAAGGCCGGGGCAGGTCCCGGCCTATTCACAACACAACAAATCCTGTGCTCAAATGCCCTTGAAGGTATTCACCTCCAATATCAATTCATCAGAGAGACCCTTCAGTTTTCGAGCAGTCATCTTTATTTCATCCGATATAGTTAGATTTTTGGTGCTCAATTCAGCGATCACGTCCATCATATTCTTGATCTGACCCACATCACCGGTGACATCCTGGGCCCTCTTGCTGACCTCGCTGACAGTGGCTGTCTGTTCCTCCACCGCAGCGGCTACACTGTCGGAAAATTCCACAAGACGATCTATGATGCTCACCACATGCTGAATGGCGTTTACACTGTTCTGGCTTCCCATTTCTATCTCTTTGACAATAGCATCAATGGTCACCACAGAATCCGAGGTCTGCTTGGCCAATTCCTTTACCTCATTGGCCACTACTGCAAAGCCCTTACCTGCCTCGCCGGCGCGAGCCGCCTCGATGGTGGCATTCAGGGCCAGAAGATTTGTCTGTGCGGCTATGGAACCTATGAGCTTGCTGGTTTCTCCGATGCGATGAGAGGCCTCTGCCAATTCATTGATAACATTCTGTGCATTGCCTGCCTCTCTGCCAGCCTCCTGAGCGATAGCCCGAGTTTCACTTGTGTGCCTTGAGATCTCCGTAATGGTAGCCGACATCTCCTCCATGGAGGCGGCAAGGCTGGAAACAGCATCCATGGAATTCTCCACATTGCCACCCATTTGGGAGATCTTTCCCATGACGAGGTTTGCTGCCTCAATAAGTTTCTGTGTCTGGACGTCAAGAGACACCCCTTCCGTATTCAGGACAGCGGCCTTGGACTTAATGCCCTGCAATATTTTCACAATAGCGTCCAAGAGATAATTCATGGCCTCCGCCACTGTCTCCATCTCAGCGAGTTTGTGGTCGCTGATGCGACGACTGAGGTCTCTTGTGTCCTGAAGCTTCTTCAATGAAGCGGTCATTCCATGAATGTCATTGAGTATATGCCGCACAAGCAGAATGCCAAAGACACCTATGGGAAGCCCTATCAAAAAGACAATCAGGCATATCCTCCAGACATGACCCAGCCATGTCTGCTTTATGTCGTCGATATAGACACCGGTTCCGATGATCCAGCCCCATGGAGCGAATTTTTTGACATAACTCAACTTGGGATAGAGCTCCTGGGTAACACCTCCTCCCTGCTGTGGTTTAGGCCACAGATATGCCACATATCCATGACCTGCCCTCTCAGCCACCTCCACAAAGGCTGTAAACAGGTTCTTCTTGTCCAGATCGCGCTCAGGGCCGTTCACGCCTTCCTGTGAGTATGTGGCGCAGTTGAACTTGGGCGCATCCAGTGTCTTTCCATCCAGGTCCGGAACTGTGGGGTGCATGATCATTTGCGCAGGAGAAGAGGTATCATTGATCCAAAAATATTCCTTTTCATCGTAACGCAATGCCTTGATGAGGACTTTGGCGGCCTGTTTCGCTGCATCCTCGCTGATTGCGCCTGACTGGGAAAGCTCATACTGTTTTTGAAGGATGTTATATGCAATCTCGACAGATACCTTCAGTTGTTTCTTGCGATCCTTGACAAGGGTATCGTATTCAAACCAGAAAAAGCTTCCACTTACCAGTGCCGTGCCGATTATAGCCAGAATCAGTAACACCAACAATCTGAAGGAAATAGATGAAAAACGCATGACCCCCTCCTATAAATAATAATAATAATGTTTGAGAAAAACTTAATCCTTTATAGCAAGAACAAATGCCATATACAAGAGGAGGATAACAAAAAAGTGACAAAAAAAAGACAAAAAGACAAAAAACAAAAAAAGGACAGACACATTCCTGAATAACATTTTTAATGAATACAAAAAGACATCATTTTTTTGGGGCGGCAGCGGTGAAGCATTTGTTCCATGCGGCGCATAACTGCCCTCCTTGGCAGGATGCGCCGCCGGCGCCCTTCATGGCGCCTACTCCACAAACACTCCACCACTGCCGCCCTTCTCACCCCTACGGAACTCCATGTCCAGAACGGATACCCTATCCATTCCTCCTGCAATCCCACTAATAACGGATTGACCTGCTGAAATAATGAGCTGGCGTTTTTGCCTAAAAAATCGCAGAATTGGCCTTTTAACCTCATGTTAACCAAGCTTCAAAGGTATGTGCTGCTTTGAAGCGTCTTTTACGGTTGGGCGTGGGGTTTCAGGAAGGGTGTTAATCAAAGTTCAAAGGGTCTATGCCTTTTTTAAGCGACTTCTGATGTAGGATGTGGAGGTGGTGAAGGGCGAGGGCAGTCGGTGTTTGTGGAATAGGCGCCACGAGGGCGCCGGCCCCACATCACTGCCATGGAGGGCGGTTATGTGGGGCATGAAACAAATGCCGGCTGCCCCCGCCTAAAAACAAAAACATGTTATTATTGGGGATTGCTTCGCTTCGCTCGCAATGACAACTTCCTGTCCTGCTCATCACCCTAAAAACAAAAACATGTTATTAGAAGTAGGGGCGACCGGCCGGTCGCCCCTACATTCTTTTGTGCAGGAGATTGCTTTGCTTCGCTCGCCTCGGCGCGTGGCGCAATGACAACTCCCTGTCCTGCTCATCACCCTAAAAACAAAAACATGTTATTAGAAGTAGGGGCGACCGGCCGGTCGCCCCTACATTCTTTTGTGCAGGGGATTGCTTCGCTGCCTTCGGCGGCTCGCTTCGGCGCGTGGCCCAATGACACAAAAGGGGCTCTAACCACCGAGCCCCCATATTTTTTATTTTGTGATGCGCACCGCGCAGATCTTGTATTCTGGAGTAAGGGTCTTGGGATCCAGGCCGTAACTGGTCAGCAGATTGACGAGGCTGTCTTCAAAGTGAAAGGCCATGAACACCGTACCTGGCCTGCTGCGCTCCGTGACACTCACTCTGGCCTTTACAGCCCCCCGTCTGGACTCCACTGATACGATCTCTCCATCTGTTACACTCAATCGCTGGGCATCCACAGGGTTTATCTCCAGGACCTCCATATTGGACAGGCGATCAAAGCCCTGGCAGCGACGGGTCTGAGAGCCGTTATTATAGTGTTCCAACCTTCTGCCTGTGATCAAGGCCAATGGGTAGTCCCGATCCGGTTCCTCTTCTGGCATGATGTAGCTCACGCACTGCATTCTGCCCTTGCCTATGGGGAATCTTTCTGTGTGTAAAAGCGGCGTCCCTGGGTGATCCTTGGTGGGGCATGGCCAGATCTGGCCGGTTTGACCCATACGTTCGTATGAAATACCACCATAGATGGGGGTCACTTGAGCGATCTCATCCATGATCTCCTTGGGATGGCTATAACACATGTCATAACCCATGGCCTGGGCGATGAGGCACACGATCTCCCAATCGGCCTTGGCCTGACCAGGTGGAGGCACTGCCTTTGTCACTCGACGCACACGGCGCTCACCGCTGGTAAAGGTGCCGTCCTTTTCATAAAAACATGCTGCAGGCAGCACCACATGGGCCAGCTTGGCCGTCTGGGTCAGAAACAGGTCTTGCACCACCAAAAAATTTAAAGACTTAAGGGCCCTCTGCACCTTTCCGATGTCACCCTGGGTATGGGCAGGGTCATAACCAACTACATAAAGGCCCTTGAAATCCCCCTTTAAGGCCGCATCATACATCTGAGGCTCAAAGAGCCCAGGACTGGACGAAAGCCTGGCCACCTGCCAGACCTTGGCCAAGGCATTCAATACCTCTGCATCATCCGTATGCAAATAACCAGGAAGCACATAGGGCAGGGTGCCCATATCGCAGGCGCCCTGTACATTATTTTGGCCCCGCAATGGATTTATGCCATTATATGGCCTGCCCACATGGCCTGTGGCCAGCACCAGATTGGCCAATGCCATGACTCCGGCCGTGCCGCCCTTGTGCTCTGTCACGCCCAGACCGTATAGAATCATGGCGTTTTCAGCCATGGCATAGGCACGGGCCGCCCTGCGAATGAGTTCTGCGGGGACACCGGCTGTCTCGGAGACCCGTTCCGGGCTGTAATCCAGAACATGCTGACGCACGGCCTCCACATTTTCCACCCGTGCCTCCAAAAACTCCCTGTTCTCCAGACCCTCTTCAAAGATGGTGTGTAATATGGCGTTTAGCACAGGGATATTGGAGCCGGGTTTGATGCGCAGCCAGATGCCGTCTTTCTGCGACTCTGCCATTGCAGCCACCTCAGTGCGCCTGGGGTCTATGACAATGAATCGTTTGCCTCGCTTAAAGGCCTCCTTGACCTTCAAACCCACGATGGGATGGGCCTCAGTGGTATTGGAGCCGCAGATCAACAGGAGATCTGTTTCAGGTATGTGCTCAAACGGCGTGGTAGCCGAACCGCTTCCAATGGTTGCCAGCAGACCGCTGACAGATGGTGCGTGTCAGACTCGAGCGCAGTTGTCCACATTGTTTGTGAGCCAGGCTGCGCGAGCTAATTTTTGAAGCAGATAGTTCTCTTCATTGGTGCACCGGGAGGACGACAGAATCCCTACGCTATTAGGCCCATGGTCTTGAATGAGCCTCTCAAAACGGCTTGCCACCAGGCCTATGGCCTCCACCCAATCCGTCTCCCTGAAGGGTTCATCCAGGGAATCCCTCACCAGAGGGACGGTCAGTCTATCGGCATGGCGATAAAATGTATAACCAAAACGCCCCTTTACACAGAGTTCCCCCCAGTTGGGTGGCAGGGTCTTGTCGGCCCTCATCTCCAAAATGGCCTTGTTGTTCACCACCACATCCACACTACAGCCGGTACCGCAATAGGTACATACACTGGAAACCTTTTGCACCTCTTCCGGGAAAAGTGGCACGGCCAGGCCCTTTTTGGACAAGGCACCCGTTGGGCAGGCATCAACACAGGCCCCGCACGAGACGCAGCTCTCTGTGAGGGTTATAGAGGAACCCTCCAGCATCTGGGTCTCTGGATTGAAGGAAAGCTCCAATTTCAGGGCATTGTAACGGCAACTGCGTTCACAACGGCTGCAACCCACGCATTTATTGGCGTCCACCAGAATAAAAGGGTGGTCCTTTTGTATCTTGCGGACAAGGCGTGTGGGTGCCTTGTTGGTGTCCACCCTGTATGAAACCGCAAGCTCGCGAAAAGAACACTTGGACAGCCCAAGACACCCGCATTGCAGACAACGTTCCGCCTCGCGCCTGGCCATCTCTTCAGACAGACCCAGCTCGGCCTCGTCAAAATCATGAATGCGTCTCTCAGGCGAACGAGCTGGCATCGTCTCGCTGAGCTGAAGGGAGGCGCCGTCAAAATTGTGGAGGTCCACCTCTTCGAAACGCTTACCCTTGGAAAAATTGAACCGGCCATCCGAAGCGGTTTGCCCGATCTCCCTGACCAAGAGTTCGTGAATGGAGTCTGCCGCCCTTCTGCCGGCTGCTACTGCCTGAATCACGGAACGGGAACCGCTTGCCACATCGCCGCCTGCAAATACGCCCGGCACATTGGTAGCCATGGTGGATGGATTGGATTTGATGGTGTTTTTGGAAGTGACTGCAATGGCTGCCTCAATGGCGCCGTAACTCTTGAATGTGGCATCTCCTTCCTGACCCAGGGCGGAGATCACCAGGTCGCCGTTCCAGAACAGGCGGGAACCCGGCATGGGCACCGGCTGGCGGATACCCTTCTCATCCGGCTCACTCAGAATGGTTCTGGCCATCTCTACCTTCACTGCGCCTGAACCCTCATCGCCATGTATCTTGAGCGGTGCGGCCATTAGAAAGAACTGCACACCTTCCTTTTCTGCCTCCTGCACATCCCTCTGCTGTGCAGACATCTCAACCCTGGAACGCGGATATATAACCGTAACGGATTCGGCACCAAGACGCCGGGCGCTTCGGGCCACATCCACCGCCACATCCCCGCCGCCTATGACCAAAATCCGCTTTTTTGCCTGTATCTCCTGCACAAAAGCCACGCTGTGCTCATTGGCCTGACGCAGAAACTGCAAGCCATCCCATGCAAGCTCAGCACCCTCCACATCCAGCGACTTCTGTTTGGAGAGACCCGTGGCTATAAAAAATGCCTCGAAGCCCTGTTCCTTCAGGGATTGCAGATTGAAGGCATCCCCCCATCTCTGCCCGCGTTTTACATGTATGCCCAGCTTTAATATCCCCTGAATCTCGCGATCCAATTGTTTTTTGGGCAGTTTATAGCCTGGAATCCAGTAGCGGAGGGCGCCGCCCAGCCGCTCGTTGGCATCGAATATGACGACCTCATGCCCCTTTTTGCGCAGATAATATGCACAAGAAAGACCGGCAGGCCCGCCGCCTATCACCGCCACCCGTCTTCCGGTCTCTTTCTCCGGCAAGTCGTCCTTGAACCCGTGTTCAAGGGCATAATCCCCCACAAATCTCTTGAGATTGTTGATGCCTATGGGCTCATCCACCAGGACCCTGCGGCATCGGGTTTCGCAGAAACGGGGGCATACCCGGCCCACAGAGACAGGCAGGGGATTGCGCTCCCGAATGAGCCTCCAGGCCGCTTCGTATTCGCCCTTGGCTATGAGATTGACATAACCCTGCACATTGATGCCACCAGGGCAGGTGAGATTGCATGGCGCACGGCAATCGCCGTAGTGTACGGAGGCCAGGGCCTGAAGCCGCTCCTTACGGAACTGCTCCAGTTCTTTGGTCCTGGATTGCACCACCATGCCGTTTTGAACAGGGGTCTTGCAGGCCCTTGTCCTGCCCATGCCGTCTATCTCCACCAGACACATCAGGCATGGCTGACGAGGCTCCTCAGCCCTTTCCAGGAAACACAATGTGGGAATGAAAATACCATTGGCCCTGGCCGCCTCCAGGATGGTCTGGCCTTCGGCTGCCTCTATGATCCTTCCATCTATCTGTAGCTGTAACTGCATCTTCTCCATTCACAATCCCTTATAAGCGTATTATTGGAATCTACCCTTAAATAAAGGCTGGTGAGCCAGCCACTCCATTCCACGCAAGGAGACGACCAGCCGGTCGCCACTGAGCTACAGACAACAGTTTGTGCGCTGAAACATTGCCTTGACCCCCCTGCGCCTATAACTCCAACCAAGACTCTGAAAAGATGGTCTTACCCATGAGGACACGAGTGGTTTTATAGTATTCCAGTTCTTTGGGGGTCAAATCCTTGGGGTTTGGGTCGTTGTCGTCCATGATATCCCATACCACCTTGACCAGATCTGGCCGCTCTCCGTGAGCCAAGGCCATGAGTTCCTCGTCATAGGCATCCACAATGGCGGACCAGATGCCATGCTTCATGAGCATGGCCAGATATGCCCTGTTCAAATAATGTCTTTTATGCGCACTCACTCCGTTTGAGATATTGGACAAACCAACAGTGGATTTGGCGCCCGGGACGATCTCGGCAAGCATGGACATGAAACCCAGGCCGCTCATCACCTGGCCGGCCCCAAGTGTGATGGGGGTGGCGATGGGATCCACCAGTATCTTTTCATTGGGGATACCAGCCTCGTTCAGGGCCATGGTCAGGTCCACTGTCATGGCAGCCCTCTCGTTGGAGTCCCTTGGCATGCCGTCCACTCCCCACAGAAGGGCTATCACATAACAACCGGCCTCGGCAGCCACCGGAATGAGCTTTTTCATGCGTTCAGGCTGCAACGAGATGGAATTCATGATATGCACCGATGGATTTTTGGCCGCCTTTATGCCGGCTATCAATGCCTCGGCATTGGTGGTATCCAGAGACAGGGGGCAGTCGGTCACCTCCTCCACGGCATTTACGATCCATGGCATGAGGGTCGGCCCGTCCTTTTTGGAAGGTCCTATGTTCAGGTCCAGAAAATCAGCGCCGTTTGCCGCCTCTTCATTGGCCATGACCTGAATGGGACCGGCATCCCTTTCCTTCATGGCCTTGCCGGTTCTGGCCCCCATTATATTGATGCTTTCAGCTATACATTGCACATACATTTGAATGTTACCTCCATATCGCCAGGGCAGATAAGTGTCCGCCCGAAGAAGATTTTTTATGCCGGCTTCCAATCCCGCAAAAACGCCGGAAGATGGCTTGCCTCTCTGGGGCCGATCTGAATCTTCCAGCCAGGCAGCTCCTCCTCCAGTTCACCCTTCAATGCGGCCAGATAACCCGGAATGATCAGGTTCCTGTGCTTAACCTTGTCCGCTATGGCGCTTTTCTTTACAAAACCACCGATCAAATCCGGACTGAACTTGCCGGCAGCCCAGGCAGTCAGCACCGAAAGGCCTTCCGTGTCCTTTATGAGCAACCATGACGGCACCTTGCTGCCCTCCACCTCGCCTGCCACGATAAAGTAGGTGAGGGAGAAGTTGCAGGTGATGAGCACAGGTGAGTCCTCGTTGGGGCCGTTAATGGGATATACATCCTCCTGCACCACCATGGGACGCTGCGGGTCGGTGAAGATGTTCAGGCGCTCCAAAAGCAACGGGAACAAGGTATCTCCCTGAAGGTCCGAAAGCACCGTGATACCGGCATATTTGGCGATGAACACAGAGGCTATCAAGGACTCCATCATGTCATCCTGGGTCATCTCACAGGGAAAGGTAATGGTAGGGAATCCAAGAGGTTTATACTTATGCTTTATGGAGGCACGACGAATGACATTCTGGTCCTCAAATGCCGCTCTAACCGTGCGGGCACCTGTATCCAGCACCAGGTCCTTGAGCCCTGCCGCGATAAGCCTTTCTGAAAGCTGGGCAGTCTCTCCCAGATTGGCGCCCTTTACAGCCAGAGGGCAACCGGTCTCCTTGGCCACCTCGGCCATTTTATCCGCATTGGCGGAAGTCGCTGCGTAAAGCAGGGGCTTATGGCCCTCACATGCCCTGGCAGCCGCTGACAGGTTGGCCGGATCCTCACTCATCAGGATCAAGACCGCAGACGGGCACTCCTTGCGCACCCGTTGCACAAGCCCTGTAAAGGCATCGGCACTGGATGTTGCGTCCTTGACGGCAACGAGGTCTGCCCTCAGGTTCAGACCAACACGCTCATATTGAAGGCTGTTAAAGCGATTCAGCCGCCCTGATACGGCATCTTCAGCCATATCTGTGGAGACCAGGACCGCTATGCCGGTAGGGTTTTCAAACCGCTTTTCATGCCGGTAAAGGCAGGTCTCACCCCCCATTTTGAAGACGTTTTCCCCTGAACCAAGGGTCATGGGCCTGATGGGAGGGGCGGACGCCTCACCTACCGTCTGCTTTACCTCCTCCGAAACATAGGGACAGGCGCCTATCTCGGCCTGACCGGCAGCCACCTTCATGGCGAAGGCCAGACAGGTGGGCACGCCACACTCCCCGCAGTTCTTCTTGGGAAGCATCTTCATGATTTGTATTCCAGTAAGAGCCATGGATTCCCTCCTTCAATTTCTAAACAACGCTTTCCATGCTGAGGGCGGGATGCCCCTTTTCCTGCAAAAACGCCAGCACGGCCTCTTCAGTGGTTCCGACCTCTTCGTCTGCGATCATATCAACGAGATTTGGAATGCCTAACTCCTTTGCCCTCATCTCAAGCCTGTCTTTCAATTCCTCCTTGAGCATCTTGGGCATCCACACAACACGCTTCAATCCGCCTTCGGCCTGCAGAAACTTGCGGCTGCACATATAATGCTTGGAAACACCCAGAAAGCCCGGAGTGACCATACCGCCGCCCACCATACCAGCCAGGGTGGTGAACTTCATGCCGCTGGGGGTCATGCCCATGTAATCCCTGTTCACCAGCATGATGCCGTTACACATGGGCAACATGGTGGCTATGGCCTCAAAACAACCGCATGCAGTCATGGGATCCACCATGAGGCTGTAGGCACTGATGCGCTCCACCTTGCCGCGAGAGGCCTTTTTGACATATTCGTTGATTCCACTCCACTGGCCTGTGAGCGGGTCAATGACCTCCCCTTTTTGAATGGGCTGATTGGGCCCCGTGGGGTTGATCTCGTAAGAGGCCTTGCCGTCCAGCCAGTTGTATGCCCCGCACATACCTATACGTTCAGGCGTAATGACACACACGTGGCTTGGTGCAAAGGACTGACACAGGGTGCAGGAGTAGAAGGTTTCCTCTGTCTCGTCGGTCATAGAGCCGAGACGCTCGTCTCTCGCTGCATATACCTGTTTGGCCAACTCCAAGACCTCCTTGACCTTGGCCTCGTCCGTATAGATCTTGACCTGCACCTTGTCCGCTATGGCCCCGAACTCCTGATGTATCTTGCCATGGAGGATGCGGCCTATGTGTTCAAACTTGAAGCCCTTTTCTATGGCCTGTTTGCCCACACGCAGCCACATGATATTTCTCTGGCCGATGTGCATGATGCCCTGGGCATAGTTTATGAGGTGATGGAACTGCCGCTCCAAAATGGGCTCGAAGTCCGACTGCATGTTTCTGCCGGCCACCTCCACCAAAATGGCGAGAGGCAGCTTGGCCCCAGGCTGGACATCCGTCATCTCAGGGCCTTCAACGGTCACCAGGCCGTCCTGCACCTCTTCCATATCCTTGGAAACCAGGACCTCCACGCCCAGTGTGCGTCCACCGCCGCATTCCAGATACAGGTCGTCTTTGCGCACACGCTCGCCTTCGAATGCAGGACCGTATGCTGTCGGGATATCGATCTTGGTTACAGAGACCTTCAACCCGCGCACCTCGATGGCCTTCTGAACGATCTCCTCGTGGGGCACCTGGCTGACCACGTGTTCATAGGTACAGATACCGCTGGGCAATACCTGTGGAATATCCCAGTCCGATATGGTGGGGAAGCCCCAGTTGATGGCGCCGGCTGCATTGGCATACCATTCATCTGACACAGGGCCGAAGGCCATAACAAAGGCGAAGGTTCTGTCCTTGTTGTAAATCAGATTGCCCTTGTAATCCCCTGGCTTGATGCCGCCGAAGGCCAGGGCCACCCTGCATGCAAAACCTATGGCAAAGACAGCGGAGGTATAGGTGGGGCCGAACGGTACGAGGCGGGTTGACCATCCAATCTGCACCTTCTGCTTCATGAGCTGATCCGGCATGGAGATGCCGTCTGTCTGGTCGTGCATGAATATATAAAGATTCTTCTCCTGAAGCTCCAATGCGATCTTGGAGGCCATCTCCGGGTCTTTAGGTGTACCCAAAATGGCGGCAAAACCCGGGGCGGTTCCATCCACGAACTCCACCCCGCGCTTTCTGAAGATGACATCGTCCGCAGCACCCAGCCAGATACGGCCTTCGGGCGGGTCCTCGGTCTTGGTGTAGAAATCCGGGGCGTCGATATAGCGAATGGCCTCGAACATCTCTTCCGCAAAGAAGGTAGCCATTCCGGCATCCAGGGCGGGCGCCAGATAGGGCAGCCAGTTGTGCTCACTCACAGGGGCAGGCAACAGCCTTCTGCACTCCTGAAACACCTCTTTCATATCGCCGAGCTGCTTCACGGGGAAACCGAGCATGCTGTAGATGATGGGCAGATAATAGGCGGTATTGGGCAGGGCGACCTCGTGTTCAGGACCGTATTTCTTCAGGGCCTCCTCGTACTTCTCCTCAGCCATATCCACTATCTTGTGAGCACCCCTTATGGCTGCAGAACAGATGATCTTTGACATATCATACTCCTTGTTTAATCAATGTTTAGAAAAATATATCCGCAAGGGCATACATCCGTACGGGCGACCGGCCGGTCGCCTACAGAACCTACATCATGGCCTGAACCAGGACATTGGTCATCTCAATGGCCTTTGGATGCCTCATGATCAACAGATCCCCTCCTGCCAACAGCAGAGCGGAAGCGGTTATGGCCTCCATAAGGATACCCCTGCGCTCCTGATCCCCCAGGGAATCCGAGGAAGCAATCTTGGTCTCCTTGGCCTTCCACACCTCTCTTCCAATGTTGCAGATGAAGGGAACGGCCAGCTTGGCATCCTGCTGCGTAAGGGCGGCCAGCCGAATACGCTCAATCACCGAATAGGTATATTCCATGCCATAACCCACAGCGCCGATGGAGGGATCCATCAGGACGTTTTCCAGGGGCAGACCCAGGTTTTCCAAAAGGATATTGAGCTGCTTGGCCAGATTGACATCTATGGGCGTGGCAGCCACCACCGGCAGATTCATGCCCAGCGCGGTAGCGCCGAGGCTTCTGTAATTGGCGTCCGTAAGCGGCGCTATACAAACCCGCCTGTTCCCAAGGTGGCTCGTGACCTCACGCAGGGTTTCCGTGTCCTTTTCCGCATTACCGCAGCCCCAGAGCACAAGGGGGCAGTCCACTGCATTCAAGACCGAGGTGACGGTCTTGACGGCCTCGGAGGCAGGCCTGTTCATGCCGTTGGGATCCGTGCTCACCAGGGACAGGCAGATGGCCTCGGCCCCGTATTCCTTCACGCACTTCTGCGCCCACCTGGCAGGGTCTGAAAATACATCGGAATAATGCCTGGACAGCACGTCCGGCCACTCGTCAGGCTGGACATCCAGGACATCGTAGGCCACCTTGGGGGCATATGGCATTTCACCCTCGAACAGATGGAACGGCAGGGTGCTTGCACCGCCTACGGTGATGGCCTTGGGCCCGTCTCCTATAGTGACCGGCCTTACGGAAGCGGAGCAGGGTTCCATGAAAAGGTCCTTGGAGACCTGTCCACAACGCTCTGCAAGACTCACTTGCTCCTTGGGCAGGGGCTGCGAGGCGGCCTGAACAGCAGGGGCGGCAACGACAGCTGCCTTTTCCTCAGACTTCTGCACCGGCGCCTCGGGCTTCACCTCTTTGACAGGCTCAGGGGCGGGCTTGGGTTCGGCCTTGGGCTGCTCCACCTCAGCCACCGGCCTGGCTGCCTCCTTCAATGCCTCAGAGGTCGGCGCAGAGGGAGTGGGCACCAGACCTGCAGCGATGCGCTCCAAACCGGCCTTGGCACGGGCATTCTGGGCATCAAGGGCCAAAACCTGTTCAAAGAAGGCCTTGGCGCCGCTGGCATCCCCCCGTTGCAGACACACATTGGCCTTGGCTATCAAACGAATAAGCCACTTGTTCCTCCACTCCTCTTGAGTCAGACCTTCAGGACAGGGAGGCATGCCCTCTGCACCTGTAACTACAGCGGCCGCTGGTTTCGATACTGGCTCTGTCACAGGTTTTACTGGGGAAACGGCTGCCTCCACCTTCTCTGTGGCTATTGAGGCCGTCACCTGTCCCTGTTGTAGGGGCGACCGGCCGGTCGCCCCTACATCTGCCACAGGCTGAGCTGGCATGACCGCCGTTGAGACAGGCTGTACCGGAATCTGCCCAGCCTGAATGCCCATGGGCGCACCCAGATAGAGCACAAATTGGGCCTCTAAGAACTGTTTTATGGCCTCGAACTGGTCTTCAGTGAGGTTCATGGCCTTTCTCAAGGCGGCCAACCCCTGCTTCAGGGCGTTCAAGGCCATCTGCTCTCTGGACGTGAGTGCCGCCTCCTGGCCTGATAAAGCGACACCCGCAGCCGCCGCAGGGTTCAAAGCCTGGACCTGCACAGGCGCTGCGGCCAGGGCAGAGGCGGCGTTTTTGAGTAGATTCTTTGCCTCATTCAATTCAGCCACAAGCATGGCTGTCTCGGATTTCTTTTCGGCGACCATTTCCCTTGCCTCCTGTAACTCTTTTTCAAGGGCCGCTACTCTCTGCGCTGCCCTGTCCTTTTCCTTTGCAAGAAGTTCTGTGGAAACCTGCAACTCCTTTTTGACCTGCTCCAACCCTTGTTCTATTGAGGCCTTGGCCTGCTCCCCTGCCTGGGACACAGCCAACTCTATGGCCTGTTGACTCACCAGCCTTGGCTCCACGCCCTTGGGCTCAGGTCTTGGCCCGAGTCCGGCCAGTTTTACGATCTCCGGCACGGCCTCCTCCCATTCGATGGCCATGATGTGCACACCCTTTACGCCTGGTATCTCCCGCACCTGCTGAATGATATCCACCGCTATCTGTATGCCCTCGGCCCTCTGGTCCCTGGCATCCCTCATGCGCTGAATCACCTCGTCTGTCACATCCAGGCCGGGGACATAGTTTTTCATGTAACGGGCCATCCCCAGGGACTTGGGCGGCGTTATGCCTGCAAGGATATAGACCTTTTCATGCAGGCCCAGGTCCCTGACCATCTCCATAAATCTTGCAAATTTCTCCACATTGTAGATGATCTGCGTCTGAATGAACCTGGCGCCTGCCGCCACCTTTTTGGCCAGCCTCCTGGGACGGAACTCAAAGGGATCAGCAAATGGATTTGCAGCCGCCCCCAAAAAGAAGTCGGGCGCAGGCCCCTTGATCTCCTCTCCGCACTGAAAACGCCTCTCATCCCTCATCTGACGCATCATGGTCAGAAGCTGAATGGAATCCATGTCAAAGACGCCCTTGGCCTGGGGGTGGTTGCCGAATTTCTGATGGTCTCCTGTGAGACACAGCAGGTTCTTGATGCCCAGGGCCTCTGCGCCCAGGGCCTCTGCCTGTATGGCTATGCGGTTTCTGTCCCGGCAGGTCATCTGCATCACAGGCTCCACGCCCTCTGAGAGGGCAATGAGCCCTGCCGTCAGGCTGGACATGCGCACGATGGCCGTCTGGCAGTCCGTGATATTTACTGCATCCACATGCCCCTTTAGAATACGGGCCTTTCTGCGCACCACCTCCATGTCCCCGTTCTTGGGCGGCCCAAGCTCACCTGTAACAGCGAACTGGCCTGAGGTCAGAATATGTTCCAGATTGCTTTTTTCTGTCACGACAGTAGGTCCTCCCTCCTTCTTGAACGCGGGCCGCCATGCCCTGCAGTTCTCCAGTCTCGAATGGGCATTATCTCCATGAGGTCATCGGCCCTGTTCATCTGCTGCATCTTGCTGTGAATGGCAAACCATACACAGGAGACATTTGGGTCGATCTCGCACCTGCCGCCCACAGACCCGCCGCATGGCCCATTGGAGAGCCGTTTTGCACACCTGGCCACAGGACAAAGCCCGCCGGTCAGGTGCAGCACACAGGCACCGCATCCCGCGCACATCTCCTTCCATTCACCGCTGGAAAGATTGGCCCCATAAAAGGAGGTGTTGAGTCCAGGGAGCACCCTCACTCCAGGGCACAGATCCGCTATAAAATTCACACCCACTCCGCAGGCCATGGAAAGCACCGCGTCATACTGCCTGCCCCGCTCCTTTAGTGGCTCGATGTATTCGGGGTCACACTGGCGGATGTAGGTGTCCGTATCGATCTCCATGCCCATACCCTGTTTCTTGCAGCCAAGGCGAATGGCGGAGGCCAGAATCTCCACTTCCTTATCCCCACCAGCAGAGCAGATGGCCACACAACCACGGCAGCCCAGCACCAAAAGCCGAGAGACACCCTTCAGCATGTCCATGATCTCGT
Organism: Deltaproteobacteria bacterium; assembly: GCA_028695735.1. Classification (GTDB taxonomy): domain Bacteria; phylum Desulfobacterota; class Dissulfuribacteria; order Dissulfuribacterales; family DYLC01; genus JAQVIJ01. The sequence continues at coordinate 560,834 of JAQVIJ010000001.1, read as the reverse complement.
TAAGTGGTTTTCTTTCAGCTATTATCATATGAATCCTCGTCTGTCCTTCAAAATCAGCCCTTAAGCCTTTGACTCATCTCTTCCACTGCCCTGATCAGGGGCTCGGATGCCTTGCGGGGTGCAAAATGCATCTCAATGAGGTCAGGAGACATGCCCAGCTCCTTGAGCATCCCCTTTACATGCTTGACACGCTTCTCAGCCCGCACACTGCCCTTGAGGTTATGGCAGGCATCCTTTTCGCAACCCACCACCACCACGGCCTCAGCGCCCTCTACAAAGGCGTTTAACAGGTCCTTTATCTCCAGACGGCCTGTGCAGGGCAGGGGCCTCAAAGTGACACCCTCAGGTATCAGCCCTTCTTTCTTCAATGCAGCTTCCGAGGCAGACAGGGTATAATTGCAACAAAACGCCGTGATTCTATTGGACATCAGCCCCTCCCTTCATTCCAAGCAGCTCCAACGAGGGCTTGAGATCAATGGCCTGTGCAGGGCACTCCAGCACGCAGACACCGCAGGCCTTGCATCTTTCGGAATCGATGTATGCACAACCCTCAGGTTTCATGACAGGCACTTCAAAGGGGCAAAGCCTCACACAGGTCAAACAGGCTATGCACTTTCCCTCATTGACTTGAGCAAACATGCCCAGTTCATACAGCCGCTCCCTGGTCACATAGCCCTTTTCAATGGCCTTATGACGCAAGGCCTTGATCACATCGCTGCACCGCACATTCTGCGGACACACCGGCACACAGGACTGGCACTGGGAACAGGCCCAGATGGTATCAGAGGACAAAAGCCGCTCCTCCAGACCCAGGGCCACCATATGCACAATCTTTCTTGGATCAAAACCTGCGACCACCTTTTCCACCGGACAGGCGCTGCTGCATGAACCACAGGCATAACACTGGCTCAGAGTAAAACAGCCCTCATCAGGCAGGATCTCTTTAGCAAAATCCTTCAATTCAGAGGCTACAACTGTCATGTCACTCCCCCTTCCTGTCTGCGTGCCCCGCACAGGCAGGCTCCTTCAAGGACCAGCCTGCGGCCTCGCCCTCGATAACACCCTTCTTTGCCAAGGCGGAAAGCAGCTTGTCCAGCTCCTCCGAAGAGGCGCCCGTCAAATCCATGAGTTCCCCGGAAGAGCAGGTCTTTTTTCCCTGGTCTTTAGCCTCTGCAAGACACAGCAGGACATCATGGCTCAACAGCTCCTGCCTGAAGGTGGGCAGAATACGATCAGCCACCTCCTGGGAGATGCGTTCCGGCGTATATACCGCGAAGTCCCTTGTCTCGTGCAGTTTTTTGGCCACATTGCCGTAGGCGGTGCGGACCTTTGGGGTTTCAGCGGCCTTTAATGCCGCCTCCAGCCTGCGCTCCAGCACCTCTTTAGGGGCCTCGCCTTCCAGGCTGCCCAGGGGCCCAAGTTCGCGAATGCGGGCTACATATTTGGTGATAAGCTCCACAAACCTGGGGCCTTCAGCGGCAGACGCCCACTCCAGGGCCATTCTGTTTGCATTGAGTCCTATTACATTAAACACCTGACGGCAGGTCTCGGCCATGATCAACGCTTCGTAATTACCAGACTGGTAATGGCATTCATTCAGGTGTCAGCCACCAGTGAACACGCCGTCAGCCCCGCACCGAAAGCCCTCCAGAATAAAACGGAAATCTATTCTGCCTGTGCACATGACACGAATCACGCGCACATTGGGCGGATACTGGTATCTGGCCACGCCAGCGGCATCAGCGGCCGCATAACAGCACCAGTGGCAGAAGAAACCAAGGATATGCGGATTAAAACCCTCCTGGGTCATAGTTCTCTCCTTCTTCTTTTTTCGTCGTTCAAGGCCAAACCAGCCCAGGCGTGTATCTGCGCAAAGAGGGCCTCATCCGTAAAACCGCCCATGCTGATGGCCAAAGTCGGACAGTGCGAGGCGCAGATGCCACAGCCCTTACACGAAGCGGTGATGGTCTCCGCCTTTCTGCGCTTGTCCATTTTCACCAGACGAATGGCATTGAAGGGGCACAGGCTCTCGCACAGACCACAGCCGATACAGGCATCCTGATTCACTTTGGAGACAATGGGTGCCACGGCCACCCTGCCCTTGGCCAAGGGAATAACCGCCTTGGCAGAGGCCGCCTTGGCCTGGGAAATGCACTCATCCAGGGTCTTGGGGCCATGGGCCAGCCCGCAGAGATACACACCCTCTGCCGCGGTCTCCACAGGCCTCAGCTTGGCATGGGCCTCCAAAAAGAAGCCATCAGAGGTCACTGGCACCTTCACCAGCTTGGAAAGGGCCTCATTCTCCGCAGGCGCCACACCTGTGGAGAGCACCACCAGATTGGCCGGCAGCTCTATATCCTCATTTAACATGGCATCAAAACACCTGACAGCCAGCTTTGTAGGGGCGCCCGGCCGGTCGCCCTTACATTCAATCACCTCTGGCCTGCGCTCTAATTCATAGCGAAGGAAGATCACCCCCTGCCGCCTGGCCTCCCTGTACAGGTCCTCAGAAAATCCGTAGGTGCGGATATCCCGATAGAGCACATAGACCCTGGTGTCAGGCTTCATCTCCTTGATTTTCAGGGCATTTTTCACTGCCTGGGCACAGCAGAGCCTGCTGCAATGGGCCATATCGTCTCCACGGCTGCCCACGCACTGTATCATCACCACACTGTCCACCCCTTTAAGTGTAGGGGCGACCGGCCGGTCGCCCCTACGATGGGCCTTGCTCAAACGCTCCTCCAGCTCCAATTGAGTGACCACATTGGAATTGGCGCCATAGAGATAACCCTTGGGCCTGTATTCCTTACCACCTGTGGCCATGACCATTACTCCGTGCTCCACTGTCTCGATGCCCTTAGGGGTCTGAAGGGTGGAGACATAATTGCCCACATAGCCGTTGATGGAATCCAGAGTGGAGTTGAGTTTGATGGTAATTCTTGAATGATTTTGAGTCTTTTTAATGAGGTCAGACAAAATGGCCTGGGCATCCTGGCCATCCCATGTCCACTTAAGACGTGCAAGATTGCCGCCTAACCTGTCACCCTTTTCCACCAGCACCACCTCATAGCCCTGATCCGCTATGCTCAAGGCCGCATTCATGCCCGCAGCACCGCCGCCCAGCACAATGGCCCTGGGAGTGACTGGAACGGTCTGAGGCGGCAGGGGCGAGAGAAAACCTGCCTTGGCCACCGCCATTCGCACCAGGTCTTTGGCCTTTTCCGTGGCCGCCTCAGGCTCCTGGGCATGCACCCATGCACACTGATCCCTGATATTGGCCATCTCAATGAGGGCAGGGTTTACACCCACAGAACGCAGGGTCTCCTGAAACAGCGGCTCGTGCGTGCGGGGGGAACAGGCCGCTATCACAACGCGATTTAACCGATGCTCCTTTATCTTGTTTGCCAGGGTCTTTAGGGCATCCTGAGAGCAGGAATATATCATGTTCTCGTAGAGCACCACGCCTGGCAGGGTGGCTGCATAGTCCCGTACTGCCTTGACATCTATGACACCCGCGATATTCACACCGCAATGGCACACGAATACACCTATGCGCGGCTCCTCGGCCATGAGGGCAGCGTCTTCTTCGGGATATGTAATGGAGACCGAACGGGTATTCCTGGCCTCGGCCAAAAGCTCTGAGGCAAAACCCGCTGCACCAGTGGCCTGAGTAACACTCTCAGGCACGTCCTTGGGACCCTGAAAGGCGCCTGCCACGAATATGCCAGGCCTGGTGGTGGACAGAGGCGCCCCTGCCGAGGTCCTGCAGAAATCGTATTTGTTGAGCTCGATACCGGTGATATCCGCTATGGGCAGGGCGTCTTCCGGGGCATCCAGGCCCACAGACAGGACCACCATGTCGAAGATGTCACTGTGAGACACTCCATTTTCAGCGACCCAGGTCAAGGCCAGGCGGCCATCCACCTGGTCCACACGGGGCACTCGGGCCCGAATCACATTTATGCCGTACTTCTCTTGAGCACGCCTGCGGGACTCATCAAAGCCCTTGCCGTGAGTGCGCACATCCATGAAGAATATGGAGATGTCCAGGTCAGGCTCATGCTCCTTGGCAACCGAGGCCTCTTTGATGGCATACATACAGCACACAGAGGAACAATAGCCGTTTCCACATGTCTCATCCCGGGAACCTATACACTGCAGCCAGGCGATCTTCTTGGGCGTGGTGCCGTCAGACAGGCGCACGATGTGGCCTTCAGACGGGCCTGAGGCACAGGTGAGACGCTCGAACTCCAGACTGGTGACCACATTGGGAAAACGGCCGTAACCAAACCTGGCCAAGACCTCTGAGTCCAATCTGCCGAACCCAGGCGCCAGAATCACGGCACCCACATTCAGGATCAGCTCCTTGGGCTGCTGGCTGAAGTCAATGGCCTGGGCCGTACAGGTCTGGGCGCACAGGGTACAGGTCTCGAAGTTGACCCGCATACATGCCTTGGGATCGATGTAATATGTGGCCGGAATGGCCTGTGCATAGTCGATATGCACGGCACGGCTCACATTCAGGCGTTCGTTGTAGGTATCTGCTATGGGCCTTGGGCAATACATAGTGCAGGTGCCGCAAGCTGTGCACTTGTCTTCGTCTATGTAACGAGGGTTCTGGCGCACCACGGCCTCAAAGGCACCGGGCTGGCCTTCCAGCTTCAGCAGATTCGCATTGGAAAGGATTTCAATGTTTGGCGACCGACCGGCCTCCACCAACTTGGGTGCAAGTATTCAGAGGGAGCAGTCGTTGGTGGGAAAGGTCTTGTCCAACTGGGCCATCACACCTCCGATGGAGGCCTTTTTCTCCACCAGATAGACATAATAACCCAGTTCAGCCAGATCCAGGGCGGATTGCACACCGGCCACGCCTCCGCCCAGCACCAGAACTGCGCCCGATTTCTTCATTTTTGCCATATCTTTTTACCTGCCGTAATACCGCTTTTTTTGTGATAACTTGTCATGCCAAATCTTCTGGATTCCTTGAAACATAAACCATTACCGTCTGCCTATGCGTTGCCTGCCTGTGCGGGGCACGCAGACAGGTCCATTCTGGTTATCCTGCTGTGCCGCCTGGCCCATGACAACCAACCCCATGTAGGGCCTGATTGCCCAGCTCACGGCGCATGGCCATGTCAAAGAGGACCCTTTCCTTCTTCTTGTCCAGCCCCAGCGCCGCCCGTTTTTGATGAATGGCGTCTATCATCTTGTTTGAAAACTCATTGGCGGTCTGGGCCATGTCCCACACAGCGCCATAGGGCTCCAGCATGCCCTTGAAACAGTAATCCGTCACCTCTCTGGAGCCTGTGGTGGGGAAGCTCGGCCCAAAAATGACCCTGGCGCCGCTGCTTACAAAGTATTGGCCGATGGACACGGCCTTTTCACTCATCCACTGAGGCGCACAACCGATGGCGGGGAGATCAGATATGTCATTTCCCAACCCGCCTGTGTGCACCATCTCCGTAAGGGCGATGAGGATGCGGCTGTTGTCCACGCATGAACCCATGTGCAGCACAGGAGGACAGCCCACCGCCTCCAGGACCTCTCTTAAACCAGGGCCTGCCATGCTCAAGGCCTCAGGGGTCAAAAGCCCTTCTCTGCCCATACCGGTTGCGGCGCAGCCGGTGACCACCACCAAAATGTCGTTGGCGATGAGCTCCTTGGCCAGCTCGATATGCACCTCTTCCAAGACCCGATAGTTGTCACACCCCACAATGGCGGCCACGCCCTTTATACGTCCATTTATGATGTTATCGTTCAACGGCTTATAGGAGCCGCGAAAACGGCCACCCAAAATGTAATTGATGGTCTCATGACTGAAACCAGCCACCACATCCATCTGGTGTTTGGGTATGAAATTCTTGCCCCTTTCAGGGAATTTGGCTATGGCGCGCAGCAGAATCTCCTTTGCCACATCCAATGCCCTGTGCTCATCAAATGGGATATGTGTGGCACCAGGCATCTTGGCCTTTTCAGAGGTGGTCAGAAGGGCTGTGTGAAACTGGCCTGCCACTGGAGAGACGCCCTGCATGATGCACTGCACATCCACCACCATGGCCTCCACTGCACCCGTGGCCAGCACCACCTCCTGCTGCACAAAACTGCCGGCAATGGGCAGACCCCTGCGCATGAGTATCTCGTTTCCAGTGCAGCATACACCTGCCAGATTCACGCCCTTGGCGCCCACCTTTTTGGCGGCTGCCACTACCTCCGGGTCATTGGCCATCATGGCCAGTGCCTCGGCCAGGACCGGCTCATGGCCATGCACGGTCACATTTACCTCGTCCTTTTTCAGAACACCGATATTCACCTTGGTCCTGACGGGCTGCGGAGTGCCGAACATGATGTCCGAAAGCTCGGTGGCGATCATGGAGGCGCCCCAACCATCCGCCAGGGCACAGCGGGCGGACTGGAAGAGCAGGTTCTCATAGTGCTGGTCCACACCCATGTGCGTGCGGTGCATGAGCTCCACCACCTCACGGTCAATGCCCCTGGGGGCCACACCTGTCTTGGCCCATATCTCCTGCCTGGCCTTGGGTGCCCGTTTCATAAAGGAAAGACCGCCTGTCTGCTGACCAAACTCGCTCAAAAGTTTGGCGCCCACCTCCATCGCCAGGTCCTTCTTCTCCTTGTTTGCTGGGTCTATGCCCAAACGCAGGGCGGTCTCCCGCAGTTTGAAGCCGTCTTTTATCTCATAAGGCGTCTCACCCCGTGCTGTGGCCATAAAGGCCAGGGCAACGCCCCTTCCATGGTCCATGTGGGTGGCGGCGCCTCCGGCAACGATCCTTCCGAAGTTTCTGGCGGTAACCGTTGCTGCATCCGCTCCACACACCCCCACCATCTCGGCCACGCCGTCTATGATCTGACACGGCCCCATATTGCAGTTACGGCAGCAGGTGCCGCCCTTGCCAAAACGGCATGGCTCAGTGGCCCTCTTGCTCACACGATGAGCGGCCGTCACCACAGCGGAAGAACAGTTGCACAACACCTCCTGATTGGCCTTGCACTGAATGCTGCAACCGCCATTGCCCTCGCCGAAACGCTTGGATAGATCCAGTTTCATAGTCTTTCTCCTGCAAAAACTCTTTGATAATGACCTACAGCCCCGCTGCCTGACGCGCGGCCTGCACCGTATTCTTCATGAGCATGGTAATGGTCATGGGCCCCACACCGCCTGGCACAGGGGTGATCATGGAGGCCTTTTCCTTTATGGCCTCAAAATCCACATCCCCACACAAAATTGCCTTGCCCTCAGGGGTCTGACCAATGCGATTGACACCCACATCTATGACCACAGCCCCTTCCTTGACCATATCCGCAGTGATGACCTTGGGCCTGCCGGCAGCCACTATCAAAATGTCCGCCCTGCGGGTATGAAAGGCCATGTCCCGAGTACGGGTGTGACAGATGGTAACAGTGGCGTCTCCACCGTCGCGCTTCTGCAGCATCAAATTGGCGATGGGCTTGCCCACGATGTTGCTTCTGCCCACCACCACCACCTCGGCACCCTTTGTCTGGGCGCCGGAACGCATGAGCATCTCCAGGATTCCGTGAGGCGTGCACGGCAGAAAACACTGCTCGCCTATGACCATCTTGCCCACATTGACCGGATGAAAGCCATCCACATCCTTGTCAGGGTGAATGGCATACAACACCTTGGTTTCATTTATATGTTTGGGCAGTGGAAGCTGCACCAGAATGCCGTGAATGGCTGAATCGTCGTTGTATTTTTTGATCAAGGACAGCAGGGCATCCTCGCTGATATCCGCAGGCTGGTTGTCCTGCACAGAATAAAAGCCCAGTTCGTGAGCGGTCTTCTGCTTGGCCGTGACATAGGAAACAGAGGCAGGGTTTTCACCCACCAATATGGTGACAAGACCGGGCGTAACCCCATGTTTTTCCTTCATTTCGGCCACCTCGGCCTTAAGCTCCTCACGAATCTGCTTGGCGATCTCCACGCCGCTTATGATCTTTGCTGACATCGAGGCATCTCCTGAAAAAATGAATTTATGTTCATTTGAGAATCAATAGCCAGAACTGTGCCAAGAGCCCCTTATGGGATTTTTCTTTCAAGATTCGACATTTCGGCCTGTTTTGTGAAAGATTTTTGGCAAAAGGGGCCGTGTCTCCTTGATGACCTTCAAAAAAGGGCAAAAATACCCTAATGAAATGGGGCAAAATACCCCACAAGACACTCAAGTGGTGCCTTCAGCCCCGACGGCCTCGTAATACAGGAAGGCTCAATCCTTCCTTCTCTTCCAAAGGCCGCAGGTATATGCCCGCCAAAGAAAGAGGAGTAACAGTCCGGCCAGGTTGGAATACCAGATTTCAGGCCGTGTCCAAGGAATGCCGTCTATGTAAAAATCACTCACAGGCCAGAACATGCGAGTGGCAAAATAGGATGCGGAGTGAGTGGGGATATCCAAAAGGATGTGAAAAACCCAGGCCAGCATGGCCCAGGCGATATCCCGCCGAATACAGGCCACCAACCCCACTGCAAGCCCTGCCACCAAAAGGCTGTGCATGAGGTTATATGCAAAGAAGGTCCAGTCAGGTATGGCCTCCAGAGGCGGCCTGCCGTGAAACAACTCGCCATGCAGCAGACGCCAAAGAAAAAACGGGCCAAAGGAGAGGAGGTCAGGCATGGCGCCAAACCACAATGCCAGCCATGAATGGCCTCGAAATCCAAACAATCCCCTGCCCCAGAGGGCATGACTCAGTGTGTCCATGGGTTATTTCCGCAATCTGCAAGGCGTGAGCAACATAAATTTTATCATAACCTACATGTTGCCATTTGACAGCCTCTCTCGTGCAGCGAAACTCAGCGAATCGAAAGGACAAAAACAACCCCCTCAATCCTCACCTTATCAGGGGGGAAGTCTGTACGACACGGTGGTCACAAGAGAAAACGCCTTGCCAAAAACACTCCCCGTCCATCACAATCTCACCTGAAAACAGGTCCCCTTGGGGCTGGTGAAGGCCAGTTTCAGCTCGCCGTTCATGCGCTCTATGAGGTCCTTGGCCAAAAACAGCCCCAGACCTAATCCTTCGGTCCTGCCGCTCACAAAGGGCTCAAAGAGCCTTGCCTGCAGGTCCGGCGAAATCCCCTTGCCGTCATCCTCCACCTCCAGGACCACATGGCCATTGGTCTTGACTGCCCTGAGGTAGATATGCTGTGCGCCCACTCCACTGGAAACCGCATTTTGCCCCAAAAGGAACAGGGCCATCTCCAGTCCTGCCCGGTCTCCCTGCACCGTCATGTCGGCAGGGCACTCCACCAGCACCTCGCACTCGTGTTCCAGCTCCAAAAGGCGTTCCTGCACGGCCTCAAAGAGCCTTGGCACTGAAACAGGCTGTATGGTGATATTTCGAGTTCTATAGAGGTCAAGTATATCGTTTATGCGCTGGGCTAAGCTACGAGCCTCTTCATACAAAAGCAAAAGCTGCTCTCTCATGGCATTCGGCAGGGAAAAATCCTGTCCCTTTGCGGCCAAAAGCTGCGCCCTGCCCGCCAGAACAGCCAAGGGGGTCTTGAGCTGGTGGGCTATCTGTCCTGTCATCTTGCCCAAAATGGCCAGTCGTTCCCTGTATTGCAGCTCCCGGGCCAGCTCAAAGGACTGAGTCACATCCTGAGCCACAATTACCCTTTTTGAAATCTCCGAGGCACCGTCCTCCTGTTTCAACAGGGTGCACTGCAAAACCACTGACTTAAGCTTCAGGGTGATGGCATGACTGTCCTCTTTTAATGCACCCAGTTGTGACAGGGCCTGAGTGTCTTCATTTAATACCTGGGCCAACTCCCTGCCAAAGGCGTTTAGTCCCTCAAGCCCTGTGTCTTTCAGCATCAGCAGCCCTACTCGAAGCAGGTCTGCTGTCTTGTAGAGCTGCTCCTGGGCAGCCCTGGCCTCTCGAGCCTTTTCCGAGGCCAAGGTCAGGAAAAAATCAGTGGTTGCCGCAGACACAGGCCTTGTGCGATGGCGTCTCCAATAGATAAAGAACCACAGCACGGTGCCGAGCCACAAAAAAAGAAGCAGTGTCAGTGTGAGGATATTTATGTCTTTCATGTAAGTGAATTGTTTGATTTTATGGCAATTTGGTGTATAAAAGCACGATAATGTGAATTTGCAAGGAAAATGGCCAATAAAATATGAGGGGTTTTCATGATTGAACGATACAGCAGAAAAGAGATGTCCCAAATCTGGAGTCAGGAAAACAAGTTCAAGACCTGGCTTGAAGTGGAGATAGCCGCGGCAGAGGGCTGGGCGCAGTTGGGCGTGGTGCCTCAGGAGGCCGTGGAGGAGATTCGGGCCAAGGCCAACTTCGACATAGCCCGAGTGGAGGAGATCGAAAGGCAGACTCGACACGATGTCATTGCCTTTCTCACCAATGTGGCAGAATATGTGGGGCCTGCCGCCCGTTTTTTGCACTGGGGCATGACCTCCTCAGACATGCTGGATACGGCCATGGCAGTGCTCTTCAAACAGGCACTGGAGCTCATTTTAAGGGATGTGGACGGCCTTCTGGAGGCGATAAAACGCAGGGCCTTTGAACACAAGGACACCGTGATGATAGGCCGCTCTCACGGCATTCATGCAGAACCCATCACCTTTGGCCTGAAACTGGCCATCTGGTACGATGAGATGCGGCGCAACCGCAGAAGGCTGGAGGCCGCAAAGGAGACCATCTCCTACGGCAAGATCTCAGGCGCTGTGGGCACATTCGCCCAGATAGACCCACGAGTGGAGGCCTATGCCTGCGAAAAATTGGGGCTCAAGCCTGCACCTGCCTCCAATCAGATCATACAGCGCGATCGGTATGCAGAGGTCTTTTGCAGCCTCGCCATTTTGGCAGGCACCGCCGAAAAGATCGCCACAGAGGTTCGACACCTGCAGCGCACCGAGGTCCTGGAGGCCGAGGAGTACTTCAGGCCTGGGCAAAAGGGTTCCTCCGCCATGCCTCACAAGCGCAATCCCATTCTCTCTGAAAATATCTGCGGTCTGGCCCGAATGATCAGATCCTACGCCCTTCCCAGCCTGGAAAACATCTGCCTCTGGCACGAACGGGACATCAGCCACTCCTCTGTGGAGCGTGTGATTGCTCCGGATGCCTTCATACTGACGGATTTCATGCTGGCAAGGCTTACGGGTCTTTTGGACAAACTCATCGTCTATCCTGAAAACATGCAAAAAAATCTGAACAAACTCCAGGGCTTGATCTTCTCACAGCAGATTCTCTTGCTCCTTACACAAAGGGGAGTGAGCAGAGAGGACGCCTATGCCATGGTACAGCGCAGGGCAATGGAGGTCTGGGAGGGCAAGGGCAGCTTTAAGGACCTCCTGGAACAGGATGAAGACATCTTGAGATACATCAAAAAAGAGGAGTTGAATGACATATTTAACATTCAACACCACTTAAAACATGTGAACACCATCTTTGATCGGGTCTTCAATCACTAATTTTGAGGTGTCATTGCGAACAAAGCGAAGCAATCCTCTACGCAAAAGAATGTAGGGAGGCCGGTCGCCCCTACTGTGGTGGCTATCGCCGCCTCGCAATGACCAAGAAAGGACTATACTTATGGAAGAACAGGTAAAGGCGGCACTGAACAACATTCGTCCCATGTTGCAGAGGGATGGCGGAGATGTGGAATTTGTAGGGTTTGACGCACAGACAGGTGTGGTAAGTGTGCGCCTCAAGGGCGCCTGCCACGGCTGCCCCATGAGCCAGATGACCCTAAAGGCAGGCATCGAGCGTTACATAAAGGCAGAGGTGCCTGGTGTGACGGCTGTGGAGTCGGTGTAGAGGGCCTATTCATGGTGATAGGGTGAGCCTGCCTTGATGGAATAGGCACGGTAGAGCTGCTCCATGAGAATCAGGCGGCTCATGTCGTGAGTGAAGGTAAGGGAAGAGAGGGAGAGCCTGCGATGTGCCCTTTGCAATACCTCCTGAGAGAGGCCGTATGCCCCGCCCACAATAAAGCAAAGGTGGGAATGCCCGGCCGTCTCCCAGGCTGCAAGGAGTCGGGCCAGCCCAGGGGAGTCCAGGAAGTCGCCTCGCACATCCAGGGCCACCACCAGGCTGCCCTTGGGTATGGCCCTTAAAAGGGCAGCGCCTTCTGTCTTCACATCGGCTGAGCCAGGCACCTCCTTCACACTGAGGCGCACATAGCGTTCAAGCCTCTTTTGATAAAATTCGATCCCTGCCCGCATCCAGGCGAGCTTGGTCTTTTCTACCCACAAAAAGGTAATGTGTGTCATGACAGAGAATATACAGGATTTTTTACGAAAACTCCCCAAAATAGATGAGCTATTGCCACTTTTGCCTTTCAATCACCCATATTCCATACGGCTCAAGGCCGCTCGTCAGGCCATCTCCGAGGCCCGAGAGGCCATTTTACAAACGGATTTGTCCCATCTACCAGAGGCAACCGAAAGACTTGCCAACAAGACCTCCATTTTAAGACGCATAGAGGACATCATAAGGGAGCTGGAGAGGCCGTCTTTAAGACCTGTTGTAAACGCCACAGGCGTGGTCATACACACCAACTTAGGCCGTTCGCCCCTGCCACGCTTTGTGCTGGAGGCCATGTGCCGCATAGCAGAGGGCTATTCCAACTTGGAATACGACCTGATGGCAGGCAAAAGGGGCAGCCGCTACAGCCATGTGGAGGCCATTTTGTGCGAGCTTTTGGGAGTGGAGGCCGCACTGGTGGTGAACAACAACGCCGCAGCCGTGCTCATCACCCTGGACACCCTGGCCAAGGGTAAGGAGGTCATTGTATCCCGAGGGGAGCTGGTGGAGATCGGCGGCGCCTTTCGCATTCCAGATGTCATGGCCAGAAGCGGGGCCATTTTAAGGGAGGTGGGCACCACCAACCGCACACACCTGGCCGACTATCAAAACGCCATCTCTTCAGAGACGGCCCTGCTCATGAAGGTGCATCAGAGCAATTTTTACATAGGAGGCTTTACCAAGGCCGTGGATTTGCAGGACCTGGCAGGGCTGGCCAAATCCCATGGAATACCCCTGTATGAAGACCTGGGAAGCGGCACCTTCGTGGATTTTTCACGCTTTGGCATGCACTACGAGCCCACGGTACAGGACTCCATACAAAAGGGCGCTGACCTCGTGAGCTTTAGCGGAGACAAGCTCTTAGGAGGGCCACAGGCAGGCGTCATAGTGGGAAGAGGGGACCTGGTAAACCGCATCAAAAAGAACCCCCTCAACCGGGCCCTGCGCATAGACAAGCTCACTCTGGCAGGTCTGGAGGCAGTGCTCATGTGCTATCGGGACGTGGACAAGGCCGTGGAACTGCTGCCCACCCTGTCCATGCTCACTGCCTCGCCTGAACAACTGAAAAAAAGGGCCGTCACGCTGTGCAATCTTCTAAAACGCCTCGGGCTTTCCAACCTCTTGCCTCGCATCGTGACCACCGAGGCCCGAGTGGGCGGCGGGGCCATTCCAGCAGAACGCCTGCAGTCCTATGCCGTGGCCATAGACCCTGCCCAGCTTCAAATCTCGGCAGCCCGCATGGAGGAGCTGTTGCGAAACAACGAATACCCCATTCTTGTCAGGGTGGAAAAGGACCTCATACTCCTGGATGTGCGCACGCTGCAGCCCAAGGACCTGCGTGTGGTGGCCGAGGCACTGCGCAACATAATGGAAGCGGCCCATGAATGAGCATATCTCGTGGACAGGTATGGAACAAGGCGACCTGGCCTGCATCCTGCCCCTTGTCCAAAAGACACTGCAAACAACCCTGTCCTTCGAGACACTGCACTGGCTCCCTTGCGATGCCAGAACACCCTTACAAAATATGGTGAATGAAACGGGCATGGAGATTCCCCTGTCTGCCTGCACGAAGCTGTTCGGCCTTTCCGATAGACAGCGGAAACGGATAGCAGACGCCCTGTGCGCAAAACAACCCTTCTGGGATGCCATAGGACACAATGTCTTTCTGCCCATACAAGCAGATAGCGGTCATTGCTGTTGCACAAAGGACGGCAAGACTGATTCCAGTGCCCTCCTCTCACGAATACTGGGCGTTCTGGCCATTCAAGGTGTCAACCGCCTGATCAATCTGGAAGAGGCCGGCAGGTGGTTGCAGTTATTACAGGATTATATCCAGCTTCTTGTGCAAAAAACCTTTCAGCAGGCCCTGATATCCCAAAAAGATGCAGATGGAGCTGTTTACCCCCCTTTTTTACAATATTTTCTGAAAAAGATGCAGACAGACGGGGCCTTCACCGCCGTAGTGCATGTCTCGCAAACCCATGGCCCTTCTGAAAGTGAATGGAATGCAACCTCCTGCGAGGCGATGGTTTTTGGTTCAAAAGCCCGTGCCGTCTGCCTGCGCCTCTGGCCGGCCGTCAGGCTGAAATATCTTGGCGGAGACAGGAACGAGGCATGGTTCGCCATTTTCCACAAGGACCGAGCCAGTCATGCCGGAGAACTCACACCCAAATATGACGGATTGGCATCGGGTCTGAAACGCTTCTGGCAAAGCGTCCCCTGTGCCGTTGCCGACACCCTTTCAGTTTATCTGCATTTTGACAAAAATATCTGCCTGTCCCTGCCGTTTATTCTGCAGACGGAATTCCTTGCAAGACAACTGGGGGCACATATCTTTTCCAGTATGGATACGGCCGTGTTGCAGCGAAAGACCGGCGCACAAGACATGAGCGGTGCCCTTCGACGCATAACGTCCCTGCCCGACAGGATAAGGGCGACGGCGTTCATCTCAGGCGGTGCGGACATGGAGGCAGGCATGGAAAAACTGATGTCACGTCTGCCCGCTTTCTGGCAGACAATCCCGTCGGGGCAGGAAAGCGCCTTTATAATCAGCCATACGGAAACAGGCGATGCCTTTGTGCAACCCCTTGAAAAGGCTGTCATGGGCTTGCCGGAGCTCGATCACATTGTAATGGGCATTGCATATGAGGGCGCTGCATTAAAAGCGGCTGGCATGTCGAGTCCGGCCGCAGCCGCGGTCTATGCCTGTCTGCACGCATCCCTGCTTCCGGAATCACACAATATCTTCCATGAAAACGGCCGGCATGAGAGGGGGCAGACCCTAAAAAAGGCTGTTTTCGACGCGCTTACCCTGCATGTGGCAGGAGACGAGCTGTTTGCCATGGGTGATATGAACGCAGCCTGCAAGATGTTCAAAAAGGCCCTGAGTCTTGCATCGCGTCAGGACAGACGGCATGGAAACGGCATGGACCGGCGGTCAGTTGTTACGCCGGCGCTGTTGAACAGCCTGGGTATCACGCTGCAGCAGACAGGCAGAAGGGCGGCCGCTGTCCGCTGCTTCGAGCAGGCATTGCAGCAATTCCCCGAGGATGTAATGGCATATTACAATCTGAGCGGCATACTGCTGGAGACAAAACAGTTCGACAAGGCGGAAGAACTGCTCAGAAAGGCCGCAAAACTTGCCCCCGAAGACATTCACATCACAATAAAACTGGCCAACTGCCTATTTGAAAAACAGGATACAAACGCCGCCATGGGCCTGCTTGCCCCTTTTATGACGAAAGGTCTGAGTGAATTGCCGGCCGCCTTTTTCAAACTGCAAGGCAGGCTGGGTCTGGAAAAAGGCAATTGGAGCTATGCCAAGGAAAATCTGAACAAGGCCCTTGTACGCACTCCGTATGATGCGGAGATACTGTTTTTTCTGGCCAAGGGCTACATGACCGCGGAAGGTGACTCCAGGACCGCCCGGAGGCTCCTGAAACAGGCTGAACTCCTGACCAGCTCCAGAAGACTGCATAAAATGCTCGCAAATCTGAAAAGAAAGACAGAAACCATGCCATGAAAGCAATTCCTGCCACAGAACGCATCATATTCGCCCTGGATTTTGCAACAACCCTTGAGGCGCAAAAATGGATTGACCTCCTGACAGGACCCGTCCGTTTTTTCAAGGTCGGCCTACAGCTCTTTTTGGCAGGGGGCTGGCCCATAATCGATTACATACTGAAAAAGGGCCATAGGGTCATGCTGGACCTGAAATTCTTTGACATACCCCAGACCGTTCATTTAGCCGTCAGGCAATTAAACGGCAGGGGCATCACCTTTGCCACCATTCACGGCAATCGGGATATAGTGGAGGCGGCGGTGGCTGCTCAGGAGGATATAAACCTCCTGGCCGTAACCGTGCTCACCTCCATGGCTGAAAACGACCTGCGAGAAACAGGAGCAGGCATATCGGTGGAGGAACTGGTGCTGAGACGCGGCCGTCAGGCCATTGAACTGGGTTGCAGCGGCGTGGTGGCATCTGCCCAGGAGGCAGGGCTGCTCAGAAGCAGTCTCGGGAATGAATTCTTTTTGGTGACACCCGGAATACGCATGAATGATGCCCAGGGCATAAATGACCAGAGGCGCATCGCCACACCCTCCTATGCCATTTCAAAGGGCGCTGACTACCTGGTCATCGGCAGGCCCATCAGCAAGGCCCCTGACCCATTAAAGGCGGTCACAGCCATACAGGAGGAGATTAAAAGGGCCCTATCGTCCGGTTCTCTGTAATGATCCAGTTCATGCGCTGGTCGTGCCGTGCCAAGGCAATAGCCTCCAATACCTGAAGCTCAAAGGCCAGGCCAATGCGCACCGCCTGGGGCGCAGCATTCATTAAAAAACGGTCGTAATACCCGCCGCCGTATCCATATCTGCCGCCTGACAGATCAAAGACCGAACCAGGCACGATGACGGCGCTTAGCTCTTGCGGTGGTGCAGGCCCCGTGATTTGGGCATCGGGTTCCAGAATGCCGTATACCCCTGGGACCAACTGCCCCCAGTGGGTTATACGCCTGGGCTCCAGTGTGTGAGTGGCCAAATGTGTAATGGGCACCGCCACAAACAGCCCCTGCTCCAATCTGGAACGAATGAGGTCATGAGTGGCCACCTCGCTTCTAAAAGAGACATAAAACATGGGAAAATGAAGCGCCTTTTCGGCCAAAAGCCCTTGAAGTTGACTGCATATGGCACGAGACCAAGACATACGCAGGTCTTCAGGCACCTCATCGCGGCGCATTAAAATGGACCTTCTCAAGGCATTCATTGGGATTTGGGCAAATAGCGAATACATGTGCCCCAGTCATGCCCCTGACGCCAGATGGGACGGCTCGCTGCATCCCTGAGCACCAATGTCTTTCCAGAGGGGAGGTACCGGATATGCTTGGCCAGAATGGACAGCGTACCCTCATTGCAATAGAATTTGGAACCCACCACCTCCACGATGCCCCCCAGAATACAGGGCACATGATGTTTGACTATAAACCATTCAGGCGCCAGAAAGACTCGATAACGCCGCCTGGATGCATTGATGTCCAGATATCGAAGGTTTAGATCGCTGTCCACATCGGAGCCGATCACCTCACCGAGCAGGACGATCTCAGTATTTTCATCGTATTGCGGAATAATTTCAGGGGCAGCCGGAGCTAAAGAAGGAAAAGTGACAGCTTGTAATGACAGGACAACGAATGAAATGGTTCCAAAAACAAGATGTCTTACATGCCGCATTGACTGTCTGCCTTTACACCCCTATTTAACATCATAAAAAAGGCCTTCCTAATGATTAGTTAAGAAGGCCTTTATGGAGAGGAGGGTTGGGAGGGTTATGAAGTTGTCTTTGTTCGAATATAGCTTTTGCAAGCCACATGCCAACACAATAATCCCTTCAAAAAGCGCCAAATAAGCGGATTTGAGGCAGGTATCATGGCCTCTATTCAGCATCCTGGCGAACCATGGACAATTTCTTTGCACTCTTCAGGCCTGTTCATCATGCATTTTTTGCACATATAGCAATTATTGCATCCCCTGTTTTTGCATGGTCTTTTGATCTTGACATTTTTTAGGAAAGCCATAAAATATCAGCCATACCTAAAAATTCTTGGGAGGCTCTTATGACCACCACAATGCCACTCAGCGCAAGCCTTGAGGATTATTTAGAGGCCATTTTGCGCATCATCTCTCAAAAAGGGGCTGCCAAGGCCAAGGACATTGCCAAGGCACTAAAGGTCAACAACTCTTCTGTGACAGGCGCATTGAAGATGCTGGCACAAAAGGGCATGGTCAATTATGCGCCCTACGATGTCATCACCCTCACGGACACAGGCCGCAGCCTGGCAGTGGATGTGATTAGGCGGCATGAATCCCTGAGGGCCTTTTTTCATACTGTCCTGGCCTTCCACGAGGAAATGGCCGATAAAATGGCCTGCACCATGGAACACATGGTCACATCCGAGATGCTGGAACGCTTTGAGGCCCTGACCGTCTTCATGTCAGCCTGTCAAAAGGCAGGTTTTAGCTTTTCCCCTGAAAAAGGCTATTTCTGCCCCAAACAGACGGAAACAGGCCGATTCAACAACGATTCCACACAAAAAACACCCTCTGTTACCACACTGGATCAGTTGATGCCAGGCCAGAGGGCCACGGTATTACGCCTAAATGCCAGAGGCAATCTGGCAAAACGGCTTCGGGAGATGGGCTTTACCAAGGGCGCAACAGTGGAATTCATCAAGACCGCTCCCCTTACTGACCCACAGGAGCTGCTCATAAAGGGATACCATGTATCCTTGCGGAAGGAGGAATCCAGCCATGTCTCTATCGAAATCCAGAACGAATGACCATCCCGTGTCATTGCGAGCCGCCGCAGGCGGCGCAGCAATCCTCTGCGCAAAAGAATGTAGGGGCGACCGGCCGGTCGCCCCTACATCGGCTAGCCACCCTGCCTGTGCCTTGCACGCAGACAGGCTCGCAATGACGATGACTTTAAGGCCATTATATTGTATAAAAACTCACCGCTGCACAAAAGGCGGGCTGACCTGTCTGTTGTGCAGACGTAATTGCCCGTTTAGAGGGCAGGGGAAATAATCATGTACCTATCAGATGTAAAAAATGGAGCTATCGCCACAGTCAAGCACATCGATTCCGGCTGTGAGATGTATCGACGTATTTTAGAGCTGGGGATCTTTCCTGGAACAAGGCTGAAGATTCTGCAAAATGTGCCGGAAGGGCCTGTTATTTTCGAAAAAAATGGGTCTAAAATGATACTTGGCCGGGGCATGGCCCAAAAGATACGGGTGGAGTAGAGGCGACCGGCCTGTCGCCCCTACATTTGCCCTATTTTTTTTGCGATATAAGTTTGGCAAACCAAAAACTATTTGGCTATACAAAGGAGGATAAATGGCTTCAAAACACATAACAATGGCCCTTGCGGGAAATCCCAATGCAGGCAAGACCACCATCTTCAATCAGCTCACAGGGGCCAGACAAAAGGTGGGCAACTGGGCCGGTGTCACGGTGGAAAAAAAGGAAGGCGTGAGAGAACACAAGGGGATACAATTTACTGTGGTGGATCTGCCTGGCATCTATTCCCTCACCGCCTACTCCATGGAAGAGGTGGTCTCACGGGACTTTATTCTGAAAGAGCATCCTGATGTGGTGGTGGCCGTGCTGGACGCCTCAAACCTGGAGCGGAATCTCTATCTGGCCTGCCAGCTCATCGAACTCAATATCCGGCTGGTCTTTGCCATGAACATGGTGGACATGGCCAAGGACAAGGGGCTGCTCATAGACTACGAACAACTGGCCAGGCTCCTGGGGGTCCCCATTGTTCAGACCGTCGGCACCAAGGGCATCGGCATTGAGGAACTCCTGGACAAGGTCAGAGAGGTTGTAGAGGGCGCGGACTCCGTGTCCCGACACATCCATATCAATTACGGCCCTGAAATAGAAGAGGAAATTCAGACCATCAAGGGGGTGCTAAAGGGAAAAACGCCTGAATTTGCAGCAAGATACTACCCTCGATGGAGCGCCATAAAGCTTTTGGAGAATGACCCCCTGGTTATTAAGGAGCTGGCTTCCTGTCCCAAAGGGGACATGGTCCTGAAACAGGCAGAGGCCTCCCGAACACACATAAAAGAACTGTTCGAGGATGAAGCAGATGTAATCATCACAGAGGCCAGATACGGTTTTATTTCAGGGGCGCTCAAGGAGACGGTCAAGCTCTCTGCAGTGGCCAAAAGGGACATGAGTTATGAGATCGACCGGGTCCTCACCAACCGGCTTCTGGGCCTGCCCATCCTGCTCTTCTTCATGTACCTGCTGTTTCAGAGCACCTTCATTCTGGGAGAGTATCCCCAGTCCTGGATCGAGGCAGGCGTTGCATTTATAGCCGATGTCATGGGCCATGTCCTCCCCGATGGCCTTGCAAAGGAGATGATAATAGACGGTGTGATAAGCGGCGTGGGCGGGGTGGTGGTATTTCTGCCCAATATCGTAATACTGTTTATGGGCATCAGCCTGCTGGAGGATACGGGCTACATGGCAAGGGCCGCCTTTTTGATGGACAGGGTGATGCACCTTTTGGGCCTTCATGGAAAGTCCTTCATTCCATTTGTCATGGGCTTTGGATGTAATGTCTCGGCCATTATGGCGGCCAGGACATTGGAGAGCAGGCGGGATCGCATACTCACCATTCTGCTCAATCCCCTCATGAGCTGTTCCGCCAGGCTTCCTGTCTATGTGCTGGTGGCTGGCACCTTTTTCCCTAAACATGCAGGAAACATCATATTCGGCATCTATCTTTTGGGAGTAGGCATTGCGGTGCTCATGGGCCGCATCTTCAGCAAGACCATCTTTAGAGGTGAGGCCACGCCCTTTGTCATGGAGCTGCCGCCTTACCGCATGCCTACCTTCAAGGGCCTCATCATACATGCATGGGACAAGGCCAAGGCATATCTACAGAAGATGGGCGGCGTGGTCCTGGTCTTTTCGGTGATCATCTGGTTTTTAGGCGCATTCCCCAAGGATGTGCCCCTTAGCATGGATTACGAGGCCGCCAAGGCCACTCTGGAAGAAAGACTGGCCCAGAGCGGCCTTTCTGAAGAGGACTCAAGGGCCGTCAAGGAAGAGATAGCAAACATCGAGCAAAAGGAGGCGGCGGAGCGGCTTCAGGCCAGCTACATCGGCAGAATCGGGCAGGCCATTGAACCTGTGATTCGGCCCCTGGGCTTTGACTGGAAGCTGGGTGTCAGCCTGCTCACAGGCTTTGTGGCCAAGGAGGTGGTGGTGAGCACCATGGGCGTGCTGTATCAGGCCAAGGCCAATGAGGAAGAAGACCTCTCCGGACTTCAGGCGGCGCTGAAAAAAAGCGGTATGACACCGGTCACTGCCCTGGCATTTATGGCCTTTGTGCTCATCTATGTGCCGTGCATGGTGACCATCGTCACCATCTGGCGCGAGACAGGCTCACTGGGCTGGGCGGGTTTTGCCATATCCTATCTAATTGTCCTGGCCTGGATCGTGGCCTTTGGTATTCAAAAGATCGGCGGTGGGATTTATGGATTCGTAGGGGGCTAACTCGATATTCGAATATCTCATGAATTGCCATGAAATCAAATTTGTGTTACTTTTCAAAAAAACATAATAATAGGAGGTAAAGATGAAGCTTTCACACACTGCCAAGGGCGTTTTTGTAGCCGCAACACTTCTGGCCATTCAGGCATTGCCAGCCAATGCCATGCACCCACTCATCACAGACGATACCGGCGTGCAGGGCAAGGGAAAGACTCAATTGGAGGTCAATGGAGAATACAATTACGACAAGGAACGCCTTGATGGAGTCTCTGTAAAGGAAAAGGAGTGGCAGCTGGGGGCCACCCTGTCCTACGGAATTACAAATGAGATTGATCTGGTCCTTACCACGCCTTATCTATGGACCAAAGGCGAGGAAAACGGCCTCACCACCGCCAGGGAAAACGGCCTTAGCGATGCCACATTGGAGGCCAAATGGCGCTTCTGGGAACATGAAGGGTCAAGCCTGGCCATCAAACCAGGCATCATTTTGCCCACCGGCGATGAGGACAAAGGGCTTGGGGCTGGAAAGGTAGGCTACAGCCTGTTTCTCATCGGCACTCAGGAAATAAAGCCGTTCACATTTCATACAAATTTGGGCTATAAACGCAGTGAAAACTGCCTGAATGAACGAGAAGACATCTGGCATGCCTCCATTGCTGCAGAATGGGAGGTCATGGAGAACCTGAAACTGGTGGCCAACACAGGTATTGAAACCAATCCAGAAAGGGATTCTAATACAGACCCTGCCTTTTTATTGGGAGGGGTGGTTTATTCAGTCAATGAAGACCTGGACCTGGATGCCGGCGTAAAATTCGGCTTAAATGATGTCGAGACCGACTATACCCTACTTGCCGGGCTGACCTACCGATTCTAAACAACATGACACGGGAATATCCATCAGTGCCTCACCTGGCCGTGGCCGCGGCTGTATTTCAGGGAGACAGGGTTTTGGCTGTCCAGCGAAGAAATCCGCCGGCTGAAAACACCTGGGCATTGCCCGGTGGAAGCGTTCAGTTGGGCGAGACCGTCTTTGAGGCAGTCATACGGGAAACCCTGGAGGAGACGGGCATACAGGTGAGGCCTGTGCGTTTTTTGACCGCAGTGGATGCCATCTATCGAGATGCGAGCAATCGAGTGCGGTTTCACTACACCATTCTCTATGTCCTGGCGGAATACCTGAGTGGCCAGCCCATGCCGCAAGATGATGCCCTGGAGGCGCGCTGGCTGACCATTCAGGAACTACATGCGCTGCCCTTTGAAAGGAACACACTGCGCATTATTGAAGAGATAGTCGAACTTCAGGGCATTTAATGCCCTGTCCTACTCACAGAGGAGCCAAAACAGTGACACAATCCGCTGATAGACCAGTTGACCTGATAGAGACGGCATTGTTTAACAATCGTCTCTGGGCAACGGAAATTCAGAAAAACAATCCAGAATTCTTTGAAAAATTATCGCAAATCCATGCACCTTCACTGCTCTGGATAGGTTGCTCAGATGCACGCGTCCCCGCCAATCAGCTTATAGGCATGCAGCCGGGTGAGGTATTCGTACACAGGAATATAGCAAATCAGATACAGGCAGCGGACATGAACTGCCTGTCGGTGATAGAATTTGCCATAACAGTCCTGAGGGTTCAGCACATACTGGTTGTAGGGCATTCTGATTGTGGAGGCGTCAAGGCCGCCATTCGGGGTGATGCCCCGGAACTTGTATCCCATTGGGTAAGACCCATTCAAAGGCTCTTCATCAAACACATGGCCACACTCAAGGAATTGCCTTTTCACGAACAGGTAAACGCCTTGGTGAGACTAAATGTCATTGAGCAGACAAAACAGCTTGCTCAGATAGCATCCATTCGCTCAGCCTGGCAAAAAGGACAACAGCTGACCATCCATGGTTGGATATATACCCTGCAAAGCGGCTTGCTCGAAGAGGTGACACATATAAACAATATCGCCGCTGCTGACACCATTTTATTGAAAGCGGAGTAGCGCCTCTTTTTAGAGGGTCCCTATATAGAGTTACTGCATCAACCTGTTTAGCCGCTCGAAGTCCATGTGCTCCTGCATCAAGGCCTCGAAACGCTGTATCTTCTGAGTCTGGTGAAAACGGGTCTTGCCGAAAAAGCCCTCGATGATCTCCACTGCCGTCATGGTATCGTGTTGAGTTAGAATAATGGGTACACCTGCGTCCTCGGCCTTTCCCAGAATCAAGGGATTGGGACGTATGTTGCCGGTGAGTATGATGCACTTGGTGGAGGTCTCCAGGGCGGCAAGCTGAATATCCGGCCTGTCTCCGCCGGTGATGATGGCCTTGTTGGGCTTGCGCCTAAAATATTTTAGGGCATTGTCCACGCTCATGGCGCCCACCAGCAGGTTTTCCACCAGTTCCTCCTGCCTGTCGCGAGCACAGAGCACCTCGCCAGCCAGTCCGTTTACCAGGTCCCTGACGCTTATGGATAACAGGGTCTTTTCCTTGGGGAGCACAGCCAGCACAGGCAGGCCCTCTGCCTCAAAAAATGGCCTCACCAGTTCATTGACCCACGAAAGCTGATGTCTGGGCACTCGATTGATAACGGCCCCCAGGAGCCGGTCGCCAAACCGCACCCGGGCCGTGATCAGATCATCCACGCACTGCAACTCCGAATCAAACGGCGTCACAATCAGCACCCTTGAGTCAAACAGGGGGGCAACCTGACAGGGAGAGAGATTGAAGATCCAGCCCTCCCGCAGATTGGCACCGCCCTCCACCACCATGACATCCTTACTGGTACACAGGGTCTCAAAGGTCTTGAGCACCGCCGGCTGCGGATTCTCTCTCTGTTTTAGGGCATCTTGCAGAAGCTGAGAGCTAAAAATCACGGGCGACATCATGTTCAAAGGGTCCTGTATGCCAAATGTGTTTCTGAGAAAAACCGTATCCTCGTCCACCAGATAACCATCCACCACCCTGGCTGTGGCACTGAACGGCTTCATGTAACCTATTTTAAGCCCTTGGGCCTGAAAATGTCTCAACAGGCCGATACAAAAGGCACTTTTGCCGGAAAAATTCTGTGTAGATGTCACATAGAGAGTCTTTGCCATACTTCCTCCAAGTCATATAGGGCAGGCACACAGGCCTGCTGATAGGGATTTATTCAGGCAACTCCATCAAGAGATCACCAGCCGCATATCCAGGGCCATCACACCACGGCCTTCATCAAATACCATGAGGGGATTGATATCCATCTCAACGATCTCAGGAAATTCCGTCACCAGATGAGAGACCTTCAAGAGCACCTCCACCAAGGCCTCTATGTCCTTGCGCTTGCGCCCCCTTACGCCATAGAGGATGCCGGAGGAACGCACCTCTGCAATCATCTCCTTGGCCTCCTCTTGAGAAAAGGGTGCCAATCGAAATGAGATGTCCTTGAGGGTCTCCACATATATTCCGCCCAGCCCGAACATCACAAGGGGCCCGAATTGGGGGTCCCTGTGCATACCCACGATCACCTCCACATCCCCCATGATCTGCTTCTGCACTAAACAACCCCATATCTCGGCCTCAGGCAGTGTGCGGCTGGCACGTAAGGTAATGAGCTCAAAGGCATCCCTCACCGCTGATGCGGACAAGAGATTCATGCGCACTCCGCCGATGTCGGTCTTGTGCAGAATATCAGGAGAGGCGATCTTCAGAACCACCGGATATCCGATGGAATCCGCAAAATCCGCTGCCTCGTCAGGGGATGCGCAGAGCATAGAGGCCGGTGCCCGCACATTGCATGCCTCCAGCACGGCCCTTGCCTCGGTCTCTCCCATTTCGAGCCTGTTTTCCCTTTTGGCTGTATCGAAGAGGTCCCGCAACCTGCCTCTGTCCAGATCGAATGAAGGAAAGATTGGAAGGGGTCTGGTCTGCCAGTCACGATACATGCACATGGCCTTGAGTCCGCGCACTGCCCGATCAGGAGAGGGATAATTGGGGATCCCGCCCGATGAAAGCAGGTCGCGGCCCGGCTGCACCCGTTTTTCCCCCATGAAACAGGCCACCACAGCCTTATCAGACACCTTGCCGAGCTCGGCCACCAACCTGGCGGTCTCTTCTATCTCCGTCATGATCTGAGGTGTCAGAAGCACCAGGACCGCAGCAACATTCTCGTCCTTCAGCAAGACAGAAAGGGCCTGACGATAACGATCAGCCCTGGCATCTCCCAAGATGTCCACAGGATTCAACACACTGGCGGCGGCAGGCAGTTGCGCTGCAAGCGCATCCATCGTGTCCTTTGACAGGGATGCCAGGCGCAAACCGGCCCGCTCCATGGCATCTGTGGCCAAAATGCCCGGACCCCCGGCGTTGGTGAGAATGGCCATGTCATCGGTCCTGGGCAGCGGCTGCATTGCAAAGATCCTGGAGATGTCCAACAGCTCTTCAATAGACCCCACACGTATCACGCCTGACTGCATAAAGGCGGCGTGATATGCCTTTTCACTGCCAGCCAATGTGCCGGTGTGGGAACTCACCGCCTTTGAACCGGCATTTGTGACACCTGCCTTGATAGCGACAAGGGGTTTGTGTTTGGTGAAGACTCGCGCAGCATCCACAAACCTTCTGCCATCAGAGATACCCTCCAGATAGGCCATGACTACTTTAGATTCTGCATCCTCCTTCCATGCCTCCAGAAAATGCAGCTCATTTAGGTGGGCCTTATTGCCCAGGCTTACAAATTTGGAAAACCCCAGGCCCATGGCCAAGGACATATCCAGGACAGCGGTGCACACAGCCCCTGACTGGGACATGAAGGCGATGCCGCCCGGCAAGGCCATATCTGCTGCAAAGGAGGCGTTCATGGGAGTGAAGGTATCCATTACGCCAAGACAATTGGGCCCCACGATGACCATGCCATATGCCTCAGCGAGCCTGGCCATCTCCATCTCCGCCATCAACCCCTCATGCCCTGTTTCTCGAAAACCTGCGGAGATGACGATTCCAGCCTTGACTCCAGCCTCTCCGCATGCCTTCAGGGTCTCCAGCACACAGGCAGCAGGTATGGCTATGACGGCCAGATCCACATGGCCTGGAACCGCCTGAATACTGGGAAAACACTGAAGGCCCAGAATGGTCGTTGCCTTTGGGTTTATGGGATATATTGGACCGGTGTAGCCTGACTGTATCAGATTGTTTAAAATCTCATAACCCAGTTTGCCTGGTTGAGTGGAGGCGCCCACAAGGGCAATGGCATTGGGTCTGAAAAGGGCCTTTAGCATTTATCCCTCCTGACTGATTCCTGCCCCAATGACAGGTTCAAAACCAGCCTGTCTGAGAATGGCATATACCGCATGTAGATTGAAGGTCTGTACCCGCAGATAGATATACGCTGAAGCAATGGGTCGCACAACCCGAGTGCAGAGGATATTGTGGGCCTCAAGGGCCTGAAGGATTCGGCTCAGGCTGTCAATCTCATTTCTGTTTTTCAATACAATGAGCACACTACCCTTTTCCGCCAGGCCAAAAAGCTGGCTGTATGCCCGCATCAGGTCCCGAATGGAAAAGACGCCCACAACCCGCTTGTCTTCATTTACCACCGGCACTGCCCCCACCTTCTTTTTGTCAAGGATCAAAAGGGCATCGTCCAGAGTGGCATCGCCGGTTAGAGAGACCACATTGGTGGACATGATTGCCTCCACAGGCGTGCGGGCTATGCGTTCCCATTGCCCTTTACTCTCTTCATTTGAGGCCAAAAACGAAGGAAAGGCGGATCTGATATCCCTATCAGTCACCACTCCCAAAAGCCTGCCATCTGCATCTACTACGGGCACATGCCTAAAACCCTTGTTGCGCAGCAGGTCCCTGACCTCAGAAATGGAGCGATCAGGCGTGACTGTAACCGGATTGTGCGTCATATAGTCCTTTACAAACATAGCGCCTCCTTAAACCTTTAGGGCCAGGCCCATCAGATAGGCCTCCACACCGGCAGCCAATGCCTCCAAGTGATAGCCGCCTTCCAAAATAGACACGAGTCTATCCTCACATATACCGGCCCAAACCGACAGATAACTGCCCAATTTTGCATACAATCGCGTGGAGTAGGCAAGGCCTGACATATCATCCAGGCTATGCCCGTCAAAGCCCGCTGCAACCAGCATGGCATCGGGCTGAAAGGCAGTCAAGGCAGGTTTCACCTGCGATTCCATGGCCTTGATTACGACATCATCACTGGAGCCAGGGGCCAAGGGAATGTTAAGGGTAAAGCCTGTGCCCGCCCCTGTGCCTGTGTCATTGGCCCAGCCAGTTCCAGGGAAACTGAAGGTGGGGTGTTCGTGAATGCTCACATAAAATACGGAAGAATCCTCATCAAAAAACTCCTGAATGCCGTTTCCATGATGGGCATCAAAGTCCAGAATAAATATCCTCTTTCTGCCATAGCGCCTCTGCCAATATCGAGCGGCTATGGCCACATTGTTCAAAAAACAAAAGCCAAGGGCCAGGGCCGCCTCGGCATGGTGGCCAGGGGGTCTCACACAGCAAAAGATGGGGTCTTTGGAGCCATTTTCCAAAAAATCTATGGCGGTCAGGCCTGCACCTGCGGATAAAAAGGCCGCCTCATAGGAATCATAAGAGATGCGATTGTCGGAATGGCCCAACCATTCCTTGCCTGAAAGACAGGCCTCCTCAAAGCGCATCAGGTAATTTTCTGTATGCAAAGAGACCACATCCTCCCGTTCAGCCATGCGTGGAGGAATGAGCCTCAAGGGCAGCCCCAAGCCTGATTTTGCGCCTCCCTCACTCAACAATCTGTTCATCACAGCGGTCATGCGCTCTGAAGACTCAGGGTGGTTACTGCCGGTGTCATGCCTCAAATAAAAGGGGGAATTGACGATTGTAATGGTCTTGAAATCAGGCATAGCCGGCTCACTGATTTTTCCGCTTTTTTCTTGCGGGTTTAGAGAGGTCGAGCACATAGCGCAACAACTCCTCATCCTCGTGTTTCACCTCTTCAAAACCAAACCTGGCTGCCAGCCCTCTCATGGCGCCGTTTTCTCTCAAGACATCCATGAAGATCTGTTTTATGCCCTGACCCATGGCCACCTCTATGCAGACCCCCATGAGTTTTTTGCCGACACCCTGTCCGTGCCAGGGGTCTCCCACCACCACTGCAAACTCCGCACGCTCCCGATCCGGCAGAATCGTCAGCCGGCCCACACCGATGATGTGCTCCTTGTCATCCTCTGTTATGGTGGCCACCAGGGCTATCTCTCTATCATAATCGATCTGGCAGTAACGGGCCATCTGCTCATGGGAAATGGAGGTGATGTGCTGAAAAAAACGCATGCGAATGGTCTCAGGCGAAAAGGTGGAGAACAATTCATACATCAGGGGCTCATCCTCCGGCTTTATGGGCCGAATCAGATAGGGCGTTCCGTCCCGCATGGTCATGATATCCACATAATGACACGGATAGGGACAGATAACCAGGTTTTGAGGGCAACAGGCCCCCTGAGCCCTGTGAATATCAGGCTTGGTGTCAGGCTCCAGTATGATCTTGGCGTCTAAACAGAGTCCGGTAAGCTCTCCGAGGAAAAAAGGATTGATATCGATTTCCTGAATTTGGGGAAAATCCACCACGAGCTGCGAAAAGCGGAGAAGGGTCTTTTCCAGCAAAGGCAGACACGGCCTTGGATGGGCGTTGTCCTTGAGGTAGTGATAGATGCGGGTGTCTCCCAGAAGACGTCTGGCCAGGGTTTGGTTAAGGGGTGGCAGCGCTATGGAGCAGTCCTGCATGGCGTTCAACAGCCTGCCGCCTGCACCAAAGAGGATGACTGAACCAAACACCGGATCCTTTCTCATGCCTATGGCCAACTCAAAACCCGGCCAGAGGGCCATGGGCTGCACGGTTATGCCCTTTAACACCCCATCCGGCCTCAATCGCCTGAAGGTCTTCACAATCTGCTCAAAGACCTCTTCTATCTCCAGTTTGCGCAGGTGTAATTTTACTCCTCCCACCTCTGTCTTGTGCAGGACAGAAGGGGATTCCACCTTGAGGGCCACAGGAACCCCTAACTCCTCGGCATATGAAATGGCCTCCGCAGGAGATGACGCCAAAAAGATGGGAGGGGACGAAATGCCGTAGGCAGCCAAAACCGCCTTGGCCTCCCTTTCGTAAAGCACATGCCTGCCGTCACGAATGGCATCGTTGAAGATCTGCTCCACCCTGCCGGAATCGGGGAAAAAATCCTCCAGGATATTGGCAGGCGTCTCAGAGAGCAGACGGTTGTTCTGGCCATAGGTGTGCATATAGAGAAAGCTCTTTACAGCATGTTCCGGAGTCACGAAGGTGGGAATGCCGTTCCTGTCCAGAAAATCCCTTGCCTCCGCAAAATCGCCGGATCCCATCCAGCAGGCCAGGATGGTTTTCCTTGTGGTACTGGAGGTGATTTTGACCAGGATTTGCGCCATTTCCATGGGCTTGGTAAGAAATTGCGGAGTAAGTATTACCAGAACGCCATCCGCCTCGGTCTCCGCCATGCAGATATCCAGGGCCTTTTCAAATCTGTCCGGTCCTGCATCAGACAGTATGTCCACAGGGTTTCCGCCGCTCCAGTGAAAGGGCAGGACCTGATTGAGCCTTGTCACCGTCTGACCGGAAAGCCTTGCCAAAGAACCTCCCAGCTTCAACAGCATATCAACGGCCATGACCGAAGGCCCGCCTGCATTGGTTACAATAAGCAGACGATTGCCCTTGGGCAGCACGGAACGGCCCAGGGATTCCGAGAGATGAAAGAGTTCCAGCACATCATCCACACGCACCATGCCGGCCCTTTTGAAAACAGCATCATAGACGGCGTCGGAATCAAAGAGATCAGCCTCCCTGGCCGTCAACTTTGTGGCATCGAAATACCTGCCACCCTTGACCACCATCAGGGGCTTGGCCCTGGCAAAGGCCCTGGCAGCCCCCACAAACTTACGGCCGTTTTCTATGTGCTCCATATATAGCACAATGGCCTTGGTATCCGGATCTATGCTCAAAAAATCCAGGAGATCCGCAAAATCCACATTCATCTGACTGCCAAGGGAAATAAAGGAACTGAAACCGATGTGTTTTGCGATGGCATAGTCAAGGACGCCTGCCGCCAGAGTGGAACTCTGGGATACGAAGGCAAGGCCCCCTGATCTGACACCTTGTCTGCCGGTACTCACATTGAGCCCCAGCCTCGGCCTGATAAATCCCATTGTATTGGGGCCGAGAAGCCTGATATCGTATTTGGAACAGAGTCTCTTCAGCTGAAGTAGCAATTTATCCGGCTCATTGACGCGATGCCTGAAGTCACTGCCCAGAATCATAATGGACCGCACCGCCTTTTCGCCGCATTCGGCCACCTGCCCCGGCCACTCCTCAGGAGGACCAGACAAAACAGCCAGGTCAACCGGCTTGACAATATCCTTCACGGTCGGCAGAGTTGAGATTCCCGACATCGCCTCTTTTGAGCTGTGAATTGGATAAACAACCCCTTCAAACCCAGATGTAACGATATTTTGCAGCAATATCCTACCTGCGGACACAAAGGGCTCTTCTTTGGCCTCAAGCCCAAGAATGGCAATACTACGGGGACTGAACAGGTATTGAAGGGACTGCATGGTCATGGGATCAGCCTCCTGGGGCGATCTTAATGGACAACTTTACAAGAAATGAACAATTATCCCAATTTGTTATCATAATACATATAGAATAACCTGTCATTGAATTTTTTACTGTACCACCCTTCCTGGCAGTTATGCGCCGCATGGAACAAATGTTTCACCACTGCTGCCGCCCAGTGCCTTTTTGCTTTATTCAAGTATGCGCAAGCTCTCAAACGCCGCATAAAGGGTATGTGCCCTTTCATTATCTCGCATTCAGGGAAGACAAGGCATGAGTGCTGAAAATCGCAAAAAGGGGTATTCTGCATCAACATTTATGGCAAAAATATTGCACTATAATCAAATCCAGTTATCTTAAGTCTTATTGTCTTTTTATCACAAAACAAGGTACAGACGCGGCAAGATGAACAACACTGGGACAAAAAGCACTACAAATAGCGTTCTTTCCATGGCTGACGCCATATTGAAGACCGTAACAGAAGAATTTTATGGTGCTGCGATCATACGTACAATCATGGAGACCCCGAATATTTGGGAAACCGATGTCAATATTTTGACACAAGCGTTAGGACTTGTTCTCCATTCATATAAAATAAAATTACCGAAGAACATAGCCGATGGCATTCGGGCATTCCGGCCAGGCCCATACTCGTTTGAGGCAGCGAATATGACGGAAGGACTCAAGCCAAGACGGGTCATAATGGACCTGTCTCCTGGCAAAAAGATACTCCTCATAGCTGGACATGCCCCTGTTCCAGGCAAAGACGGTTTTTTCACTCCTACTTTCAAGTTCGATACCACCAAAAGATACCATCTGGATCACCTGAGCTTTGCAGACATCATCTCCTTGCCAGAAGCCGCCGCCAACCAGATCATAGGCAAACTGTTTCTGCCCACACAAGGCATTCCAGGCGTAACGGTTTCAGGTCAAAAAATAGAAGCCCCTTCAGGCGCCCCTCATGAGCTCCTGATCGGGGATGGCATAAAAACAAAAAGGATCCTTGCAGAGGATGGGCAGGAGTGCGACGAACTAATAGCCATGGACAAGGGCGTGATTCTTCCGACACTCAGCTATCTTCAAGATACCCACAAAATCATAGGGTTGGATGTAAAAAACAGACTGGAGATAGAAGAAATCGACTGCGTTACGTGCGACGAAAAAACCACTTTCAACTGTCCACCCACCATGGTAGTAAACGGGGCCATGCGCGGAAAATCACATTTTGTGTTTGGAGGTTCCCTTGAGGTCAGAGGCGTGATAGAAGGGCCCGGAGTGCATGTATCCAATTCCATAACCACAGCCCCCTTAACATTGTCCATAGAGATTGCCGGAAATCTCCTGACTGAATCCATTTATAATGCCCGCATACACGTCAACACATCAGCAGTCATCATGAAAGACATGCTCAGGGTCGATCTCACAGCCCCACAGATTCACGTCAACCGCACAGGCTCCTATTGGGACTCCTTGATGGGATTTGTAGCCATGTCAGCCAATCAGGTGTTTCTGGAACGGGTCAACATCAGAAATATAGTGGAATTGAACATAGGCAGAGAACTTTTTGATGAAAAGACCTCGCTGGAAGAGAAACGGGAAGCAATCAGCCTGATATATACGGACAACACTGAAGAATTACAGGAAAAACTGGCCACGCTCTATGAAAAGACAGAAAACCTTAAAACAGCGGCGGAATCAGATCCTGAAGCAAGGGATGCAACCCAAGCTGTTTATGGAGTGCTAAGTCATATCCTGAAGAAAAAATGTTCCACCGAACAGGCCAATCAAATGGTAACCGCCTGGATGCAGAATTACGGCAAACGATTTTTCGCCCTTGGCAAGGGATTACTTGCCATTCTGAAGATATTCGCAGAACAAAATGAAATCCTTGCCGATCTGCATTCAATAGAAAGCCAGTTGGTCGCTATCGAACAGAACCTGCAACAAATTCAGATAAAAATAACTGGATATCTGGGCATATACGGAAAAATCATCATTCGATGCTCAGGACAGGAAATGCAGTGGGAAAACAACACCGCTTCGGAAAAAGAAAATCTCATCATCGATCTCAAATACAGACCAAATAAAGGTCTCGTGGCAAGATAAGACCGTGTCCACAAAAAAATATAGGGGCGCAGATAACCACTACGCCCCTATACAACAATACGGGAAATTCCCAAAATCAATGAACAGGAGTATAGGGCAACGACGAATGATGGAGATTTATCAATAATTTTCCATCCTTACCCTCTTTATATCCAAAGGTGTATTCCACCTTTACCTCTTTGCCGGTCTTGGCGTCCGTGAAATAGTAATTGCCCATGGTTATAGCCGAATCACTGTCGATAATGGTTCCGGCAGGCTCGAAACGCACCTTTGACCAGGGCTGCAGGGCGAAACCATGGTCTTCAGGCACATCACCGGTCACGAAATAAGACAATGCCTCTTTTTTGGTTGAACGGAACTGTTTTTCAGACGCCTTGGTTGGCTTGAAAAGCACCGTGCCTGTGTCATAGGCGTACAGATCAGTGACACACTTTTCGGCCACAGCCTTGTAATCACCCTTTTCAGTAGATGCCTTTCCAATCTGGACTATACAGTCCCCCCATTTCTGCTGGGCGTTTGCGATATCCTTTTCAGTAATCTGACCGGCAGAGACATCAAAGGAAAATAACGCAATTGAAACAGCAGACGCCACACAACAAATCACCTTTTTCATTCTCATATACATCTCCCTTCCTTTTTATACTGTCTTCAAAGAGATTCCAAAAAATGCACCATCTTACAAAAGAACATTTTTGAAACCTCTTTGAAGCAAATCCCATTCAATTTACAACATAATTCAAAACAATCGGCGAGGAAGCCCCTGAATCCTCCAGTTCGCTCAGGGCCGGAAGATCGGATATGTCCCTCAAACCAAAAAATTCCAAAAAATACTTAGTTGTGCCATAGATCAGGGGACGACCAGGGGTGTCCTTTCTACCTGCTATCTTTATAAACTTCTTATCTAATAAAACCCGTAAGTTGGCGCTTACATCCACACCGCGAATGTATTCTATTTCGGCCCGCGAAACAGGTTGTTTATATGCAATGATCGACAGTGTCTCCAGGGCGCCTCGACTCAATCTCTGGGCGCATACCCCTTTTAACCGCAACACCCATTCCTTTAAATCACTCCTGGATTGCAGACGAAAGGCACCTCCTACCTCCTTTAACTCCCAACCACGGCCATTCTGTTCGTACTCTGCCTGTAAGATTCGCAGGGAATCCCTAATTTCCCCCTTGGAAAACTCCGGAAGCAGGCCATGTAATTCCTGGGGGGTCAGGGGCCTTTCCGCCACAAACAGCATGGCCTCTAAAATGGTCTTCAGCCCAGGCCTCATCATTTTTATCAGAACTCTTCTATCACAACCGTACCGCTTACCTTGACATCCTTGCCATTGTCATCAATGAAGGAGGCAAAACCACCTATCACCTCCACCTTAAACCTGCCCTCCCATGTTTTGATGGGCTTTCCGTTGTTATCAAAAAGCGTGATACGCCGCTTCAGGCCGATGACATCAGACTTGAAATGCTTCAAGTCCTTGCGCTGACCCTCTGTACATGCCACCAGAGAGGTCAGCACCAACATACACAAACAAATAACGAGAATGCGAAGCCGAGTCAAATTCATTTTCATTTACCAGAAACCAGCTCAACCCCTGTGCGAAATGCCTTTAGGTTGGCCTCCACGGTCTTGGGTTTTACCTGTGTTTTAATGGTCTCCTCCATACTCTCCAAAGAGACAGGAACAAGGCCTGTTCCCATGAGCATACCCAGCAACAACACATTGACAGATTTGGGGCTTCCCGCCTTGGTTGCCAGCTCCTCTGCATCACAGGCATAAAAACCCGACACCCCACTCCGTATCCTCTCAAAGACACTTGAGACATCCGGATACTGTGCGGCACCCAATTTCACCACATTGGGCACTATGGGTGAAAGGCTGGTAATGACAACAGAATTCTGGTTGCAATAGGAAATGGCCCTCAAGGTTTCAAGGGGCTCAAAACCTATGAGCACATCCGCTTCTCCAGGAGAGATCAAAGGGCTTTTCAGGCCCCCCAACATCACAGTTGACTCCACTACACCCCCGCGTTGGGCCATGCCATGTACCTCACTCAACAACACAGGAATGCCCTCTTTTATGCAAGCCTCGCCCAAAAGACGGGATGCCAGCAGGGTCCCCTGGCCTCCAACCCCCACAAACAACAACCTCATTCTCTTCATCTTCTTCCTCCTACCTTTTTTGCATATAGAATGCAGGGGGACTCGGATATGATCACCACCAATTCATTCAAGGAAAGGGCCTCTCTAACCACCGGTAATGACTCGTCCTTTTTGTGCGGATTTATTTTAAACACATGTTGCACACCACAGCCCCTGACCACCTGCTCAATGGGCACTCGAGTCTTCTTGTATTCAGGCGGCACATATTGAATCCCTGGGTTGGGTTGATGACCTGTCATGGCGGTGGTGGAGTTGTCCAGAATAACCAGACAAAAGCGATGGCCCTGGTGTACTGCGTTTATGAGGGAAGACACCCCTGAATGGAAGAATGTGGAATCCCCGATAAACGATATGATCTTTTGATGGGTTGAGACAGAAAACCCCGCAGAGCTCCCCACGCTTGAGCCCATACAAATAAGGTAATCCGCCATTTGAATGGGTGGCATGACTCCGAGGGTGTAACAACCTATATCAGTGGGATAGAGCACATCCTCATTCAAGCCCAAATCATGCACCACCTCTTTTATGAGGTTATAGGTTTCAGTATGGGGACAGCCCTTACACAGGGCAGGAGGCCTCATGGGAAGCGGCGGCATATCAGGGAGTTGCAATGGCCCTTGCTGAACCAATGAATGGCCCAAGAACTTAGCTATGGCAGCCCTTACCTGGGCAGGATTGAACTCCGACATGCGAGGCAGATATGCGCCATTTTTGCCATAAACAGGGGTTGTAACGCCATTTTTTTGTAAAACACCTCGAATTTCTTCCTCTAAAAACGGCTCCAACTCCTCTACAACCAGGAGCATTTTTTTGTTTTGGGCAAAATTTACTATGGTCTTTTCTGGCAAGGGATGTGTCATGACAAGGGAAAGAAAGGAGACCTGATTTGTGCAATCCATGTCATGAAGGGCATCCCACACATATCCACGGGATACACCCGAGGCCACTATCCCCACATCACCGCTACCAATTATTTCATTAAACTCAAAGCCTTCACTTATGGCGCCGGCCTGTTCAAAACGCTCCAGCAGGACCTTTCGTCTCAACCTGGCAGTCCCTGGCACCAAGACCCAACGCCTTGCATCCTTCTGAAACCTGCCCAGCCCCTTTGGGGCATCAGGTAGGGCTTCGAGCTGCACAGGGCCTCGCACATGGGCCGTACGAGTAGTGGTGCGCAGAATTACAGGCAGTTCCAGGGCCTCAGAGAGTTCAAATGCCCTTTTGACCAAGTCCTTTGCCTCTTGAGGAGAAGAAGACTCCAAAATGGGCAAAAAGGACATCTTTCCATAAAATCTATTGTCTTGCTCGTTTTGACTGGAATGTATGGATGGGTCATCGGCACAGACAATCACCATACCAGCCCCTACCCCCACATAGGCAAGGCTCATCATGGCGTCCGATGCCACATTCATTCCCACATGTTTCATACAGGTAAGGCTTCTGAGCCCTGCTGCAGCCGCCGCAGCGGCCACCTCCATAGCCACCTTTTCATTGACAGAAAACTCAAAATATACCAGCTCAGGGCATTCCGAATGGATTTGAAAGAGGTTATTGCCTATTTCAGAGGAGGGGGTTCCAGGATAGGCTGCGGAAACCCGAACGCCTGCCTCTAATGCCCCCCTTACAATGGCCTCGTTTCCAAGAAGTAACATACTGCACGGTTCTGTCTTCAATAACTGATGCATATCGTTGAATCCTTCAAAAAAATGGCGGGCAATGCGGGATTCGAACCCACGACCTTTGGCTCCGGAGGCCAACGCTCTATCCACTGAGCTAATTGCCCGCATTATAAGAACAAGAAAGAGAGATAAAAATACAAGAAAACAATAGCAACTGTAAATGCCTGCACAACATTAAAACAAAACCCAAAAATATGGAAGCGCCTAATTTTAAAAAACACCACCCCTGCGGCTGTTTCTTCTTGCAATCTTCCAATCAGGGTCTTGTTTTTTATTCTGCCTTCGCTTGCGGCCTGACTCTGAGTCAGCAACTGAATCTATTTTTAAAAAGAAGCCACCGGCTGCCACGACATCGTCTTCTGTTTTCTTTTTTTCAGAGGACTTGGACTTCTTTAATGTCTTGGCAACCCCTTGAGCGCTCACAGACAACAAGGGAAAGACGATGGCATCGGCAGGGACATAATCACACAAATAAATCTGTTCTCCATACAAATAAAAATGACAACCCCGGTCCATGGCCCTTTGAGTTATCACCTTTAACAACACAGGGCTTTGATATCTTCGTTTTGCCACAGACATAGCCAACTCCCCCGAGACAAACATGGCCACTCTTCCATTTATACCTTTTAGGCCATGTCTTTTAACAACCTCATAGACATTTTCGGCTACCGCCACATATAAAACACTCGGCGGAGACTCCTCTCTCAGAGGTGGCACAACCAAAAGACCCTTCCACCTCACCATTCCATTGAAGACCTCATAACAGTCACTATTCATTTCAAAAAATCGCGTCAAAGAGATGGGGGTCACATAACCAAAGGATTCTTCCTGAATCACGGCCCGATGCAACTCCTTTATGGAGATTCGACCCTCTTCATTTAACACAAGCCCGTAGGCATCAGGGCACACAGAGAGCATGGCCTTGAGCAGCTTGTTCAGCTTCAACTCATTTTTCAACACAAAAGCAACCCCCCTATTTCACTAAAATGTTTCACGTGAAACATTGCCTTTAATTCCTTGTTTTTATAGGCAAAAAAGTCAACCCCCACTGCCTTTGCAACCAATTCATCCACTCTGGAATCCCCCACATAAACCACATCCCTTGCTGTTACACCAAAAAACTCCATCAATTCCATCAGACCAGAAGGGTCTGGTTTGGGTCTTTTTACATCCAATGCGGTCTTAATGGAATCAAAAAGGGCATCAAAACCAAATCGCTGTGTAATTCGGGGCATTGTAGTGGTGCGATTGGTGAAAATAGCTGTTTTTATGGGTGGCCGAATCTGTTGTAATGTCTCCACCACACCTGGCTCCAACTCCAACAAATCCAGATAGTTGGCATATGGAATGTTTTTCATCTCCATCAAGGCCTTGTCTATGAGATCAGAGGAAAAGCCCAATTCCTCCCTAAAAAGATATACCACAGACTCCTCTGCTGTGTGGGAATGCACAAAGGCAAATTCCTCTTGAGTCAAGGGAAAACGCCCCATTCTCCTCAATAATTCATTGTAGTAGAAGAGATTGGATGTCTCGGAGTTGATCAAGACACCGTCACAGTCAAAAACAGCCACTTTATATCTCATAGCCTATCCATTCTGTTTTGTAACAAAAATCCCTTGATTTTCCCGTTGATTTTTACATCCTTCGCTTGAACCATGACCTTGTGACTTGTTCCCATGCCCTGTGGAAAGATCAACATCTTTATACCAGCCATCTCAGGAGAAAATGGTGTGAGATTTGGGTATGTGTCCTTTAAGGTCTTTTCAAAGTCCAGGCTGCCCAAAAATGCCCACTGCTGGGCATAACCTATGGTAGAAAACCCCAATTGTAAACCCACTCGATTTAGATCAGAAAAATTTACATGAGCGGTTATATCCTGTTCTCCTGGGCAGGCAAAGAGGTCTTCGGAGGTTCGGTGGGACACATAAGACATCAATGTCCCCCTGTTTCTACTTAAGTCAAAGAACTCATTGGCAGAATGTCCATAATCTATCGTCAAAACAAAACCGCTTATCATGCGTGCTGCGATGGCTGAGAGCCAGGGTTGAATAGCCAGATTCACCTCGGTTCTGTAGCCATTGGGCAAATCAGAGGGAACATGGTTTAAGACATATTCTTGTAAGGCAACAGAACTGAGCGGCCCTGTCTTTTCACACAATTCCCGGCCGTTGAAATCCACATAAATCTCATGGAATTGAGAAGAGTCCTTTTGAATCACATGCACGGGAAAGGCGTCCAAGAGCTCATTTGAAAAGACACAACCAGTGAACTCATTCAAATCCTCCAATGAATCAAGCCAGGTAATTTTGTTCAAAAAATCAGACAATAATCGCTTATGAGTCTCTTTTGCAGCCTCGTTTTGTTCGATGATGACATATCTTATCTTTTCATAAAAAGGATGAGGCCTTATATAATTCAGAATGTCTTTGGCGGAAAAACCAGCCCCAGCCCCCATTTCCACAAGACAAAAATTCCCTTTTCCCAATAGCTCCCAAAATTCTATAAATTGATTGGCAAGCAATCTGGAAAATAAAGGGGAACAGTGTGAGCTTGTGATATAATCACCCTTGATTCCGATTCTGTCGGGTTTTGTATAATAGCCGAAGTCCTTGTCATACAGGCACATTCGCATGAATTCCTGGAAGGCAATGGGACCTTTTGTTTTTATTTTTTCGACTATTCTTTCTTTAAGTGCTGATATTTTCATGAAATTATGTTATATTTAAGGCATTGAAGGACAAAATTATCTAAAAAGGAACCTTTAAAACAACTATATAGTATTGTTGATTTCATGTCAAAAAGATATTGTTTAGAACTGTTGATGTCTTTGATTTTTTAATTTTAACAAAAAACAACAGAAATATACAATTAAATGTGATGTATTTTTGTTTAAAAATCAAATGGTTATTTGTTTTTCAACAAAATTAACAGGGTTTATTTTTATTATCTAATATAGGAGATATAAAATGATTGAATTAATAGTAAAAAGAACCGATTTATTGGAAGCACTTTCTTGTGCACAAAATTTTATAGATAAAAAAACCACCATGTCTGTTTTAAAAAATATACTTTTATATACAAACGATGCTAAATTAATCATTGAGGCAACAGATCTTGAGATAAGTTATCAAACAAAACTTTCTTGTGATATAAAAAAAGAAGGTTCTATATTATTAGATCCTAAAAAGATATATGAATTAACTAAAGAATTACCTTTTGAAAATATAAGAATAGAAGAAAGTGATAATTTCTGGATAAAAATAAAATCTGAAAATAATACAGAAACAGATAATGAAGAGATGGAATATGAAATAGCTGGTCTTCCTGCTGATGAATTTCCAAGATTTATAAAATATACAAACGAAAAATTTCTATCA
The DNA here is from genome assembly GCA_028695735.1 of Deltaproteobacteria bacterium. Taxonomy (GTDB): domain Bacteria; phylum Desulfobacterota; class Dissulfuribacteria; order Dissulfuribacterales; family DYLC01; genus JAQVIJ01. Next base: position 520,539 of record JAQVIJ010000001.1, on the reverse strand, counting down.
ATAGAATCATCTATATTAAAAGAAATGATAGATAAAACTATATTTTCAATAGCATCTGATGATGCAAAAACTAAAATAGGCTTAACAGGGATTAATTTTGAAGTAATAAATGAAAATAATTTAAAAAAGATAAGAATGGTAAGTTCAGACAGTTTAAGACTAAGTTTAATAGATAAAATTATTGATTCTGATTTTGAATTAGAAAAACCTATTATTATTCCTAAAAAAGGAGCAAGTGAATTAAAAAAGATACTTGATAGATGTAAATCTATAAATATAGCAATACAAGATAAATTTCTTTTTGTATTGACAGAAGGCGAAAATGAAAATATCACAATTAGATTAATAGATGATAAATTTCCTCCTTATAGAGCTATAATTCCAGAAAATAAAAACAATTCAATAACAATAGATAGGTTAAAACTTATTAACACACTAAAAAGATTAACCATATTAACGAATGATGTTTATGATTCAATAAAAATAAAACTAAACAATGATATCCTTGAACTTGAAACACTACAAAATGAAACAGGAAGAGCAAAAGAAACAATACCTGTAAATGTAGAAAATGCTAATTTTACAGAAATAGTTTTCAATGGAAGGTTTGTATTGAATATATTATCTGTAATGAGATCAAAAAATATTAATTTAACAATTAACAACTCAAAAAGTCCATGTTTAATAACTGGTTCAGAGGACGAAGGTTTTTTAAGTATATTTATGCCAATTATAATATAAGCGAGGAATGTTTTTTATATGAAACCAATGGAACAAGAAAAGTATCAAGCAGAAAGTATAAAAGTATTAGAAGGATTATCTGCAGTAAGAAAAAGACCTGCTATGTATATAGGTAATATAGGCATAGAAGGTTTACATCATTTGGTTTATGAAGTTGTAGATAACAGTATAGATGAATCAATGGCAGGATTCTGTAATTTTATACATGTAGTTATAAATGAAAATAATAGTATAACAGTAGAAGACAATGGAAGAGGTATTCCTGTAGATATACATCCTACAGAAGGAATATCAGCTTTAGAGCTTGTTTTAACAAAATTACATGCCGGTGGAAAATTTGACAATCAAACATATAAAGTTTCTGGTGGATTACATGGTGTTGGAATTTCTGTAATAAATGCATTATCTAAACATTTAGATGTTGAAGTATATAGAGATGGTAAAATATATAATCAAAAATATGAATATGGAGTACCAATAACACCTGTAACAATAATAGGAGAAACAAAAAAAAGGGGAACAAGAGTAACTTTTACGCCAGATGAAACAATTTTTACAGAAACAACCGAATTTCAATATGAGATATTACAGGCTAGAATGAGAGAGTTGGCGTATCTAAATAGTAATATAACTATTAAATTAGAGGATAAACGATCTGAAAAAACAGCAGAATTTCATTTTGATGGAGGTATAGTTTCTTTTGTAGAACACTTGAACAAAAATAAGGAATTGATTTTTGAAAAACCAATATACATTTCAGCAGAAAGAGACAATGTGGCTATTGAAATAGCTTTTCAATATAATGATGGATATTCAGAAAAGTTATTGAGTTATGTAAATAATATAAGAACAAAAGAAGATGGAACACATGTAACAGGATTCAGGCAAGCTTTGACTAAATGTATCAATAAATATTTAGCTGATGACAATATATCTAAAAAACTGAAAGAAAAAATAGAAGGAGATGATGTTAGGGAGGGTTTGACATGTATTGTATCTGTAAAGGTTCCAAGTCCGCAGTTTGAGGGTCAAACCAAATCAAAATTAGGGAACAGTGAGGTGAGATCTATTGTTGCATCTGTGGTTTATGAAAAGCTGTCCCTGTTTTTTGAAGAAAACCCGGCAATTGTAAAAAAGATGCTGGAAAAGATAGTGGATGCTGCAAGGGCGAGAGAGGCTGCAAGAAAGGCTAAGGAATTGTCCCGAAAGTCTTCTTCCGGTCTGGATATAACTCTTGCAGGTAAGTTGGCGGATTGTCAGGAAAAGAATCCAGAACACAGAGAGATATTTATTGTGGAGGGTGATTCCGCTGGAGGTAGCGCAAAGCAGGGGAGAGACAGAAAGTTTCAGGCTATTCTGCCTCTCAGAGGAAAAATAATGAATGTAGAAAAGGCAAGATTCAATAAGGTATTGTCAAGTGAAGAAATAAGAAATCTTATCTCGTCTATTGGAACAGGTATTGGTGCAGGAATCAGTTCTGATGATTTTGATGTTCAAAAATTGAAATATCATAAAATTATAATAATGACCGATGCTGATGTCGATGGAGCACATATCAGAACATTACTGCTGACATTTTTTTATAGACACATGTATGAGTTAATAGAAAAGGGCTATTTATATATCGCTCAGCCACCGTTATATAGAGTTGCTTATAGTAAAAACAAAGAGATTTTTCTCAAAGATGATTCTGAATTTAACAAATTTCTATTCAACAGAATTATCAATGAAATGTCGGTTCTTATTAACGACAAAATGATAACAGGAGAAAATCTATATAATTTCTTGTTAAAAATAACGGATCACTTAAATGATTTTGATGAATTGATCCGCATAGGATTGTGGAAGGACTTGCTAAAGGATCTTTTGGAGTTTGGTCTTGATAGTTATGAAAAACTTGGTGATTCAGGCTTTATGGAATCATTGTTTGTAAAATTATCAGAAAAAGGATATAAAATTACAGACATAAAAAAATCTGATAGCGGTGATTACTCGTTTACTATTACATCGGAATCCATATCTTTTTTAAGAACCAGCATAGATTCAGATTTATGGAAAACACCTGAGATCAAAAAAATAATAAAGTCATATAGGTCATTGAAAAATATTGTACCCAATGACATAGTTTTGAAATATAAAGAAAACAAAGAGATCTTTCAGGATATGGAGTTGTTTCTTGATGCCGTAAAGGAATATGCACAAAAGGGACTGACCAAACAACGATATAAAGGACTCGGAGAGATGAACCCTGAACAGTTATGGAAAACTACCATGGATCCACAAAACAGAACATTGTTGCAGGTTTCTGTTCTGGATGCTGATGAGGCTGAAAACTTGTTCACTACATTAATGGGTGAAAAAATAGAACCAAGAAAGGATTTTATATACAATCACGCATTGGAAGTCAAAGAGCTTGATATATAAAAGAGGTTATATGTTCAGCAGATTAAATCAAATAACCATATTTAAGATTGGACTTTTTTTGATTTTATCGGAATTGTTTTGTGTGAGTTATGTATTCTCTGATACAGATCAGAATGTTTCCGGCAATCCTGTCAGAATTGATTCAAGCCCCATGGAACAGGGTGGCTTGTCAATTGAATATTCCGGAAAACCTGTGGGGTTGTTAAATCATGACATTATATCCGCCTCGGTTGTTGATTTAAACGGTGACGGATTGTATGAAATTGTTTATCTGCTGCCATCAGGAGTCTATGTCGCTCCTTATAAACAGGCTGCAAAACCGTTTTTTTACAGATTTTCAGGGTTTGGAACCCCTGTTTCGTTTTCTGTATCCCCTGATACCGGATGGGTTGCTGTAAATATCCTGATTCATGATGTTGGACTTGAGTCATGTCTTTTACGTTTTGATGGCAATACATTACGATTGGTTCAGGATAACATAAATATGTGGCTGAACTTTCTTAATGATGGCACCCTGATTGCCCAGAGGTTTGATGTCAGGAATAGGTTTGGAAATGTTTTTTTTATAGTTAAGCCGGATGACAATGGTATGGTGTTTATCAACGAAAAAGCCATTATTCCAATGGATGCTGTAATGAATCTGTTTGCTTTTGTTGATTTAAATCATAACGATATAAAAGAGACGATATTTCTTGATAGATCAGGGATGCTGAAGGTATATGAATCAAATAAACTGATTTGGTCGAAAAAAGTGATTACAATTAACGATCCAGCCTCTTTTTTGAATATCAAAATAGCAGTTGTGGATTCACCAAAAACAAATAACAAATCGTTTTGGCTTGCCACCAACGAATCACAACAGCAGCCATCTGATAAAATATCACTCTTTAAATTGTTTTCGAATGGCGACAGCTATGCCATTGAACCAGTATCGATAAAAATGAATGGCAAAATATCAGGTTTTAGTGTGCTGAACGGGAAAATGATCCTGATTGTAACCGAAAGATCGGAAGATGCCTCTGTGTCTGGTATAACAAAAATTTATGAAATAGAAGAGCCACACATATAATCTGTTTCTTTTATGGGAAACTTTTGTTAATTTATGTTCTGTTTGTGGATGCAGAGATGTCGTTGCAGGACGCAATGAATAAATCTTCAAGTTTTTTGATTTGTTTTACGTAAGTGGCCGGAGATATTTGAGCCCCTTTTATGCCGCCTCTCAATGCTATTTCTGAAAAGAAAATCTCGTTTCTGGGTGTGATCATTAAGTCGATGTGGGCGTATGGGAATTGGCCTCTTTGCATTATTTCCTTGCATAACATCAATGCATTTTCAGGCAAATCATATATTCCGCTGTCCCCCCCTCTTGAAATATTGTTTCTTATATTATTGTCATTTTTTCTCCAATATGCCTCTAAATAATTACCCAGAATAATTATTCTGACATCAAGTACATTTTCTATGAAGGGTTGTAAAACAAATGGGAATTTAATATGTCCAAAGGAAACACTATTGTAAATGTCCTCTATTGAGGACCATAGATTTATTCCAAGGCCGCAGTTTGCCCTGTCCTGTTTTGTTATAACCTTGTTTATTTTCAGCGAATTATAAATTGTTATTGCGGAAAGTATATCGTTTTTATCCCTTATTACGGTTGTTAGGTGTACCATGTATTTTGTGAAGACAGCAGCTTGAAAGCATTTCGATCGGGTCAGTTGTTGTGACAATGCCGATGGGAATAAAACAACCCCCCTTGATAATAAATCAGTGAAAATATATTCTTCTGAAGGTTTTATGTTCAGGCAACCTATTATTACGTCTGAGGAACTCAATTCATGAAATTTTGCCCTGAATTCCTCATTTGTTCTGATTATATTGTACATCTGTATTAAAAAAGCATTTCCACAAATTGTGTATGAAATTCTGTCAAATCGGTTTGGCATTTGGAACAAAACAGTTTTATGTCGCCCATTATATTGGATTCGTCACTTTGTGGAGTAAAGCTTCCATCTGCATTCTGTATATATTGTGTTGTTATAGTGACGTCTTCCGCTATTTCATGAAAATAGCGATCGTTGCCGCACCTGGGACAGATTATGCGGTTGTTGACCGCTGGAACAGGTCTTGGGCATTTGAAAAAACGTGTTCCTTCCTTTCGGGACCTTGTTTTTGATGTTATTACCATGTGGGCTCCTTCTGTGGGCTCATTGTGGCGCTGTGAACGGATTGTTTTCGATCCGGCATTGAACCAAATGAAATATAATCGTTCAAACCGCAAAAATCCAGAGATTGTATTTTAACCGCATTATTTTTATTGCATGGCATCAGGAGATATTCGGGCGGCCGGAACAAATTTAGAAAATATCTTTGCTAAATTAGATATTTTGGCGTATTTTTAGAGTATAATTTCAGGTAGCATTGAAAAATTGCCCTTTCGCTCACAACTGCGTTGCTCGAAAAACATTCTGATTTTTCAAGGCTACCTTCAAAAATGAATAATGTACGATTTATAATATAAAAAATTAAGGAGGGTTTTCATGTTTTATAGACCATCTCATATCGATGCCGCAGACAAAACACAACTGCTTCAGCGCTTTTGGAGTAAGGATGCATCTCTTTGGAGCAATGACGCCAATGTCCAGGAATCTATCATGAATAGATTGGGATGGCTGGATTGTCTTGAAAGAATCAAGCCAAATCTGACCGAACTTATTGATTTTGCAGATAAATTACGTTCTATAAACATAGAACGTGTGATCTGGCTGGGTATGGGAGGGTCAAGTCTCTGCGCCCAGGTGTTGGTCGATGTGTTTGGTGTACAGAAGGGATATCCAGAGTTGTGTGTGCTGGACACCACAGATCCGGTAGTGGTGCAGCGATATGCTGATGAGTTGTCGAAGAAAAAAACCTTTTTTGTGGTGGCCAGCAAATCAGGAACAACCCTTGAAACCCGTGCACACCTGGCCTTTTTCTGGCAGAAGGTCGTGGACCTGCACGGCCAAGGCAATGCAGGTGATTTTTTCGCAGCAATTACCGATTCCGGCACAGCTCTGGAGACATTTGCCTCTGAACACGGATTTTCTCATATATTCAGTGGTGAATCAGGCGTGGGTGGCAGGTATTCGGCGCTTTCTGTGTTCGGGCTGGTTGCCGCTGCAATTATCGGAATCCCACTGAAACAGGCTGTATCAATTGCGGAAGAAGTCATTGCACAATGCAGGGTGCCGGACTGGGACCTGAATCCTGCCTCCAGACTTGCCACATTTCTTTCCGAGTACGGCGTGCAGAACAAGGATAAGCTGACCATGTTTTTCGATGCGCCTGTCCGCAGTTTCGGGCTGTGGCTGGAGCAGCTTGTGGCTGAAAGCACCGGCAAGGAAACCGTGGGTTTGGTGCCGATAATCGGGGAAACCACCGGCATCCCCGGTTTTTATGGTGCGGAGCGGATGTTTATCTATTTCAGAATGAAGGATACCCCTGTTGAGGACAGCCTCGATAGTTTTGTGGATGAGTTACAACGTGCTGATTTTCCCGTATATTTGATGCAATTACAGGATCGTATGGATTTATTTGGAATGTTTTTCCTCTGGGAGATGGCGGTGGCATTGACGGGCCATTTCCTTGGCATCAATCCATTTGATGAACCCAATGTCCTGTCGGCCAAACAAAAGACATCCGAGGTGTTGAACGGGTATGTAAAAAAGGGCAGTTTTGATATGGAGTTCTGGGTGGATCCAACGAGTCAGTTCAACTTCAGGACATCCGAGATGCTTGCTGCATCCATGAAGGGGCTTTCTCGTGCCATGAGGGATACCTTTCTGGCACTGCCTTCATGGGGTTATTTGGGTTTTCTGGCCTATCTGCCCTATGATTCCGAGGTCGATGAGATAATTTCAGAGATGCGTCATTTTATTCGACAGGAACGGGGGTTTGCCACTACATTTGGATACGGTCCCCGTTATCTGCATTCCACGGGCCAGGTGCACAAGGGGGGGCCCATGAGCTCGGCCTTCATCATCTTTACTCGACAAAAAGAGGCTGAGTATCCATCTGTGCCTGGTTTCGATGCCTCTTTCTGGCATATTCAGTTTGCCCAGGCAGTCGGGGATTTTCAGGCCCTTTCAGATGTGGGGAAAAGGGTCATTCATATTCATCTGCCGGCGGATTATAGAATGGGTCTGAGGAGTTTCAGTAAGGTGTTTTTGAGGGCGGCGCGCTTGTAGAAGATTGCCAGGTCAGTTCTATGGAGATCAAGCATAAGCTTTTTTGGATTGCTTTAATGCTGGTGGCGCTTTTGTCCACAGGCACTTTGGGTTATATATTCATAGAGGGCTGGCGCCCCCTCGACGCCCTCTATATGACGGTTATAACTGTGGCTACCATAGGTTATGGCGAGTTGAAACCCCTTTCCGATGCAGGCAGGGAGTTTACTATGGCCATTATAGTCATGGGAGTGGGTTTCTTCGCCTATTCCATAAATGTGTTGACTGAGGCTGCTGTAGAGGGCAGAATAAAGGACATATTCAATCAGAGACGAATGCAAAAGGCCATTTCAAAATTAGAAAACCATTTTATCATATGTGGCTGCGGCCGAATCGGCAGGACCATTTTGGAGATGTTGCTCCGTGAAGGTATTCCTGCCGTGGTGATAGAGTCCAATGCCACGGTGATCTCGGAACTGGAGGAGGCAGGTTATCTCGTCATAGTGGGGGATGCCACCAGCGAGGAGGTATTGCAGCATGCCGGCATATCCAGGGCGCGAGGCATTGTGTGTGCTGCAATCGGATGCAGACAATGTTTATATTACCCTGACGGCCCGCCTGTTGAATCCCTCGGTTTTTATAATAGCCAGGGCCAGTGACCGTAAGGCGGAACGCCGTATCTATCAGGCTGGAGCTAACAAGGTCATTTCTCCTTATGAAATAGGTGCAAGGCGCATGGGAATGGCGATTCTGAAGCCGACTGTCATAGAGTTTTTGGACCTGGCGGTGCACAGTGCGGATTTTGATCTTTCCGTGGAACAGTATGAGATCGGAGATTCGTCCGTTCTGGTGGGTAGAACCCTGAAGGAAATCGGCATCAGGGAACGGACCGGTGCCACTCTGCTGACCGTAAAACGCAAGGCCGACGCAGTAATGTCCAGTGTGCATCCGGATTATGTCTTTCAGAAAGGCGATTTGGTAGTCGTCCTTGGCTCCAGTGAAAGCCTGAACAAATTTAGTGCAATGGTGTCTGGCTAAAACCCTTTAACGGAAGAAACCCTGATTTGATTCAAGGAGGCTGTTTATGTATCTGGCAAAAACGGATGTATGGTATCTGGAACGTATTATATGGCTTATAGCCGGAGTGGTGGTGCTTACAGGCGTGATTCTGGGTTTTTTTGTGCACCGGTATTGGCTTGTGCTTCCCCTGCTGGTGGGAGTCAATCTGCTGATCTTCGCCTTTACAGGTTTTTGTCCCATGGCCATATTTTTACACAAAATGGGTGTGAAATCCATAACAGAGCTCTCTTGTGAGCAAAAATAACCTTAAATTGCCTTATGGGAGTCTCGAAAAATTAGAATCTTCATTCACAACTGCGTTGCTTGCCGGCGAACAATGCTCACATCTTGGTGAGGGTATAAGGGTGAGGGACGGGAACGTGTTACGGTAATGGTTTATTTTTCAAGGCTCCCTTATGTCATATCAGGACAGACATGGCCAATAAGACTCGAATCATCTGTATAGCCAATCAAAAGGGCGGGGTCGGCAAGACCACCACAGCCATAAACCTGGCTGCGGGCCTTGCCATGCTGAGTAAGCGCGTGCTTCTGGCTGATTGTGACGCCCAGGCCAATGCCACCAGTGGTTTGGGTTTTGATCTAACGGCTGTGGCCGGGGCCTGTCTCTACTGCGCTGTGGCCGGGAAGGTGGATATTCGCGACATCGTGCGCACTACCGGTGTGCCAAACCTGCACCTGCTGCCAGCCACTACGGACCTGGTGGGGGTGGAGATGGAACTGGCCGCAAAAACCAACAGGGAATTCGTTTTGAAGACCATGTTCTCGGCCCTTCAGGATTACGACTTTATCCTCATCGACTGCCCTCCCTCTCTTGGTCTCATGACCATAAATGCCCTGGTTTCAGCGGATTCCGTCCTGATTCCCCTGCAGTGCGAGTATTATGCCCTGGAAGGACTTAGCCATCTCCTGAAGACCATCCGGCTTGTGAAACACAACTTCAATCCAAGGCTCTATATAGAGGGCATCCTTTTGACAATGGCGGATCACAGAATGCGTCTTTCGGTTCAGGTGGCTTCAGATGTGCGGAATCATTTTAAATCGTTGGTCTATGACACGGTTATTCCCCGCAATATTCGATTGAGCGAGAGTCCCAGTCATGGTAAACCTATCTTCCTATATGATCCAAAGTCCAGGGGAGCAGAGGGCTATGCGGCCCTGTCCCAGGAATTTCTGAACAGGATGCAACATGACAGCTAAGAATGTGCTTGGAAAGGGCCTCGGCGCCCTGCTTCCCGATATAGATACCTATGATACAGGCCGCCCAGGCTTTTTTATCTGTCCCATTGAGAAGATACACCCAAATCCATTGCAGCCCCGCAAAAATATCGATCCAGTCACCCTTCAAGGCCTGGCCCAATCCATAGCTGAAAAGGGCATATTGCAGCCCCTGGTGGTCAGAGAGATTGAAAATGGCTATGAGCTCATCGCAGGTGAAAGGCGGTGGAGGGCGGCCCAGGCCGCTGGTCTAAAGGCGGTGCCTGTGGTGGTCAAGGATGTCAGCCCGCCGGAGGCCATGGAATTGGCCCTCATAGAGAATGTGCAGCGGGAAGATCTGAATCCTATTGAAGAGGCCATGGCCTACAGACGCCTGATAGACGAACTGGGCCTTACACAGGAGGATGTGGCCACCCGTGTGGGCAAGGAGCGTTCCACCATAACCAATATCATGCGTCTGCTTCAGCTTCAGCCTGCGATGCAACAGGACTTGATCGACGGCAATCTCAACACAGGACACGCCCGCGCCCTGCTGATGCTGGACAACGAGGCCGAGAGGGAGTTTTTGCGCAATCAGATTGTGTCAAAGGGTCTTTCTGTGCGTCAAGCCGAGGAGGCGGCCAGGCGGCTCAACAAAAAGACCGGGCGGCAAAACAGGAAGGTTTCAGACCCGGACATTCAGCGCCTGGCTGATGAGCTGTCTCAGAGGTTGGGACTCAAGGTCAACATTGTGCATAAGGGAAGGGGTGGAAGGTTGGAGCTGTATTATCGCAACACCGAGGAATTTGACGTATTGATGAGAGCCTTATCCCTTTAGGGAAGCTCGAAAAATTGCCCTCTCGCTCATAACTGCGTTGCCCGTCCCTTCCTGTGCGTTGCACGCAGACAGGGGCGGAAAATGCTCACATACAGGCAGTACCTTCACACCTGGGCAGCCTGTTCCCCCATCTGTTTGTAGAGTCTTTTCGTCAGTATTTCATCCGCCTTTTCGCAGATAACGAAGATATTTTCAAGGAGGTCCAGCATCTCCGCCTGTCCGTCCGGTGTGCGATAGCCGAAATCCTCTTCCCACCTTCCGCTTTCCAGATATTCCTTGAATTCAAGAACGGATTTCATGGTGATCATCTTGTTGTTCCTCCTGAGAAGCCTTCTTTTTTCAGGGCTCCCTTTAGCCAGTCACAGACATCATCGTATGTTATGTCTTTTCTGAACCCCGGGCAATCCCTGGAAATGGCCTCCCATGCAGCAGAATCACCGAGGATACTGGGATGCAGCGGCCATTGTCTGCACGGAAACGGCTTGACTTCATGGATTTGACACCTGCCATCCTCTCCATAGAAGATGCAATGCCCGTCAATGGTCTTCATTTCCACGCGATTTTTCAGGACTACGCAGTACTTTTGAAGCAATTCCGCAACCGGAATGCCAAGTGCTGCTGAAATGGCCTTTTGTTCCGTCTCGGTCATGGAGACTGTGCTTTCACCGTGGCAACAGTGGCCGCACATCTGACATTTGAAGACAGGCGCTGTCGCGATCTTGTTGGGATTGCCGTTTTTTTCTGTTTTATTCATAGGGGATTGGGTCCTTTACTCCTGCTTCCTCAAATCCTTTCAGCCTTAACCGGCATGAGTCGCAGCGGCCACAGGCCAGTTTTTCGTTTTTATAGCATGACCATGTGAGATGCAGAGGGGCTTGAAGTTGTATGCCGGTCAACACCACCTCGCGTTTTGTCATGTGTAATAAAGGCGTTATTATCTCTATGCGGGTCTCGGGCCTAGTGCCTGCCTGTATGAGCCTGTTAAATGCCTTGAAATAGGCGGCCCGGCAATCGGGATAACCTGAGTTGTCCACCTCGGTTGCTCCGATGTAGATGTAGCCGGCGCCGATGACCTCTGCCCATGAAACAGCTATGGCTATCAGGTGCGTATTGCGGAATGGAACGTATGTGGCTGGAATCATATTGTTTTCCATATTGGTTGTGGGTACTTCTATTCGCCTGTCTGTAAGGGCCGAACCGCCTATCTCTGCAAGATAACTGATGTCGGCTGTCAGTTGTTTTGTTATGCCGTAATGGGCTGCTATGCGCTGGAAGGCCTCGAGTTCAGTCCGTTCCGTGCGCTGTCCGTAGTTGACGTGCAGAAAGGCGGTTTCCCTGTGTCTGCTTACTGCTATCGCAGCACACACACAGCTGTCCATGCCTCCGCTTACCAGACAGATGGCGGTGCCTTCAGGTTTCTTTGATGTGGTTTGTACTTGTGTTTTCATGAAATGTTATGGTAAATTTTTAACATGATAAGTCAAGACCGCAATAGAAGACATATCTTCAACAACATGGATGTGTACCGATGAATATGAAGGATGTGAGTGCCGGTCAAAGGATCGTTCTTGCGGTTCTGATATGGGTCATATTCATATCAGGTCTTCACATATGGCGCAATGGGAAACCCTTTGCAGGGCATGTGTTAAGAGTGGGTTTTTTGCCCATAACCTGTCACCTGTTGTGTCCTGTCACCTATGAGCTAAATAAAGACATACCCTTCAAACCAGTCAGGTTTACAGCCTGGCCTGAGATGTGTGAGGCGTTGAAGAGCGGCGAGCTGGACATGGCCTTCATTTTGGCCCCCCTTGCCATCACGCTGTATCAGCAGGGTTTCCCCATAAAACTGGTGATGCTTGGCCATCGAAACGGCACAGGCCTGATGGTGCGCGGGAATGCGCCCAATGCCGGCATCGATTGGCTGGAACACAAGACCATCGCCATTCCCATCCGTTTCAGCAATCAGTATCTGACCCTTCTGGATCTCCTTGAACAGGCGGGGATTCCAGCCGACAATGTCAATCTGGTGGAGATGCCGCCTCCGGATATGCCGTCCAGCCTGGCTATGGGCGCTGTGGATGCCTATATCGTCGGAGAGCCCTATGCAGCCGCGGGAGAGCTGAACGGCTCCGGAAGGATCCTGTACCTCATGAAGGATGTAAGACCGGGCTTTATCTCCAGCGTGCTGGTGGTGAGGGATGATGTGCTGCAAAGGCGAAAAGACGATGTAGGCAGGTTGGTAAGGGCGTTTTACGCCAACGGCGCCTGGATTGAGGCCCATCGCATGAATGCGGCGGCCATCGGGGCCAGGTTCTACGGGCTTCCTGTGTCCCTTCTTGAGCGCGTGCTTTTATCGCAACCGGATCGAGTGCTGTATAACGATCTTATGCCTAAAAGGCAGGAAATAGACGCCATGGCTGCCGCCATGATAAAAAGGGGTTTGTTGAAGGGTGTCTTGAATGTGAACGGTCTTCTCGATACATCGCTTATTACGGAGAAAAAACAGTGAGTCTCAACGGACAGGGTTTGAGAAACTGGTTTGCCGTGCGCTGGAGCGCCTTTTTGCTGTCTTTTTTCATAATGGCGCTGTGGGAGACGGCGGTGCATGTTTTTGATGTCAAGCCGGAGCGTTTTCCGGGTGTCATGCAGGTACTGAGAGGGCTTTGGGAGCTGATACGTGACGGCAGGCTTCTGGATTATATAGTGGCCAGTCTGTTTCGTGTAACCTGGGGTTATCTGTTGGCAGTGGCGCTGGCCGTGCCCTTGGGCATTTTTTTAGGCACAAAACCATTCTGGCGCATGGCGGTAAATCCTGTTATTCAATTCATGCGCCCCATTTCTCCATTGGCATGGATACCAATCGCCCTTCTGTGGTTTGGCATAGGGGATAACCCTGCCATTTTCTTGATCTTTCTGGCTGTATTTTTCCCAATGGTGCTTTTTACAACGAGTGGTGTGGCCGGCATCAATCCAACTTACCTCTATGCCGCTTCCAATTTCGGTATTACCGGCCACGAATTCTACAGCCGCATAATACTTCAGGCCGCGCTGCCGGAGATCATCACAGGGCTTCGCATAACACTCGGCACCGCATGGCTGGTTATCGTGGCTGCAGAGATGATAGCTGTCAAGAATGGACTTGGGTATCTCATCGTGGATGCCAGAAATTCCCTGCGAATGGATCAGGTCCTCGGTGGTATGCTCGTGATCGGTTTCATCGGCCTGCTTCTGGACAACCTTGTCCGGCAGCTGGAGAGACTGCCGTCAGTTCGCTGGAAGAGGTTGAAGCAATGAACCAGTCCAGCGTGAGGCCACAGTCATTGAACAAGGTGGAGATATGCGGGCTTTACAAGGTTTATGAAGAGACATCCTCAGAGGCGGCCCTGGACAGTATTTCTGACAGACATGTACTGACTGATCTGAATTTTGCTGTGCCAGCCCGCAGTTTCACCTGTTTTCTCGGGCCGTCCGGTTGCGGCAAGTCCACCCTGCTTCGCATCATTGCAGGTTTTGACACACCAAGCAGGGGCGAGGTGTTGGTGGATGGAGACCCTGTGTGTGGACCAAATCCAAAACACATCTTTGTTTTTCAGGAGGATGGCCTTTTCCCTTGGTTCACAGCCTATGAGAATATCGAACTTGGTATCAGAAATCTGAAGGACTCACAAAAAAGGCATGAGCTGGTGCTGGAATATCTGGAGATGGTGGGTCTAAAGGGTTTCGGTGGATATTATCCCCATGAATTGTCAGGCGGTATGAGACGCAGGGCGGAGGTGGCCAGGGCACTTATCGCCAATCCGGACATCCTGTTCATGGATGAGCCGTTTGGGGCGCTGGACTTCGTTACCAGGCTGCAGATGCGCGAGGAAATGCTCAACGTGCATGCCATGTTTCCAACAACAATTCTTTTCATCACTCACGATATAGACGAGGCCATACAACTTGCCGATCAGATCGTGCTTTTTACCGAACGCCCGACCAGCGTAAAAGAGGTCTTGTCCCTCGGTTACCCGCATCCAAGGGATTTCACGAAGGGTGATTTAGCCGTGCTCAGACGGCATATCTATCGGACTATGGGAGTCCACGCAGCGCTGTAGTTTCCATCTCAATGACATGCCCCGCAGCGTCTGCAACCGGGCATACAAGAAGGGCTGCCCTGGGCTGCCCTGGCCCTGGCCCATTCCTTTTGTAGAAAATCCCTGGTGACGCCGTGGGACACGCTTTCCCACGGCAGCGGTGCGTCTGTATCCCTGCCGAGCAGAAAGGTTGCGGCCATGACCTTATCCTTATGGTTTTTGAACGCCTTGCGCCACGGCGTGGCATTTAAGGCTACATCTTGCAGAATGGGGGCAAGGCTGCGATCTCCCCTGCTCAATATGGCCTGAATACTTGCAGAACGCAGGGAATCCAGCCGCAATTGCACATTCGGCATGGCTGAAAGCCCTTTTATCAGGATGTCTCTGTGGGTTCTATGTGTTTTTTCATCAACAAAATCAGCCCATTGAAAGGGTGTCCATGCCTTTGGCACAAAGGTGCCGGCTGATACGGTTATATTTCCCAGGTGTTTCCGTTTCTTGCCGATGGGGGTTATGATTTCCTTTACCCGTTTTACAAGATTGACCAGGGCCTCCATGTCTTCAGGTGTTTCAAATGGCAGGCCGTACATGAAATATAGCTTGAAGTTGAGGATTCCGGCTGAGGCCAGCCGTTCGATGCCGGAAAGAATGACCGCTTCCGTCAGATTTTTGTTTATGATGGCCCGCATTCGTTCCGAGCCAGCCTCCGGTGCTATGGTGGCTGTGGCTATGTGTGATCTTACAAGCACCTCTATGAAGGCGTCGGTCAGGCTGTCTATGCGCATGGATGAGAAGGCAAGGCGCATCCCTTGATTCAGCAGGGTCTCGCAGATATGATTGATGCCCTCCCTCTGAAGGAACTCCAGTCCTACCAGCCCGATTCTATCGGTTCCTTTGATGCGGCTCAGAGTGGAAAGCAGCGCTTCCTGGGGCCATGGCCGCGCAGGCCTGTAAACGAAGCCGGCTGCGCAGAAACGGCATCCTTTGCCGCATCCCCTGGCCAATTCCAGCAAAAACATGTTGGAGAAGGCCGCATCCCTGGAGATGATCTGTGTATGGGGTACTGTTTCAACGGGTTGCATCTGCCGTGCCGGTGTTGTTGCCGGGGGAAAACGGTTCGGGATATAGACACAATGACATTGTCGGGCCAGGAGATCGAGCCGGGCCTTTCGGGTGGTCTGTATCGCAGCCAGGTCATGGAGAATGGGCAGGAGATCCGGAGAGATGGCCTCGAATTCCCCCAGCAGAAAGGCGTCTATGAATGGCGCTATGGGTTCCGGATTGATGAAGGTGGCGACCCCGCCGGCCAACACGAGGGGCCCTTTTTCATTTTCTCTACCGGCAGCCAGGGGAGAAAGGCCGCAGGCCGCTATGCCGCGAAGAATGTTTAAATAATCCGACTCAAAACTGACGGAAAACAGCAGAATCTGAAAGTCCTTCAGTGGTCTTCCGCTTTCTTCCGATTGCCATGCGAAGCCCTCATTATAAAAGAATCTTTCAGCCGCGATTCCATTTTGTGCGTTCAGGGCTGCATAAAGGGTTTGCAGCCCGAGATTTGACATACCTACTGCATATGTATTGGGAAAGATGAGTGCGACTGAGGTTACATCCCGCGATTTTTTGGTGCGCCCCCATGTCTTGTGAATGGCCCCTGTTTCTTCGTGTGACAGGTGTGCACGACCGCGGCCACCTGTTTTGTTATTCGGCAGAGGGATCCTCCTGTTCCATCTTCGCAAGGTCTTCAAATTTGATGTCGATTCCCATTATACCTATTATTTCATCGGTTTCGTTTCGAATTGGAGCGGAAACAGTGATGCAGAGGGCGCCTGTGATCTTGGAGGTATAAAACGGAGACACATGGCTTTTGCCGTCCTGCATGGGTTCTATGAACCATGAGCGGTCAGAGAAGTCCTCGTCTAAAAGGTGCGTGGCATATTGGCTCTTGTATTTGAGGTGCGTGATGTTACGGGTGATCTTCTTTCCTTCGGTATTGACCACATATAAAAATTGAATAAACGGGTTTTCCTCCAGGGTTTTGGTCAGCACAGGTTCGATCTGGGTAGGTTCCATGGAGCGAATGGCTGGTTGTTCCACCAGTTCCTCGGCCAGGTGCAGTGCCAGCTCCCTGGCCTTGGCCTCAAGCCTGGCGAATCCGGATGGGAAGAACTCCGGCAGGTATTTTCTGGCCAATAGTTCGATTTCGTCGTCTGACATGGAGGTTATGCGGTTGTTTTCATATTCCTGCATGACCTTTTTGTATATCTTGACGATTCCTGGATGTTTCTTGTCGATAGCCCGCTCGCCCTTCAGTTTCAGCTTGGTGTTGACCCAGTGGGCGATACCAGCTGTCCCGGACTTGTCTGAAACTATGACAGAGATAGGGCGGCCCAAGATGCGAGCTGTGTCGAAGATGTTGTATATCTCTTCGTTTTTGAGCAGGCCGTCTACATGGATACCGGCGGATGTGGCGGTGGAATCGGCTCCAACAATGGGATAGTTGCGGGGGATGTGGACGTGCAGTTCCTTTTCGAAGTATTCAGCCATTTCTGTGATAGCCCGCGTGTCGATGCCGTCCTGTGAACCCCTGAGGGATATGCGCTCGATGAGCAATGCCTCTATGGGTGTATTGCCTGTGCGTTCACCGAAGCCCAGAATCGTGCCGTTTACGGCCCCGCAGCCATAGAGCCAGGCGGTGGAGGCGTTGATTAGGGCCTTGTGAAAGTCGTTGTGCCCGTGCCACTCCAGTAAATAACCAGGTACACCGGCATCCTGTATCATGGCATGTACTATTCTGCCCACACTCCTGGGCAGGGCTGAACCAGGATATGGCACACCATAGCCCAGGGTATCGCAGAGCCGAATCTTGATGTCTATGCCGCTTTCCTCCCGTAGTTTCATGAGCTCTATGGCAAATGGCACACAGAAGCCGTGAATATCGGCCCTGGTGATGTCCTCGAAGTGGCAACGGGGCGTGATGCCCTCTTCCAGACATGCCTTTACAATGGACAGGTAATCCTCCAAGGCCTTTGCCCTGGTCTTTTTGAGCTTTAGAAAGATGTGATAATCGGATATGGAGGTGAGAATCCCTGTTTCCTTGAGCCCCATCTCCTTTACCAGCTGCAGGTCGGCCTTGTTGGCCCGAATCCAGCCGGTTATCTCTGGAAATTTATAGCCTTTTTCCCTGCACACCCAGACCGCTTCCTTGTCCTTTTGTGTGTAAAGAAAGAACTCCGCCTGACGGATTACGCCGTTGGGCCCGCTCATGCGGTGCAGAAAATCAAAGATGGTGCTGATCTGCTGTACGGAATAGGGAGGCCTGGCCTGTTGGCCGTCGCGAAATGTGGTATCTGTAATGAGCATCTCATCACATGGCTCGGGTATGACATGCACATGGTCGAACGGTGTCCTGCAGACCTCGGTATAGGGGAAGATGTCCCGCAGGAGATCGGGTTCCTGCGGGTCATGTAGTTTATATGTCTGTCGATTGGGTGTTGCTTCCAGGAGCTTTTTGTTGGGGTTCCATTTGGCCATGTTTTTCTCCTTTTTTATATCCAGCCCGGCTTGATATACAGCTCGGCTAGTTGTGTGTGGCTGACCCGGGACGGCGCATTTGTGAGCAGGCACTGGGCCTTTTGTGTCTTGGGAAAGGCTATGACGTCTCGAATGGTGCTGACTCCGGCCATGAGCATAACCAGTCTGTCTAATCCGAAGGCTATACCTCCGTGCGGCGGGGCGCCGAATTCCAGAGCGTCTATCAGGAAACCGAATTTTTCCTGGGCCTCTTCATTGGTAATGGCCAAGAGCTCGAATAGCCGCTTTTGCAGCTGAGGCAGATGAATGCGAATGCTGCCTCCGCCAACCTCTATGCCGTTCAGGACCAGGTCGTATGCCCTTGCCCTTACACGTCCCGGATCACTTTCCAGGAGCGGTATGTCCTCCTCCTTTGGCGAGGTGAAGGGGTGATGCACCGCCACATATCTGCCGGCCTCGGTATCGAACTCCAATAGAGGGAAGTCCGTCACCCATAAAAACTTGAGTTCGTCTTTGGATAAAAGGTTTCTTCGCCTGGCCAGTTCCAGCCGCAGCTCGCCGAGCACCTTGTTCACCACAGCGGCCTGATCCGCTCCGAAGAACAGGATGTCGTTGGGTTTTGCGTTCAAAATTTCGTTGATGGAAGCGATCTCGTCCTGTGTGAAGAACTTGGCTATGGGCGACTGCCAGGAGCCGTCCTCCTTCATCTTGACCCAGGCCAGACCCTTTGCACCCAGAGACACGGCGAATTCCGTGAGCTCGTCTATCTCCTTGCGGCTCAGATCGCCCATGGATTTGGCGTTTATGGCCTTTACAAGCCCGCCCGATTCGGCTGCTGTCCGGAACACAGTGAAATTACAGGCCTTGGCGATGCCGGTGAGGTTGCACAGCTCCATTCCAAAACGCAGGTCAGGTCTGTCGGTGCCGAAGCGTTCCATGGCCTCTTGATATGTAAGCCTTGGAAACGGCGTTGAGACGGCCTTGTCCAGCCCTTTTTGAAAGATATGGCGAATCAGGCCCTCGATGAGCTCGATGACATCCTCTTCTTCTACAAAGGACATCTCCATGTCGAGCTGCGTGAACTCGGGCTGTCTGTCCGCCCGCAAGTCCTCATCACGAAAGCATCTGACGATTTGATAGTAGCGTTCCATGCCGGAGATCATGAGTATCTGCTTGTAGAGCTGCGGGGACTGGGGCAGTGCGTAGAAACAGCCGGGATTTACACGGCTGGGGACCAGATAATCACGGGCACCCTCGGGCGTGCTGCGTGTGAGCATGGGGGTTTCGATCTCAAGAAAATCCCGTGCATTTAGATACTCCCGCATGGCCTGGCAGACAATGTGACGCAGAGTGAGATTGGCCACCATCTGGGGTCTTCTCAGGTCCAGATAACGGTAATGCAGCCTGTTGGTCTCGGCCACGTCTATCTCTTCGTCCAGAGGAAAGACCGGAGTGCGGGAGGTGTTGAGAATGCGCAGTTCCGTGCACAGGACTTCTATCATGCCGGTCTTGAGTTTGGGGTTTTCCATGCCCTCTGGCCTCCTGCGCACCTCGCCACGCACGGCCATGACATACTCACTTCGCAGGGCGTGGGCCTTTTCATGCACCTCCGGTGCTGTCTCTGGCTCGAAGACCAGTTGGGTTATGCCATATCTGTCCCGCAGGTCTATGAAGATGAGACCTCCGTGGTCCCGTCTTCTCAGCACCCAGCCCATGAGCACTACCTTCTGTCCGATGGTGTCGGCTGTAAGACTTGCACAATTGTGTGTCCGTTTCATCCCTTTTATGGTTTCCATGCGTTATTTGATGTCCTTTTTGCGATTTTCAGTATGTCGAGGAGTT
Organism: Deltaproteobacteria bacterium; assembly: GCA_028695735.1. Classification (GTDB taxonomy): domain Bacteria; phylum Desulfobacterota; class Dissulfuribacteria; order Dissulfuribacterales; family DYLC01; genus JAQVIJ01. Next base: position 500,611 of record JAQVIJ010000001.1, on the reverse strand, counting down.
CGGGCAAAAGCGATTCAAAGGCGATTTCCGTCTGTGTGTGAGAGTGAAGGTCCTTGAGTACGGCCTTGCGTCCTTGAAGCTCACTTTCACCCAGAATCAGGGCGAATGTTGCATTGTGTCGGTCTGCGGCCTTCAAAAGAGCCTTCAACCCCTTGGATTCATAGGGCATGAGCACGCTTACGCCGTTTTTTCTGAGTTCCTTGATCCAGGGCAGGGCCGTTTGCATGGCCTTGTCTCCCATGGCTGCCACAAAGATATCCGTGGCATACACAGGTTGCTGTTCAGCCCATTGCTCGGCCAGCAGCAACAGACGTTCACATCCTATGGCCATGCCCACACCAGGCAGGTGCGGCCCGCCCATCTGCTCCGCAAGCCCGTCATACCGGCCTCCGGCAGCAACAGTGCCCTGTGCCCCCAGTTCGTTTGATATGAGCTCGAATGTGGTGCGGCTGTAGTAGTCCAGCCCCCTTACAAGCAGCGGATTGATTACAAACGGGATGTTGACCGCATGCAGGGCATCCTGAACCAGTTTCAGGTGTTCCACGCAGTCAGGGCAGATGTAATTGCGCAAAAGCGGAGCGCCTTTCAGTGCGTTTTTGCACTGCTCGAGCTTGCAGTCAAAGACCCGCAAGGGGTTTGACAGACTCCTGCGCTGACAGTCAGGGCAGAGTTGTTCCCGCCTGTTCTCCAGAAAAATGAGCAGGTCTTCCCTGTGATGGGGTTTGCAGGAGGGGCAGCCCAATGAATTGATCTCCAGGCGCAGGTCCGGCCTTTCGCTGCCTTGAGCGGTCTTTTCATAAATGCCGTTGACTATGGACCAGGCCATCCAGATGACCTCGAAATCTGCAAGGGGGGATGCAGGGCCCAGTATTTCCATGTCTATCTGATGAAACTGCCGCAGCCTGCCCTTTTGCGGTCTTTCATGCCGGAACATAGGGCCAAGGGTGAAGACGCGAATCTGCCCTGCCTCCTTGTGCAGATTGTGTTCGAGCACTGCCCTCAGAATGCCGGCCGTGGCCTCTGGACGCAGGCTGAGGGAGTCCCCGTTTCGATCCGTAAAGGTGTACATCTCTTTTTCGACGATGTCCGTGTGCTCTCCGATGCCGCGAGTGAAGACCTCGGTCTTTTCAAGTATGGGGGTGCGTATCTCCTGAAAACCGAAGGAGCGAAATGTCAGCCGGGCAAAGTCCTCGATTACAGCCCACAACAGGCTGTTTTGGGGCAGTATGTCCTTGAATCCACGGATTGCGGTCAACAAGTGATATTCTCCTGAGCTGTAAACATAAAAAGGGTCGATCTTGCGAATAGACCCTCATAATTTTTTCAAGACGCTTGCCTGTAATACAACCAACCGGCCGGTGCGATTCCTTTTCAGGGAGAGACTGGCCGATCTGTTATCATTGTTCGTCAGTCTTGTTCAAGGGGACGAAGGATCGCAACACACCGGAACAAAATTAAAGAATAAAGAACGGCCTCAAAGACTCGGGATTTTGATTCCAGATCAATCGCAGGAAAGGTGTTCGTCCACCACGCGGCCGTTTTCAAAGGTTTTGACCAATACACAGCGGTTGCCGCTTCGGCTGTATTGCGGTTGCGGCTGGGCCTCTATGCGCTGCCATCCGCCGTTGTCCATCTGCCTTTCGTAATAGACAGGGCGGTTGGATGACCTTGCTTCATAAGCGGCCCGTTTAGACACCTCTGCAAGAGAACCGCCTGCGACAGCGCCCAATGCCCCGCCTACCACCGCCCCGCGCCACGGATTTCTCTTGTCTATCAGGGCGCCTGCGACAGCGCCGACGCCTGCACCCACAGCAGCACCTTCATAGTTGGATTGTGTGGGTTGTGCGCATGCCCATACGGAACACGAAATGGCGCAGAGTGTGAAAAACGATATGACTTTATTGAATATCTTGGCTTTCATTCTGAATTGCCTCCAAATTATGGCATCTTGAAATTATTAAACCTGTAATGCGATAAAGTCAAGGAGGATTTGCTTTGAGGCATTTGAATGAAGAAATCCCTTGACATTGTTTGTGATGAGCCGATAAAACATCTTTAAATATAGGTTTCAAGGAGGCGCTAATGGAAGGCATAGGCATAAGTGTCATGGAGCATCTTTTGTTGAGCCAAAGGGAGTCACCGGCTGCGACCGGTCAGTTTACGAGACTGCTGACGGAATTGATATTTTCAGCGAAGATCATCGCCAGGGAGGTCAAGAAGGCAGGCCTTGTGGATATTCTCGGCCTGACCGGCGACATCAATGTACAGGGCGAACAGGTGAGAAAGTTGGATGATTTCGCCAATCGCGTGCTCATATATCGTATGCAGCGCTGCGGTGTCCTGTGCGCCATGGCCTCTGAAGAAAACGCAGATATTATCGAAGTGCCTGAGGATATGCCGCGCGGCAGTTATCTGCTGGTCTTCGACCCCCTGGACGGGTCGGCCAATATAGATGTGAATGTGAATATCGGGACCATCTTTTCCATCTATCGCAAGGTCAGTGAGGGCGATACCGTCAGGCTTTCCGATTTTCTGAGAACAGGGCTGGAGCAGGTGGCCGCTGGTTATTTTCTCTACGGCCCCAGTACCATGCTGGTCTATTCCACCGGCGATGGGGTTTCCGGGTTTACACTCGATCCCTCCGTGGGAGAGTTCCTGCTGTCCCATCCCAAGATAGTCATGCCTGAGCGAGGCAAGACCTACTCTGTCAACGAAGCCAATGAGATGTATTGGGATGAAAGGACAAAAAAAACAGTGGCCTTTTTCAAGTCGAATCAGAACGAGCGGGGCAAGCCGTATCGGGCCCGCTATATCGGCGCGCTGGTGGCTGATTTTCACAGAAATCTCCTGGAAGGCGGTATCTTCATGTATCCTGCCGATAAAAAAGACCCGGCAAAGCCTCGGGGCAAGCTTCGCATCCTGTGCGAGGCCTTTCCCTTGGCCTTTTTGGCGGAGCAGGCCGGAGGAGCTGCAACAGACGGCGCCATGCGGATCCTTGAGATTCAGGCCAAGACCCTGCATGAACGGGTGCCTTTGTTCATAGGCAGCAAGGCGGATGTGGAGACTGCCACCAGACTGATGCGACAGATTTGATTCCGTAACCTTGGGGAGCCTTGCAATCGCACAAAAAAGACACATAATTTTGATGCCAAGGTCTTGTGCCTCGCAGGCTTTTTTGAAAAACATCGGAATCAAGGAGTGAAGCATGTTGAATACCCTTAAAACCACCTTGTTGCTCACCGCCATGACGGTCCTGTTTCTGATAGTCGGGCAGGCAGTGGGAGGCAGAAGCGGCATGACCATAGCGCTGGTGATGGCAGGTGTCATGAATCTGGCCGCTTACTGGTTTAGTGACAAGATCGCCCTGGCCATGAGCGGGGCACAGCCTGTTTCAGAGTCAGAGTATCCGGAGCTCCATGCCATTGTGCAGGGTCTTGCACTCAGGGCTGGTCTTCCAAAGCCTCGGATTTATATCATACCTGAAGAGACACCAAATGCCTTTGCCACAGGCAGAAATCCGGAGCATGCCGCAGTAGCGGTGACAGCCGGCATTATGCGGCTGCTTTCCCGGGAGGAACTCGAAGGGGTTATAGCCCATGAGCTGGGGCACATCAAGAATCGGGATATCCTCATCAGCTCCATAGCCGCCATGATTGCAGGCGCCATCAGCTACCTGGCAAATATGGCGCAATGGGCCATGATGTTTGGTGGTCTTGGCCGTTCCTCGGATGACGATGACGGAGGCGGTGTGGGCGGTGTGATCGGAGCGGTTGTGATGATGATAGTCGCACCCATAGCCGCCATGCTGATTCAGATGGCCATCTCTCGAAGCAGGGAGTTCCTGGCGGATGAGACAGGAGCCCGCATCTGCGGCAGGCCATTGGCCCTGGCTGGAGCGCTTCAGAGGCTGGAGTCCTGGAACAGACAGCTTCCCATGGACGTTAATCCTGCCACAGCCCAGATGTATATAGTCAATCCTCTGAGCGGCGGAGGTATAGCCGGGCTGTTCAGTACACATCCTCCTATTGCAGAAAGGGTGCAGAGGCTCAGGGAGCTGGCCGGAACGGTTTGAGTTTAGGGAACCTTGAAGGATTATGCCGCCCTGTTTCCTGTTATGGCGGTGTTGGAGATTTGTTGCGGCGTATTCAGCGGTGCCGTTGTTTGCGTCCTCAGAATGTCGTACGTGTGTATTCGGGCCGGAGAGAGTCGGCTGATATGTCTTTTGTGCAGCCGTTCCAGTATGGTCCATATCTCTGTCCACAATGGCGCCGAGAGCACCAATCGGTGTATTTCGCTGTGTTCCCTTTCCTGAAGGTATTGAATGGCCCTTACCGCCCCTGCGCAGGCCTCGCAAATATCGGCGGAACCGGTATGACAGGCTGCGCAGAGAATCCCTCGTTCAGAGACATACACTGGCCGGCCGCCTTGAGGCAGGCCTTTACAGACCATGCACCGGCTCCATTCCAGGGCATAGCCGACAAACTGTAACAGTTTGATCTGAAAAAAGATCATGGCTGTTTTTGCCGGCGGTGCGTGTTGTCCCGAGCGGGTTGCATCGCCGTGCAGATTGTGCAACAGCCAAAGCAGCAGATGAAATATTCTGGGGCAAGGGTCGCCTTCTTTTGTCCATTTATCTGTAAGTTCGCAGGCAAGGGTCGCAAACATAAAGTGCTGGGTGTTGAACCTGATGGCATCGAAACTGTGCCGGACATCGACGCTTTCTACGCGGGCGAGGCCGCCGTTCCGGTTCGGCGCAAGTTGAAGCGAAAGGCAGGTGAAGGGTTCCAGTGCGTTCAGAAATCGTTTTTGACTCCGCTTGGCCCCTTTGGCCACTGCCCGCTCCTTGCCGTTTTCACGCGTATAAAAGGTAATGATTTTATCGCTTTCTCCCAGGTCTGCGGATGCAAGGATGATGGCGGATAGTCCTATCGGATCGGCCATGGGTTATTTCAGGAGCCAGATGTAATATGCGCCCATCAGAATGAGAACAGCCAGCAGCACGGCTGTAATGGGTCTTATCTCAAACACGGACGGTCTTATGAACCATTTTATGCCGTATCCCAGTGTGTGTCGTTGAGATAGGTTGTTTTTGACCTTTTCAAGATATAAAAGGTGTGCTTCGTTATAATCAAGCCCCACAAATTCGGTATATCTTTTGAGATAATGCTTCAAAAATACCTCGGAAGGAAACTCGTGCCAGGAGTCATTTTCCATGGCTTCCAGCATTTTTTTTGAGATGTTGGTATTAAGAGAGACCTCTTCAAGGGTCAGGTCCATCTCTTTGCGGCCCTGTCTCAGATATTCACCAAGGGAAAGGTCGTCCATCTAACTGGTTTTCCTATAAAAGTATTCGAATAGTGGCCTTGGAGCGGAGTTCACGCATCCAGTCTTCAAATCGCTTGTTGATCTTCTGGCGGAACAGCAGTTCCTTGATCTGTTCCTTTGGGATGTCAGCCGAGACGGCCTCGGCTTTATCCTCGGATTTCATGGGCTTTATGCGGAATATCTGAAATCCTGCCGGAGTATCGGTTACCCTGCTGTATTCCCCTGGTTTCAATCCAGAAACGGCTTCTTTGATAAAGGGCGCCAGTTCCTTTTCGGTGAAGGCCCCCAGATTGCCTCCGTCTGTTTTGGACGGCACCATTGACCAGATTTTGGCGACCTCTTCAAATGGTTTACCCTTCTTTAATTCATTCCAAGCGTTTTCTGCGTTGGTTCTGGCCTCCTGTTTGGTCTCTGGTGTATAGGGAATACAGATGTGTTGGAGGTAGATGGAAGTGCCTTGGGCGGTTGATGTCTTGGGATTGTTTTCTTTCCAATATGCCAGCACTTCTTCGTCTGTTATGACGATTTTGGAGCGTACTTGAGAATTGATTAATTTATGCCTTTCTATCTGTTTACGCATCTCAGTGCGATAGAGTTTGTCGTCGATGCCCTCTGCCGCCATGCGTTTTTTGAGCTCAGGCACGGACAGATTATTCATCTGGGCGAATCTTTCAATATAATCATCGACTTCCTGGTCCGAAACCTCGATGTGGAGTTTTTTGATCTCTTCCTGCGCCAGGTGTTCATCTATGAGCTGGGGAAGCACCTGGGCCAGCAGTTCATTTTTTTGGGTGTCGAGCTGGGCGGCGTTGGCCTGTTCCTGGGGCAGCTGTTTCAGTATCTGGGCCGCCTTTCCCTCCAGCTCGCTGAGTGTAATGATATCATCGTTGACTACCGCCACGACCCTGTCGATGACCTCCCCGCGAGTGACAGCCGCCGATACATGAAACAGGACGAGCAGAAGCAGGATAAAAGGATATTTCTTCAATGGTTATAGACCCCTGTGGAGGCGCATTGCATGCGCCCGATATAGGGCACGCGGCAACGTACCCCTACAATTTAGTTGGTGAAAGGCAATCTGCATATTGTTTAACTGTTTTCAAGGAAAAAACAAGAGGGAAAACAGGCTGTTTTACCAATAATCCAGAAATCTCCTCACCTCGGAGATCGAAAGTTGTCCCGAAGCAGTTTCATGGCCTGATTCAAGGGCGGCATAGGTGAAGCCGGCACCAAGGGTCAGGGCGCAAAGCCGGCTCATACGTCCCCTTTCTCCCATGCAGAAGGCGATAAGGTGCTTTTGCATGGTTTCATTCGGTTCAAAAGGGGATTCAGTGCCATTGGACCGCCATTCATACAGCGAGAGGAGCCGTTTGACATCATCTGCATTCATAGCGGTGGTTACCAGTTTGAGTATGTCTGCGGCTGTCATCTCCATCTCTGCCAGCAGCCTGTGAAGGGTGTGCAGATCCGGTGTACAGGCGAAGTCATGATGGGATATGATGTATGTGCACCCATGTTTTCGCGCCCTTGTCTGTACCAGCCGGCGCAGGTTTTGATCCGTGGCGAGTTCCACATCCACACAAGCGGCGCCAGCCTCAATGGCATCGACCAGAAGGGCTATCCTTTCTTCTTCTCCGCCGCGAAAGCGGCCTCCTTCGAAAGCGGCCCTGTTGGTGAACAGTAGCGGCACAGGGGCGTTACGGCATAATGCCCTCAGATCGATTCGGTGGGGATCGGCAAGGTAATCCAGGCGGATCTCCACAAGACCGGCCTTTTGTTCAACAGCCTTTTTTAGCAGGCTGTAAAGGGATGTTTCGGTGTCACATGGCAAGGAAACGCATACAAAAGGTTTTTGCCCCAAATCAATCATGGTTTCTGGGAGAAGATGAATCCCTTCAGGGATGTCTTTCGAGGTGCCCTTGTCTGTTAGGCAAATTCTGCCTGTTTGGATGTGTCGATGGTGGCAAGATATGCCGTTATAGCCTTGTCGTATGCGGCGGTGGTGGCGAATACCTTGCGGGCCAGATTGAATCGAGTGATCAGTGTGGTGGCGCCGTTGTTGGCCTTCATCTCCTTCAGCAACAGGCTGTAATCAGCAGGATCTACCACTACGGTCACATATCGGAAGTTTTTCGCAGAGGAACGCAACAGGGTAGGGCCGCCGATGTCTATGTTTTCTATGGCTTCTGAAAGGGTAACACCCTGTTTTGCAACTGTTTTTTCAAAAGCATACAGATTCACGACCACCAGATCGATAGGGGATATGCCGTTTGCCTGCATCTGTTCCATATGGGTAGAATTTTCTCTGACAGCCAGTATGCCGCCGTGCACCCTTGGGTGAAGGGTTTTGACCCGGCCGTCCATCATCTCGGGGAAACCGGTGAGTTCGGATATGTCCTTGACCGGTACTCCGGCAGCTCGAATGGCCTTGGCCGTGCCGCCTGTGGAGACTATTTCGACCCCCATTTCCGAGAGTTCTTTTGCCAGTGTGTCTATGCCGTTTTTATCCGTTACGCTGATCAAGGCCCTTTTTATGGGAATAAACATGGGATTACTCCTTGCAAAGGTGAAAAATGGTCGGGACGAGAGGATTCGAACCTCCGACCCCAGCGTCCCGAACGCTGTGCTCTACCAGACTGAGCCACGTCCCGACTTGGAAACTTTATATAAGAGAGAGCGGGGCTTGTCAATGAGGCAGTGCGGCTTTTTGCAATACTACATCTTGCCAGACCTGGGAATGGCACAGGCCTTGCTGAGATAACCATGACTATCCATTCATGGAGGCAGAGATATGATGAATGCGTTACCAGTTTTGACGGATGCGCCGTCTTTGGCAGGTCCTGGTGTCATGCCTGATTCCCATGGTCCCTCAGGGGATTCCAGCCTGTTGGGTCGAAGCGGTGGGTTTCAGGATATCATGGCCAAAATCAATGCAGTATCCAGGTCCGGGAACTCTTCAAAACAATCAGATATAGGCCCTGCGTCCGCGCAGGGGACTTCCACTATTACAAACGGCGTTGATCCTTCATCAGGCCCTGCAAAGACGGCACAGATGCCCGATGAAAGACAGTTACAGCAACTTGCTGTTTTGGTGCAGCAGTTGCCTCAGGATGTCCAGCAGATGTTGGCGCATGTGGTGAATCAGGGCGATTTGAAACAGTTACAGCTGGTTTTGCAACGGCTTCAAATCAACAATACCTTTTCCAATGACATGCCAGAGGAGGCTGCGCCTGCTGTGGAGACACAGGCCGCCGATGCAGAGGATGTCCAGGCAGGCCCATTGGACATGCAGGAGGCCCAGAAGCTTGCCCTGGCCATCTGGCTCATGTCCTTTGCCGGGCCGTTGGCACAGGCCGCGAGTCCCGGCAGGAGCTCGGTTTTGGGGCTGAACACAGGTGCCCAGGCCGCCTCTGTAAACTGGTGCAAGGCCGTTTCTCAGGACAATTCAATGGATTCAAAGGCCGCTGTGAGTGCCGGGCCGGCCACTTCCTTCCAGCCGTCACCCATGGTTGCTGCTGATTCCAGTGGTCCTGCCGTTGCGCCTGATGCCGTTGCACCCGCTTCATCGGGGTCGGATTCAGTGTTGTCATCGTCTTCGAGTTCGCTTGAGGGTTTGTTTCCGCCGGGTTTGCTGGAGAGTTTTCGCGCGTCGGTTTCGCAGCGGGATTCAGGAGAACTGCGTTCTGTTTTGGAACTTCTGGTGCAGCCGTCTGTTTCTGCAGGTGTTGGTCCTGCCGTTGCGCCTGATGCCGTTGTATCCGCTTCATCGGGGTCGGATTCAGTGTTGTCATCGTCTTCGAGTTCGCTTGAGGGTTTGTTTCCGCCGGGTTTGCTGGAGAGTTTTCGCGCGTCGGTTTCGCAGGGGGATTCAAGAGATCTGCGTTCTGTTTTGGAACTTCTGATGCAGCCGCCCGTTTCTGCAGGGATATCCGCTGATTCCAATCAGATAAAAACAGCCGATTCCCTGGAACTGCCGGTGAATAAAGCCATCGTCGGTGCGGTGGATACGGCTGCCGGTGATGACAGCGATGCCCAGATACAGGGTGAGCCGCTGGCCCTGCCTGTTCCAGGCGTCAACCAGGAAAAATCTGCCCATATACGAGGAAAGCAGGCTGTTTTTGCAGACCTGAAGGAATCGCTCAAGGATCTTTCCCAGGCTCCCGCTGAAAACAAGGATGTCCGACAGGGTCAGGTCGAGCCGTTTGCCTTTTCGCAGGGCGGAACCTCCGGAAATGAGAGTTCACGGCCTTTCGAACAGGATATAGAGGACATGCCCTCAAATAACTCACCGGATTTGCAGCAGATTACAGGGGGGCAGAGAATGGAATCCAGGGAAACGGTGGTTGTCCGGAGAAATGTGCCGGTGCATGCCGTTACCAGAGAGGCAGAAAGTATCATTACAAAAGGCATGGAACAGGGTCAGACACTGCCCAGACGTGTCGTATTGTATCTGGACCCTCCGGAGCTGGGGCGTGTGCGAGTGAATATGGTGCTGGATTCCGGGAATCAGCTTTCCGTTAATTTTGTGGCCGAACATGCAAGTGTGCGCACGGTTTTGGAAGGTCATATGGAGCAGCTGCGTGGCCAGCTGGTTCAAAAAGGCATGGAGGTATCGACTTTAAGGGTGGAGGCCGGCGGATTTGCTGATTTTGCATCCTTGGACCAGGGTTTTCAGCAGAATACCCCTCAAGAACGCTGGGCATCCTTCAAAGGAGATTGGCCTGGCATGTTTTCTGCAAAAAATGTGGACGAAGAGGAAACAAGGCAGGCTGCGCCCATATTCAAATCCAATGCAAACGGCAGACTGCATCTGATCATATGAGGATGTCCTGAAGGAGAAGAATCATGGTTACTTCCAATATTACCAATGTCATAGGCGGCACAACCAGTTCCGATACGCAGCCCAAGTATGTGGATCCCAAGGAGCGAGGATCTCTGAGCAGGGATGATTTCATGAAACTGTTTCTTACACAGCTTCAGTTTCAGGACCCCACCAAGCCCATGGAGAGCGCCGAGATGGCTACGCAGATGGCCCAGTTCAATATGGTGGACCTGCTTCAGAAGAACAATGACGCCATGTCCAAGCTGGTTTCCGCTGATCAGGAAAGAAATAATCTGAGCGCGCTTTCATATATCGGACATGAGGTGCGCTACAAGGGCGGTCTCCTGGACTTGAGAGGCGGTGCGTATCGTCAGTTTCAGGTGGATGCTTCGGCAGATGCTGCGAGCGCTGTGGCTGTAATTAAGGATGCAAAGGGCAATGTGGTGCGCACACTGGATATGGGGGCATTGACCAAGGGCATGCATGACCTCAATTGGGATGGTCTTACAGATGCCGGAGAGCAGGCGCCTGACGGTGTGTACTCGGTGAGCATCAAGGCCGTAAACGAGAACAAAGAGAATGTGAACGTAACTACCTGGACCACGGGCACTGTGGCGAATCTCGTCTATGCCAAGGACGGTCTGCCTACTCTTGGGCTGCAAGAGGGCCCGAAACTTGCGCTCTCCGATGTGGACAGCATCTGGTAAAAACAATAAAATAATAATATAAGGAGGATACTATGGGACTTTCAAGCTCACTTTATTCAGGCGTAACAGGACTGGTCAATCTCGGCAATGCCATGCAGGTTATGGGCGATAACATAGCCAATATCAATACCACAGGTTTCAAGGGGGCCAGGACCACCTTTCAGGATATCATGGCCCAGACCATCAACACGGCGCGCGGCAGCTCACAGATCGGTCGCGGCTCGGCTATGTCCGATGTATCATCTATTTTCAGCCAGGGGTCATTTGAGAGCACCGCATCCCCCACCGACCTGGCCATTGCAGGCAACGGCTTCTTCGAGGTGACCGATCCGAAGATAGAAAACAGCAAGTATTTTACGAGGGCAGGCCAGTTTACAGTAGATCAAAAGGGCTATATGGTGAATCCCGCAGGTTTGCGTGTGCAGGGTTGGCAGATGCAGACACAGCCGGACGGCACCGAGGAGGTGGTGGGCTCCATACATAGCATTCAGATAGACAATTCATCCCCGCCTGTGGCCACCAATCTGGCCACCGTTGCGGTGAATCTGGACAGCCGTGTGTCAAGCCCCATCAGCGCGGCCACCCTGGAGGACGACTGGACATCCACTTCAGGCAAGGCGGCCGGCACCCTTACGCCCAATATACATTATGAATACAAGACAACGCTTACCGTCTATGACAGTCTGGGCAACACCCATGATCTCACGGTCTATTTTGACAGGACAGCCAACGAGAGGGAGTGGGAGTTTCTTGTGACCATAAATCCCCAGGATGACAGGAGCGCCGCCGCCGGCACGCCACAGGCAGGCATGTTGATGAAGGGATGTATATCCTTCACCCCCCAAGGCCAGATCGATGCCATATATGGCGCACCTGGTGACAAGACCAGTCTGGTGCAGCGTTATAACAACGGCGCTTGGGAAAATGCCACATACGGCAACCATAATTACCCGCAATTGGTCGGTTTTTTCATGCCGCCTACCGGCACCATCGACCCAACGACCAATCAGGATGTGTCCGCTCAGATAATGGAGCTGAATTTCGGCGCCAATGCAACCGTGGATAGGACTACGACGCCGCCCACAATAACCAAGTGGAACACAGAGGCTATTACCACGACTCAATACGCCAATAGATCCAACACCACCTTTTATGACCAGAACGGCTTCGGGCCTGGTTTTTTGGAGTCATTGAGCGTCAACACAGAGGGTGTGATATCCGGTCATTACTCCAATGGCCGTATCATCTCCCTGGCCCAGCTCGTTCTGGCAAGGTTCAACAGCCCCACTGACCTGGGCAAGGCGGGCGGGAGCCTGTTTGTGGAAACGACTACTTCAGGGGCCCCGATAACCGGTCAGCCCCGCACAAACGGTCTGGGTTCCATAGCTTCAAACGCATTGGAGCAGTCCACAGTGGATTTGAGTACCGAGTTTGTCAGGCTCATCACCACTCAGAGGGCATTTCAGGCCAATTCCAGGCTCATCACCACTACAGACGATATGTTGAATGAACTGATCGCCATGAAGAGATAAAGTGGAGAATTATGGGTCCCATGCGCATGGTTTTGTGCATTATGCCCAAGTAGGCGCATGGGATCCGTAATGATTCTGTTGAAGGAGGGGTGGAATATGTCGCGACAGGGCGCTGTGTTGGCAGGCTTTATCCTGATGCTTCTCTTGTGTTTTGTGCAGGAGGCAGGGGCAAGAACAGACCTTTTCTTTCTTGCCCCAACCGCTGCCCACACAGGAGACGAGGCCGGCATCCCCATCGTGATAAAGGGTGAGAGGCTTCAGACAGGCTCCTTTGATGTGCTGGTGGACACCCGTTATATAGAGCCTGTCCTGGAGGCCTCCAATCGCGTGAAGCTCTCCAAAGGCCCTCTTGCCACTGCAACACCCACCTTTTTTTACATGGCATCTGTGTTGGATGCCGTCTATGACCAGGATAGGCCTTACTTAAAGACAATGAGAATGGCCTTTGCCTTTCAGCAGCCCGTAAATACCTCAGGTGCAGAGGAGTTAGGCCGCATCTTTTTCAAATGGAAGGCCAAGCCGTCCACAGGTGTTGTTCAGCTTCCTGTAATATCCAACAACAAAAGTGCAGCGGATCTGGAACTCTATCGCACGGGCGGCGGTCTGGCTGTGTTTTCGGATAGCCCTGTGAACATCTCCATTACGGCCCCTGAGCGGAATAAACGCTACGATACAAGTCCTGTGCAGCTCTCCGCCACAGCGTCCGCGAGTTCCAGTGTTACGTGGCTGGACCCCTTTTCCATTGTGGAGCCGTCACCGGCAGATCCGGTGCTTGCTACTGGTCTCAATGTTTCTCTGCCCTTTTCTGACGGCATTCATGCCGTTTTTGCAGTTGCCTTAAACGGTGCCAAGGATGGCGCCGCAGATTGGACGGTTTTTGGTGTGAATGAGGATGTGCTTGTAAGCATTCTTGGGGCTATTCGTGTGCAGGTGCTGGAGAGTCTCACGTCACTGCCTGTGGCCGGAGCTGCCGTGACCTATGGACAGGCAGGGCATATCCTTGGCACTTGTTTTACCGGTGATGACGGTGTCTGTGTATTTGACGGCGTGGATGCAGGTACCTACGACCTTACGGCCTCAAAGGAGACCTACGACCCTGCCCAAGACCAGGTGACTGTGCCAAAGGACCAGACAGTTGATGTCACCCTGCGCATTTTGGCCCTGGTTGCGCCCAGCACGGATGTCTATGAGTATGGCAATCTGAAGCTATGTGTGAAGGAGGGGTCCGGCAGCGGAACGGCTGTGGCGGATGCACAGGTCGTGGATCTGCGGGGTACCTATGGCTGCCGGACAGATATTACCGGCTGTTGCAGCGTGGCCCGAGTCAGAAAGGGGATCAAATTCTACTGGGTGGCCTACACAGGCTCGTTGTTCTCGGAGATCAATCAGTTTTCTCTGACCCTTGACAAGACAACCCTGAACCTGGTGGTCAATCCTCTGATGACGACTGGTCTGCGCATGGAGGCCAGGGATGCCCTGACCCTTGCCCCTGCTTCCGGCATGGAGGTCAGCGCCTTGTCTTCCGATACAGTGGCTGCCTCAGGAGTGACGGACGGCGTCGGCAAGGCCGTGCTTTCGCCGCTGCCTGCCGGCAGGGCCTATACCCTGCGAGTGGCTACGCCTGGTCAGCCCGGGCCTGATGGAGGGACATGGCAGGCATGGCAGGACATCGACATCTCCTACAATCAGATTGTGCAGGGCAAGGTTTTGCCGGTGTTTCTTTCGTTTTTGGGGAAATATGCCGGTATATCCAGCCTAAACGGCTCTGTTCCATCTAATTCGAGTTCCACTGCCAGCTTGAGTATCTCCGTCTTCGATACATCGGCAAAGGCGCTTTCGGGCGCTATGGTCAGGCTTTACAAGGCCGAATCAGTCATAGGGGATTTTGTGAGTAATTCCTCCGGCAAGGTGGAAATAAGCGGCCTGTATCCAGGTCAGTATTCCGTGGCCGTTACAAAGGCAGGTTATGAGGGGGTCACATTTGATTTGACCCTGGCTGCAGGGCAGCAGTCGGCCCGTTATGTCCAGTTGCCTCAGGTTTTGAATCCGCAGGTGACGGAAGAGTTGCTTCCCGTAAACGGCGGCAATACCTCCCAGACCTGCCCTGGTCTTGCCATAGATGTCCTGAACCCATACACAGGTCAACCCGTCGCCGGGGTCATGGTGGAGATATACACGCTCACCAACGGCGCTGTGGTGCAATCAGGCTTGACAGATGTATCCGGACGGTATCAGGGTATGGGGCTTACTGCATCCACTGCATACGGCATCCGTCTCTCTGCAACAGTGCCTGCCTCTGCCGCTACAGGCAATTTGACCTGGCAGGAGGTCAGGGAGTTTCTACCCATCAGCATTCCCAGTGACAATGTGGCCGGATATAGCCTCTATTTTGCCTCAAACAGCACTGCTGTGGTGCGTCAGGACGGGGCCGGCGACAATCCATCCCTGGTGAGTGCGGCCCTTGTGCTCAAGGACGGGGCAGGCATGCCCATTGCCAATACCAAATTTAAGGTGGAGAGCCTGGGGGATGGGGTCGTCCTGGATCTGGTCACAGATGGGACCGGCAAGGCCGTTTTCAGCCATGATCTGCCTGGAAAATATCGAATCAAGGCCTTGCCCGCCGGTTATCAGGGCATGGTTCTGGATATTATCCTGGGATTGGGGCAGAGGCCTACCTATAACCTGAAATTGCCTGTGGTGCCCACGGTGCTGCGGCCTTCTTATGTGTCGTGTTCTTCCGGTGGGGGTGGAGTTGATATCAAGAGCGGTGTCAAGGTGCAGGTTTTGAATGGTTTTACCGGTCTTCCTGTCTCCAATGTGACCGTGCGCATATTGAACACGCAGAATCAGGCCATATTCCAGGGGGTGACGGATGTCAACGGCCTCTGGGCACAGGACAGCCTGTCACCGCAGACAGTGTCGGCTGAGATATCATGGCAAGTTGCGGGCGGCTGGCGTGAAACGCAGGTGAAGGCCGGTTTGTCGCTCAAGGCCGGTTACAGAGAGGTGGTCACCTTCTATGCAGCCCCCAACGCAACCCTGGTTTCTTCGACCGCACCGGGAGGTGGTGTGGATGCCTCTGCCGGCATTCTGCTGGCTGTTGTTGACCTGCAAAAGCGGCCTCTTGCGAACGTGCAGGTGGACCTCATGAATGCAACGGGTCGCATACTTCAGAGTGCCTATACTGATACGCAGGGCCGTGTCTCCTTTGAACGCCTTGCAACGGGCAGTTACGCCCTGCATATCCATGCCGCCAATCGTCTGGAGATGGCCATGAATGACCTGATGATTTGGGCTGGTAATCACTTTGCATGGCAGGTGATGCTGCCGGACCTTTTCAAGCCGAGTCTTGGGGTGCTGGAGCAATCCAGCGGTTCCAGTCAGCTCAAGGCCGTTGTGGTGAATGGACAGACCTTCGAGCCTTTGACAGGCGTTGCCATAGGTGTCAAGGATGCTAAGGGGCAGGCTGTAGCGGGCAGGTCATTTACTGCCGACACAGGTTTTTTCACGCTGGAGGACATGGACAGCCTTGGCCCGGTCTATCTGGATATCAAGGCCGGCAACTATTTGCCTCAGACACAGGGGCCGTTGCAGCCGGGGCAGACACAGGTGGGTGCCGCTACAACCGCCGCAGCAGTGAAATATGCCCTGTATGCCATGACCCCGGGGGCAGCTTTCACTGCTATCGCCAATCCTGATGGGATACAGCCGGGCGTGGTCAAGTGTATGCCGGGCGGTCAGTGTATAGTACAATCCCAGGATTTGTTGACGGTATTTTCATACGACCCCATCAGGCTGGAGGTGCGCAGACAGGCGCAGGCCAGGCTCGCTTCAGCTACTGCGAAGCTGTTGGGTTTTGGATTGGCGCCTTTGGGGGCCGTTCAGAGGCAGGTCATGTCGCAGACACCATATCTGGCCTTGGTGCAGACAGGACAGGGCACTCTAACTATTTATCAATGTCAGGCCGTTTCCGGCGCATCAGTGGGCCTCGTCACCACACTGACCGTTGCAGGCGAGATAACCGATGCGGTGTTGCTATATAACGGTCTGGCTGTCTCCTCCACCGCAGGCGTCTTTTTCTATCGTCTGGCAGGCAGTGATGGCAAGATAGCGCCGGCCATGGTGAGCTATGTAACGACGCCGGTGAGGGCCCTCATGAAGATAGGGCCTGGGCTCTACGGGGTGAGTGACTCTGGTAAAGTAGTGGGGATTGACATCAGTGCCCTGGAACTTCCGGTGGTGACGGGGATAGGGGAGTTGGGCTATATACCCCGCAATGCCTCGGCAATCTCTCCGGCAGGCATTATAGCGGACACCAACTCCATGTTGCATCCCATACGTTTCTCGGGCATGAGGACATTGGGTCAGGCCTCCGGGCCCTCCCTTACCTCTCCCGACACATTGTCGTCCGGTATGTCCCTGCGCATAGACAAACAGACAGGCAGATTGAGCACGCTGGCGATAGGCAAAAAGGCCTTCGGTTTCGGCTTGGCCGGAGACAGGCTTTTCACTGTGGAGATCACAGACAATGTGCCCATTCAGACCTCCTCGATGCAGTTGCCCGGTGAGATATTCGATCTGCTGCCCATCAGACAGCGTGTGAATAACAGATGGTCTGCGGGGTTGATGCTTGCAACCGCAAATGGTTTTTATGTCCTGCCGCTGCCGGAGCAGGGTCAGGAAACCGTAAACCTGTCCGTAGATTTCGCCAGGCTTTTGCCGAACACTCAACAGAATTATCGCCTTTGGACGGCCCAGGGCTTCACTGATGTCCTCAACGCCGGCACGGATTCCAATGGCAACAGCCAGTTGGTGCTGAACACGGCCCTGCCTTCAGGCGTGTATGACCTCGCTGTGGTTGGAGAGGACGGCATTGCCAGATTCGTATATTACGGCACATCTTTGTTCACGGATGCAATCGGCTCTCTGAACAGAATGCAGCCTGTTCTGGTGCTGACCAAGGCCAATCGCGACAGGGCCGCCGTCTTCAACCCAGGGGACGACATCTGGTTGAACCTCAATCTGGATGTGCTGGAACAGGCGCTTTGCGATGTTCATATCCTGTTGGATTATCGTCTGACAGGCGATACAAGCACTTATCACTTCTATACCACGGCAAGCAATGGTATGCTTGGATTTAACTCATGGGGTGGAAGCGTGAACTCCACTCCGCCTCAGCCCTTGATCGCCTCATGGCCGGGTTTCAACATCAAAAACCTGTATCTGCCCCTGATTTCTCTGCCTAAGCCCGGTGGTTATGGGGGAGCCGGTATGGTATCGGTGGTTTTCACAAGACCTGGCGGCCATCCTCTGGTGACAGGAGATGTCATAGGGGCGTCGGTAGCGGGTTTCAGCATTCGGAATTGACGGGCGCTGTTTTAACTTGCTGATTTTCAAAGAGATTGTAGTGATTGGTAAGGGTGTTGATTTGCACCGTGGTTTTGCATTCGCAGGTTTTTGCTTGGTTGCGGCCGGTACTCCCGCGTTAGATTAGGAGGGTAATTTCATGACTTTTTCACAATTGAGCAGCCTTTTATCCCGCATAGCCATTCGTATGAGGGATGTAAATGCGGTTTTGAAGGGCGTCAAAACAGGGAATCCTCAACCTGTGCTCAGGCGGCTTTTCAACAAGGTGTTGTTTCGAGAGGTTTTTTCGAAGATTTTATGGAAAAAGTAGAAGTGGCGGGGCCGACGAGGCTCGAACTCGCGACCTCTGGCGTGACAGGCCAGCGTTCTAACCGGCTGAACTACGACCCCGCAGTGACGATATTGGTAGGCGGAACAGGGATTGAACCTGTGACCCTCGGCTTGTAAGGCCGATGCTCTCCCGCTGAGCTACCCGCCCGCGCTTGAGTGAGTTAACTTTATAAGGTATCCGCTTGAAAATGTCAAGGGAAGTCTCTCTAAATTGTTCTTTATGTTATTTCCCAAACGGGAATGGAGCCGGTCCTGAGGAGGGGAACGGATTGTTCACCCCCGAGCCTTTTCCCTGTGTCTTGCCTGAATCCCCTGATGTTGTGGTTTCCTTCCGGACTGTCTTTGGGTAATAGGCGGAAAAACTGAATCGGCCTGCCTCCTGTGGGGCCTTTAGAACGATGTCTGCGGCCAGCAGGTCATCCACCTTTATCTCCCTTTCCCCCATGCCTGGCACCGTATCACGCACTATGATTTCATCCAAAGGGGTTATTTCATAAGACCAGTCTGGATGTGTGTCCAGCGAGCCGTTGCCGTTTTTCCATTCGTCAGGTGAGGATAGCTGTAAAATCAATTGGTTGGCTATGCTGCCTGCCTCTTCCGCCATGACGCCTCGAAAAAATTCCCTGTGCCCCTGGCTGATGATGGAGAGGATCACGCCGAGGGCTATGCCTGTTATGGCAGTGGCGATGAGCACCTCCATGAGGGTGAAGCCATTTTCGTGTTTAAGTGTGTGCCGCGCCGCTGTTGTCATGCCTGTGGCCCCACATCCACTGTGCCGAGCAGTTTATTGACGCGAATCTGTCTGACGGCATTGTTATACTTGAGATCCAATTCCGCACCGGTTGAACTCCCGTCAGGGAAGAAGAGAACGGCATAGCCACCGCCTGCGAGCTCTATGACGCCGCTGCCTTCGATCTGTACTGTTTCCGGAATGGCGGTGGGTTTGCCTTCATCCATGAAGATGCGTCGGTTTTCTTCATCTATGATGACTCTGACGGCCTTTCCTCTGCCGATGGCAGCGCTTCTTGCATGTTTGAGGGTACTCAAAAAGTTGGCCTCGAAACGGGTTTCTTCGGATTTCAGTATTCCGCTGCCCACGGCTACAAAGACAAGGGAACTCATGAGGCCCACTATGACCATGACCACCAGCAGTTCCATGAGGGTAAAGCCCTTTTCAGAATAGGGCGCCTTGCAGCGTGCCCCGCCTATATTACAGGGATACATCGTTTATTCCAAAGATGGCCAGAAGCATGGACAGGATGATGCCTCCTATCAGAAGACCCATGACCACTATGGTGACAGGCTCCACCATGGAGAGATAAAGTTTTGTATCGTGCTGAATCTTTTCTTCCAGGTCGTCCGCTACCTTTAACAGCATTTTACCCATGTCTCCTGTTTCCTCGCCAATGGAGACGAGGTGCACTACCAGAGGAGGAAACAGGCTGGATTGTTTCATAATCTGGCTCAATGCCCTGCCCTGTCTAACGCCCTTGTGCATAACCTCCATCTGCGCCCTGATCTGTGTGTTTTCCAGTACATCGGATGCAAGGGAAATGGAGGAGAGAATGGGTACGCCGCTTTCCAGCAGGGTGCCCAGCGTGCGTGTGAGTCTTGCCAGTTCCATGCGCAGGATCATGCCGCCTACCAAGGGAAGGCGCAGCAGGGTCTTGTCCCACCAGATTCTGCTGTTTGGAGTGTGAAAGGAGGTGTATAAGCCGCCTACAGCGCCAGCGATGAATACAGCGATCAGCCACCACCAGTCCTTTATGAAGGAGCTGGTATTGACGATGAGTTCTGTTGCAAGGGGCATTGGTTGGTTCAGGTCCTTGAATATCTGGCCGAATTTAGGCACGACAAATGTCACAAGGATGGTGATGGATGCAAGGCCCACCAGGAGTAACATTCCGGGATAGATGGAAGAGGTCAGGATGAATCTGCGAATCTGACGGGAGCGTTCCAGAAATGTGCCGAGTCTGCGCAGCACCTCCGGCAGAACACCGCCCATTTCACCCACTGTCACCATGTTTATATATAATTTGTCAAATAGCGCAGGATGATTGGATAATGCCCCTGAGAGCCCTTTGCCGCCCTGAATATCTCTGCGGATGGTGGTTACCAATTCTTTGACCGCTGGTTTGTCTGTGGAATCCACGATGACCGTCATGGCGCGTTCCAGGGGCACGCCGGCCTCCAGCAGGTCCGCCAGTTCGCGCGTAAAGAACAGCAGGTCATCCTGCGTCAGCTTCGGCCCTGTATGCAGCCGCAGCAGACCCTCAAGGGTGCGCTGTTTCTTGATTCTTATGGGTTGCAGGCCGAGTGCAAGCAGTTTGTTTATGAGGGCCTGTTCGTTTGCCGCCTCCTCTGTGCCGTTTACCCTTGCGCCGGCCGCGTTTATTGCTTCATAGGAAAATTTTGTCTGTCCAGGGGTTTTGCGGGTGCCTTGTTTGCCGTCTGCGCCGGAAGCAGCCCTGGAATTTGCTGATGTGATGAAACGTGAAAGGGGGTTGAGTGAGGGCATGTCAGTTGTTTGTGACGCGAATGACCTCTTCCAACGTGGTCATGCCATGTAATACATGCAGCATTCCGTCTTCCCGCAGAGTGCGCATGCCCTCTTGCCTCGCCTCTGACATGATGGTGGAGCTGTCGGCGCCTTGCATGATGAGCCTGTGTATGCCGGGAGATATCTCCATGAATTCGTAGATACCGATTCTTCCGGAATAGCCTGTGCCGGCGCAGTGACTGCAGCCAGCGCCCTTCCAGACGGCCTCAGGCCTCTCTGAAACCGTATTCCCGCCCAGATGTCGCATTTCATCCCAAAGGGTATCGTTGACAGGTACCTTTGTCTTGCAATGGGGGCAGATACGCCTGACCAAACGCTGTGCCACCACCGCCAGCAGGCATGATGAGAGCAGATAGGACTCTACGCCCATTTCCTGAAGCCTGGTGATGGCGCTTGGGGCGTCGTTGGTATGAAGTGTGGAAAAGACCAGATGGCCTGTCAGGGCGGACTGGATGGCTATCTCTGCGGTTTCTCCATCTCGAATCTCGCCCACCAGAATCACATCCGGGTCCTGTCGCAGAATGGTGCGCAGGGCGGAGGCGAAGGTCAGGCCGATATTGGTCTTGACGTGTATCTGATTTATGCCGTCCAACTGGTATTCTACTGGGTCTTCCACTGTCACGATCTTTTTGTCAGGTGAGTTGATGCGGTTCATGACCGCATAGAGGGTGGTGGTCTTGCCGCTTCCCGTTGGACCTGTGACCAGAATCATGCCGTATGGCCTTGTAATGACCCTGTCGAATTTATTGCGCATCTCTTCTGAGAGCCCCAGGCTTTCCAGGTCCAATTTCACCTCGTCCCTGTTTAAGAGGCGCAGGACCAGGCTTTCACCAAAAAGGGTGGGAAGGGAGGAGACACGGATGTCTATCTCGCGAGAGCGCTCCTTGATCTTTATGCGGCCGTCCTGGGGAAGACGCATCTCTGCTATGTTCATCTTGGACATGAGTTTTACGCGGGATGTGATGGCCGGCTGTAGGCGTTTGGCTATGGTTTCCATCTCGTGCAGCACACCGTCTATACGGTAACGCACCTTCATGTTGTCCCGAAACGGTTCGAAGTGTATGTCTGAAGCCCCGACTTCTATCGCCTGGCTGATGAGGTGATTTACGAGACGGATGACAGGGGCCTCGGAAGCCATGTCCTTGAGCTGCTCCGGGTCATCCCACAGACCTTCTTCGTTACGCTCATCCTGGTCTGTGTCGCTGGCTGCCAGGTCCATGTCCGCCTCGTACCACCGGTAGATGGCTGCCAGGATGTCATCTTCGTTGGCCTTTACCGGTATCACGCGAGCACCATAGAGCATTTCCATGGCCTCTATGGCATAGAGGTCATTGGGGTTTGCCATGGCCACGCGCAGAAAGTCGGGTGTAGCCTCAAGTGGTGCGAGCCGCCATTGTTTCATGAGGCGCGGGGACAGGCCGTCGATGTTGACGGCAGGGGGCTTTTCCGGAAAATCAGCGCCAAGGATCCCCTGAACTGATGGCATCTGGCCTTGTCTTTCAGCAGGTTCCCCGACGGATTGGATTTTGTCCTGTTCGCTCCGCACCTGTGACTCCGTAAGCGGGGTGTTGGCCGCCATAGCGTTAGTATCTGCCTGTGATCCGCCGGTCAGCAGAGTGGTTGGGGCTGTAATGACCTCGTTCATGACAGGAGGTTACTCCCAACTGTTGACATCTGCGTTTTCGCCTTCACCGCCGGGCTGGCCGTCCAGTCCATAGCTTATGATGTCGTACTCCCCGTGTTCACCAGGGCATTTATAGACATAATCCCTGCCCCAGGGGTCCTTGGGAATGGCCTTGGGTAGATATGGCCCCTGCCACTTCTCCGCTGAAGATGGTTTTTCGCGCAGGGCATTGAGACCTTCCTCTGTAGTGGGATAACGTCCCACATCCAGCCTGAAGGAATCCAGGGCCGAACCGAAGAGTTCTATCTGGGCCTTGGCGGTTTTCTGCTTGCTTGCCCCGAGCTTTCCAAAGAATTTTGGGGCCACCAAAGAGGCCAACAGACCTATGATGATGACTACGACCAGAAGCTCTATGAGGGTGAAGCCCTTTTCTCTATTCAGGACCGGTGTCTTGACCGCATCGTGTTTTAATTTGTTGGATAGCATGGGAACCTCCGTAAATTTAATGAATTATATAGACAAACCATTATTTTGCAATCAAAAAGGCATTGGGATTTATGCGCTGTTCTATTTGTTTTTCCAGCCTCTGCGCCTCATCATAGTCATTGGACACAAATATCTGAACCCGGTAGAAGGTCTGCGCACCCACATTGCCTTCGGCCACCTCGACGGTCTTGTACTCCCTGCTCAAGCTGTCTCTAAAGGCATAGGCCCGGTCCCTTTCCAGGAATGCGCCCACCTGCACATAGAATCTGCCGTGCCTTATATCTGGCCGGTTGACGTATGTGATGCGATTGCCTGTCATGGAGCCTTCGCTCAAGGCCTCGACCCGTACACGGGCCAGGCCTTTGCCGGCTATGCCCAATTGCTGGGCTGCCCCATAGCTCAGGTCCAGAATGCGGTCTTTTACAAAAGGACCCCGGTCGTTTATCCGGCAGAGGATATCCTTGCCGTTTTCCAGATTAGTGACCCGCACCATGGTGTTTATGGGCAGTATCTTGTGGGCGGCGCTGATGCCGTACATATCGAACCTCTCGCCGTTGGCCGTGTTTTTGTTGTGAAAATCCCTGCCATACCAGGAGGCGTAGCCCTCCTCCACAAAACCCTCTGCTGAAGGCAGGGGATAGTATGTCTTGCCGTTTACAGTGTACGGTCGTTGAGTGGCAGGGACCTTGTAGGGCGGAGGGGCATAACCCCTGGGTGCCACAGGTGCCTTGGCCTTGGCACATGCAAAAAGGCTGCCACTTAGATAGCAGGCACTCAGCAACCAAATCACCCTATTTTTATAGTGTTTTTTCATGAATTGTCTGTTGACAAGAGGATTTCCTGAAGGGTTCCTTGAAAAATAAACCATTAGCGTTTTACATTAAAGGTTCCCTGTATTTTTGCAGATTTTGTTGTAACATATCATAAAGATTTTTTCGATTGTTTTCGAGGACTATTATGTATCCTATCTACTTAGATTTCAATGCCACCACGCCATGCCTGCCAGAGGTCATAGATGCCATGGTAGGGGTGTGGCGCAATCATTGGGGCAATGCCAGCAGCTCCCATTTGATGGGCCTAAAGGCCAAGGCATGTCTGGAGGAGGCACGAATGCGAGTGTCCTCATTGATGAATGCCTCTTCTGATGAGCTCATCTTCACCAGCGGCGGAACCGAATCCAATAATACCGTGCTTTTTAATCTGCTGGGCTTGTCGGCTTCAATGGGCAGACATTTGATAGTAAGCGAGATAGAGCATCCCTCTGTGTTAAATGCCGCCATTCGCCTGATGGAACAGGGTGTTTCAGTGGACTTTGCGCGAGTGAATTCAGCAGGTGTGGTGACATGTGAGGAGATTCAAAGGCTTTTGCGGCCAAATACGGCATTGGTCTCCGTGATGTTGGCCAACAATGAGACAGGTATTATGCAGCCTGTTTCAGAGATAGCCCGATTGGTCAAGCCCAGGGGAATCTTGGTGCACACGGATGCAGCCCAGGCCCTGGGCAAGATTCCCATAAATGTGAGGGAGCTGCAAGTGGACTATCTCACTCTGGCTGGCCATAAGTTATATGCACCCAAGGGCATAGGCGCCCTTTTTGTGGCCAAAGACGCACCCTTTACACCATTTTTACTGGGCGGCGGCCAAGAAAAGGGCCGCAGGGCTGGAACAGAGGCAGTGGCCCTGGCCGCGGGGTTGGGCCGTGCCTGCGAGCTGCTCTCAAAGGACATAGACCGAGAGATGAAGCGCCAGGAGGCATTGAAAGAACGGCTCTGGCAAGGCCTACAGCAGATATGGCCTCATCTTCGTCGCCATGGCCAGGGTCAGGCCACCTTGCCCAATACTCTAAGTGTGTCCTTTGTGGGAGTGAATGCCACAGGGCTTTTGGCCCGTTGTGAAAAGGAGTTCTGTGTCTCCACTGGTGCTGCGTGTCATGACAGGTCTGTGCGCATCTCCCATGTGCTGGCTGCCATGGGAGTGGGCCAGGAAGTGGCACAGGGGACAGTGCGTTTTTCCTTGGGCAGGACCACCACTGAAGACCAGATAGATGCAGTCCTGGCTATATTAGGCCAACAACTCAAAGAGGTAAGTAATTAGCCTATGGCGATGAGATATATTCTATTTTTCTTGATAGCCAGCTTGCTCATGGCCTTTTACTGGCTTTTTCTTCAGAAAGACCAGCGGCCTTCCATCCCTACACCTGTTGTTCAAAGGGATGCGGAGATACACAAGCCAGTAAAGGCAGGCCCAGACATGCCAAGTTCACAAAATGAACAGAAGGGCCAAAAAGGCCCTTTACCGCCTTTTTTGCTACAGAGGTCGGAATCCGGCCTTCCCCCTGGCATTGTCCATGAGGGGCCGCCTCCCTCCCATGCGCAAATTTCGGAGGAGAAGGCGGAGAGGCTCAAGGAAAGATTGGGCATCTTTATAAGGCAGAAGGTGGGCGGTCAGAATCAATAATAGGCATATCCATAATAATACCAATCCTGGCCATTGTAGGAATAGTAGAGGTCATAGTAAGTGGAATAGACCTTTGCCCACCAATGGACTACGGGCACCCCATCTGGGTCCATTTCCACTGCGGATGCCGTGTAGGCAGAGTTGTTCCATGTGATGGTGACATGGTTTCTGCCATCCCAACTGAAGCGGTCTATGACCTCACTTTTATCAGGGCTGTAGGGGTAATCCGCCCACCACTCATAGGCATTTACCGCCAGGCCATTGAGAAAGAGAACCATCAGTGCCATTGCCAGAATCAAGGCCTTTTTCATGTTGCCCTCCATGAGTTGAAATTTAATGGATTATATTGCCTATGCGATTAAGCCGGGGACTGAAGTTTTCATTATCCCATGACCAATAGATGAAAAGGGCCTTGCCTTTTACATCCTGTATGGGCACAAATCCCCAAAAACGGCTGTCATAGCTGTGGTCCCGATTGTCTCCCATGACAAAAAGTGAATCCTTGGGCACCGTAATAGGGCCGAAGTTGTCTCGCGGCTGCACATTGGCGGGCAAGATGCGCGAGTCTGTCCACTGGGCAGTGGGTGGATCTGGAAAGGGTTTGCCGTTTACAAAGAGCTTTTTGTCTCGAATCTCTACCACATCCCCCGGCACACCGATTACGCGTTTGATGAAGTCCTTTGAGGGATCCACCGGATATATGAAGACTATGACATCCCCGTGCCTTGGGTTTTCCCCCGCAATCCAAACGGCCTTGGTAAAGGGGTTGCGAATGCCATAGGCCATTTTATTTACAAAGAGGTGATCGCCTATGAGCAGGGTGTTTAACATGGAACCCGATGGAATCTTAAATGCCTGCACCACAAAGGTGCGAATGAGCATGGCCAACAACAGGGCGATAATAATGGACTGGGCATACTCCCAGAAGATCTGCTGTTTGGTCTTGGGGCTGTTCTGTGCAGAGGGAGACTTAAACATAGGTTAACGATAGTAGTCACATTGCGGCCAAAATGCAAGATAGAACAAGCCACCAAATTCCACTATCAGGCCTTTTGCCCCTTTGCTGTGGAAATAAACGCCACAAAGAGCACCGCCGCAACGGCCGCCATGGCCGAGCCAAAATAGAAGGTCGCAGACGAAGAGAAAGCATCCCAGAGCCAGCCTCCGATGATGCTTGCCGGAAGTGTGGCGAGGCCCACAACGGTGTTGTAAACGCCGAATGCAGTGGCCTTGAAGTCCGGGGGTATGATGGTGGCAAGGTATGCCTTCTGAATGCCCTCGGTAAGCCCCATGAAGATACCATACAGGACAAACAGGCCCCAGATGCCACGGCTGTCTTCAGTGACTGCAAAACCATAATAGACGAGGCTAAACAGAATAAAACCCAGGAGGATTATGCGTCTTTTCCCAAATCTGTCAGCGGCCATACCCGCGGGAATGGCTGAGAGGGCATAGAGCAGGTTGAATGTGAGATAGACGATGGGAATGAGCGTGGGCTGAATCCCTGTCTGTTGCGCCTTTAATATCAGAAATGCGTCGCTTGAATTGCCAAAGGCGAATATGGCGGCGATTACTATGAAGATCCTGAATCTCCAGTTGAAATGCCTGAGAGTGAGACGGGGCCTTTGGGCTGCCAGGGTCCTTTCCTTTCCCTTTTCCGTGATAAAAAATATGATGAGCAGAACAGCGATAATCCCTGGGATTATGGACATCCAGAAGACCAGCCTGTAATTGTTCTGAAAAAGTCCCAGAATGAAAAAGGCCGTAAGCGGCCCCACCACTGCGCCCAGGGTATCCATGGAACGGTGCAGGCTGAATGCCCTGGCAAGATAGGCCGTCTCTGTGGACTCGGCCAGTATGGCGTCTCGTGGGGCGGTTCTCACCCCTTTCCCCAGCCGATCTACGAACCTTGAGGCCAGGACTTCACGCCACGAGACGGACATGGCCATTATGGGCCTGCTCAAGACCGCCAGGCCATATCCCGCTGCCATGAGCCATTTTCTGCTGCCGATGCGGTCGGAGAGCCATCCGGAAAAGACCTTCAGGATGCTGGCGGTGGATTCCGCAATGCCCTCGATAAGGCCTATGACCGCCTTGTCTGCGCCAAGGACATTGGCCAGAAACAGGGGCACAAGGGGATAGACCATCTCTGAACTCAGGTCCATGAAAAAACTCACAAGGCCCGTGATGACCACATTTTTATTGAATCCCCTGAAGGATTCAATAACCGTCTTTTTTTCTTGCACTTATTCCCCCTTTTATTTCACCACGGTGACGGTACATGGCGCATAGGTGGTCACCCTTTTGGATACAGAGCCCATGAGCCAGCCGGAGATGCCAGACTTGCCCCTCTGGCCCATGACAATCATATCTGCCTTCTTTTCACTGGCGCATCGAATGAGTTGGTCGGCAGGGTGGCCTACAAGTATGTCTGTTTCTATTTTAATGCCCTTTTCTGCCGCCTTTTTCACAAGCTCCGCATGAAGCCCTTTGTAATAGTTGGTTGCGTTGTCGATGACTGCATCCATCTCCACGATTTCACTTAGTTCAGGCGGCTGGGCTACAGAAATGACTGTGACCTCTGGCCCTTCTTCTGCACCAGCACAGCGCCTGGCCAGTTCAAGGGCGAAGTCAAAGGCCTTGTGGGACTGGTTGGAGCCATCAAATGCGACGAGAATCTTTTTAAGCATATGCACCCTCCTGTTGAAGTTGTCCTTTATTTTTTGTCCTCATCCTTTCTCTCGGGCAAGAGGTAGTGAGGAATAAAAAAGGCGTTGGCAATGAGCGTTGGCACTACTGCGCTTCCTATGACCACTGCTACCAAAATGGAGTATTGCGCTTGAGTGATTATACCATGGTTTAGGCCGAAAAGGGCCGATATGGAGCCGAAGGTCAGGCCTGTGGACATGAGAAGGGTGGTGTAAACCGCCTCCTTTTGGGCATATTTATAGAGTTTTGTGGCTGGATAGACACCTATGCCCTTGGTAAGCATCTTGCCCATAAAGAGGACGAAGAGGGCGAAGGGCGCGGCGAAGAGGGCCGAGACGGACACATAAGACCCCGCCCTTATGAAATAGAAGGGTGTCAGAAGGCCGAATGTGAGGGTCCTCAATCTCCTGATAAGCGCATGGTCTTTGCCCACTGTTCCGGCAAGCACCATGCCCACGAGATATGCCGGCAGGACCGCCTCGCTTTCAGACCAAATGGCCAGGGAGCCCAGGCCGAAAAGGGCCAGCAGCAGAAATTTGGCCTCCAGTTCAGACGGGCGGTTTCCGTATCTTTTGAAAAATCTCGGGGTAATATAGTAGAGAAAGACGAGTACCACTATGGTGGATACAATAAAGATGACTGTTTTGATGGTAAATGGCGCAAATATCAGGCCCAGAGCAATGACTGTTCCGAGGTCATTTATAAAACATGCGGCTAAAACGGCCTTGCCAAAATCAGTCTTGTTTAGCCCGAGTTCCAGCATGACCGCATAGACGACCGCGACAGAGGTGGTTGAAAGCGCCACCCCTGCAAGCCAGCTTGCCTGGCTCGACCAGCCAAGGAGATAATAGGCCAGGGCCGCACACCCCAAAAAGGGCGCAAAAAAGGCGATGACGCCGATGACCGTGGCCTCTTTCCACTTGACCTTGAAGACATCCGGATCCAGCTCCGCGCCTGCCAGAAATGTGAGCACTATGGCCCCTGCGCCTGACAAAAACACGATCCACGGCTCACCCGCACTTAATGACCGCCCGAAAAAGGCGCCGATTAGGAGCTGTGCCACCGTGCCCACTACAATTTCGGAAAGTGCGGTGGCTATACGAAACCAGAGGGAAAGCAGAGTGGCAATCAAGGCAAGACCCAACCATAGCGCCGCTATACCCCAGACCTCATGCATAACTACTCTCCTTTCGGATAGGCATAAAAAAACTCCTATCCTTAAAAATTAAAATTTTAAGGATAGGAGTCATTAGCCGCTGCTTATGAAAGCAGGTGCGGTTAAGGGCGAACCCCATCGCCAATATGAATCTTGAATCTAAATGAAACCTGCGAAAAAAACAAGTGGAAAATGCAACCTTGAATTTTGGGATTGGGGGGTGAGAGTAACAGCAATGACCCCTTCAAAACACCACAAGAGACAGAATCACGGCTGCAAGTATTATGTATAACATGTTGATTCGCCTTAAAAGCATTAAAAATGCTGCCGCTGCAAGGACAACACGCATGATATCCCAGGGGACAGCTGATGCAAATTTATAGGTCGCAAACAGCAACAGACCTATAAAGGATGCGGATATGCCCTTTGAAAGCCCTTGATAATGTGAGGATGTCTTGAGCCTGTCAAAGACCGGTGCTGCTGTCACCAAAATGAGAAATGACGGCGTAAATACAGCGATTGTGGCGATGATTGCCCCTGCCAGGCCTGCATATACATAGCCTACAAAGGTGGCTGTGATGACGATGGGGCCTGGTGTGACCTGGCCAAGGGCGATACCATCCATGAAGGTCTTGACATTCAGCCAGCCCCTGGCGGTTATCTCGTGCAGCATGAGGGGCAGGGAGCTGTAGCCGCCTCCAAAGGCAAACAGGTCAATCTTCATCATGGAGATGGCAAGGCCGAAAAGCTCATATGCAAAGACAGCTAATGCCAGCAACCCTGTGAGCACTACAGCAAGACACATGGCCAATCCCTTCAAGGAACTGCCGTAGGTCATGCCCTGTTTGCTGATTTCAGGGGTATTGTGCCGCCTTTGAAGCACTAACCCCGCTATTCCAGAGATTATTACCACGAGGAATGGGTTGACTTTAAGTGTAAAAAGCAGGGCTGCTGTCACGGCTATAGCTGTGTCACGCATGTCGGTCAGAGTGTTTTTGCCCAATGACCACAGGGCATGTGTCATCAACGCCACGATGACCACCTGCAGCCCCTGAAAGATGGCAGCCACCTGGCGAAGCTCATGGGTCTTTACATATAATCCTGAAAGAAACAGCATTAGCAAAAAGGCTGGAAGCCCGAAACCTGTGTAGGCGGCCAGGGCCCCTCGAATCCTTTGTGTAGAGCACAGGCCCACATAGGCCGCCATCTGCATGGCCGTGGCCCCTGGAATGAATTGGCACAGGCCGATGCCGTCTTTGAAGGCCTCTTCAGAAAGCCATTTCTTGGCCAGGGCCAGCTGCTTGATGTGGGCAACCATGGCTGGTCCGCCAAAGGCTGTCAGCCCAAGCCTTAAGAAGGAAAAAAAGAGTTCCCTCGCTGTTACCACGCAAGCGGGGCCTGCCATGCCGCTTTCAACTCCCCTACTGAGGCCTTGAGAAGCACTTGCCCATTCATGCGGCATATAAGGTCCTGATTCGCTGTGACTTGACCAACACAGGCGGCTGGCAGGCCATGAATCAGCCTTTCAAAGGCTGAGCGCAAGTGTGCAGGTATGGTCAAAACAAACCTGCCCTGGCTTTCGCTGAACAAGAGTGTATCCAGTCGCGTGATATCCTTCTGCGGCACAGAGGAGAGCTCTATCTCCATGCCAAGGCCCCCTGCAAAGGCCGTCTCGGCCATGGCCACGGCCAGGCCTCCGTCAGAACAGTCGTGGCACGAGGCCACAAGCCCTTCTTGAATGGCGGTTTGTATGGCTTGAAATGTCTGCAGGTGTTCCTTGGCCCGCACTCGTGGCACCGCATTTCCCACAAACCCCTTGAGCCTGTAGTACTCAGAGCCCCCCAACTCGGCATAGGTCATTCCCAGCACATAGACCAGGTCGCCTGCCTTCTTGGCATCCATGGACACGCAGCGCCTAATGTCCGGCACGCGGCTTATCACGGAGAAGAGCAGGGTCGGAGGAATGGAGATCTTGACTCCACCGATGATGGCATCGTTTTTCATGCTGTCCTTGCCTGAGATACAAGGCACACCATAGGTGGTGCAGATCTCATAGAGGGCCTTGTTGGCCCGCACCAGTTGAGCCAATTTGTAATGGCCGTCTGGTGTCTTTTCAGATTGCACAGGGTCACACCAGCAGAAATTGTCCAGCCCTGCCATGTGTTCTATGGTGCCTCCTACGCACAGGGCGTTTCGCACAGCCTCATCCACGGCGCATGCTGCCATCCAGTAAGTGTCTATATCGCTGTATTTGGGGCAGATGCCATGGGCTACAACCAGTCCGTCAAAGGCATGTAGGTCTATGCGCAAGACAGCTGCGTCACTGGGGCCGTCACACTGATTGCCCATCAAGGGCTTTATAACGCTTCCTGCCTGTACCTCGTGGTCATACTGACGAACCACATATTCCTTGCTCGCCACATTGTAACTGCCTAAAATGGCCTTTAGTTCGGCCTTCAAGTCCGATGGTTCAGAAAAATCAGGCTCCTCATGGAAAGGGGCCTGCCAGACGGCCTTGAGATGCATGCGTGGGCTGCCTTTGTGCATAAAATCCATGTCCAGATAGGCAACGGTTCGGCCCTCGTACAGGCAATGGAATCTTCCATTGCTATCAAATTGCCCTAACACCGTGGACTCCACATCCATCTTTTGACTCAATGCCAGGAATTCATCGAGTTTTTCTGGTGGAACGGCCACGGTCATGCGCTCCTGTGCCTCTGAAAGAAGGATCTCCCAGGGTTGCAGCCCGTGGTATTTCAATGGGGCCTTGTCCAGATGCAGTTGAAAGCCACCTGTGTCCTCAGCCATCTCTCCCACGGAGGAGGAAAGCCCGCCTGCCCCATTGTCTGTGATGGAGTTGTAGAGGCAGAGGTCCCTGGCCCGCAACAGAAAATCCGTCATCTTCTTTTGAGTGATGGCATCCCCTATCTGCACCGCGGTGGCAGGGGAGCCCTCGTGCAGCTCTTCGGATGAGAAGGTGGCGCCGTGTATGCCGTCCTTTCCGATGCGGCCACCGCACATCACGATATAGTCACCCGGCTGTGCCTTTTTTTCAAAGCTCGGCCTTGCGCACACCTCTTTGGGCAGAATGCCTCCGGTTCCACAGAAGACCAGGGGTTTTCCCACATACCGTTCATCAAACACGATGGAGCCGTTTACCGTGGGAATGCCGCTTTGATTGCCTCCGTGCTCCACCCCCTCTCTGACGCCCTCAAAGATGCGTTTGGGGTGCAGTAGGCCCTTGGGCAAGGGTTTTTTGTAGTCTGGTGGCCCAAAACAAAAGACATCCGTATTGAAGATGAGCCGAGCGCCCATGCCTGTGCCAAAGGGGTCACGATTGACGCCCACTATGCCTGTGAGGGCGCCGCCGTATGGGTCCAGGGCAGAGGGGCTGTTGTGGGTCTCCACCTTAAATGCGATGTTCCAGCGGTCGTTAAAGGAGATGACACCGGAGTTGTCCTTAAAGACCGAGAGGCAGAAGTCTTTGTCTCCCTTTGTTTTGCGAATGACCTCTGTGCCTCCCTTGATATGGGTGTTAAATAGGCTGTCTATGAGTTCCTTTTGGCCTTCTTCCTCGTATTCGATGAGGGCATTGAAGATCTTGTGTTTACAGTGTTCTGACCAGGTCTGGGCCAGGGCCTCCAGCTCCACATCCGTGGGATTCGGGCCGAGCCCCACCTTTTGGCGCTCCATCTGTACCTCTGGGCGTTGATAATAGGCGCAAATCGCCTTCATCTCCTCTAAAGACAGGGCCAAAAGCCTTTCCTTTGAGAGCCGAATCAATTCCTCGTCGGAAAGCCCTGCGAGCCGAATGGTCTCCACTCGAGGAGGCTGTTGTGAGGTGACCTGTGGAATGGCATAAAAGGAGGGCCTGTGTGTCTGCCAGTTTTGCAGCAATTCGTCACTGGAGCGCACGATGACTCGTTGAATCAGGTCATTGGCCAGCAGGTTCTGGGCAATGCCTTCTACCTGCTCCCTGTTCAGATGGCCCTTGAGGCAGTATTGAATCGCTGTATAGACCGCCTCGTCCTCTTTCAGGGGCCGCTTAAGACTTAAGGACAGGGCATGGGCTGCCACCCTGCCCTCGTTGTCCGTTACTCCAGGCCGAAAGCCCACCTCGATGAGCCAATTCCAATCATGAAGGCCTTCCTTTAACCATAAAATGGCCAAGAAGTCATTTACAGAGACTCGATGCAGCACAGGGTCAGAGAGGGCGCTTTTCACATACTGAAAAAGCCCTGTCTCGTCTATTGCTGCATGAATCAGATATACCTTGATGGTCTTGACGCAAACGCCTGAAATGCCCAGGTCATTTTGAATGCGCCTGGCGGTCTTTTCACCCAAACTGTCTTTTAGATCAGGCCTGATGCCCACTTCTACGCGATTTACGGTGTATGTCAAAGGGACCTCCTTGAGGTAGGGATTATTGTATGCGCCCCATATTCCCATATTGAGCTTAAGCGCTGCCCTGCCCCTACAATTGTAATGCCGGTAGGCATGTGGTTTTATTCATTCAACAAGAAAGTTATTCTATGTTCAATGGAGGGGAAATTCAAGAAAAAAGGCACTCCTCTGATATTCGATAATTAGGGCGAGGGCAGCCGGCATTTGTTCCATGCCACACATAACCGCCCTCCATGGCGGAGAATGTGTGGCCGGCGCCCTTCATGGCGCCTATTTCACAAACACCGGCTGCCCTCGCCCTTCGGGAACTCCACGTCCAGACTCAGAAGACGTTCAAAAACACCATATGCCCTTTGCATTGTCATTGCGAGCCTGTCTGCGTGCAACGCCCAGGCAGGGCGGCGATAGTAGGGGCGACCGGCCGGTCGCCCCTACTATCTTTTGCGCAGAGGATTGCTTCATTTCGCTCGTCTCGTAATGACACAGACAGATAGTTGGTCTTAATATCCAAATGAGTTATCGGATATTAAAGGGAACGCAGTAAAAAGGGATAGGGAACCCATTATGAGCATAGAGTTCCGTAGAGACAGGGAAGGGCTGCAGCGTTGAGGCATTCTTTTTGCACAGATTTCTTGCCTCTGAACCCATTTTTGTGTTAATTGACTCCATGCACTTGCGCCACAGGAAATTTCATAGAAATACCCGCCCAATCACAGGCGAGGGCGGCTTTACCCTTTTGGAGCTGCTCATCTCCACCACCCTCATAGCGGTTCTGGTGGTCATTTTGTCCCTTGCCCTGCGCACAGGCATTCAGGCCTGGAGTCGTGGCAAGGAGGCCAATCTGCAGAACATGCCCATTGCCGCCATAGAGGGCCTCTTGTCCCGTCAGCTGCGCTCAGCGGTGATTCGAAACCCGATGGACCCCACGAGCTTTGCCTTTTTCAAGGGCGATGAAACCCAGATCGCATTTCTCACCAATTATACACCCCTGGGCAATCTGGCAGGCGGCTCATTTCTGGTGTGTTACCGCTATGATGCAGCCACCAAGAGCCTGATCTTTGCCCAGAAGATCATCACTCGCAGGGATGCCTTTCCCCAGGCTATTCCAGAGGAATTCACCACTCAAACAGGCTCCAAGGACATGGAACGGCAGCTTAAAGATGGCTGGGAGGTGGAGGTGGTCTCCGATGTGCCTGAGGTACGTTTTGCCTTTCTATCACCTGCCTCTGTGTCCAAACGGCCGGATGAGTGGGACAATAAATGGGAGGCCACTTACAACATGCCCGTGGCAGTGGCGGTGTTCTGGGGAGAAGAAGCCAATATGAGCATCTTTTACACCACACAGTTTATCACCAGGTCCATTTCATGAGATGCGCTTACACCATGTTAAGACTAAAAAAGGCCGAGGTGTGAGTATGCTTGGGCATCAGAAGGGTGCTGTGCTGGTCCTGGTGCTGTGGGTCCTGACCATACTTGGGCTTGTGGCGGGTTTTTATGCCTCTGAGGCCAAGGTGCGCCGGAATCTGGGCAGTCAGGCCCTGGAATCCCTGCGCACCAGAGAGGAGGTAAAGGCCCTGCTCTGTATTCTGGCCACGAGATTGGCCACACCTGATATGAAACCGGAGGATGCCTGGGAAAAGGGACTTTTTGTGCCGGACGGCCTGCCACACAGGATTTTTTTGAATCAGACGGCCATAGACTTCATTTTGGAGGACGAAAGGGGTAAAATCGACCTGAATAAGGCGCCTGATGAGGACATTCGGCTGGTGTTACGCGGAATGCTGGAACTTCAGGGAGAGCCCCCTGCTATGGCAGACAGGCTGCTGAACGCCATTTTGGACTGGAAGGATTCGGACAACCTTCCGCGAGAGGGTGGGGCAGAGGACGAGACATACGAACAGAGGCGTCCTGCCTATGTGGCTGCCAACGGGCCGTTTAAGTCCGTAGAGGAGCTGCTGTTGGTGGAGGGCGTCACATACGAAATGTTTTACGGCAGATCCGTCATGCGCGAGGGTACCGGTGCATCGGATGCCGGTGAGGTTTCTGCCGTGAACCCACTTGGCCTGGGCATGAGACACATTTTCACTGTTTACAACGATTCCGGAAAGGTTATAAAGGATTATGCGCCGGAATTGCTGTTGAATCTCATCGGTGACAAGATAGAGATGCAAAATGCCTCGGCGGCACCCGGACAGGCCGGGGCACGCATAAATCAGCCGGTGCAGTCAGGCCAGCTGGTGTCTGGTGGTGTATTGCGCTGTTATATACGTATCGGTAACATGAACTACGAAGTTTACTGGAAGCCAGGTGGCAGTCAGCCTGTCTTGGGTCAGCCGTCTGACGGGCTTCCATTTAATGTCGTGCGATGGATCGAACTGGCCCAGCCGCATCCGTGGCTGCTGGGATTGAAAATACAGTAGGGATTCCCCATCCTCATCGTTGGGGACCCCGCATCACACATAAGGGCGCATTGTAATGTGCTCTACAAAAAACATGTGGAGGAATTATGCAATTTTATCGAATAATCGTTGTGTTGTGCCTGAGCCTGATGTGTTTTCAGGCCGCCCTGGCCGCAGACCAGATATTCGGTGGCGGAGTCAAGCCAGGTGTGAATCAGGATGCCGGGAAATCCAAGGCCCCTGTGGACAGGCCGCCCATCCCCATTCCAGTGCCTTCGGCTACACAGGCAAATGCCAATGCCACCCCCTTCGGGCCAAGACCTGCGGACTCCCAGCCTGAAGGGCAGGCTAAAGTTACGCAAGGCGCAACCCCAACTGTGACTCCAGAAACTCAGGCACCTTCTACACCGCCAAAGGCAGCCGCACAGCCCGCAG
This sequence comes from Deltaproteobacteria bacterium, assembly GCA_028695735.1. Lineage (GTDB taxonomy): Bacteria > Desulfobacterota > Dissulfuribacteria > Dissulfuribacterales > DYLC01 > JAQVIJ01. The sequence goes on along the minus strand of JAQVIJ010000001.1, from coordinate 464,298 downwards.
CACCTCCACCAGCACCCTCAACCCCTGCCGGCCAGGCATCGGCACAGGCGCCAGCCGCTCAAACACCCTCATCTAATCAGGCAGCCGCACTCACTCCACCAGCGCCACCTCCTGCGGCCAAACAAGTCTCGGCCCAGTCGCCCTTTGCCGGTGCCAGTGAGACAGACAAACGCTCCATAGACATCGCCCTGGACAACATGGACATCTATCCCGTGCTGGACCTGGTGTTAAATCAGATATTGGGCATCAATTATGTGGTGGATCCAGCCATAAAGGGTACCATTTCGCTGCATATCAGCGGCTCATATACTCGCGCTGAGCTCTTAAACCTCCTGAATTCAGTGCTGCAGATGCAGGGCCTGGCCTTGATTCGAGGCGACAGTGACCTCTATAAGGTGGCCAGAAAACCTGATTCCTCCAAGATGGGTTCGGATGTAGTGATTTATAGGCCTGGAGAAGGGGCCTATCGGGGGGATACGGTAGCGATCTTTCAATTGAAGTATATCTATGCCCCAAATGCGGCTAACAACATCAAGAACTTCCTTTCAAACGGCGCAACCGTAGTGGCTGAGACCAGCGTAAACGCCCTGATCGTGGCGGATACAGCGGAAAATATCAACAAGATCGGAAAGATATTGCCTCTGATAGATGCCGATGTATTTAAGGACATTCACTGGCGGGTCTTCACCTTTGAAAAGACCGATGCCACAGAGGTGGGTAAGGAGCTGGAGAAGCTCTTTCAGGTAAACGGTATTTACCGTCGGCCTGGTCTTGACCCTGCTGCATTTCATATCCTGCCGCTCAAGAGCCTGAACGGCATAATAGTGGTCTCGAGATGGCCCGAGATCATAGAACTCATGGCCAATTGGGTACAGGAATTGGATAAAAGCCAGCTCAACAAGGGCGCCAAGGTGTATGTTTATTTTGTGCAGAACGCCCAGGCAACGGATATAGCCCAGACCCTTCAGATGGTTTACGGGCTGCGCACCACAGGCGGTTCCAGCAGGACGTCTTCCAGCACATCCAAGAGCAAGACCAGCAGCACCAGCAGCAAAAACGTCCTGGTGCAGGGCAGGACCAGCACCACCTCTACTCAAAAAACCGAACGGCCTGACCTCAATCTGGATGTGACTGCCACTGGCGAACTCTCGGACGAGGTGGAGATCATACCTGACGAGATCAACAACGCCATCCTCATCAAGGCCAGGCCCAGGGACTACAACATCATCTCCGAGGTGCTGAAGCAATTGGATGTGCTGCCACGTCAGGTGCTGATAGATGTCCTGATTGTGGATGTGAATCTGAAGGACGACATCTCCTTTGGCGTGGAGTGGTTTTTGAAAAACAAGGGGATCAAGATCGACAACGCCGTTTACAGTGCAGACGCCGCCCTTTCCAATGGCACGACACTGGCCCAGAATACCGAACTGGGCAAGGGTCTGGCCGGCTTTTCTTATGGACTTTACAATGCGGCCGGTGGCTTGAGGGGTCTGGTGACGGCATTGGCCGAAAAGACGGATGTCAATATCCTGTCCAGTCCAACCATTTTGGCGGTGGATGGTCAGGAGTCCAGTATCGAGGTGGGGGATGAGGTGCCCACGCTCACAGCCACCAGCACTACCGATGGAGGTCTGACCACTCAATCGGTACAGTATAGAAACGCCGGTATAATCCTCAAGGTCAAGCCATTTATAAACGACAGCGGAGTGGCCCGTATGGAGATCACGCAGGAGGTCAGTGCTGTCACCAGTGAGACCACCGGCTCCATAAATTCCCCTCGTTTCCGCACTCGAAAGGCCACCACATATCTCGTGGCCAAGGACGGCCAGACCATTGTCATCGGCGGGTTGATACAGACTCAAAAGACCAAGTCCAGTTCAGGCGTTCCGTTTTTGAAGGACATCCCTGTGCTGGGTTATGCGTTCGGAGGTCATGGAAGCAACAACAACAAGACCGAACTGCTCATAGCCATAACCCCCCATGTGCTGAAGACACGGGAGCAGGCCGATGCCCTGACACAGGAATTCGCCCAACGCGTTTCAGAACTCAGGCAGTATCTGGATGCAAGCAAGGGGAAGGCGGAGGTAATGGAAGAGAAAAAGACAGGGGAAGATGCCCCAAAGTAGGAATGACAAGGGTTAAAATATATGACTAATGTAAAAAATCGCGTTTTGATACTGGATTTCGGGTCGCAGACCACACAGCTCATAGCGAGGCGTGTGCGCGAGGCAGGGGTTTATTGCGAGATGCATCCCTTCAACCTTTCCCTGGAAAGGATTCGGGCCATTTCTCCCAAGGCTATTATATTGTCCGGCGGGCCTGCCAGTGTATATGACCCCGATGCACCCTCCGTAAATAAGGCCATATTCCGAATGGGCCTGCCTGTTTTGGGCATCTGCTATGGCATGCAGCTCATGGCTCAATCCATGGGAGGCCAGGTGGAAAAGGGGGTGAGAAGGGAGTACGGTCATGCACGCCTTTACTTTGCCGAATCCAACGAACTCTTTTATGGCCTTGCCGTAAAGCCTGCATCCCACCAGGTCTGGATGAGTCACGGTGACCGCATAGAGGTGTTGCCCACTGGCTTTAAGGCCATAGCCTGGAGTGAGAATACGCCGGCAGCGGCCATGCGGCACGAATCCTTGCCGTTATTCGGTGTGCAGTTTCATCCTGAGGTGGTGCATACCGAGATCGGCATGGACATACTCAAAAACTTTCTGTTTCGAATAGCGGGTTGTGTCCCTGACTGGGATATGCATTCCTTTGTTGATACAGCCGTAAGAGAGATTCAGGAACGTGTGGGACAGGAACGTGTAATCTGCGCCCTTTCGGGTGGGGTTGACAGCACGGTCACCGCCTTGCTCATCAACAAGGCCATTGGTCACCAGCTCACATCCATTTTTGTCAACAACGGGCTTCTGAGAAAGAACGAGGCCGAGACGGTTTTGGCCTTTTTGAAGGCATTGAACCTGAATGTACGCTATGTGAATGCATCTGAGCGTTTTCTTGCAAAACTGGCCGGTGTCGTGGAGCCTGAAAAAAAGAGGCGCATTATCGGCGAGGAATTCATTCATATCTTTGAGGAGGAGGCCAATGCCCTTGGAGATGTGCACTATCTGGCGCAGGGCACCCTATATCCCGATGTGATCGAGAGTGTCTCCTTCAAGGGTCCGTCCGCTGTGATCAAGAGTCATCACAATGTGGGCGGGCTGCCGGAGCGCATGAAGCTGAAGCTCATAGAACCCCTGCGGGAGCTCTTCAAGGATGAGGTGAGAGGAGTGGCCAAGGAGCTGGGTATGCCGGAGGAACTGATTCATCGGCACCCGTTTCCAGGGCCAGGACTGGCCATTCGCATTCTTGGGGATGTAACCAGAGAGCGGCTGGAGATTCTGCGGGAAGCCGACGCCATCGTGCTGGAAGAGATGAAAAAGAGCGGGTGGTACTATCAGGTCTGGCAGGCCTTTGCAGTGCTCTTGCCCATCAAGACCGTTGGGGTCATGGGAGACGAGCGCACATATGAAAACGTAGTGGCGCTACGGGCTGTCACCAGCCTGGATGCCATGACCGCAGACTGGGCCAAACTGCCTTATGACCTGCTGGGCACCATCTCAAACCGCATTATAAACGAGGTGAGGGGCGTAAACCGTGTGTGTTATGACATCAGCTCCAAGCCACCGGCTACCATCGAGTGGGAGTGATATGAGTTTTGTACACCTGCATCTGCACACCGAATACAGCCTGCTGGATGGTTCCATTCGGCTGAAGGACCTATTTCCAAGGGCAAAGGAATATGGCTATGATACCGTGGCCATCACAGATCACGGCACCATGCACGGAGTGCTGAACTTCTATGAAACCGCCCTGAAACAGGGCATTAAGCCCATTTTGGGCTGTGAGGTCTATGTGGCGCCTGGCTCCCGCTTCGACAGGACCGCCAAAGGACCCAAAGAGGCGGGTTATCACCTGGTATTGCTGGCTGAAAACAATGAGGGCTATAAAAATCTGCTGAAGCTGGTGTCTTTGGCCCAGTTCGAAGGGTTTTATTACAAGCCTCGTGTGGACAAGGAGCTGTTGCGGCTGCACAATGCCGGGCTCATAGCCCTGTCCGCCTGCCTGCACGGCGAGGTCACTCACCATGTGGTGCAGGGAGATATGGAGACAGCGGAGAAGCTGGCAGAGGAATACGCCTCCATCTTTCCCCATCGTTTTTACCTGGAGCTGCAGGAAAACGGTATTCCGGAGCAGGCCATCGCAAATAAGGGGCTCATGGAATTGGCCCAGCGCAAGGGGCTGCCTCTGGTTGCCACATGCGACTGTCATTATCTCAGTGCGGAACATGCATCGGCGCACGACGTGCTTTTGTGCATTCAGACAGGCAAGACGGTTAACGATGCTAACCGTATGCGTTTTTCCACGGACCAGCTCTATTTTGCAGCGCCAGGGGAATTGGAAAGACGTTTTCATTACTGCCCCGAGGCCCTGCGCAACACAGTGGAGATAGCAGATCGCTGCAATGTGGAACTGGACCTCAAAAATCATCACTTTCCCCGTTATCCCATTGCAGAGCATGAGACCTATGAAGAATTGTTCGACAGACAGGCTGTCGCCGGACTGGAGAGGCGTTTGGCTGGGCTTGGACTCGTCCCTGAAAAGGCTGAAGAGTACAGAAAAAGGCTGAGAGAAGAGCTTGAGGTCATCAAACAGAAGGGTTTTGCATCGTATTTTCTCATAGTGGCAGACTTCATCAACTGGGCCAAGCAGCGGGGCATACCGGTTGGGCCTGGGAGGGGGTCGGCGGCGGGTTCTCTCACCGCATACGCCATGGGCATCACGGATCTGGATCCGGTGCGCTATGGCCTTTATTTCGAGCGTTTTCTGAATCCCGAACGGCCGTCATTCCCTGATATAGACGTGGATTTCTGTATGAATCGCAGGGACGAGGTGCTTGCATATGTGGCTGAAAAATACGGCGGCGAGGACTATGTATCTCAGATAGCCACCTTTGGCCAGATGAAGGCAAGGGCTGTCATTCGGGATGTTGGAAGAGGACTTGGAATGCCTTATGGAGACGTGGACAGGATTGCCAAACTCGTACCTTCGGACCTGGGTATGACCCTGGAGCGCGCCCTGGAGGAAGAGCCGAAACTGCGGGAGCTGGTGGAGAATGACGCCAATGTCAAAGAGTTGTGGCGCATAGCCCTGGCATTGGAGGGGCTGCCCAGGCATTCTTCAACCCATGCAGCGGGCGTGGTGATCTCTGACAAGCCCATGACAGAATATCTGCCCCTGGCAAAAGGGCAGAAAGGTGAGACCGTGACTCAGTTCGACATGAAAGGTGTGGAGCATGTGGGTCTTATCAAATTCGACTTTCTCGGCCTCAAGACCCTGACGGTCATGGACATGACGCTGCGTTTTATAAGGGAGCAGTCCGGTGAGGCCATAGACCTGTCAGGCATTCCCATGGATGACGAGGCCACCTACAATCTTTTGTCCAATGGCGATACCACCGGCGTGTTTCAGCTGGAGAGTTCGGGCATGAAGGGCCTGATTCGGAGTATGCGGCCTTCCTGTTTCGATGACCTCATCGCACTTGTGGCCCTTTACAGGCCCGGCCCTCTGGATAGTGGCATGGTGGATCAATATGTTCAGGCCAAACACGGCCGGATTCAGGTAAAATACCTGCTGCCCCAATTAGAGCCCATACTCAAGGACACCTATGGCGTCATAGTCTATCAGGAACAGGTCATGAAGATCGCCCAGGAGCTGGCTGGCTACAGCCTTGGAGAAGGCGATCTGTTGCGCAGGGCCATGGGCAAGAAGAAACCAGAGGAGATGGCCGCACAGAAGGAACGTTTTTTACAGGGGGCGGCCAGAAAGAATCTTCCATTGGACAAGGCGGAGGAGATATTTGAACTCATGGCGAAGTTTGCCGGATATGGCTTCAACAAGAGCCATTCCGCTGCCTATGCCCTCATAGCATATCAGACGGCATGGCTGAAGGCCCACTACCGCGCGCCTTTTTTGGCGGCGCTGCTCTCCAACGAGTTGGGCAATACGGACGGTGTCATGAAGTTCATAGCCGAGTGCAAGAAAAGCAATATTCGAATCCTGCCGCCCGATATCAATCGAAGTCATGACAGTTTTACACTGGACGGAGACGGCATCCGTTTTGGCCTGGCGGCCATAAAGAATGTGGGTGCAGGGGCCATACAGGCCATTCAAGAGGAGCGGAGCACCAACGGACCATTTCGGGATTTCGAGGACTTTTGCCTCAGAATAGACACCAGGCGTGTAAATAAAAGGGTCATGGAGAGCCTCATCATGTGCGGGGCCTTCGATACCATGGGGCATAAACGCTCACAGCTTTTCGCTGCACTGGAGCAGGGCCTTAACATCTCTCAGGTCAAGAAAAAACTGGGTTGCGCAGCCCCCTCGCCCGGCCTTTTTGATGCAGCTGATTGTTCCGAAGAAGGGCAATCCAGGGGGAACCGCATGGGTTTTCTGCGGCTGCCCGAGATTTCCGAGTGGCCTGAAGAGGAACTTTTAAAAAAAGAAAAGGATGCCATCGGCTTTTATGTAAGCCGTCATCCACTGGACACCTATGCCGATGTCATAGGCCGGGTGGCCAGCCATACCACCGCCACACTCAATTCCGCGCCGGACGGGGCCGTTGTAAGCGTAGTCGGCCTGATGAGAACCATAAAAGAAATCACCACCAAGAAGGGGGACAGAATGGCCTTTTTGACCCTGGAAGACCTGAATGGTTCAGTGGAGGTGGTTTGTTTCCCTGAGGTCTTTGCAAGGCTCAAAAATGCCATTGAACAGGAAGGTCCCCTCTGGATCGAAGGTGAGCTGCAACGGGAAAAAAAGGGGGATGACGAGGATGAGGAGCGGGAGGCTATGTTTAAGATACTGGCCCAAAAGGTAATGGATTTGAACACAATTACGAACAAAAAGGCGAAGGCCGTAAGAATAACCCTTCATGCTGACAAGACAGGGCCGTGGATACTGGATGACATGAAAAGACTCATCTCCCGCTATCCAGGCGAATATCCCATAAACATGACGGTCTTTTTGCCTGATAGAGGCAGTGTGGCCATCTGCCTTCCGGAGTGCTACAGGACCTGTATTAAGGCCGAATTTATTGATGAGATGCAGCGGATGCTGGGTTATGCGGGTTGTGCTGTGGAGTATGGGGAGTAGGGACAGGCCTATGTGCCTGCCCTGATGCGGGGAAATTAGAATAAAGTAATCTGTTGACATTATTGTACTTGTCATTTATTTTTTATGCAAATAGAGGGGGGACGTTATGACGCTTACAAAGGCAGATCTCGTAAAACAAATCTACGAAAAAGATGTTCTGAGCAAGCCTGATGCAACCAAGGCGGTCGAGACCTTTCTGGAGATTATAAAGTCGCGGCTGAGTGACGGTGAGGATATACTCATAAGCGGTTTCGGAAAGTTTGTGGTGAAGGACAAAAAGGCCAGAAAAGGCAGAAACCCTCATACAGGGGACGTCATCACGCTGGAGCCGCGACGCGTGATCACCTTCAAGCCCTCGGGAGTGCTGCGGAAGAAACTCAACCCGCAATAATGGGTGAGACGTCTTACATAAATTTGTCCAATCCCTCTTTCTGCAGGTCGTTCAGTATTTCCGGAATGCTTGAAAGCTGGTCTTTTGGGCAGATCAGTATCACATCGCCTTTGTGCACCACAAACATGTCCTTCAGGCCTATCATTGCAATCAAACCTGTTTCCTCGTTGCGTGCCAGACAGCCGGAACAACCCCTCTGAAACACGTTGCCGGACAGTACATTTCCTGCCTCATCCTTTGGGGATAATCCGTAGCAGGTGGCCCAGAGCCCTATGTCCGACCATGTCCATCCACATGGCATCACCACGATGTTGTGCATCTTTTCCACCAGCCCTTTGTCGATGGAGGTGTCAGGCATCCGTTCATATATGTCTTTGAGGTGAGCGGACGAGTCGTTCCTGTCGTGTTCAAAGGCATGTGTCATCTGCGTCAACAGGTCATTCAGGCCAGGGAGATGGATTTTTACGGCCTTCAGAAGCGTCTGAGCGCGAAATACGAATATACCGCTGTTCCACAGGAATTGGCCTGTGTGAATGTATTGTTCGGCCTGTTCAATGGAGGGCTTTTCATGAAAGGATGCTGCGTTCACTACCTTCTGACCATCTATCAAATCCAATGTCAGTCCTTTTTCTATATAGCCGTAGTTGGTTTCGGCCCGAGTGGGTTGAATGCCGAAGACCACCAGATGATCGTGCGCCGCAGCCCAGTTCAGGGCGATTTGAATGGCCTTCTGAAAGCGTTGAACGGTTGGAATAAAGTGGTCGGTGGGGAATGCGCCCATGGTGACATCACCATAACGGTCTGTTATGTGTCTTGTAGCCCATGTGATGGCGGCAAGGGTGCCCTTGGCAACGGGCTCCAGAAGGAGCCTGTCCTGTAAGAGTTGAGGGATTTGGGACAATACCTTTTCCCTGTGTTCGGGCTTGGCGATGACCCAGATCCTTTCATATGGGAATATGGGCAGAAGTCTCTTGACGGTTTCTTGTAACAGAGAACTGTTTCCTCCCAGGACCGGCAGAAACTGCTTGGGGCATTCCTGGCGGCTGAACGGCCAGAGCCGAGTCCCGAATCCTCCTGCCAGTATCAGGGCATGGCTGTCAGTCATTGGTTTTGCTCCTTGAGATGAGATGGGTCGTTATGGAGATGGCTGCAATGGCGGCTGTTTCAGCGCGCAGGATTCGCGGCCCCAAAGATACGGGTAAAAATTTTTGGTCATGCAGGACACGGCAGTCGGAGTCGGAAAATCCGCCTTCAGGGCCCAAGGCCAGAATACACGGCGGAGTGATTTCAGGCCAGGTCGCATTGGTCGTGAATGCTGCGGCTTCCCAGCAAAATAACCGAGTATAGTCGCAATTCTTTTCATCGAGGGCTGAACAGGCGGTCTTTAAGGGCATTATTGCATGTATTTCGGGCAGAAATGCACCCTTGCACTGCTTGAGAGCCTGGCGGGCTATTTCAAGCCATCGGGCCTGTCTGGCCTGCTGGCCGGTGTGAGTGAAATGGTTTTTATTCGTGCTGTATTCCGTGCTGACCGGCCAAATCTCCTTTACACCCAGCTCAGTGGCCTTCTGTATCACCATGTCCATTTTTTCCGGTTTTAATAGGGCTGCCAGCAGGCTGATGGGGAGTCTGTCGTCTGCCAGAGAGAGGCGCTCCATATATTGCAGCAGCAGTCCGTTTTTCTTTACGCTGATTATTCGAGTGCGAGCCAGGTGTCCCAGACCGTCTGTCAGAATTACCTCCTCTCCTGGCCTCATACGCAGCACACGCACGGCATGAACCATCTCTCGGCCTTGCAGCAGGAATGCCTCCTGATTTGTCATCAGGGTGTCAGGCTCTACAAAAAGACGGGGTGGAGTCGGCATAATTTTGTCAAGATGTCTTTTGCATGACCATACAAACCCATTCAGGTGAGGGGCTGTGTTCCAGGAGTTCGCGAACAAGCTGCAAGCCTTTACTCGAAAAACACGCCTGCACCTCAGCCTGCTGGTTTGTCAGGATGCCGGAGAGGATGAGGATGCCTTTGAGTGCAAGACGTTGAACGAGCGGTTCAGCCAGGGACAAAAGGGTGTTTTTGTCCAGATTGGCCAGGATTACGTCGAAGTGTCCGTCTATGGCTGATAGGTCTTGATTCGACACTTTAACCGCCTCTTCAACACTGTTTTTCTGCACATTCTCTTTGGCCGCCTCCACTGCCAGTGGATCATTGTCGATGCACAGGACAGGCAAAAAGCCCAGTCTGGCTGCGCCTATGGCCAGAATGCCTGTGCCTGTCCCCACATCCAGAAGGCATTTTTTCGTCATCGGCATTTCATTGCAGAGTTCCTCCATTGCCTTCAGGACTAGTTGAGTGGTGGCATGGGTGCCTGTCCCGAATGCCTGCCCTGGATCGATCTCGATAATCAGGTCGCCGGGTGCCGGATTCATGGGGATCCAGCTGGGCTTGACGACCAGTCGTTCGCCGATTCTCAGGGGTTGAAACCCCTTTTTCCACTCCTCCATCCAGTCCTTGTTTTCCATGTAGCGAATCTGTATGCTGAGATGGTCCAGTGATTTCGCTGGCAAAAGCCTTTGCAGCAGGTCATGGATATGAGGCAGTTGAGTCACAGCCTCCTGCTGAAGCAGATATGCCTTGATTTCAGGTGGGTCTTCAATTATCTCCACCCCTCTGCCCAGAAGTGTGACCAGCTCTTCCGCAATGGTCTCTTGCAGGGTCTTTGAAAGATCGTCCGGCCCCGTATCCTGTTGTCCCTGTAAGGCTGTCTTTGAAGGAGATGGAAGAAAAATGGTCAATTCCAGCCAGTGTTGTGTGGATTTCATCGTGTTCCCCTGTTTTTTGTTTTGCAGATAAGCTTTTTATAATTATAATACGATAAATTTCAAAAGAACAAGGAATTACGCTTGCCATGGAACAGGAAAAGGCCCGGATACTGGTGGTGGATGATGAAAAGACCTTTGCCACCCTTTTGCAGCGTATCCTTCAGCAGGCAGGGCATGAGGTGCAGACGGTGTACTGCGGCAAGGATGCTGTGCGCGGGTGTGAGGATTTTTCACCAAATGTGGTCATAACCGACCTTAAATTGCCGGACATGAGCGGCATAGACGTCATGCATCAGATTCGCTCCAGGCGGCCTGAGATGGATTTCATTCTCATCACAGCCTTTGCTACAGTGGAAACAGCGGTTCAGGCCATGAAGGAAGGCGCCATAGATTATCTCATCAAACCCCTTAAGGACCCCGATGAGATTCGGCTGTCAGTCGCCCGTATTCTGGAGCGCCAATCCCTTCTGGCCGCTAACAGCCTTTGGCAGAAGCAGCTTGCAGACGGCATTCCTGGGCCTGATATCCTGTTTGCAGGCATGGAGCACATACAGTATGAAATCCGTCAGGTGGCTCAGACCGATGCCACGGTGCTTTTGCTGGGGGAAAGCGGCACGGGCAAGACCCTTATCGCTAAATATATCCATAAGTTGAGCGAGAGAAAGGGGCCGTTCGTAGAGATAAACTGCGCTGCCATGCCGGAAAATCTCATAGAATCCGAGCTGTTCGGCCATGAAAAAGGGGCATTTACAGGCGCCATCAAGACCAAACAAGGAAAATTCGAGCTGGCCAGCCAGGGCACGATTTTTCTGGACGAGATCGGAGAGATGGCCACGGCCCTTCAGTCAAAACTTCTGCGGGTGCTTCAGGAAAGGGCCTTCGAGCGAGTGGGCGGTATGACCACCATCACCACCTCGGCTCGCGTGCTTGCCGCCACCAACCAGAACCTCCTCGCCCTTATGAGGGAGAAACGGTTCAGGGAAGACCTCTATTATCGTTTGAGCGTATTTCCTGTCACCATTCCACCCCTCAGGCAGCGGCCCGGCGCTGTGGAGAAACTCGCCCCCTATCTGGTGCAGGTGATCTGCGCCAAAACAGGCAAGAAAAACATGCAGTTGACCAACGAACAATTGCAGAGCCTGGCCGCCTATTCCTGGCCTGGAAACGTCAGAGAGCTGCACAACGTCCTGGAAAGGGCGGTGATTCTGGGCATGGATGGTCTGGTGCTGCCCCATTTGCAGGGCCGGGAGATGACAGCCGGGCAGCAGGATGTGCAGCCTGCCACATTACAGGAAGGGTTGCCTCTGCCTCTTACAACCCTTGACGCCATGGAAAAGGCCGCCATTCAGAATGCATTGAGGTCCACCGGTGGACACAGGCGTAAAACATCGGAGATATTGGGCATATCACTTCGCACCCTGCAATACAAACTCAAACAGTATAACCTGGATCAGGGGTGATTTTTGTCCTTGTATTTCCATGGGATAAAAAAAGCCCCTTCTGACTTGCATCAGAAGGGGCTTCATGGAGAGGAGGGTTAGGGAGAGTTATGAAGTTTGTCTTGGTTGATAATATATAAAGCAATAGTTGTGCCATGTTTTTGATGCCCATGTTTTTTGGCGTCCTGGTTTGCTTTGGCATTCAAATGGAGATATTCGGTCCTTTCTTTTGACAGTTTTAGGCGATTCATGCAGCTTTGCCCGGCCATAAGCCCCTGTATGTCTGTCTTTGCATCATGCAAAAAATGCACTGTTTGCAGTTTTTGCATACAGCGAAATGCACCTTGTGCTTTTTTGCCTCATGCTGTCTTGCCTTAAATATGGCCCGTTGTGTTGTGAGTTATGCCGGAAATGGTGTGATAGGGGGCTATTGACCTGTATGAATTAAAAAACCCTTCTGACTTGCGCCAGAAGGGTTAGGAGGGAGAGGAGGGTTATGAAGTTGTGTGTGCTGTTTGATTTTATATAAAGCAAGCTTCGTGCCAGATTTTGGCAAGCTGTTTTCAGCCCATGCCATTCGTCTCATGCCTTCAGACGAAGGTTTCAGGAACGAGCCAGCCGCTGTTTTCAGTCTGTGTCATATTTCTTTCTGTAACCACGAGGTGTTACCAGCAGATTCCAGAAGGTGAAGCTGGAAGAGTTGCCCACGAATATGATGGTCTGCATGTCGATATGGCATTCCGTCATGTGTTGCAGGGTGGTGAGGGTCACATCTTCTCCCTCTCTCATGGCCTTTTTCACTATGCCTACGGGTGTGTTCGCAGGCCGATGACGCAGCAGTATCTCTTGCGCCCTGCCGAGCTGCCAGTCCCTGCCCCTGCTTTTGGGATTATAGATGACCACCACAAAATCCGCCTCTGCAGCCGCCTTCACTCGGGTTTCAATGGTCTCCCAGGGGGTCAGGAGATCGCTCATGGAGATGACCGCAAAGTCGTGCATGAGTGGAGCGCCCAGGAGGGCCGCACCTGCCGCCAGGGCCGGAACGCCGGGTATGACCTCTATAGCGATGGTTGGTGGGCATTCAGATTCGTCTTCGGCACAATGTGATGTTGTTTGCCCTGCTGCCCGTGTAACAAGCCTCGGCTTTATCCCCCTCCTGGCACACAGCTCCAGAATCAAGCCAGCCATGCCGTAGATACCAGCGTCTCCGCTGGAGACTACGGCCACTGTCCTGCCCTGCATGGCCGATTCTATGGCCTTTTCACAGCGCTCGATCTCCTTTTTCATGCCGGTGGAAAAGACCTCTTTCCCGGCCAGCAGGGGTTGAATCAGGTCGAGATAGGTGCCATAGCCCACGATCACATCGCTGGCCTTCAATGCCTCATGCCCGCGCAGGGTCATGTGCTCCAGCCGGCCAGGGCCAAGGCTTATGATGTAGAGCATGGGCCCGCCACCGCCACTGTCACGTTCCCCGCCTTCTGTTTGGGAATCAGGAGCCGGGCATTCATGTGGCCTGCATTCCGGGCTGTCAGCAGGGCCGCCGCCTCGCACACACTGGCCACTCCCATGTGCCGTTCCACTGTGCTGGATGGATTCGGCGTCTTTATCTCTTTCAGCTGTTCTTTTGAATACCATACGATTTCAACCCTCAGTTTATTCGCCGCCTCGAGCAGACCGGTTTCATCCTGTTTCGCATCTATGCTGGCAAATGTTTTTATGCACGTCAGGGAGAACTCGAACCGTTCAAATATCTTCTTGATGGCTGAGAGGATCTCCCCCGCCTCTGTGCCCCGATTGCAACCCACTCCCACCGCCAGTTCTTTGGGCCGGAGCATCAGCCAATTCTTCAGGTGAGGCATGGTTCGGAAACCGGCGTATATACCCGTTTCATGCCCAACCACAGGCAAATTATCTAAAAAATGCAGATTATCAAGGCCGTAGGCCCGAAGACTTTCTGAAATACCGCCCAGTTCATTCAGGACATAAACCGGTTTATGTCTTAAGAGGGCTGATTGCACCCGTTTCACGGCCTTCAGGTCCTCAATGACCAGCCCAGCCTTTTGGGCCAGGACATCCAGGGCGGGAAGACCTTTTACGTCTGATGCCGTGGTGATCACAGGTGTTGCGTTTATAAGCCCCGCCACTTTCATGGCCAGGTCGTTGGCCCCGCCTATATGCCCCGAAAGCAGACTGATTACAAACCTGCCGGCCTCATCCATTACCACAACCGCAGGGTCCTGATCCTTGCCCTTGATGAACGGCGCTATGGAGCGCACCACGATGCCCGCAGCCATGATGCAGACCAGATCGATGTTGCATTCAAAGGCCTGTTTTATTACAGGCGAAAGGCTGTCGAATCCCTTTGCCGCCGCTGTATCGCCGCCACTGCAACAGTTTTCGGCTGTCAAAAGGGTTCTGTGCAGCCAAAGGGTGACATTTGCGCCTGTGGACTGTAACAGCCTTTGTACACGGCCTCCCAGGGCCATGCCGTCGGGTGTCAGAGCCAGAATAAATATACGGTTATGGGCGGAATCCGTGGCTGAAAGAGCTGTCATAGAGCCTGGAGCGGGCATTGGAGTCCGCATTGAGAAATGGCCCGATCAGGATCAGGGCCTGACGTTTTATATCAGCCTTTTCCACCAGATCCGGCAGGGTCTTCAATGTGCCTCGCAATATCTGTTCATCGGGCAGGCTTATTCTGTGCGCCACTACGGCCTCCGCCTCCTCGCCGTATATGCTGGCAAGGGTGGAGCATATCTCGTGAATCCTGTGCACACTCAAATAGATGGCCATAGAGCTTTTATGTCTGGCCAATCGCTCCAGGGTCTCTGTCTCTGGAACAGGTGTCCTGCCGCTGAGTCGCGTGAGGATCACTGTCTGTGTGGCGTCAGGCACGGTCAATTCGCAGCCCATGGCAGCTGCAGCGGCCAGGGCTGAGGTGACCCCTGGAATGATTTCATATGCCGCGTTTTTTTTCTTGAGCAAGGCGATCTGTTCGTTAATGGCACCGTAGATGCCGGGGTCTCCTGAGTGCAGCCGCACCACGCGTTTACCGGCCTCATATCGCTGTATCATGCCGCTGGTGATGGCGTCCAATGCCATGGGAGCGGTGTCTATGCATTCAGTGCCGGGTCTCACCCACTGAAGCACTGCCTGTGATACCAGGGAGCCGGCATAGAAAACGGCATCAGCCCGTTGTAACGCCAGTTGGCCCTTTACAGTGATGAGTTCCGGGTCTCCCGGCCCTGCTCCCACAAATAAAATGGGGGATTGTTTCATGTCTGTCCTCTCCCCTGTTGGGCACGCTGCCGCATGCCTCTCAAGATTGTGTTGTTGTCCTGAAATACCCGATGCCTGAGTCATGAGTGCCCTGCCTTTTCCGCCACAAAGAGCCATACAGGGTTTTCGGCCTTGGCATAGGCGGAGGAGGCCAACGCCCTGGAACGGGATATCTGTATGTGAATGGCCTCCGGGTTTTTGTCCTGAAAGAATTCCTGGGCGATGCAAATGTTTTGCAGGAGTATGACGGATACAACCAATTTACCATGGATTTCCAGGCGTTGCCAGCAGATATCGAGGATGTCCTGCAGGCGCTCTCCGCCTCCCCCTATGAATATACGGTGCGGATCGGGCAGGTCCGCCAGGCACTCGGGGGCGTTGCCTTGTATGGTTTTTACATTGAGCCGGCCATATTTTTTACGGTTTTCTTCAATCATCAGGCAGCGTTGTGCGTCCTTTTCCACACAGAAAACCATGCCTTTGGGCAGAAAGAGGCTGGCTTCCAGCCCTATGGAGCCGCTTCCAGCGCCGATATCCCAAAATATCTGGTCATGTAACGGCATGAGTCTGGAGACAGCTATGGTGCGCACCTCTCT
Organism: Deltaproteobacteria bacterium; assembly: GCA_028695735.1. Taxonomy (GTDB): domain Bacteria; phylum Desulfobacterota; class Dissulfuribacteria; order Dissulfuribacterales; family DYLC01; genus JAQVIJ01. Next base: position 448,570 of record JAQVIJ010000001.1, on the reverse strand, counting down.
CTTGGTTATGAGGCCGGAGTTGTGGGCGTATGCCTCTTCAGGCATACCGGGGAAGAGCATGGGTTTCGATGGTCTTGCATCGATTATTACGAGGTTTAGGGGCGAAAATTCCTGCCCCTGCATCTCCCTCACGGACATACGGCGGATTCGTTCGTTCGGGCCGCCCAGTTCTTCCAGAATGAAAACGGTCGTGTCTTCAAGGCCGTTTTCTTCAAGCCACAGGGCGAGTTTTGCAGGGGAGTTGACGGAGTCCGTGAAGACCGCTATGGGCCTGTTTTCAGAACGCAACAAGGCGTATCTGAGGCCACTGAATGCCCTGCCGTGCAGACTTACAGTCATGACGTCATTCCATGGCATTCCGAGTCTTGCAAAGGCTGCCTGAACCGTGGTGATGTTTGAATGAAAAATGAGGTGGTTTGCATCGAAGTTTTCGAGTAATTTCTGGCCGATACCAAAGAACAGGGCGTCTCCTGAGGCCAATACCACCACATCATCTGTCTTCAGACAGTCTCGAATGCGTTCAATGGCCTGGTCCATGTCCCTGGCAAGAGGAATTCGGCATGCCGTAACAGGGGCGAGGCGATCGAGATGTCTGGCGCCGCCGGCAATGAATCGGGCGGAACGAATCAGTTCCCTTGCCCTTGGACCGATGTCGTCTTCATATATGCCCAGGCTTACTACATGGATTTTATGCATTCCATCTCCTTTCTGGGAACCCTGAAAATATCACAACGGAAAAAGGCAGGGGCGTATTGGATTTCATTCAGGACTAACGGCGGCGGATACAGTCTAAAAAGATCTTCAGGCCTGGTTTCAGCCATCTCTGCACGGGCCGCGACATCGAGGGAGACAGTAATTGACAATTTTAATTTTAAAAAGTGAATTTGTAAAGGAACAAGTTGCCTGTTTGTTGTCGATGTTAAACAAGGAGTTATTACTCTTATGACAGATTCCGTCCTGGAATTTGGGGCAGTTGGCTGTCTTGACAGGTTATTGTCTCAAGATTACATGTAATATTTTAAAATCTGTTGCCTGTTACAAGGCACATCTGTCAGAGAGGCTATGAATCAGCATAAAAAAATCAGATTGGCACTGCTGTGTGGGGGTATCTCCTCGGAACGGGAGGTCTCGCTTTCCGGCGCAAAAGGGGTGATCGAGGCATTGAACAAGGAGCGGTATGAGGTGGAGGTCTTCGATACGGCCACCGACCTGCCGAGACTGGTGGAACGGGCTAATGACCTGGATGCAGCCTTTATATTGCTGCATGGCAGGTTTGGCGAGGACGGTGCTGTCCAGGGCCTGTTGGACCTGCTCGGCATTCCATATCAGGGCAGCGGAGTGCTGGGAAGCGCCCTTGCCATGAACAAACACTACAGCAAGGTCATGTATAGAAATGCCGGCATCCCCACTCCGGATTGGCTGGTGTACGATGGAATGGACGGCCTTTCAGTGGAGGATGTGCAAAGGCGGTTGGGCACGCCTGTGATGATAAAACCTGCCAATCAGGGCTCCAGTATCGGCATGGGTAAGGTCGAGGACACGAGTGGCCTGATTCCCGCCCTTGAGGAGGCCTTCAAGTGGGACGAACAGGTGGTTGTCGAACGGTTTATTGCCGGCAGGGAGTTGACCGCCGGAGTCCTGGGCCTCAAGGAACTCACGGCCCTCCCCATCGTGGAGATTCGGCCCAATCCATCCTATGCCTTTTTTGATTACGAAGCCAAGTATCGAAAAGGGGCTACTCAGGAGTTGTGCCCCGCGCCTGTTCACGAAGATATCGCACACAAGGCCCAGGAACTGGCTGTCAGGGCTCACAGGGCATTGGGGCTCAGGGGTTACAGCCGCACGGACATGATTTTAACCGAGGCAGGGGAGCTTTTTGTGCTGGAGACCAATACCATCCCCGGCATGACCCCCACCAGTCTTTTGCCCCAGGCGGCCCAGGCAATGGGTATTTCCTTTTCAGGGCTTCTGGATAGACTCATCGAGATGGCCTTGACCGTTCGCAGGCCCCGCTGATACAGCCATGTCTTCCTCTACAGGCAGAATAGCCGTTATTCTCAAACATGCCTCTCAGGAGGCTGTTGCCTGCGCCCGGCGTCTGGAGGAGTTGTTTCAGGCGCGAGGCGTGGCAACCACAAGGGGCGAATTGAGCGATACAACGGACATGGCTGTGGTTCTTGGTGGAGACGGCACACTTCTCCATGCAGCCGCAGCGGCCTATGACTTCGATATTCCAATATTGGGGATCAATCTGGGTGCCCTGGGTTTTTTGACCGAATTTGCCGCAGATGAGCTGAACCTTGTGGTGGAGATGCTCTGCTCCGGTGCCTTCGAGCTGGAGGAGCGGATGGTGCTGGAGGTGACCCTTCTGCCCTTTGAAGGCCAGGCCATGCATTTCGTGGCCCTGAACGAGGCGGTTGTAACCAAGGGCAGCATAGGCAAGATCATCGAGATTCCGGTATGGGCGAATGAGGCGTTTCTTGCGTCCTACAGGGGAGACGGCCTGATCGTTGCTACGCCCACCGGTTCCACCGCCTACAGCCTTTCAGCCGGCGGCCCCATTCTGCATCCGTCTCTGGAGGCCATTGTGGTGACACCCATCTGTCCATTCGCCCTTGGGATAAGGCCTGTCATCCTGCCGGCCCATATGACCATCCGCATGGATGTGCGGAAGTGGAATGAGGAGATAACCCTCATCATAGACGGGCAGAATCACCACGAGCTGCAAAAAGGCGGACAGGTCCTCATACGACGCGCAGACAGGATGCTGAAGCTGGTGCGTTCGCCCTCGAGGGATTATTTTGAGATATTGAGGGGCAAATTGGGGTGGGGCAAGGGTATTGCGCCCCCTACGCCTGTGACCGGCCTGTCGGCGATTTGACGGCCCTGCACACGGTTTCAAATATGGTGTTGAAGACATCAGGAAAGGAAGCAGGCGAGATCTTGTCAACTTCTATGAATTTTATGACTATTTCCTTGGTGGTCTTGACGGCCAGCTCCAGCTCCTTGAAATCCTCTTTTGTGTGGGCATGTGGTGTTTCTTTGGGCACAAGACCTCCTTAAAACGCAAAAAACCCTTGTTCATACAGGGGAAGAAGGCTCTGACATAAATCAGATGTATAAACAAGGGGATAAAAAGAATAACCTCCTCGGCCATCCTTTTTTATAACTCGTCAATTTTTAAGCCGCCGTGTAAGTAATGTAAGTAATTGGTGGAGCTGAGCGGGATCGAACCGCTGACCTCTTGAATGCCATTCAAGCGCTCTCCCAGCTGAGCTACAGCCCCACAACAAATTGAAATCTCTGATAAAACTCAAGGCAACACATTATGCAAAATAATTGGCAGCCAATATAAACAACCCTTGAAGAGAAGTCAAGAACCTTTACGGGTCTTTTGCCAGGAAGAACCCGCCGGCCCTTATTGTTTATCGCAGGGGTGTTGCCTCCAGAATGCCGTCTTTTACATAAAACCTCAGCTCCGAAAGATCGCTTTTGACAGGATAAAATGTATTTGCTATGTGCACTTCGGTGTTCATGTAAGCTGTTTTACGCACGATTATGGTGGCAGTGGAAAGGTTTGCCAGTTCTGTCTCAAGGCTGGCCAAGACAGCCTTTTGGGCATGAAATTCCTCTACCACGGGCAGCATGGCCTTTTTAAGTGTCTGTTTGATGAAGGCCTTTCTTTCATCTAAAGGCCCCTTGGCCTCCAATGCCTTTATGGTCTTGAGCCCTTGTGTGATCTTTTGGAGCTGGGCGCTTAGCTCCTCTATCTGTTGAACGGTCTTTTCATATTTTTGAATTAGTACAGGGTCGTTCCCTGCATATATTTCCGTAGGCACGTTGGCCTCGTTTCCAAGGATATTTACCTCGATGGACCTTCCTGCCCGCAGTATTCCGCCGGCTATCATGCCCTTGCCCTGCGTAGCATGCACATCCCCCCTTACAGAGCAGCGGGCATCCAAAAGATAGTTGGTGACGATGAGATCCCCTTCCACGAAGAGATACGCCTTCTCCACGCTGTTACATGTGAGGTTACCTCCTATTCTGATCTCGGTCTTTTCGGAACGGATGATGCCTCCCACGCTCACGGAACCTTGAATCATCAATCTCACTCCGTCTTCGATATTGCGTTTGACCGATAGATCACCGTTTATGGCGATCTCATGGTCGTATTCCTTTTTTGCCTTCTTGGCCTTTTCGTCTTCAAGCAATGCACACGCCAGGCTGCGAGGGCTTTCTATGGAGGTGCAGGTCAGATTGCCTTTCACCTCCACTCTGGAACAGGCAGGATACAGGGCGCCTTCTAACTCCAAATTCCCTTGAACAGATATATTGCACCCATCCTCCACATCATTTTTTACGATGAGGTCTCCGTCCACCTGTAATGAGACCCCCATTTTGATGGAACCCGTTATCTCCAATCGCTTGCCGGTGAAGTGTATCCCCTCTGCACCGATGTCTTTGGTCAAGTCCCCTGAGAACACATAGTTTTCGATCACGCAGATCTTGCCGTTTTTCAGTTCCAGTTTGCCAGAGCGAGCGGCCCTCAGAGTCATGTCATCGGCCACGACCTCTGTCCCCTCTCCGGCCTTGAAGACCACCCATTTGCCTGAAATCGCAGGGAGTTCTTCACCAAAGACATTAAAACCCGGTACACCTGGGCCCGGAGGCAACTTCCTGGCCAACTGCTGTTCCTTTACACAGCAGATAATGCGTTTGTCCTTGGGGTCTGCCGGAATCTCCACGTCAAAGACGATTTGGGCATCTTCTCCCTTTTCAGGGGTCTTTCCCCTGGCGATGACCCATGAGGTGCCTTCTATATCAGGATAGGCAAGTATGCCATGAGTAATGCCTGCTTCCTGCAGGAGCTGTTGCAGTTCCGCCTTGGTGGCCTTCAGGACCGTGCCAGGCTTGGCCGGCGAAAGCACCACCTCCATGGCGTTGGTGGAGACCTTCAAAACAGCGGTTCCATTTAGCACCTCTACTCCCTTAAAAAGTTCGTCTTTTGTCATGGTCAATCCGCAGTGAAGTATGTTATTTTGTACTTCTGAATATGCTTTTATATATTTATCGACCAAATTGTTTGATTTTGCAAGGAAATTGAGACATGTCTGCAAAGATCACGCTGTTTTTGTTGTTTTTTTGTCTTAATTGCGCTGACGGGTGGGCCCTGCGTACCTTTGAGCTCGTTTCAAATCAGGCCCTTTATGGCGCTACCCGCTGGGTGGTCATGAACAAAGATGACACCCTGCTGGACATAGCGAGGGATTACGACCTGGGCTACAACCAGATAACAGCGGCCAATCCAGGTGTTGACCCATGGCTTGCCCCAAAAGACGGCAAGGCATTGGTACCAGGGGCGTTTTTGCTGCCTCAGGACAGGCTTTCAGTGGGCATTGTGGTGAATCTGGCCGAGATGCGGCTTTATTATTTCAATTTCGATGGGGCCAGCGAGTATGTGTTCACAGCGCCAGTGGGTGTGGGCAGAGAGGGGTTGCTGACGGAACTGGGGGTCTATACCATAAAAAGTGCGGATATACACCCCACCTGGTATGTGCCTGAGTCTATTCGCACCGAAGACCCGGAGCTCCCTGCATTCGTGCCACCAGGCCCGGACAATCCCTTGGGAGACTATATCTTCAGGCTTTCCAGGCTTTCCTATGGCATTCATGGCACCAATAAGCCGTGGGGTGTGGGCAGAAGAGTGAGCCATGGCTGTATCAGGCTCTACCCTGAGGACATCGCCACCCTTTTCAGGCTGGTGCCAGTGGGTTCCATGGTGCGTATCACCTATGAACCCATAAAGGCAGGCTGGAGTGACGGCCGGTGCTGGTTACAGGTCTTCGAGGATTTCGATAACAGGATCGCGAATCCCCTTGAAGAGGCCGTATCGCGCATCAAAAGCGGCTGCGAAGCCGTGGCTGAAAACGGAGGGACATTGGACATGCAGGCCGTAAAAAAGGCGCTGGCTGAAAAGAAGGGGATTCCTGTTCCTGTCAGCACAGCGCCCGTCAAAAAATAGATTTTGATACAGCTGACTGCCCGGCCTTGTGGCTGTCCTCAGGGCTTCCTTAAGAGTTATTTTTTGAGGGATTTTTCGAATATCCGTTCCATCTTGGTGGCCGCAGCAGCCGCCCTTTCCGCTGCATCCGCTGCACGATTTGCCGCAGACTCCGCCCTTACGGCAGCGCTTTCAGCCCTTCTTGCAGCATCAGAGGTGGAGGATATGAGGGGTTCGATACGCATAGCGGCATTTTCAGCCCTCTGCGCAGCGCTTTCAGCCTTTTCAGCCGAGGCCTTGGCCTCATCGGCCTTTTGAAGAGAACGTTGCACCAGGTCCCTGTCGGCCTGATTCAGACCGCAGCCGGCCATGGACAGGAGCATGGGGATAGCTACACAGGGGACAGCGAATCGATGCAGCCAGGACTGCTTTTTGAGAACCTCTTTCATAATTGCCTCCTTTAGATGGATTTAGAATAATTAAATAATATATCTTAAATGGCGGATTGCAATACAAATTGAAAAGTGCAAAAGGCAATCTTGTTATTGTTCTTATGAATTGTTTTTATGCCATTTGATGTTGTGTGAACAAGGTTTTTTGAAGATATGCCATGCCCACTGCTGCTGAAATGACTCAAGGTGTGGTAACAAACACAACGGTGGCTATAATCTTTCCTTTAATTCCACTCATAACTCTGCACTACTATTATTCCCCTTTCGTTTGCCATCTTCAAAAATCCCTTTGTGGCAAAATGGGTTACTAAAATGGCCATTATCTCCACCTCTCCATACTCTGCCTTCACTGCCATTATCTTCTCTTGTATCTCTTGCAATACATCTTCCCTCCTCTTTGTATCATCAAGCCTTACCTTGGCTTCACCTACTATGTAAACCTCTTTGCCTTGCTTCTCTGCCTTGCCAAAAAAGTTTATCTCCTTGCCTCCAATCTCTGCCCTGATAATTCTCTCTTTTAACTCTAAGTCATATTTCTCCTTTAATAGCCTGGGCAGCATTCTGTATGCCTCGTTTTCAAAGGCATAACCCAATGTCCTTGTTACACCCCCTAAGTCCTCTCTTGTTCTGTTTAGGCCTATTGCAAGCTTACGAACCTCTTCTTCAGTCCTTTTTTGAGCTTCGGCAAGATCCCTTACAATTGCTTTTAATTCAGAAAAGTCTTCCCTTGTTATATGAGCCTCCCTTATCCGCTCATCTATTATCTTCACTATTTCTCTCTTGATAGTGGGGGTTATCTTAAATTTATCTGCTGTGGCCTGCATGTCCTGCTCCTTATATTTTTTACATATGTTAGCTAAAAATATATATTAATAATAATCTGGCCTGCTCAGAAAGTCAAATAAAGGGGGAGGCTACTTTTTATAGATTTCAGTTCAAAGAGTCCTTTCATTTTGGCATAAAAAACTGTATTACAATAAAAAAAGCCGGTGCATTTTGATTGCTGAAGCCAGCGGAAGGAGCCTTTGCATGTATTATGAACAGGATTTCTCACCCAAGTCCAGACTGGTAGCCCTTCTATTCTGTTTTTTTCTCGGCGCCTTTGGAGTCCACAGATTTTATGTGGGAAAGATAGGCACAGGCATCTTGATGCTGGTGACATTCGGAGGTTTCGGGCTGTGGGTCATTATCGACCTCATTCTGATCATAGCCGGTGCGTTTCGTGACAAGGAAGGCAGGCTGGTCTTTCACTGGTTCGAACCCGGCTCCATCTGATGCTGGTTTTGCAGGTTTGCCCGTTGGTTCCATTAAATCTCGCGTTTGAACAGAAAGGATAAAATACACATATGGATTACAAGGATACATTGAATCTACCCCAGACGGCCTTTCCAATGAAGGCCAATCTCTCACAAAAAGAGCCGGAAACCCTGAAAAAATGGGCGGAAATGGGGCTTTACAGCCGCCTTCGCAGGCATTGCGAAGGCAAGCCCCGTTTTATTCTGCATGACGGCCCTCCATACGCCAATGGCCGCATTCATCTGGGGCATACCATAAACAAGGTGCTGAAAGACATGATTGTCAAGTCCCGTCAGCTTCAGGGGTTTGACGCCCCCTATGTGCCGGGCTGGGACTGTCATGGTCTACCCATAGAGCACAACGTGGAAAAGGAGCTGGGTTCCAGGAAAAAGGAAATGAGCAAGCTGGAGATACGAAAGGCCTGCCGCCGTTATGCAGAGAAGTTCGTGGACATTCAGCGGGAGGAGTTCAAACGTCTGGGTGTGCTGGGGGATTGGGCCCATCCCTACCTCACCATGTCTTATGACTATGAGGCGGCCATCTGCCGCGAGTTTTGTGACATCTTTCTCAAAGGTTATGTGGTCAAAAGCAAGAAGCCTGTTTACTGGTGCCCCACCTGTGTGACCGCCCTGGCTGAGGCCGAGGTGGAGTATGCAGACCACAAATCCCCTTCCATCACCGTCAAATTTGCCGCCAAAGAGGACCTTCAGGCCTGGTGCGCCAAAAGATTCGGAGCGGACTCGCCCGTGTCTGTGCTCATCTGGACCACTACGCCATGGACGCTTCCGGCAAACCTGGCCGTGGCCCTGCACCCTGATTTCGACTATGTTGCAGTGAAAATCGGGCAAGAGATATGGGTAGTGGCTGAGGCCAGGCTGTCCGCCACCCTGCTTTCCGCTGGTATGGAGCCTATGGACGCTCGGGTCTTGGCCCGTTTTCAGGGCAGGGAACTGGAGGGCATGCACCTCCTGCATCCATTCATCGAAAGGGACAGCCTGTTGGTGACAGCCGGTTATGTAACCCTGGATGCAGGCACTGGCTGCGTTCACACGGCCCCTGGGCACGGTGCGGACGACTATGCCACAGGGCTTCGCTATGGCCTGGAGATATACGCCCCGGTGGATGACCGCGGCAGATTTACACCAGATGTCCCAGGATTTGCGGGTACAAACATCTTTGATGCCAATTCAAGAATCATAGAGTTGCTGAGGGACAAAGGGGTCCTGGTGGCTGCGGAATCCCTGACTCACAGCTATCCTCATTGCTGGCGCTGCAAGAGACCAGTGATCTTTCGGGCCACCGCCCAGTGGTTCATTGCCATGGACGGAGAGCAGCCTCTGCGGAAAAATGCCCTTTCCGCCATTGAACAGGTACGTTGGATACCCGAATGGGGCAAGGACCGTATTCGCGGCATGGTGGAGGCCAGACCCGACTGGTGCGTCTCCCGTCAAAGGGCGTGGGGCGTGCCTGTGACCGTATTTATGTGTGAGGACTGTGAGACCCCGTTCATGAACGAGGCCGCGGCCCAAAGGCTCTATGAGGTCTTTTCCGCGGAGGGTGCGGACGCCTGGTTCGCCAGATCCGCCGAGGAATTGCTGCCAGCCGATGCCTGCTGCGCCAAATGCGGGGGCAAAAGGATTCGAAAGGAAACGGATATACTGGACGTCTGGTTTGATTCGGGCGTCAGCCATGCCGCCGTATTGGGACAGCGGCCTGAGCTGTCCTGGCCTGCGGATCTATATCTGGAAGGCAGCGATCAGCACAGGGGATGGTTTCAGAGTTCCCTGCTCACGTCCGTCGCCACACGCCATCGGGCGCCTTACAAGGCCGTGCTGACTCACGGCTTTGTGGTGGACGGCCAGGGGAAAAAGATGTCCAAGTCCGTTGGGAATGTCATATCTCCTGTGGATATCATCAAGGAGCACGGAGCGGAGATACTGAGGCTCTGGGTTGCATCAGAGGACTATCAGGACGATATCAAGATATCTAAAGAGATCCTGCAAAGAATGGTGGAGTCTTACCGCAAGATACGAAATACCTTCCGGTATCTGCTCAGCAATCTCCATGACTTCCATCCGGATAGTGATGCAGTGCCTGAAAGCGCACTTGATGTCCTGGACAAATGGGCCCTCGCACGCCTGGCCCTTCTTAAAAAGCGTGTTTTAACTGCTTATAACGATTATAAATTTCACCAAATATATCACAGAGTGCATGAGTTCTGCACAGTGGATATGAGTGCCCTGTATCTGGACATCATAAAGGACAGGCTCTATTGTGAGCTTGCAGACGGCACAAAGCGGCGTTCCGCTCAGACAGTGCTTTACCGCATAGCCAGAGAGCTGCTGGTCATGGTCTCGCCTGTCTTGTCTTTTACCGCGGAAGAGGCCTGGCTGCATCTGAACAAGGCCGCAGAGGAACCTGCTGAAAGTATATTTCTGGCGGAACTTGGCCATGATGAATGGGCGGTCGAGCTTTCTGACGCCGAATCCAGAAAATGGGACGAAATCTGGCGGGTGCGTTTCGAGATCACCAAGGCCCTGGAACTGGCCCGAAAGGAGAAGAAGATAGGCCTGGCCCTGGATGGTCGAGTGGTGGTCACGCTCCCCAGGGAGGATGTGGTGCCGGTCGGGGCGGATGACGCCCCCCTGCTGCAAACCCTGTCCATCGTCTCTCAGCTGGAGTTCGGAGAGCCTGAGGAGGATGCCTTGCTCATCTGGGAAAGCCAGGATGTGCCAGGACTGAAGATTTCGGTATGCAAGGCCAGGGGGCAAAAATGCGCCCGTTGCTGGACATGGAGTGAGACGGTGGGATCGGACAACCGGTTTGCGGATGTCTGCGAGCGCTGCGCAGGTGTCCTGAAGGCCATGAACCCCGATGCTTTGGTTTGAAAATCTTGGTAGAAGGGCGGCCCAGGCCGTATTTTCGCCTCTGGTGAACCTGCTGGCGGTCAGAGGCGTTACGCCCAATCAGGTGACGTGGGTGGGTTTTTTGAGTTACGGAGTGGTGGCATGGCTGTTGATCATGGGCCTTCCAGGGACAGCCGGAGTGGCGTTGGCTGTTTTGGGGCCTTTGGACGCCATAGATGGTATGTTGGCCCGTAAAACCGGTCAGGCAGGCAACAAGGGTGCGTTTCTTGACTCCACATTAGACAGATACGCCGAGGTATTGCTGTTTCTGGGATTGCTCTGTTATCTTTTTCAGGACACAGGGGCCAATAATTATACGCCATGGGTGTTCGGCGATACCCTAAAAAGGGCGTATGGCAATACGCCCCTGCTGAATGCCTTGTTGGTGCTGGCCGCCCTTTCCGGTTCCCTTTTGGTGAGCTATGCCCGTTCCAGGGCCGAATCCTTGGGGTTTTCGTGTAAAATCGGCTTGATGACCCGTTTTGAGCGCATATTTTTCATATCCTTTGCCCTGATCTTCGATGTAGTGCGTCCGGCCCTTGCACTGCTTGCAGTACTTGCACATCTGACGGCCGCACAGCGTATCAGACATGTCCTGAAACAGGAAGGCGGTGTGGGTGTGTTGCATATGCCTGTTTCAGTATCGGCCGCACAAAGCGCGTCGCTTCATGACGGAAAATAGATGCCAGGCTGTCTTTTTGTGGTGGCGACGCCCATAGGAAATCTTCAGGACATCACGTATCGTGCTGTGGAAACCCTCAAAAAATGTGGAGTCGTGGTGGCCGAAGACACACGTGAAACCCGCAGACTGCTTTCTCACCTGAACATCCATGCCAGGCTCCTCTCAGCCCATGAACACAGGGAACTCGATGCCGCCGGGCAGGTGTTGAGCCTGCTGAACCAGGGTATGAATGCGGCGTTGGTGACGGATGCCGGCACGCCGGCTATATCTGACCCTGGGGCGAGATTTGTGGCCTGTATGCGGGAAAATGGCGTACAGATCGTTCCGGTGCCCGGACCGTCTTCCATTGTGACCGCCTTGAGTGTATCAGGGTTGTTTGCAAACCGTTTTTATTTCGGCGGTTTTCTGCCGGCAAAAAACAATGAACGGCTGCATTTTTTGCAGAATATCCAGTCGTTACCGGACACCCTGGTATTTCTGGAGGCGCCGCACAGACTGTTGGCCTCCCTGGAAGCCATTTACTCGGTACTGGGCGATAGGCCGGTATTTCTGGCCAAAGAGCTGACCAAACTCCATGAAACCCTGCTTTTTACCCGGCTTTCCATGGTTCAGGAGGGATTGAAGGAGATACCCATCAGGGGCGAGTGGGTCATTGTGGTGGAAGGGGCGATTCACGGCCATGAAGAGCGGACTGAAACAGGCAAACAGTCGGCGTTGCGCCTGATAGGGCATATCACAAAAGAAGCACCTCTTTCCATGAAGGATTTGAGCAGAGTGCTTGCGGAGCTGACCGGCCTTTCAAGGGGCTGGGTTTATGAACAACTTCTCAAAGGCAGGGGAGAAATAGAAGATGGGTAAAAAAATCGCCGTTATTCCAGCCAGATATGCCTCTACGCGTCTTCCGGGCAAACCCCTGGCAAAGATAGCCGGAAGACCTATGATCCTGCATGTGGTGGAGCGCAGCCTTTCCATTCCGGTGCTGGACGATGTGGTGGTGGCAACAGACGATCAACGCATTCTCCAATGCGTTCAGGACGCTGGGTACAAGACCGTTCTTACCTCAAAAGCTCACCCTTCCGGCACGGACCGTGTGGCGGAGGCTGCGCGTCTCCTTGGGCTTGCCGCCGAGGATATCGTTGTGAACATTCAGGGAGACCAGCCGTTTCTACACGCTGATGCAGTGAGGGCCATGCTCGAGCTGCTGTCGGAGGACGAAACGCTGCACATGACCACAGCCGCCTGTCCAATGAAGCTTGAGGATGTGGGCAATCCAAACAAGGTGAAGGTGGTGGTGGACAAGAGGGGCAGGGCCCTGTATTTCTCTCGCGCCGCCATTCCCTTTGATCGGGATGGGCAGGCCCAGGTGCTCTGCACCCTCAACAGGCCTGATACAGCAGCCCGGCTTCAGGGACATGGTTACCTGAGGCACCTGGGGCTTTATGCCTTTCGTATGTTTTTTTTGCAGGAGTTTGTGCGGCTCGGCCCTGGTTTTCTGGAGCAAATGGAGTGCCTGGAACAGCTCAGGGCTATGGAAAACGGTTATTCCATCGGAGTTGTGAGGGTGGCGGACGCCCTGCTGGAGATCGATACCCCGGAGGACCTGGAGGCGGCTAACCGCATGATGGCCCATTCCTGAAGGTAGGCGACCACTGCCGAAGGGCGCATGATTCAGGACATGCCCTTTCTCACGCGTATGTTGATCATCTCCACAGCAAAGGAAAAGGCCATGGCAAAATAGATGTAGCCCTTGGGGATATGGAATGAAAAACCATCGCCCAGCAGGGCCACGCCCACCAGAATGAGAAAACTCAGGGCCAGCACCTTGATGGTGGGGTTTTGGTCCACGAAATCTCCGATAGGTCCTGCGGCAAACATCATGATGCCCACAGCTATGACAATTGCGGCTATCATGATCCATATCTCTCGGGCCATTCCCACTGCCGTGATCACGGAATCCAGGGAAAAGATGATGTCCAGCAGCATGATCTGCACAATAACACCCCAGAAGGCCGTTGTCCTGATTTGAATATCCGGGCCGCCGCTTCGCGCCTCCTCCATCTTCTCGTGTATCTCGAGAGAGCTCTTTGCAATAAGAAACAGCCCACCCAGAATAAGTATGATGTCCCTGCCGGAAAATGCCCTGCCCAAGAGGTGAAACAGGGGTTCTGTGAGGCGCATCACCCATGTCAGGGACAGAAGCAGCAGGATGCGCATAATCATTGCGGCCCCCAAACCAATGATGCGGGCAGATGGCTGCTGATGTGAGGGCATCTTGGAGACTATTATGGCAAGAAAGATGATGTTATCTATGCCCAGCACGATCTCCAGGGCCGTCAATGTGATGAGGGAGACCCAGTGTTCTGGGTTTAAAAGCCATTCCATGACATACCTCGTATTAGTCTTTTGTAGTTAAGTCGAAAGAGTTACCATCTGCAGTGAAAAGTGCATGGTTCAACCCTTCGCGTGCCAGGAAGCGCTGAAGAAGCTCCATGCCGTCAGGGGTAAAGGGATGCCTTTGGGCCAAGGCAAGAATGTCCTTGACTGGCATGAACTCCCCGTCCGCCACCTCTTCTGCCTGGAGTTCAAACGGGCCATCGTGAAGGCACACGTAGGCCATACCCCAGACATCGTTCTCATCAGTGGCATGGTGAAACTCGAATAAGGGCGTCAGTCGGGCTTGAATCCCCATCTCCTCCCAGAGCTCCCGCTGTGCCGCCTGTTCCCAGGATTCGCCACTCAATACCACGCCGCCTGCTGCAATGTCATAATAACCTGGGTAGATATCCTTGGTGTGTGTGCGTTTCTGCACAAAGAGTTCATGCCTTTGGTTAAAGACTAAGACATAGACCGCCCTATGAGGCAGCCGTCTTCTGCGCATCTCGGCCCGTGGAAGCGCTCCGATGACCTCGTTGGCTTCGTTTACAATGGCTACCAGTTCGTTGCATGGTGACATGATCGAATTATACTGGATTCACGAATTCCCGCCACACTTCATGCCCGCCGGCAAGGGCGGGCGTCCTGTCATGGGGGTGTCCGGCGTCTGGGATTTCATGGGGCTGATTGATCGGTACCCAATAGATGAGGATGTCTTCCTCCCCATCCTTCTGTAACAGCAGTAGTTTTCCCATTTTGGTCAGCTCCAGAATGGCCAGAAAGGTCAATATGATCAGGTTTCGGCCCTGGCCCATGACAAGCTGTAAAAAGAATTCCTTCCTCCGCTGCGCCAGGATGCCGGATAGAAGGGCCATGTGCGACGGCAGGTTTGTGCCCTCCTTGTCAAGCTCCAGCACATGAACGCCGTTTTGTCTTGCCATGGCGTTTTTGAAGGCTGTAAATAGCTCGAACACTCCGATTTCCTTGACCCCTACAGCGAAATCCTCGCCCATTTCCGCCAGCAATTCCCTGAATGCGCCTGTCCGCACAAACACGTCCCGATTTAACAGATTTCGGGACTCCAGGGCCGAGGCAGCCTCTTTGAAACGGGCCAGGTCCTGAAGTGGTCTCACCAGTTCTTCGCGTGGGTCCGTCATGTCCATGGGTGGCTCGGGTCTGGGCAGCAGCATACGGGACTTGATGTGTATCAGGGTGGCGGCCATGGCCAGATACTCTCCGGCTATGGCTATATTCAATTCCCGCATTAGGTCCAGGTATTGCAGATATTGGGTGGTCACCAGGGACATGGGGATGTCTGCGATGTCTATCTGGTTTTTGTGAATGAGGTGCAAAAGCAGGTCTAACGGCCCGTCAAATGCCTCAATGGTTATGTGGCACGCTGGATCCAAATGGCATCCCTCACCTGTGAAATGGTTGACCCAGCCACCTTTCTGGCCTTTTCAGCGCCTTCCAGCAGGATTTCGCGAATCTTTTGCGGGTTTGCAGACAGGGCCAGGCGTCTTTCATGCACTTCGGCCAGCCCTTGGACTAAGGCCTCTGCCAGCTCCTTTTTACAGGCCACACATCCAAGCTTGGCCGCCTTGCAGTCCTCTTCGATCTCCTTGAGCCTTTCGGCAGAAAGATAGAGCTTGTGAAGCTGAAACGCCACACAGCGTTTTTCAGGATCACCTGGGTCTGATTTGCGGGGTCTCTCTATATCTGTCACCATGGTGGCGATCTTGCTTCGGATATCCTCGTCTGAATCCGACAGGAAGATGGAGTTGCCGTAGCTCTTGCTCATCTTTCTGCCATCCAGACCCGGCAGCTTGGGGGTCTCAGCTAACAGGGCCTCGGGCACAGGGAAGACCTCGCCATAAAGGTAATTGAAACGACGGGTTATCTCTCTTGTCAGCTCAACATGAGGCAATTGATCCACGCCCACAGGCACCTTGTGGGCCTTGTACATGATGATATCAGCGGCCTGCAGCACCGGATAACCCAAAAAACCGTAGGTGGCCAGGTCCATCTCCTTGAGCTGCTGCTGCTGTTCCTTATAGGTGGGATTGCGTTCAAGCCAGGAGACCGGCGTGATCATGGAGAGCAACAGGTGCAGTTCGGCATGCTCCTTTATGTCTGATTGCACAAAGAGTGTGCTTTTTTCAGGATCGATGCCGCATGCGATCCAATCCATGACCATTTCCCCTATGTTTCCGGAGATTGACCAGGGATTTTCATAATTGGTGGTCAGGGCGTGCCAGTCGGCTACAAAGAAGAAACAGTCATAATCATGCTGCATGTTCCGCCAGTTGTGCAAAACCCCATGTAGATGACCCAGATGCAGTTTCCCCGACGGCCGCATTCCACTCAAAACCCGTTGACGCATTCTAATCCTCGCTTACAAAAAATTATCGAAGAAGTATGGTACATTGCCTTGGTCATGTCAAGGGAAGAAGATGGAGTTACCGGAGTATGAGCCTGCATGACTTGAACAAAAAGGCCGCTCCGTAACCCAAAAGACAAAGGGCCAGGGCCTTCATGATCAGGTCGTAGGTCCTGCCGTGCAGGAAACTGCGAAAACGGGAGACACCGTAGGCAATGGAGACCTTTATACTGATGAGAACGGACAAAAATGTCGCAAGAAAGGCAAGATTTGTCGAAAGAGTGCCTGAAATGAGATATGGGCCGGCCACGGTAAACCAAAACAGATAGGGGTTGGGGTTCAAGAAGTTCATTTTGATGCCGGTCAGTAGGGGACCCAACCGCACATCAGGGGCCTTTGGCATGGGCACACGGGTTACAATCAGGCTTTTATAGCCCAACCGCAGTAGATAAAGGCCGCCGATGACGCCCAGCCCTATCTGTAGCCAGGTGGTGTCCTGAAGTCTGGAAAAAAGCATGACTGCCGCACACATGATGGGTACATCCGTAAAGAGCGGAGACAGGGCAACCAGCACACCGGCTCGAAACCCGCGAGTCAAGGTCTCGTGAATGACTATGACGCTGAGCGGCCCTGGGCTCAATCCGCCTGATGCGCCGAAGATCAGGGCCGCTGTAATGTATGCGATCATTTATCAGCGCAATGGCACTTCCACTATCCGGTCATGAGGCCCGATGTGCAAAGAGAGCCTTATGGCTACGATACCCTGAATCTCCTCAGCAAAACCAGGAAAAAACAGGGCACCATAGGCCAGGTCTCCCTGCTTGATGGACCTGTTTTTCAGTGTCTTTTGAGAGAGGTCCTGGCGAAGCCTTTCATCCAGCTCTGCCCTGCTGGTGGCCCCGCCTGCTATGGCCCCTGCTGTGGCACCTATTACGGCCCCTGTGCCTGCTGCGCTGCCCACATTCCTGCCAGAGACCACTCCAATGGCCAGGCCTGCCAGGACACCTGCCGCGCCTGCCAAGACAGCAGGCTTAAGGCTGCCCTTGCCTGTTTCAGCTATGTCCACATGTTTTCCCACCCTGTCATAGAGCTGTTGAGACTGAAGCAATGGCCAGGCCTGCCCCAATGTGTCTATCAAAAAGGTCTGATTTGGAGTTATGGTGACCTCCTGGCCTGAACGGTTGTCCAACACCAACTGAACAGGCAAAATGCCTGCACCACGTGCATCAAAGCCAAAGGCCTCCTTGGCCTCCTTTTCGTTTAAGTATGCCCTGGCTGAGATCAAGACGCCATCTACCTCCACATGGTCTCGCTGTGCAGAGGGCAGGGGTATGGGTGCAACCCGGTTTTCATAGGTGGAACAGCCAGTTAAGCCGCTCGCTGCCAATATACCGGCCAGACAGCAGGCCATCACTTTATCGTGTTTCATATTGCCTCCATTTCCTAAATTTTGGCGCATTAAGACGCCCAGAATCAAAAGCAGATCGTGCATGGGCTTAAGGCCCGCCCTGTTCGATTTGTATCCGTTCACCCAAAAAGGTCTGCACGATTCGCTGATTGGTCTGGTGCAGGTCGGATAAGAAATAACGGTTGGCGACACTGGTAGGGCCGCCTGCCAGACCTCCTGTTTTCAGCAAATAGGTATGCACAGCGCGTGCCACCTCATGGGACGGGTCTATCAGCGTGACCCGTTTGCCGATCTTTTCCTGAATGACGGGCTTTAACAAGGGGTAATGCGTGCAGCCAAGTATCAGAGTATCCACATGCCGTTCTTTCAGAGGCCGCAGATACTTTTTGACGATCATGCGCGTTTCACGGCGCTTGAACCAGCCCTCCTCCACCAATGGCACCAGTAAAGGACAGGCCTGATCGATGACCTGTATCTCTGAGTCGATAGCCCCGATCTTGGCCTCATAGACCCTGCTTCCTATGGTGGCGCGAGTGCCGATCAGGCCGATCTTTTTGTTTTTTGTAAAGGCCAATGCCTGCTCTATGGAGGGCGTGATCACCTCGAAAAGGGGGGCATCAAAGGTCTTTTTGATGTGCTCAGCTGCAACGCTGGCGGCGCTGTGGCATGCAATCACCAGGATCTTGGCCCCCTGCTGTAAAAGAAAGCGGCTGTCCTCTTCGGCATATCTGGTAATGGTTTCAGGCCCTTTTGTGCCGTAGGGCGTGCGTGCGGTGTCTCCAAAGTATATGATGGGCTGATGAGGCATGAGCCTTCGAAGCTCTTTTACCACCGTCAGTCCGCCTACACCTGAATCAAAGACGCCGATTACTGCTGGCGTCCCTTCATGGTCATGTATCTGGTTGTTATTCATTCCAAATTCCGTAATTTAATGTAAAAAACCAAACCCCCTGCCACAACGCATTCCGCTCAACAAAGAAACTAATGATCGAATAGGGGGTTATGTAGATTATAGCTTTCTCAGCTGATATGTGTTTTATTACTCATCAAATATGCGGTAGGGGCGACCGGCCGGTCGCCCCTACCTACTTCACGCTCTCAAAGTAATTCCTTTCAACATTATTCTCAAGGAGGATTTTATGCCCGACGAATACCTCTCCTGTCCAACTCCATGGGCCATGTCCGACATCATAGATGAGATTGCCGACGAAGACGAGATAGACACCACTATCAAGACACTGGGAGATGCCCGCATCGAATCACCCCTTATGAAAAGGGCCATGACCTGCTTTGTCACGGATGAGAGCCGAGTACTGCTTCGGGCCTCTTATGCCGCAGTGGAACACTGGCAGAGGACCGGCTTGGCCAAGTCCTTTGAATTGGCAGGACCTCGACAATTTTTGTATTTTGATCCCACTAAGACCCGGTGCGCCATCGTGACCTGCGGCGGTCTATGCCCGGGGATCAACGATGTCATTCGCTCCATCGTCCTCACCCTCAACTATGGCTACGGCATTTCCTCTGCTGTGGGCATTCGTTATGGCCTGCGGGGCTTTATACCCAGCTATGAGTTGCCCATCATGGAGCTCACACCTGCCGCTGTGGACCGCATCCATGAATACGGCGGCACGATTCTAGGGTCATCCCGTGGCAATCAGCCCGTGGAAGAGATAGTGGATGCCATGGTGCGCATGAATATCAACATCCTCTTCATGATAGGCGGAGACGGCACATTCCGGGCGGCTGTGGACATTCAGAGGGAGATCGAAAAACGGGCACTCAAGATAGCCATAGTGACCATTCCCAAGACCATCGACAACGACATCTATCTGGTCTCCAAGACCTTTGGCTTTGAGACGGCTGTAGAGATGGCCTGTGATGCCATTCGCTGCGCACATACAGAGGCCGTAGGCGCACCCAACTGCATCGGGCTGGTAAAGGTCATGGGCAGGCACTCCGGTTTCATAGCCGCTGCCGCCACACATGCCCTGAGAGAGGTGAATTTCTGCCTGATTCCTGAAAGCGATTTTGATTTAGAAGGGGGAAACGGCCTGTTAAAGGCAGTGGAGCGCAGATTGCGCCAGCGTTCACATGCCGTTATATTGGTTGCAGAAGGTGCAGGCCAGAAATACGTAACAGGCGACAAGATCAGCAGGGATGCCTCGGGCAATATAAAACTTGGGGACATCGGCCTGTTTTTGCGGGATACCTTTAAGGAATACTTTAAGAAGATCGGCATGGAGATGGTGATACGCTACATAGACCCCAGTTATCTGGTGAGAAGCGTGCCTGCCAATGTCTATGATCGCCTCTATTGCGCCAATTTAGGCCAGAATGCCGTGCATGCGGCCATGGCAGGCAAGACAGGCCTGATGGTGAGCCGCTGGAACGACCGATATGTCCATGTCCCCATAAAAGAGGCCATCAAGCGGAGAAAACAGGTGAACACCTCCAGCCGCTTCTGGCTGAGCGTGCTGGAGGCCACAGGCCAGTCCAGTCTAAAGAACACATGAACTCCGAAAGATTGATAGCCATGTACTCCAAAGACATGCCATTGGACTACCGCTCTCTCACCAGAGAGGAACTGGAATGCTTAGCGGTCTCTGTGGGTCTTTCCAGCTTTCGCGGTAGGCAGCTCTTTCGCTGGCTGTGGCGGCCAGGGTTTGCAAATATGGAGCAGGCCACTGACCTCTCCAGGGCAACCAGGCAGCTCTTTGCAGAAAGGGGCCAGATATACAGTCTGCAACTGCACAAGAGACAGGTCTCGCAGGACGGCACTGAAAAATTCGGTTTTCTGCTCTCAGACGGCCTGGCCATCGAGTCGGTCTTGATTCCAGAGGAAGACCACTACACCCTGTGTCTCTCCAGTCAAGTGGGGTGCGCCATGGGCTGTAGCTTTTGCCACACGGCCCGCATGGGTTTTAAGCGCAATCTTCTGCCCTCGGAGATAGCAGGCCAGGTTTTGGCTGTTCATGGCCTGGTGGAGGCGCATAAACGGCCCCGCAATCTGGTGTTTATGGGCATGGGTGAGCCCTTGGCCAATTTGGGCAACCTGCTCACCAGCCTGAACATACTCTGCGACGATATGGGTCTGAATTTTTCCAGCCGCCGCATCACTGTTTCCACCTGCGGTCTGGTGCCGGAGATGCTGGAATTCGGCTCAAAGACAGCGACCGGTCTGGCCATCTCTCTGCACGCCACCACGGACGAGGTGAGAGACCGTCTCATGCCCATCAATCGACGGTATTCAATTGCCACACTGCTTTCCGCCTGCAAGGCCTATCCCTTGCCCAAGAGAAGGCGCATAACCTTTGAATACCTGCTCCTGGCAGATGTGAACGACTCGCCTGCTGACGCCAGGCGCCTGGTCAGGCTACTTTCCAACATTCCAAGCAAGATCAATCTGATTCCATTTAATTCCAGTGAAGGCATTCCATTCAATGCCCCTTCCTTGCAGAATGTCCTGGAGTTTCAGGCAATTCTGGTAAATGCCGGCTTTACGGCCATTATCCGCAAGAGCAAGGGCCAGGATATAGCGGCCGCCTGCGGTCAATTATATGCAAAAGGAGGACAAGATGTGCCAGACACACGCCTATCTGTTGAAAGATGGAGAGGAACAGGAAATAATGAGGGATGTGTTATACATGGATGTGCATGAAGACGGCATATCCATGAGAGGCTTTCTGGCGCCCACCAAAAAGGTGGCCGCTCGCATCGTCAAAATCGATTTAGAGCATCACAAGATACTCTTGGAGCCATTTTTGGGCTAACATGCGGTTTTTCATGGTATTTTCGGCCTACATGCCGCTATTCCAATAAAAGGAGGTCATTATGTATCCATTTTGGGAAGTGCCTGTCTGGACATCGGGCATCTTCATCGCCCTCATCGCCACCTTTCACATCCTGCCAAGCCACTTGGCCACCGGTGCGTTCTGGTTCAATGTATTTATCGAGCGCAAGGCATTGAAGGAAAACAGACCCGGGCTTCTGGACTTCATCAAGCGATACACCCTGATGATTCTGATCTTCTGTTTTGTGTACGGCTCCCTTACAGGCGTGGGTATCTGGTTTGCGGCTACGGTGGCCAGCCCTCGCTCCATCTCCGCCCTGATACACAACTATGTCTGGGGCTGGGCTACGGAATGGGTCTTCTTCATTCTGGAGATCGTAACCATCTACATCTACTATTACACACTGGACAAGGTGAGCCCCAAGACTCACATGCGCATCGGCTGGATCTATGCCTGGAGCGCCTGGATCAGCATGGTCATCATCACAGGCATTCTGGCCTTTATGCTCTCATCAGATTCCTGGATTCGCACAGGCGGCTTCTTTGACGGCTTCTTCAATTCCACATACTGGCCGCAGCTCTTTAGCCGCACCGCCTTGATGCTGGGCATAGCCGGATTGTATGCCATAATCTCCGCAAGCGGCATGGAGAATGAAAAGGACAGAAACGATGTGATTCGCTCCGCCTCCATCTGGGGTATGGCAGGCATGGTGTTCGGCGGCATCTTCAGCGCCTGGTTTCTCTACAAAATGCCTGATGCCGCCAAGGGCCTGGGGCTTTCAGGTGGCCTGCCCTATCTCAAGAACATGCTCTATGCAGCCGTGGTGTGCTATGCACTGGTGTTTCTCTACATGCTCGTAGCCGGGCTTTTAAGGCCTCAATTGGCCGGAAAGACCCTGGGCATTCTCATGCTCGTAGTGCTGTTTTTGGGTATCGGTGCCGGTGAGGGCTTTAGAGAGGGGGTCAGAAGGCCCTACATCATCAGCCAGTTCATGTATGGCAATCAGATCATAGCAGCGGATGTACCTGCCAAGGCCATAAAATCCGAAAAGGAGTTGTTTAAGGATGGTTTTCTTGCCCACATCTACTTCGTGCCCGATGGACTGCGCACCATCACGCCTGAAAATGAAAAGGCAGTGGGCCACATCATCGCCAGGCACCAGTGCGGTAACTGTCACACCTTTGATGCAGATGGCAAAATGCGTGCCCTTCCCGGCCTCTTTACTCGATTGGGCATGACCTCCAAGGACGATATAGCAGGCTGGATGGATGCCATGGAGGGTTATGCCTATATGCCGCCGTTTTTGGGCTCTGAGGAAGAAAAACAGGCAGTTGCGGCCTTTTTGGCCTCAAAAATGCAAAAATAGTAAAGGAGCGAGCTATGGAATTAACCAACTATCTAAATGCCATGAGAGACGCAAGCGGAGTGCCGTTCTATCCAGTGGTGTTTCAATTCTTTCTGGTCTTGACCTTTGCATTGCACATCATGTTTGTAAATTTCCTGCTGGGTGGTGTGGTGGTCTCCATCTGGGCCCGCATCAAGGCCACGCCCAACAGCCTGCGCCTGAGCAAGGCCCTGGCCCGCGGCTCCACCATAAATGCCTCTTTGGCCATGGTGCTGGGTGTGGCGCCTCTGCTCTTTGTGCAGGTGATCTATGACCCATTCTGGTACACAGCCAACTCCATGTCCGCCTACTGGGCCATGGCATTTCTGCTCATTCTGGCCGTGGCCTTTACTGCCTCTTATGTCTTTTATCTCTCGGGAAGTGACAAGGCCCCTGGTGCATCGGGCTGGGCGGTGCTTGCACTTGTTGCGCTTTTGGCCGCAGCAGCGGTGATACACGCCCTGTCAGTGGAGCAGCTCTTGCCCCAGATGTGGAAGACCTGGCTCATATCAGGCCAGGAGGTGAACGCCTCGGGTAAGGGTTTGTATGCCTTTGAGTGGCATCGTTTTCTGCACTTTATTGCCCCTTCCATCGCCATGGCAGGTGTATATCTCATGCTCTATGCCTGGTTTTTTAATGGCAGAAAGGACTACGACAGGGCATATCTTCAGGAGACCGCTACCTTAGGCGCCAACCTGGCCCTGTATGCCACGGCGGCCCAGATTGCCATCGGTCTTTGGTGGCTGTTTTCGGTGCCCATGGAGTTTGCCTTTTATAAAAATCCGTTCTTTTTGGTGGGCGCAGGCATGGGTGCCGCATTCTTTCTCTTTTTGATGACGGCTCGTGCAAATCCCATAAAAAATGCGCCTGTTGCCGCCCTAATCGCCTTTTTGAGCATCTTTTTGATGTCTTATGCCCGTGAGGCCCTGCGCATGACCTATACAGGCAAGGTTGGTTACAACATCTTTGACTACAAGCTCTCTCTGGACTGGGGCAGCACAGTCTTGTTCTTGGGCACATTTGTAATGGGAATCGTTGTCATGGCCTATCCCATTTTGGTGGCGGTACAGGTGGCCAAAAACGGCAAGGAGTCCAACAATGAAGGCCTGGCCAAGTTGGCCACGGCCCTGCCGGTGGTATGGTTTTTGGTGGTGGCCGGCCTGGGCATCGTCATATCCCTTAAAAACGGAACGCTGTTTTAGAGAAACTGAAGATATACTTTAGTCTTTAGGGGGCAGGCCTTGTGTCTGCCCCTTTGTGTTGTATATTTGGACGGTAATGAGTGATATTCTGTTTTTCTCATCTATAAGCGACGAGGCCGTTAAAAGAGAAAGGCTCAAGGCCAAGGAGCTGCGCAAAAGCCGCTGGTGGCAGGAGAAGTGCGCTTCAGGAATCTGCCACTATTGCGGAAAAAAGGTGGGCAAAGAGAACCTCACTATGGACCATGTGGTGCCCCTTGTTCGAGGGGGTACAAGCACCAAGAACAATCTGGTTCCTGTCTGCAAGGAGTGCAACAACAAAAAGAAGTACCTTCTGCCCATGGAGTGGGAGGAATATCTAAAAAACATCTGATGGACACAAAACATGTGTGGAATAGTTGGTTATATAGGTAAAAGGCCGGTGACAGCCGTTTTGTTGGAGGGTCTGGGCAAGCTGGAGTACAGGGGATATGACTCCGCTGGCATAGCCTGGCTGACTGAGACAGGTCTTCAGCGCCGCAGGGCCCCTGGCAAGCTCTCCAATTTAGTGGAACTGGTGGCGCATGAAGCTGAGCCCTCATCTTTAGTCAATGGTCTGTGCACGGGCATAGGCCACACCCGTTGGGCTACTCACGGCGAGCCCACAGAGCAAAATGCCCATCCCCATGTGGATTGCACCGGCCGTATAGTGGTGGTGCACAACGGCATCATCGAGAATCACCGTTCCCTGCGCCAGGGCCTGGAGGCAGAAGGTCATGTCTTTCAGTCCGAAACCGATACCGAGGTCATCGCACACCTGGTGGAAAAATACCTGAAAGATGACCTCAAATCCGCTGTAGAGAGGGCTGTGGCCGAACTAAAGGGCTCCTATGCCATGGTGGTGATGGCTCAAGACTGGCCAGGCAGGCTGGTGGCAGTGCGCAAACAAAGCCCCCTGGTCCTAGGCATCGGAGCCAATGAGGTGTTTCTGGCCTCAGACATTCCGGCGCTTTTGCCGTACACAAGACAGGTGGTATTTCTGGAGGACGATGACCTGGTGGTCTTGTCCGCCGATAAAATGGAGTTTTACTCCCTTCTCACACACCAAACGGTCAAACGGCCTGTGCAGACCATAACCTGGGACATCTCCATGGCGGAGAAGGCGGGCTATCGCCATTTCATGCTCAAGGAGATCTTTGAACAGCCGCAGGCCATCTTAAACACCCTGGCTGGCCGCATAGCCCCTGACACAGGCGAGGTGGTGCTTTCAGAGCTTAACTTGTCTGCAACTGACCTGAAATCCATTCAGAACATTTTGTTTCTGGCCTGCGGCACCTCCTGGCATGCAGGCCTCACGGCTACCTATTGGTTCGAGGAGTGGATTGGCATTCCAGCCCGTGTGGAGCTGGCCTCGGAATTCCGCTATAGAGCCATGCCTGTCAATGAAAAGACCTTGGTGATCCCCATCTCCCAGTCAGGCGAGACCGCCGATACCTTGGCTGGCTTGCGAAAGGCCAGGGAGGCAGGGGCAAGAATGATTGCCATCTGCAATGTGCTGGGCAGCACCATTTCCAGGGAGGCAGGGAATACCATCTATACCCATGCAGGCCCTGAGATCGGCGTGGCCTCCACCAAGGCCTTTACCTCCCAGTTGGCGGTCCTCTATCTTATGGGGCTTTATTTGGCTCAAAAAAGGCAGACGATGACGGCCCAGGCCATTTGCCGTAGAATAAATGCAATTCTGGAGGTTCCAAGGCTTATAAATGCCTGGTTGAAGCCTTGGCAGGAGACAGCGAGCATTCTGGCCGAGGACATGGCGCAGCACCAGCATGCCCTGTATCTGGGCAGGCACATGAATTATCCCATTGCCTTAGAGGGCGCCTTGAAGCTGAAGGAGATCTCCTACATACATGCCGAAGGATATGCAGCAGGCGAGATGAAACACGGCCCCATAGCCCTCATAGACAAGGACATGCCGGTAGTGGCCATAATCCCTCGAGACCATGTGATGGAAAAGATGCTCAGCAATGTTCAAGAGGTGAAGAGCCGCAGGGGCCGCATGGTGATACTTGGAGAAGAGGACGCAGGGCTTCGGGCCATGGCACAACAGTTCATCGAGATTCCACGGGGCATGGAGCCTGATGTCAATCCCTTTATCTGTGTGGTTCCCTTGCAGCTTTTGGCCTACGAGACGGCCGTCTTTAAGGGCTGTGATGTGGATCAGCCCAGAAATCTGGCAAAAAGTGTTACCGTGGAGTGAGCCCATGCGATTCGTTTATACCTTGTTTGTGTTGTGTTGGTGGCTGACCGTCTCTTCCCTTTATGCCCAAGAGGAACAGCCCGTAAATGAAACTCGGGGGCCTATTCCAACCCTTTCAAAGGGGGAATTGCAGTCCCCTGCTGCCTTGGGGCCTCGTGAATTGGCCCAGCTCATGCAAATTGCCCATAAAAACATGCAGGATATGGCCGCCTACTTTTATCAGGAGACCCTCGCTCCAGGCAATCCCAACCCTGTGCGGGCGGAAGGTCATGTCTATATGAAACGGCCCGATTCCATGCGCTGGGATTATGTAAAGCCGGAGCCGCAGGTGGTGGTGGTCAACGACAAGGCGGTTTATGTCTATGAAAAGGAGGTCAATCAGGTGATGGTGATGAATCGCGAGCAGTTTTTGTCGGCTGAGATCACCAGGGCCTTTTTTGGAGGAGACGGCGAATTGACCCGCTATTTTTATATCGACACTCCGGGTCGTGGCATGGCAGCCCCCTGGACGCTGAAGCTGGTTCCCATACCCGACAAGACCGCTCAGGCCGAAGGCATGAGCCGCATCAAGGCCCTGTGGCTGACCTTAAATGAGAATACACACCTCATCTCTTCTATCCGCATAGAAGACCAGGCCGGCACCAAGATTCACATCTCATTTCAGGACATGCGGTTGAACAGCAAGCTGCCCGATGACCTCTTTCGTTTTGAGATACCTGCTGGGGCAGAGGTCTTTCGACAGTGATTTTTGACCATTTTAATGGAGTTTTTTCATGGAAAAGGATTTGAAACAGGCGATTCGGCGGCTTGCCAAAGAGAAAAACGCCATCATACTGGCCCACAACTACCAGATTCCAGAGGTGCAAGACATAGCCGACCTCACCGGCGACTCCCTGGCCTTGAGCATACAGGCCGCCCAGACCAATGCAGACATCATCGTCTTCTGCGGCGTGCACTTCATGGCTGAGACCGCCGCCATTTTATGTCCAAACAAAAAGGTCTTGCTGCCTGTCATAAATGCTGGCTGTGCCATGGCAGACATGGTGACTGCCGAGGATTTGAGGGAGTTTAAGGCCCTGCACAGGGGTGCACCTGTAGTCACATATGTCAACTCCAGCGCCGAGGTCAAGGCAGAGAGCTACATCTGCTGCACCTCAGCCAATGCAGTACAGGTGGTGAAATCCCTGCGTTGCCCTGAGGTGATCATGACGCCGGATAAAAATCTGGCCATGTGGACACAGCGCCATACCGACCAGAAGATACATATCTGGGAGGGGTTCTGCCCCATACACGATGGCCTCAAGCCTGAAGAACTGCAACGGCTCAAAGAGGAACACCCAAAGGCAGTGGTCATAGCCCATCCCGAATGCCCGCCTGCCATTCTAAACATGGCGGATGTGGTTCGAAGCACCAGCGGCATGCTGGAATTCCCTGCAAAATCCGATGCAGAGGAGTTCATCATAGCTACGGAGGTGGGGCTTCTGTATCCGCTTCAAAGACGCTATCCCAATAAGCGCTTTTATGCGGCATCTTCCAGAATGGTCTGCGAAGAGATGAAAAAGACCGGGCTTCAAGAGGTCTTTGATGCCTTGCTGAACGAAAAACACCAGGTGACGGTGCCGGAAGAAATACGCTTGAGCGCCTTAAGCGCCGTAGAGCGCATGCTGGCGGTGCCGAGGGACAATTAAATGCGCCTGAACAAGAGGGAGCAGCGGGAGGATACCTCTGGCCGTTGGCGCTGGCTCATCACCTATGCCGACATGGTCTCGTTGCTTTTGGGCTTTTTTGTGCTGCTTTATGGGTTTTCCAGCATGGATCAGGCCAAATTCAAGGCCGTTTCAGAGTCTTTGAAGGATGCCTTCGGTATCTCAAGGACTGCGATCATCCCTGATACAGATAACACCCTGCCCCAATCCATGCCTGCCAATGTAAGTGAGCTCTTGGCCACCTTCAAGACCGCTGTGCAACCCATTGTCTCTCAAAACGGCTTTGAATTAGAAGAGGGCTCTGATAGAATCACCATTCGCATTCGGGATGATGTCCTGTTTGAACCCAGGGGTATTCGGCTGAAGGATGAAATAAGACCTGTACTGGCCGAGATTAGAAGGGTGCTGGAAAGACTGCCTGGAGAGGTGGTGACCTCCGGCCATACGGATAGCGCCTTTGTGCCGGATGCCCAGTGGCCCTCGGACTGGGCCTTGTCTGCGGCCAGGGCGGCTATGGTCCTGGATTTTCTGTTGGACAAGAGCAGCATTCCACATCAAAAGGCCTATGCCGTGGGATACGGGTCCAGCAGACCGAAATTTCTGGACGATACCCCTGAACACATGGCCCGAAATCGCAGGGTGGATATCGCCTTTATTCCGTCTCAAAAAGAAGGGCTGCGAGTGGTGCCATTGGCTCAGTAACGGTTTTACACTTTTAATTGACATCAGGCCCTGCTATCTGTATTATTTAATGCTTATTTTAGAGCCATTGTGGCTGTGACCAATTTTGCCGAAATTTACAAAATAGCCAACAAAACTGAACCATATGTTTTCAACCCTTACAGAACGCCTTGAAGGCATTTTCAAGCGCATGCGCGGATACGGCCGCCTCTCCGAAGAGAACATTCAGGAGGGGCTGCGAGAGGTGCGCCTTGCCCTCTTGGAAGCGGATGTGCATTTCAAGGTGGTCAAGGACTTCATCGAACGCATAAAAGCCAGGGCCGTAGGCCAGGAGGTGATGGAGAGCCTCACGCCGGGGCAGCAGCTTGTCAAGATCGTTCACGACGAATTGGTGGCCCTTCTGGGCGGAGCGAATCAGCGTCTGAATCTGGCAGGGAGTCAGCCGGCGGTGATCCTGCTCGCAGGTCTTCAGGGTTCGGGCAAGACCACCTCCGCCGCCAAGCTTGCTTTGTGGCTGCGCTCCAAGGGCCGCAGGCCTTACCTTGTGCCCGCCGATGTTTACAGGCCTGCTGCAATCGATCAGCTGACGGCATTGGCCAAACAGATTCAAATGGATGTTTTCCCGTCCCAGCCCTCGGATAGACCTGTGGACATCGTAAGAAAGGCCAGGGCAGAGGCCGTCAGACTCAACAGGGATACGCTCATAATAGACACCGCGGGCCGTCTGCATATAGACGACGCCCTGATGCAGGAACTCAAGGACATAAAGGCTCTGATGTCACCCCAGGAGATCCTTCTGGTGGTGGATGCAATGACCGGCCAGGATGCAGTCAACATGGCCAAGAGTTTCAATGATGCCATAGAGATAACCGGTGTGGTGCTCACCAAGATGGACGGAGACGCCAGGGGCGGGGCAGCCCTTTCCATTCAATCCATCACGGGCAAGCCCATCAAGTTTGTTGGTATGAGTGAGAAAATAGATGGGTTGGAGCCCTTTTATCCAGACCGGCTGGCCAATCGTATCCTTGGCATGGGAGATGTCTTGAGTCTGATTGAAAAGGTGCAGCAGAATGTCGATCAGCAGAAGACATTGGAGCTCAAGGAAAAGATCAAAAAAGATTCCTTTACCCTCGATGATTTCAAGGATCAGTTGTTGCAGGTCAGAAAGATGGGGGGATTGGCCCAGGTGGTTTCAATGATCCCCGGCATAAACAAGCTCAAACAGATGCAGGGCATGATGCCCGAGGAAAAGGAGCTCTCGAAGATAATAGCAATCATCGACTCCATGACACGAAAAGAGCGAATCGATTGGACCATCATCAACGCCAGCCGCAGAAGGCGTATCGCCAGGGGGAGCGGCACAACAGTGCAGGATGTCAACAAGCTCCTCAAGAATTATGCCGAGATGTCCAAGATGTTGAAGAAGATAAAGAAGACAGGTTTGAAGGGATTCGCCAGGGGATTTAATCCTTTTGGATGATATTTTTGATTATTTATTAAAATAAGGAGGATCTATGGCAGTAAAATTGAGATTGACCCGCATGGGCAGAAAGAAGAAGCCGTTTTACAGGGTGGTGGCAGCCCATTCAGAGGCCAAGCGCGACGGGCGTTTTTTGGAGATTTTGGGCACCTATGACCCACTCAAGGACCCTGTTGAGTGCAAGATGGACGCTGAGCGCGTGAAATACTGGCTCGGACAGGGCGCTACTCCCACCGAGACGGTCAGCAGCCTCATCAAGAAATTTATAAACTGATCGTCTTGAAATGATGTGAGGACCTTGCATGAAAGAGCTGGTGGAATATTTGGTCAAGTCGCTTGTTGACAATGTGGATGCAGTGCAGGTCAAGGAAGTCGAAGGTGAGCAGACCACGGTTGTGGAGGTGCGTGTGGCCCAGGAGGATATAGGCAAGATCATAGGGCGTCAGGGCCGCACAGCCAAGGCATTGCGAACCATTGTGTCTGCTGCGTCCAACAAACTCAAAAAGCGCGCCATGCTGGAGATACTGGAATAGTTCCATCCGTTGATAGATTGATGGTGCAACAGCCGGAAGTTATAGCCATAGGCAGGGTACGTAAGCCGCATGGCATACGGGGTGAGCTAGTCCTGTCTTCAATGTATGCGGATGTCCTGCGGCCTGGTCTTCGGCTTGTGATCGGTGACAGGCAGTTCGAGCTTTTGTCACTACGGGAGGCCCCGAATGGTTTTCTTGTGCGCCTGAAGGGCGTGCTGAATCGTTCCGAGGCTGAGGTGTTGAGCGGATTGGCTGTTTATGTTCCAGCTTCCAGTTTGCCGCAGCTGCCTGACGGTGAGTTTTACTGGCATGAGGTTATAGGCCTCAGGGTTGTGGCCGCCGGTGTTGAGCTTGGCAGGGTGGTGGACATTCTGAGGACAGGGGCCCACGATATTTATGTAGTGCATTCAACTGACAAAAGGGAATATTTTTTCCCGGCTGTGGAAGAGATAGTGACGCAGATAGATGTTCAGCACGGGGTTATGCTTGTGGAGCCGCCCGAAGGTCTGTTGGACATAGATGCTCTTTGATATTTTGACCATATTCCCCGGCTTTTTCTCGTCGCCGTTACAGGATGGTTTGTTGTCCAAGGCCATTCAGAAAGACCTGATTCAGGTCAGGCCCATAAACCTTCGGGATTTTACTCACGACAGGCATAATACAGTGGACGATCGTCCTTATGGCGGAGGAGAGGGCATGGTAATGAAGCCGGAGCCCATATATGAAGCCCTGGAAACCCTCAGGACTGAGCCTCCTGCGCCATATGTGGTGCTTTTAAGCCCGAGGGGCAGGTTGTTTCATCAGGAAATGGCCCATGAGTGGGCGGGCCTGGAGCGGCTGCTGATTGTATGTGGCAGATATGAAGGGATAGATGAACGGGTGGCCCGTTTCGTGGATACAGAGGTATCCATCGGCGATTATGTGCTTTTTGGTGGAGAGGCCGCGGCCTTGGTGATCCTGGAGGCGGTAGCGCGATTGATTCCGGGGGTATTGGGTTGTGAGACCTCGTCCCAGAGGGATTCCTTTTCCGACGGGCTGCTGGAAAGCCCTTGTTACACGCGTCCCCCTGATTTTTTGGGGCAACGGGTGCCCGAAGTGCTGCTTTCGGGGGATCATGCGCGCATAGCCAGATGGAGAAGGGAACAGTCCTTGCTGGTGACCCTGCAGCGCAGGCCTGATTTGCTGAAAAGTATTGAATTGAGTGAAACTGATAGGGAATTTCTTGAAATGCTGGGTTGGTCATGCGATACATAGGGTTGGTGCATTATCCTGTTTTGAATCGCGCAGGTGAGTTAATCGTTTCCGCTGTCACCAATCTGGATATACACGATATTGCCCGTGCAGCAGCCACCTATGATGTGATGAATTTTTTTGTCATCACTCCACTTGAACGTCAAATGGCCTTGACGCGAGAGATTATGGGGCACTGGCTCACAGGCGTGGGCGGTACGCTTAATGCTGACAGGAAAAAGGCTATGGAAACGGTGAGGGTGGTATCGTCTGTGGGGGAGGCCCTGTCTGCCATTGAAAACAGGCATGGCCGTTCCCCTGAGGTCTATGCAACCACTGCCTGCAGGCGTCCTGACGCCGTTTCCTGGAGATATTTGCGAAATCATATCGATATGCTGGATGCTCCAGTATGTCTGTTATTCGGCACTGCTTCTGGATTGGCCATGGAACTGCTGCCGCCTGTGAATGGTATTCTGGAGCCCATATACGGCCCAGGGGATTATAATCATCTGTCTGTGCGCAGTGCTGTTTCTGTGGCATTGGATAGATTGTTTGGATGTTATTGATGAGAAAATCTTGAAAATGGGTTATTTATATAAATCAAAGGAGATTATTTTTATGGATTTAATCAGAAGACTTGAGCTTGAGGAAATGCGTAGGGATATTCCGGCCTTCAGGCCCGGCGATGTGGTCCGTGTGCATGTTAAGATTCAGGAGACCGAGGAAAAGGAACGCATACAGGTATTTGAGGGTGTTGTAATCACAAGGCGCGGAGGCGGTCTGGGTGAGACCTTTATCGTAAGAAAGGATTCCTTCGGTGTGGGCGTAGAGCGTATCTTTCCCGTCCATTCCCCCCGTATAGAAAAGATAGAGCTGGTTGAACAGGGCAGGCATAACAGGTCCAAGCTCTATTATCTGCGTGAGTTGCGCGGCAAGGCTGCCCGCCACAAGATCAGAAAGCGCACCTTGGTGGCTCATTCATAGTCTTGTTTGGTTCAAAGGCCTGATCTGCCTTTTGGTCGGCTTTTTTTCAAAATTCCTCCTCTTCGAGCGGAGTGGCAGGCGTAGAGTCTGCCCCTACAATGTGGTTTTAGGGATGCAGAAAATTCATCACCTTTCGGGCACCTTGCGGGCCATCAAAAGTAAGGGGACGGTGGCAAATGTAAGGGCGTATTGTGTACGCCCGATATAGGGGAAGGTCGTGTGCGTTGTGTGGCCGGAGCGAGTGAATGATGCCGAACTCCCTGATATGTTAAGGCTTGAGGCTGCCTTGTGGTCAGAGGGCGTGCAGGTGGTGGCGGGCCTGGACGAGGTGGGCCGCGGGTGTATAGCGGGGCCGGTAGTGGCCTCTGCCGTTGTGCTGGGGCCGGTTTCCGCCAAAATTTTATATGGGGCTGGCGTGAGGGATTCCAAGACGCTTTCAGCTGCCCGCAGGGAGGCGCTGGAGCGGATGGTCAGGGAATGTGCCCTGAGTGTGGCCGTGGGTGTTGTATGGCCGGAGGAGATAGACCGTCTGAACATATTGCAGGCAAGCCTGAAGGCCATGGCCGTGGCTGTAGCCGGCCTTGTCCTCAGGCCGGATATGCTTTTGGTGGATGGGAATCAGAATGTCCCGTGTGATATTCCCCAAAACGCTGTGGTCAGGGGGGATGCCTGTTCTGTTTCCATAGCAGCGGCTTCAATCGTTGCCAAGGTCTATCGGGATGAGCTTATGTGCCGTATTGCTGCAGACTATCCGGAGTATCTGTTTCACAAGAATAAAGGATATCCTACGCCGGAACACATAGCGGCCCTGAAGCGCCATGGCGTCTCAAGCGTGCACAGAAAGAGTTTCGGGCCGGTCAGAAGATGTATGCCTCAGTTCGCATCCTTGTTTTGATATGCAACCCGATTGTAACATGTTCGGCATTTACAGGCCAAACAAAGATGTTATAAATTTCAAGAGGATGTTGCAGAGTGGCTAAGACAGGTGCAGCCTCTATTGGAAGTCTTGCGGAAGAGTTGGCCGCAGCATATCTCATAAAAAGGCGCTATGATATCCTTGAAAGAAATTATAAAACCAGATGGGGTGAAATCGACATCATAGCCAAGGATGGTTCAACCCTGGTTTTTATAGAGGTCAAGGCAAGAAGGGGTGAGGGTTGCGGGCTTCCCCAAGAGGCTGTGGGTAGGCAAAAGCAGTATAAGATTATTCGTATGGCGCAGCAATATATGCATCAATGCGACCGAAAGACATTGGAACAGCCTGTCCGTTTTGATGTGCTATCGATTCGATGGCAGGGTGATGTCCCGATGATAGAACACATACCCCATGCGTTTGATGCAACGGATTTACCTGTATAGTTTTTATGCCATGGAACCCTCATATCCCTTGCAACAGATGGGAATTGCCGTAGAAAAAGAGGTGTAATATGTCAGCACGGGTACAGAAAGAGATAGTGGAAAGCAAGACATTGCTATTGCAGTTGTCATCGTTGGTCGAAGAGGCCGTGAGAACTGCTGTCATGGCCTTTCAGAAAGGGGATTCGACCCTGGCTGATCTGGTCATTCAACGGGACAATGATGTGGACCTTCTGGAAGAAAAAATAGATTCCGTGGTCCTGACGGCATTGGCCCTGCGTCAACCCATGGCATCGGATCTGCGGTTTCTGACATCTGCACAGCAGATCGCCTCGCAGCTGGAGCGAGTGGGCGATCATGCCGTCAACATAGCCCGTCAGGTCAAGGGGCTGGCGGAGACTGCTGATACTGCTGCTGCGCAGCTGTCTTCCGAGCTTCGTTCCTCATCGGCTATAAGAGATATGGCCAACCTCGCCATTCAGATGCTCGGAGAGAGCATCAATGCCTTTGTCCAGCAGAATGCACAGCTCGCCCGTTCCGTCAGGCAGAAGGATTCCCATGTGGATGATCTGTATGCCCAGGTAAAGCAGGAGGAAATAGCGCTTATCGGGCAAAACCGCAGGGAGGTTCTGTCAGGCGTAAGCAATATCATGCTGGCCATGAATATGGAACGCATAGCGGATCTCGCCACCAATATCGCTGAAGATGTCATTTTTATGCTGGAAGGCAAACTTATGCGTCACGATTTTGAATATGATCAGAGTAAAGGTGCAGGGGAGTCGGCAAGTGGCGCCAGCGGCAGCTGTCCCACCAAGCCAGGTCAGGTGAGAGAGCCCCTTGAGTGCCTGGAAAGACATGCCGTGCAGGTGCACGAGTGTCTAACTAAGGCCATTGTCGGATTCAGGGCGTATATAGCCATGGACGAAGCCGGATTCAAGCAGTGCTTTGACGATGTCTCCGAGCTGGAACATGGGGCTGATCTCATCAAACGAAACGTGAGGGCTCATCTCCCCAAAGGCATTATCATGCCCATCGACAAATTTGAGCTGTTTCTGTATGTCAACGAACAGGACGGCATAGCTGACGTGTGTGAGGATATATTGGAGTGGCTTACATATCGCCGTATCAAACTGCCAGGCGCTATCGCCGAGGACGCCGTAAAGCTCTTTGAGCAGTGCGGGAATGTGGTATCCGGCCTGTCGCATATCATTCAAGATGCCAGAGAGTACTTCAAGACAGGAAACGACATGGTGCGCACTCGTGTCAAGGAGGCCATTCTGACGCTGCGCTCAAGAGAGCACCAGGCGGATGTGATGGAGAACAGCTTGAAACAGCAGATCTTTGATACGTACCCAGACGATATGTTCCCCATATATTTTCTCGTAAGACTCGTGGAACTCATAGGCCGTACTGCTGATCAGGCCGAGAGCGCCGCAGATATCATGCGTTCCATGATTGCAAAATAGGCTGGTAAAAATGTCCATAAATTCCATTCTGATCACAGGCGCGGCTGGTTTCATAGGCTTTCATCTCGCCAAAAGGCTTCTGGAAGAGGGTAAGACGGTTATCGGCATAGACAACTTTTCATCCTATTATGATCCCTCCCTGAAAGAAGCCAGGGCGGCCATGCTGCTCAAATATGGGTGTTTTACCCTTGAACGTGTGGATATGTCGGACCGGACCGTGATGCCGGAGATATTCCGAAAGCACACTCCTGAGGCGGTGGTCAATCTGGCGGCCCAGGCAGGCGTGAGATATTCTCTCAAGAACCCTCATTCTTACGTGGACACGAATCTCGTGGGTTTTGTGAATATCCTTGAGGGTTGCCGCCACAATGGAGTCAAACACCTCGTATTCGCCTCATCCAGTTCCGTATATGGTGCAAACACCAAGATGCCTTTTTCAGTGCATCACAATGTGGATCACCCGGTTTCATTGTACGCAGCCACCAAAAAGGCCAATGAACTCATGGCCCATTCCTATGCCCATCTATATGGTCTTCCTTGCACTGGTCTGCGTTTTTTTACTGTTTACGGGCCGTGGGGCAGGCCTGATATGGCCTTGTTCCTTTTTACAAGGGCCATTCTGGAAGGCCGGGCCATAGACGTCTTCAACTATGGCAAAATGAAAAGGGATTTTACATACATAGATGACATTGTGGAGGGTGTCGTGCGGGTCATTCAGCGCGTGCCGTCCGGCAGTCCGGATTGGACTGGAGACGCCCCTGATCCATCCAGCAGCTATGCCCCTTACCGTCTTTATAACATCGGCAACAACAATCCCGTGGAATTGATGCGTTATATCGAGGTGCTGGAGGATACCCTGGGTATCAAGGCCCAGAAGAACCTGCTTCCCATGCAGGCCGGAGATGTGCCTGCTACATATGCCGATGTGGAAGACCTGGAACGGGATGTGGGGTTCAAACCCGCTACTTCCCTTGAGGACGGTATTCCGCGTTTTGTGCAATGGTTCAGGGATTATTACAAAATTTAGGGCACATTTAGAGGGTATATTATGCATATAACTGTAATCGGCACAGGTTATGTCGGACTGGTGGCTGGTGCCGGCTTGGCTGATTTCGGCATGGATGTCATCTGTGTGGACAAGGATAGTCAAAAGATAGGGCTGTTAAATCAGGGCAAGCTGCCTTTTTACGAACCAGGGCTGAAGGAACTGGTGGAGCGCAACTATCAGAACGGCAGATTGTCTTTCAGCACGGATTTAAAGGCAGCGGTCGAGCGCTCACTGGTCATATTTCTTGGCGTAGGCACCCCCTCTGATGGCGAGGGAGGCGTCGATCTGTCTGCTGTGCAGGAAGTCGCCATGGAGATCGCAAGATATTTGAACGATTATAAGGTGATTGTCACCAAAAGCACGGTGCCTGTCGGCACCAACCGCTGGCTCAAGGCGCTTATAGATGAACACAAAACAGTTGAAGTGGATGTAGATGTGGTCTCCAATCCCGAGTTTCTGCGTGAAGGGTCTGCGGTGGAGGATTTCATGAGGCCGAATCGCCTGGTGCTCGGTTCCGACAGTCCGAGGGCCCTTGCCATAGTGAAGGATATCTACCGCCCGCTGTATCTCATTGAGACGCCTTTTGTAGAGACTACCCTGGAAACGGCTGAAATGATTAAATATGCATCCAATGCCTTTCTTGCCACCAAGATCTCATTTATCAATGAAGTGGCCAACCTATGCGAGAAGGTGGGGGCCGATGTCCATGCAGTGGCCAAGGCGATGGGACTGGACAGAAGAATCGGGTCCAAATTCCTGCATCCTGGTCCGGGTTATGGCGGTTCCTGTTTTCCCAAGGATACACATGCCTTTGCCCTGATGGGCAGGCAGCATGGCGCCAGACTGCATATTGTGGATGCAGTTATAGAGGTGAATGCCAGGCAGCGGGCCAATACCTTGCTGAAGCTTCAGAATGCCTTGGGCGGGGACCTGAAAGACCAGGTCGTCGCCATACTCGGTCTCTCTTTTAAGCCCAATACCAGCGATATTCGAGAGGCGCCTTCCATCTTTCTGGTCAAGGCCTTGCTGGAGCAGGGCGCTGTGGTGCGCTGCTATGACCCAACGGCCATGGAGGAATTTAAGAGGCTTTATTCAGGGGACACCGTTTATTACGCCTCAAATCCTTATGATGCAGCAAAAGGCGCAGCGGCCTTGGTGATTCTGACTGAATGGAACGAGTTCAGAAATCTGGACATGCAGGAGATCAGGCGGGTGATGGCGAACAAGGAAAGGGCTCCGGCGGTATTAGACATGAGAAATATCTATGATCCCGCCAAAATGGTGGCTATGGGATTCCATTACGATTGCATCGGCAGACCTGTTCCGAAAGGTATATGAATACAGGGTAAGGCTTCCAAGTTGGCAAGCCTTGGGAGGTCTAAAGATGCAGGGCAGCTTTAGGCCTCCCATTTACAGGTTGCCAGTAGTAGGTTAGTAGTTTACTGCATATTTTTCTTGCCGATATTTTTGAAGGTTGATGTAGAGATACTATTGCCAAGAGTTGGCGTAGATATAGTAGGTGACACAATTTGATTAGGCCCAGGCAATGTCACCCAGTTCCAGTGGTCTATCGTCATTTCCGTAAGAGGATCAGCAGGCATATATAATGTTTTACATTTTGGTTTGTATGTTTCTTCTCCTTTTATAGGCACTTCAGCGCCTTCATACACAAATTTGAGTGATTTGCTTGATACAATAGGTTCCTCGCTTTTTAATATTTCTTGTAATATTTCTTGCCCCCCAAATTCTTTAGTTAATAGACTGCATTGGAATTGTGATAATGCAGTGTTGCAGTCTCCTTTGGATAGATCATTAGTCTTATCAGTAAATAGAAAATATGTTTGAAATAGTTTGACTCCACCTGCTGTCACAATATCTGGTTGATTGGAAATTTTTATGGCGTTAGTGTAGTTGTTGTATGATATTCTATCTCTCACTGGCCACTCCCATTCAGTAATAAAATATCTACTCAATATAGAGGAGCCATAGGGCTTATTTAAGGCATCATAATAATTAGGAGATATTGTAATAGAAGGAGATGAAGGAGATATGGTATATCTTGATATAGATTTTGAAACATTGTCTATATTTTCATCTTGAATGGCAATAGATTTTTGTCTGAAAGTTTTCTCGCCTATATAAGGTCGAACTTCTAATTGACTACTTTGGTCAGCGCAAATGAAGTAAGGCTTATTAATAAGAAAATAGTCCACCCCGCCTTCTATCTCTTCTTCAACTGGTTTTGTGCCTCGTAAGTTATAAATCATAAGATGCTGTTGTTCAATACGTCTGCCTTTGACATATCCATCTTGACCATTATAAACAGATGTACTTATAGGGTCTCTTAGAATCGTGAACATTATATCTGTGTCAGCCGTGACCGTATTTGATTTCACATCAAAGCCGTTCCATAGGACATGGGCAACTGCTTGTTGCCCTGGCTTAAAATCATAACTGAGCTTAAAACTGCCATCAGATGTGCTCGTTGTATCTGCATGATCTATTACTGTACCTGCAGCATCAAGAATGTCATAGGTGATCTTACCTGTGTAAGTGATCTCTTTATATACCTTTTTGCCATCATTGTTTTTGTTTGTCTGCTCCCAGTCAACAACTCGGGCTGGAGAGACATGCCCTTTTGAGGAGTCATCAAAAAAATCTGCATAATCCAGTTGAACCAGTTTAAAAGGAAAGGTTGCTTCAATGGGCAGAGAACTCACCTCCACATCTCCTATTCGCGTTACCGTGACCTTATCACCTTTTTGCAGATTAACGTACCCAATGGCAAAAGAACCATTGCTATCAGTCTTGCCGAGTACTTGAGGCTTAACGCCGCCACCTGGACGGTCGATTGTAATCATTACATAAGTATCTTTAAGTGGGGGGGGCTGGCCATCATTTGTACTCGGCTGATTCAAGTCATAGACGACACCCCACACAGTCTTTTGATAGGCGCACGCCTCCTGCAATACCACCTTAAATACTTTCGTCTTCCCATTGCTGTCAGTGCCTGCTGGATATCTATGGTGCAGTTGAGCCAGCATGAAGTTTTCATTGATCAAGTTTAATTGGTGATCTAAAAGTGTGGCATAGACATTCAAGGGGGCATAGAGATCAGCATCAATGTTCTCCCAACCATTACTCATGGTCACTTGACAGCTTGCCCCAATTCCAATCAATGCCCCAGCACCTACAACATCAAAGCCAAATAGCTCGAGATCCAGCAGGGGACCAACCCGTAATGCCCCGTTTATTTCCCCATCAAACGAGGCATCACCGTCAAAACCCTTGTCAAAACCAAAGATGGGATGGAAGGAATCAGGCGCACAGAAAAAAGTACCTCCGTGTATGCCTGCTGTTACTTTTGCCCACTGGCTCAATTGCAGTCCTATGGTGAAGTCGCCGTGCAATCCAACTTTTAGAAATAAACCTCCCCTTACATGCGCTACACCAGCAGGGATATCAATACCAAACAGTGGAATGACAGCCTCCTCCTGTATTTGACTGAGAACTTTAGCCTGAAGACCTATGCCTTCGCCCGTATGCACCTGAAAAGAATATCCATCAAAACAGCTATAATCTCCATCAACGCGTATCTTGTCTAAAATTAAAATGCCGTCCAAAACAACTGTCACAGAACTGCCATTCTGCAAAGTGGCTTGGAGTTCTACATTATCAAATCCAAGCTTGATAAGAGGATGAGGAAATGTTTGATCAAGTAAGGAAAAGTCACCACCTCTTTTTGGGGTTTTTACGATACTTTTAGAGACGGCGTCACTGAGCGGGAAAAGATTGGCCTCTCTGAGATAGACTGCTTGCGCGGGGATCTTAAAATCTTTTACCACTTCATGTATCTGTGGGCGCTCAAGCATCAGATATTCAGTAGAATTGTTGGTCTGTGCGCCAGTAATCTTAACCGCTATACCATTGGTTTCATCCACCAGGATCGTCCCTATTAATGCAGAAACTGATGAAGTTGCCGCATCACCGCTACGGGATGAAGAGCGTTTGATCTGACTAAGGTTAATGCCTGCGCCTTGTTCAAGGCTATTACGGGGAATCAGGGCGCCAGCAGCAAGTTTTGCATAAGGGGACATACGGACGGAATAACCATCAACTTCTTCCCGCATTTTAAGATTATTCTGTAAAAAAACATGGTTCAATACACCAGGCACCTTTACCACATCATCTTGCAGCACATATGTGACATCTCTAAAGGCACCATAATTTACCACTGGAAAAACAAGAGGGGGTTCGTAATGAAATTGTAAAGACGATGTAGAAGATGAGGTGGTCTGCTCTACGGCATGAGCTGAAACATTCAGTAATGTCAACGCGGTGATACAGAATACAACAATCTGATTTATTAGTTGAAATAGTCTGCTTTTCATTTTATTGGCTCCTTATTGTACAGTAATCCTGGTATTATAGAGATAATAGCCTTGAGAGATACCTGTGCCTGTTGGCGAGGTTAAAAGATATATGTCATAGCGTCCTGCAGGGATTGCAATGCCCGGAATCGGGGGATTATCCCCGATGTACTGTTGTCCAAATGGCCATTGTATAAACCCTGATGTGACAGCCTGTTTCCATGGCGTTAATGTGCCACTGAACTGCTCAATGCCTGTTGATGTGACTAAAAATAATACATTCGGGGCTAAATCATGGGCTATAAAACCCAGATATATGTCCATCGGCACAGCAAAGTTTGGCTGTTTGATGTGGAGATCAAGATATTGGGAGCCTTGGGCAGCCAATCCGGCCCCAATTGGACTCTCGCAACTTGCAGTGCTGACGGCATCAAAATATACGAAAATGCCTGATGCTGGAGGCGGAGTAAGGGTTTTTGTGAACCTCGCCTCAACGGTTTGGTTTGCTGCCATGTCAATTTCGCATGTAATTGAAGAGCCGCAATCGGCTGCTGTGCCTGCCCACTGTGAAAAGACATAATCTGTCTTTGGCTGCGCTGTAAGCGTGACATGCGTGCCTGAAGCATAGCTTTGCACACATCCGCCTGTTGTGTTGCACACAGCATTTGAAGGCGATGAAAGCAGGACTGATCCAGCCTTTGAAGCAGTGTCGCAATTAGCATCAACTATATCAATTGTGAGTTTTACTGATCCTGGCTGCATTGCATCTCCAATGGTTATTTGAGTCGAGTTTGACGGATTCGGAATAATGGTTGTGGCCTGTGGGACTATCCCCGATATTGTAGTGAAAAAGCCAGGGGTTGTAGTTTGAAGGGATGTGGATTTCATGCCAGAAGAGGAGGGGAGCACGCCATTTGCGTCTGTCTTCAAAACCCACATGTCATACCCGCCAGAGCCAAAAGAGGCAGTGCCTCCTGTGATTATATACCCCCCTTCCCTTGCCTCTATGACAGAGACTGCGTAGTCGTTATCTGTGCCTCCATAGCTTTTCTGCCAGAGGATATCGCCGGCAGCATCGAGCTTTACAGCCAGGACATCATCTGCTCCTTGTCCGGAAGATGCTGTCGAGCCGACAAAGACATAACCCCCTGATGTTGCAATGATTGAATTGGCGCTATCGTCTTTTCCGCCTCCATAGGTTTTTTGCCAGACTACATCGCCATTGACATTTAGCCGTAAGATCCAGGCGTCACTCCCGCCTTTTCCAAAAGAATAGGTGGTGCCAGCAATGATACAGCCATCAGACAGGGCATACACTGAATTGGCATAATCATCTTTTGCGCCTCCAAATGTTCTTTGCCAGACTACCCCGCCGTCATTATTGAGCTTCAAGACCCAGATATCGTTATTGCCTGCACCAGAAGAAGCTGTAGCACCTGCCACATAATATCCGGAACCATCAGGCGCTACAGCCACAGAAAAGGCATAGTCATCATGTGCCCCGCCGAACTTTTTCTGCCAGCGGATCCCTCCATTAGCGTCAAGCCGTAAGACCCAGATGTCATAATCGCTGCCAGACGCATTTGTGTCACCAACCAGAATATAGCCTCCATCCGGAGTCTCCTGTATGTCGTAACCTCCGTCATAGCCTTGGCCTCCAAAGGTTCTTTCCCATAAGCGATTGCCTTGGGCGTCAAACCTCAAAACCCATATATCGCAAAAGCCAGCGCCAAATGACTCTGTTTTGCCTACGACAATAAATCCATTGTCGGAGGTTTGTCTGATTGCAAAAGGCTCTTCGTCATTTTCTACGCCTCCATAGGTGCGCTTCCATGCCACTGTTCCATCGGTATTCAGTTTGATTAATAAAAGATCCGTGTTGCCAGCCCCAAATGAGGCTGTATCGCCAGCCAGAATATAACCGTCACTCACTTGAATGGCAGAATATCCAAAATCCCACTTTCCTCCTCCAAAGGATTTTGCCCATTGCGCCGCAAAAGCCCCTTGTGACCCGATGATCAGCAATAATACTGCTAATAACCCCATGCGCTTTAGCATTCCAATCCCTCCAATTTTTGAAATTTTATATAGCTTAATGTTAATTTTTTTCCCAAAAAGGGGTGTTTGTCAATAGTTTTTTGTGAAATTGTTAAGGGCAAATCAATTTATTCGTAACAGGAACAGTGCTCCGGCCGCTTTCTTTTGCAATACCACCAACCGCTGGTTCTGCTGCCGGTCGCTATGGTGGCGCAATAGAGGTTTTTGTTTCACAAATGGAGACCTATTTCAGCAGGATGGGCTTGAAGATGTGTTCAAAGTGGATTTAATTGACAGCATAAAAAATAACTCTCGGGATTTTTTCGTGGACATACCGTTTTTACAACTCGTTAGAGAAAAGGTGGTGCTTGGTGACGGTGCCATCGGTACATATCTATACGAAAAGGGCATAGATTTCGGGGCAAATACCGATATTTTAAACCTTACCGAGCCGGATGTGGTCTTTTCAGTGCACGAGGATTACATAAGGGCAGGCGCCCAGGTCATCGAGACCAACACCTTCGGCGCAAACAGGTTCAAGCTCAGGCTCAACAAGGAGTACGAGGACCGTGTCAGGGAGATCAATCTGGCTGCTGCGGCCCTGGCATCAAGGGCTGCCGGCAAGGAGATATATGTCGCAGGGTCGGTAGGGCCCACCAGTGTGGATTTCCCCCTTGAAGGAGATATCTCGCGAGACGAGATAAAAGAGGTCTTTACAGAACAGATTGCAGCGCTGCTGGAAGGCGGTGTGGACGTCCTTTTTATCGAGACATTCACTCATCTCGAGGAATTGCTGATCGCCATAGAGGCTGCCAGGGATATTTCTTCAAATATCCCCATAGTGGCCCAGATGGTTTTCCCCACTCAGGGCAAGACGGCCCTGGGGCTTGATGCAACGGCCTGCGCTGAGGCAGCTGTGTCCGCTGGTGCTGATATTTTCGGCTCCAATTGCGGCAGGGGCGTCAAGGCAACCCTGGAGGCCATTCAAAAACTTTCCGGCCTGAAGGATCGCATCCTGCTTTCAGCCTTTCCCAATGCCGGCATTCCGGAGATTGTGGGGCATCGCACCGTATATCCTGCTCAACCCGCCTACATGGCAAAGGCCATCGTGGAGATGACCAGGCTTGGCGCAAGACTGGTGGGAGGGTGTTGCGGCACCACTCCCAGCCATATACATGAGTTCAAAAAGGCATTGCATCTGAAGGCCGTACATTCGGTATCTGGTACTGCCTCAATCGTGCAAGGCACTGGAAAAGAACCGCTGGCACATGAGCCAAATATGGGCCGGGGGGGTCTGCTTGACGGCATGGCTCCTGGCAGGATTCCTATTCTGGTGGAACTGGATCCCCCGCAGCATCTGGATGTGACAGGTCTGATGGACGGGGCAAGGGCGTTGGCTGCATCAGGTGTGGACGCCATTACCCTGGCGGAACATCCCCTGGCGATTCTGCGGGCGGATAACCTCTCCCTGGCCCATCTGATTCGCAAGGAAACAGGGGTTCAGACGGTCATGCACCTGACCTGTCGCGACAGGAATGTGCTGGGGTTGCAGGCCCAGATAATGGGGGCCTATCTGCTGGGAATCGAGGCCATCCTGGCCATCACAGGCGATCCCGCCACCTCCAGCGATCAGCCCGGTGCAAATGGTGTTTTTGACCTGAATTCCATTGGTCTTATACGTATGATCAGTCAGTTCAAT
Source organism: Deltaproteobacteria bacterium (assembly GCA_028695735.1). Taxonomy (GTDB): domain Bacteria; phylum Desulfobacterota; class Dissulfuribacteria; order Dissulfuribacterales; family DYLC01; genus JAQVIJ01. The sequence goes on along the minus strand of JAQVIJ010000001.1, from coordinate 403,869 downwards.
CGGGGTTTGAACCTTGCAGGCGCTGACATGCGGAAAAAGACCAATTTTTCCATTGGAGCCGCCTTCAGTTACAGACCGTCCAATCCAGGGCTTCAAATCAAGCGGCTGGAACAGAAAGTGGCCAATGGGGCCAATTTTGTCATGACACAGCCCATATTCGATGCAGATGAGGTGGCGGCCATGATGGAGGCTGTCAGGCATATAAATGTGCCCATATTTATCGGCATCTTTCCGCTTCTTTCGGCCAGGAATGCAGATTTTCTCCACAACGAGATACCTGGCATTAACGTGCCTGCCGGCATTCGCAAGACCTTGTGGAGCTATGAAAGGCCTGAGGACCAGCGCAAGGCGGCTATGGAATTTACGGAATCCATTATCGACAGGATTGCATCTTGGGTGGATGGCCTTTATATCATAAGCCCTTTGAATAAATGGGATGTTTCCGCAATGTTTGTGAACAAAATAAGGAAGGCCGGCTTCAAGGGCAGCGGCAGGGTTCATGTATGAATGAAGAGGCATTTCAAAAAACGAGGCTTGTGCAGCCGCTCCTGTTTCAGGATTATCAAAATCATCCCCTGATAATCCATCGCTCAGAGCATTGTGTGAGCAGAAAGGACATAGACCGCGAGGCATTGAAGGTCATGTACAGGCTGCGTGACCATGGTTTTCTGGCCTATCTGGTGGGCGGAGGAGTAAGAGACCTCCTGCTGGGCAAGAGACCAAAGGATTTCGATATAGGTACAGACGCCCGGCCGGAGGAGATTCAGCGGATATTTCATCACAGCCGTATCATAGGAAAGCGGTTCAAGTTGACCCATGTGTATTTCAAGGGCGGCAAGGTGATAGAGGTCTCCACGTTTCGAAAACGCTCTGTGCCTGAAGAAGAAGTCGCAGGCTCAAATGACGATTCCATTTACGGCACCCCTCAAGAAGACGCCTTTCGCCGTGATCTGACCATAAACGGCCTCTTTTATAACATCGCAGACTTCAGTATCATTGATTATGTGGGCGGCATGGAGGACCTGAAAAACCGCATCATTCGCGCCATAGGTGATCCGGAAACCAAGATGCTCAGGGATCCTGTGCGCATGATGAGGGTCATTCGGCATGCGGCGCGCACGGATTTTGCCATCGAACCCAGGACATGGGCCGCCATTCAGAAGCTCAGATATAATATCCGGTTCTGTTCGCCGCCGCGAGTGCGTGATGAATGGCTGAAGGATTTGAAGACCGGTGTGGCCCATAAGTGGGCGGCGTTGATGCTGGAATCAGGCCTGTTTCAGGCGGTTTTCCCGCGCTACTGGGAGCTGATAGCAGATCATCTGGATGTGGCGGCTGATCTTATGAACCACCTTCTTTCATCGCTTGGCAGGCATATTTCATTAGAGACACAGGGAAATCAGGGTAACGACGGTGAGGCGGTGTCATTGGCCTTTTTTGCGTATCCATGTCTGCATGGAATGCCTGAATGGCAGCGGCTGGCATCCGAACGTATTCGCTGGCCGGTGCATGAGGTGCGTCAGTTGTTAAGCGGGATATTCGAACCCCATGAATTGAAAAAGGCCATAAAAGACGAAACCGCCTACATCCTGGCCTCCCTTTGGCCCATCGGGATATGCGCTGCCACACAGCAATGGAGTAAGCGGCTTAAAAACAGGGCGAATTTCGGCATCAGCCTTTCTCTTTACAATGCCGTGCAGGAGGCATTGAATGGCCAGCCTGTCCTGCTGGAACAGATTGCCGCAGCTCCGGCGCCCCAGAAAAAGGCCAGAAAAAGACGCAAGCGCAGGGCTTCGGCAACGCTTGAACAACCAGCGGCAGCCGAAAAAAATCATGAAATCGAGGAGAAACAATGAAGCTCAGCCAGAATGCAAAAGAGATGGTGTTGTTGAATATAGACGGCCTTGGCCTCATAGTTGGAGAGATACGCTTTAACCGCCAGACAGAGACCATAGGTTTCGTGCTGGAAAAGGCTGCGTTTTTTGACCTGTATTTCCCGTGTATGGTAATGGTTGAAAAGAACAATCTCATGTTGCAGCCGCATATTCTGGCCAGTCTCTCTACCTCTTCCATTCGTGTGCAGAGGAGCCGTGTCTCCTGTTTCGTAATGGAATCCGAGCTCAATCCAGCCCTTATTTATCAGTATAATGCCATCATCGCCAGCATTACAGGAGGGCCTGTGCCGCCGCCATCCCCCAAGCCGCCTGGGAAGGGTGTAAAAAAATCCAATGTGGTTTCCATTCAGGATAAATTATCCTTCAATAGGGATGATAAGTGAGATATTGTCATGTTGCCCTATCCTGAGATAGACCCTGTCATTCTGCAACTCGGGCCATTGAGTTTCAGGTGGTACGGGTTTATGTACCTCGCCGGTTTTGTGAGTGGTTATCTGCTGGTCAGGCGTCAGATCGCCGTGACAGCGGCTTCTCCGGCAGAGAGGGAGCGGGAATTCTACCTGCTGGATGCCCTGGTGGTATGGTTGGTCCTCGGCGTGGTGCTGGGCGGCAGGCTTGGTTATGTGATTTTCTATAACCCTGGTTATTTCTTGTCGCATCCGTTGGAGATATTTGCAACCTGGCAGGGCGGCATGTCCTTTCACGGCGGTGTATTCGGGACCTTATGTGCCGGCTGGCTTTTTGCCAGGAAACACGATCTGAACTACTGGCAGTGGGCGGACAGGGTTATCGTAATCGCTCCCATCGGTCTGGGGCTGGGCAGAATAGGCAATTTTATCAATGGCGAGCTGTTCGGCAGGCCGTCTGATGCGCCATGGGCCATGATCTTCCCGGGGGGAGGACTGGTGCCCCGTCATCCATCCCAGTTGTATGAGGCGTTTCTGGAAGGGGTGGTGCTTTTTGCCGTGCTCTGGCCGACAAGATATAAGAACTGGCCTGCAGGCCGCAAGACCGCCTTGTTTTTCATGGGTTATTCCATAGCGCGTTTTGTGGTGGAATTTTTCAGGGAGCCTGATCCACAGCTTGGTTTCGTGGTGCTGGGTGTGTTTTCCATGGGTCAGTTGTTGAGTTTTGCCTTCTTTCTGGCGGGGCTGTTTCTTTGGCTGACAAGAAAGGCATAACACATCCTTCTCCATTGCCCAAGGCTGTCAAGTCTATGGGGCAGAATTTTCTGGTGAACAGGGATATCTGCCGTTCCATTGTGGATGCTGCGGGCTTCGATGCCGGAGATACGATTCTGGAACTGGGGCCCGGGCTTGGAGCCATTACATTTGAACTGGCCGGACGCGTGAGCCGGGTGGTGGCGGTGGAATTGGATGCCCGTATGTTCAGTTATCTCGAAGCAAAGGCGCAGGCCGAAAAGATCACGAATGTCACGCTGGTTTCAGGCAATATGCTGCACCTGTGCTTTGAAAAACTGGCGAAGGATATGGGCGTGGAGCGACTTAGGATTATAGGCAATCTGCCCTACAATATCTCCAGTCCCATGCTTTTCCACATGGTGGATGCCGGAGATTATATCGACCAGGCTGTTGTAATGCTTCAGAAGGAAGTGGCCGACCGTCTAATCGCAAGGCCAGGCTGCAAGGATTACGGCATCCTTTCAGTCATTTTTCAGTATTCAGCGGAGATGGAGCAGCTCTTGCAAGTTGCCCCTTGTATGTTCAGGCCCGCGCCCAAGGTCATGTCTTCCGTCATAAAAATCCGGTTTCGTCCGCCTGTTCGGCGTGTCTCTGATTTTCATCTGTTTGTGCGTTTGGTCAGGGCGGTTTTCCAGCAGCGCAGAAAGACGCTGGCCAATTCACTTAGGGCATTTTTGGGGGCGGAGTCGAGTGGGCGGAGGGGCTTGTCCCAACAAAGATCAATTGAGGCACTGGAATGCCTGAATAGCTGTGGCATTCGTCCTGAAAGACGGCCTGAGGAATTGACGGTGGAGGAATTCGTAGGGCTTGCCGATGTTATTGCAGCTCACGCCTTGCCCTTGCACGAAAATTCTATTTTCGTAGAGGTTTCATAGAAAGGATGATAATTCAGCGTCATGATAGGTTTTGATGAAACGGTCTTTCCAGAATTGAATTTTCGCTCACCCACGGAGTTTCAGGATACCCTGAATCGCCTTCAGGCCTTTTTTGCAGGGCATGAAGTTCAATTGGCTGAGGTCTTTGCAAGGGCGCGAGAGCTCGAAAAGGCCTTTGATGTCATAGACCCATTCATTCAGGAATACACAGCCATGACCTGCCCTTATTGCGCTGTGGTATGTTGCGCCAACCGTCATGGCATGCCGACCTTCGGGGATATAGTTAGCTTTCTGGCCATGAGACGCCGCTTGCCGGTCTATGACCTGTCCATTTCTGCCGGGGCTGCCTGCCAGTTCATGGGAGCGATGGGTTGCGTCCTGCCAAGGCTTGTAAGGCCCTATCGCTGTACATGGTATTTCTGCGACCCATTGCTGAAGCAGATAGAGATAGGCCCGGCCAGTCATTACAGGACATTTATTCAATATGTAGAAAATTTATCCGCTGCCAGGGGTAGGGTTTTGGAGGCGTTCCATCGTATCTGGTCCATTGACAGGGACGCTTTATGCAGTCAGGATGATGCCCGAAGAGATCATTCATGAGATGAGGATCAGCGCCAACCAACTGACATTGCTTCGCATTCTGCTTTTGCCGTTTCCACTCTTTTTGGTATATGGAGGGCCATGGTCACGTATGGCCGCCATCCTGGCCTACACGATTCTGGGGATTACTGACTATTTGGACGGTCTTTTGGCCAGAAGGGACGGGCCGACCAAACTGGGGGCCATGCTGGACCCCATTGCAGACAAGATATTCATAGCCGTAACCCTCGTGCCCCTTGTGGAGCTGCAGATAGTGCCCCTTTGGCTGGCATGGCTGGTATTTTTACGGGAATATCTGGTTACGGAACTCAGACGTTTTATGACCGGCCTCAACCGTCCGCTGGCAGTCACTGAATTGGCCAAGCTCAAGACGACTCTCCAGATGATAGGCATGGGGCTGATTTTGCTCACAGACACCTTCCCTGACAAGATTGCGACAGGCTTCTGTCTGGCAGGCGCCCTGATCGCAACCGTTTTTTTGGCCATTGCAATACACTGGAAGGAAGGGGCTATCTCATCCCGCCTCAAATCAGCGTTGCTGTTTTTGGGCGTTGGGCTTGGTTTGCTCCTGTGGCTGAATGCCCGAGGCGTGATCCTGGCCTATATGGCGGTGATAGTGGGTATCACAATGGTGTCCGGGGCGCAATATGTGCGAATCGGCCTCCCCGCCTGTTTCAAGAAGGGGCCGGGCGCTGTAACGATGCTGTTGTCCGGTATATGTGTGCCGCTGTTGCCGCTCGCCCTTATGAACCATGTACAGGGAATTACGGTTTGGCTGCTCATCTTTCTCCTGTCCTCGGAGTTCGCGAGTCAGGCATTGGAGATGTGGCTGCATCCGGACGGTCACTCCCTTTCGGTTCGCATCAAAAACATGGTGGCCTTGTCCCTTATCCTGGCCGCATGGTTCGGAGCTGTGCGGTTCGGTCTGCCCGTGGACTCCGTAGTCTGGGTTGGAGCCGTTGTTTCAGGCGGTTTTACAATCTGGAATCTGGCCTGTTGCGTCCGCACCGGTCAATGTGGATAGTGGGTTGCTATGAGGCGGGCAGGGGCGGCGGTTCAGGATTTTTACGGTCTGTATCCCAGCCGTTCCGCCACTCCAAGCACTGCCTTTACATAGGGTGTGCTGTGGTTGTATTGATAGATGACCTGTTCCTGCGCAGCCCTGTCAAGGCCGGATTTCCATCCATAACCGGATAGATAGTTCGCCATGCTGGCCATGGCGTCTTTGGTGGAAAAGAGGTCTATCCGTCCGTCGTTATTGAAGTCAATGCCGAATTTCAATGCGTTTGACGGCATGAATTGGCAGATGCCGATGGCACCGAAGATAGAGCCCTGAATGCCCAGCGGGTCCATTTGATTACGTCTGGCGTATTCAAGCAGCGCCTTCAGCTCATTATATGCCCATTGGGATTTTTCAGCCAGTTTGTTGGCGAGCCAGTCGCGGTCCATTCCGGCAAGGGTGTCGGAGGGGATGAGCGGGGCTATCTGTTCGATGCTGTCAGCCAGGGCCATGCTGGCCAGTATGTTGAATGTCCTGTATCTGCCTGTGAAATTGCCCAGGTCCGTCTCTATGAGCAGAATGGCTGTCAGGATCTCTGCAGGTACATCGAATCTCTCCTGTATTTGCCGGAGTAATTCCTTATTGTTTTCCAGGTATCTTCTGGCCTTCGATATGCTGCGATCCGTCAAAAAGATATCGTACTGTCTTGGTAGCTCCTTGTGCGTAAGCTTTCGCGGCATCACACCTGGATTGAACCTCACCTCTTCCCGTTCAAAAAGGGCGGTCAAGGCGTCTTTATTCTCCCCGTCCGCTGCAAGACGTTCTATAAGCGGCGCCCACACAGCCCTTTTTTGCTCGGCAAGTATTCCGGCCTCTGCAGAGGAGTGCAGAAACAAAAGTAAAATCAGGCAACAGAGGGAGTACAGCCGTTTTTTAACCGTTCCAGCCATCCGGTGGGCCTTTGGTAGTCAGTGTCTCCACCAAGACAAGTTTTTGAGGTTCCGGTGTCTCCATCAATTGGGCCAAATAGAGTTGCTGCGCATGGAACTGATTGAGTGCATGGCCGGACAAGGCAAACACTGATCTGAATTTGACGGACAGCGGGTTTTTCAGGACGCCGTTTTCTGCGATACGATAGTCCAGGTGCGGCCCTGTGGCTATTCCGGTCATGCCCACTCGGGCTACGACCTGTTTCTGCGTGACATGCACGCCTGTTTTGATGCCGTCTGCAAATCTGGAGAGATGGGCGTATTGCGTTTCATAGCCGCCGGGATGCCTGATGGACAGGGTATTGCCATAGCCATTTTTCCATCCGGCGAATGAGACGACTCCATCCGCCACAGCCATGACAGGAGTGCCAACGGGAGCGGCGAGGTCAATGCCTTGATGCGGCCTGTCTCCGCCGAGCACAGGGTGGTTCCGGTGCATGGTGAAGCCGGAAGTGACCTTGAAGATGGGCAGGGGTGATTTGAGAAAGGCGGTTCCAAGGGTCTTGCCTGTTTCATCGTAATAGTTGCCTTTCTGGGCATCTGATGGCTTGAAGTAGTAGGCGCTGTGTTTTTCCTTGGCACCCTGAAATTTGGCGGAAAGTATGCGGCCATAGCCTACAAATTGGCCGTTTTTATAGTATTTTTCCAGCAAGAGTTCGAAACGGTCTCCGTGCTTCAGGTCGTTGTTGAAGTCGATGCGGGATGCAAAGATATCGGCGAACGCCATGGTCAATCTTTCCCCCTCCCCCAGTTTGGCGAATGCCTGAAACAGAGAGCCCTCTATCGCGCCGGAGAGTTTCACCACATGCCTTTCGAGTGTAATGTCCTCTTTGGCGATGATCAGATTGTTTTCATCCTCATCGGGTTCCATGGTGTATATCTCAAAGGGATTTTTTTCATAGGTGCAACGAATGAGTTTGCCGGAGTAATCCATGACCAGGGCGAATGCCTCTCCTGGTCTGCTTTTGCGTAAATTGACTACGCGAGAGAGTTTTTGAGTGATCTTTTCCGCGAGTTCATCTGCCTGTTTGTCGTGTAACAGCACTCGTTGCAGTGCTTCGCTGAAGCTTTCACCCTTTTGCAATGCCCCTGTGAGGACAATGGCGGGTTCTTCCTGTGGTTGTGTTGTCTGGGCTTGGGCTGAAACGGCTGCTTCTGCGGAGACGGCGGCTTGAACGGGTTGCTGTGAGGGCGCCGAATCCTTCTGATACGGAGTGGGATGATGAAGGACTGCGATGAAGGACAGAATGACCATGGATAACAACAGGATGTAAAGACCTTTTTGCATTTTCCCTCCTTTAATCAGGGTTTTTTTGAAACGGCATTGGCCCGCCCATATTTTTGGGACTTCCTTTATGTTTTACAGTTCGGCACCAAGATGTAATCCTGTTTTTGCAGGGAGGCCCGCAAGCCCCTGTTTTTTGAGGACTTCCCTGAAATTATTTTTTAAAAATGCACAATAAATTGCTGAGGATTATAAAAATTATTATAAAAAACAAGCTGATAGCATTTAATATACCGTATAAAATCCAAAAAACAACCCAAAGGAGTGCCCAATGGGTGACCGAACATCAGATTGCCTTTATCCAGATATTGCGGGTTCTGGGGCCGTCAAATTCGCAGAAAAATATCCTTTGCCATGTGCCGAGGCATAAGCCACCTTTTTCAACTGGAATCAGCACGGACGACCCTGTCAGGGCTGTCTGAATGTGGGCAGGGGAATTGCCTTCCATGTGGCGGTAGTGCAAGTCAGGGGTGATTCGTTTCAATGCCTGAATCAGGTCTTCCCTTACCGCAGGGTCTGCTCCTTCGTTTATGATGACGCCCGCGGTGGTGTGGGGTATGAAGACCAAGAGGATGCCGTCCGATATGCCGAGGCCTTTAAGGGCGGCCTGCACCTCATCGGTGACGTCTATGAGTTCAATTTCAGCATGAGTTTTGATGGTTAGTTGCTTCATGGCTGACTCCACTGGTTGAGAGATATCCGCTTGTGTGTTTTAGTATGGATATGGGCCGCATACGCATACTTCCGCCTCACATAGCCAATAGAATCGCCGCCGGCGAGGTGGTTGAGCGGCCTGCGTCTATCGTAAAGGAATTGCTGGAAAATGCAATAGATGCAGGCGCTGATGCCATTACTGTGGAACTGGAGGACGGCGGCAGGTCCTTGATTCGCGTGAGGGATAACGGCTGCGGCATCGCCTTTGAAGACATTGCATTGACCATAGAGAGACATGCCACGAGCAAGATACAGGATGAAGCCGGGCTGGATGCCATTTCCACTCTGGGATTTCGAGGAGAGGCCTTGCCGAGTATAGGCGCTGTGTCGTTTCTCACCATTCAGTCAAGGGTTCAGGACGCCGTATCAGGTGGATTTGTCAGCATTCGTTTCGGCAGGGATAAAAAACACGGGCCTGTGGGCTGCGCTCAAGGGACAATCGTGAGCGTAGAAGACCTCTTTCTGGAATTGCCTGGCCGCCGGCGTTTTCTGAAGTCCAACCAGACTGAATTGGGACATATTTCCATGGTGATGCGCAGACTGGCCGCAGCATATCCGTATATAGCCATGGAGCTCCGGCATGAGGGCAGGCGTCTTTTCGAGTGTCAAAAAAGAGATGGCGCCATGCGGCTGGAGCCCCTTGCAGGAGAGGCGCTTTGCGCTGGATTTTTGTCGATATCCAGTTCTATTCCAGGGGGTTATGAGATAGAGATGTATTTGGGGCTTCCTGAACACGCTGCGGCCAATGCCAGGTCATTCCATTTTTTTCTGAACGGCAGGCCGATACGGGATGCCATGCTCTGGAAGGCTGTTACAGAGGCATATAAAGGCCTGCTCATGAAGAATTTTTTTCCGGCAGGGGGGTTGTTTCTTCAGTGCGACCCATCTCTCGTGGATGTAAACGTGCATCCAGGCAAGCATGAAGTCCGTTTTGCAGAGCCGGACAAGGTCTATCGTATGGTTTATCATGCGGCGCAAAACGCCTTGAAGGGTGTGTCCCAAATTTCATTTCCATGCAGGACGGCTTTTGCGCCTCAAGCCGCCCTTTCCTCTGAACCTGCTTCCTTGTCCCTGGAGTGGGGGGTAAACCATGTCGTGGAGGAGCCCAAACAGGGTGACTGGGGCAAGGTTTTGCAACAGCTTGATGCAGGGTATGCGCCGGTTGGAGCTGAGACAGGCGCACCCAGACTTGAGCTGGAGCCGTCCTTTCAAATCATAGGACAGATATGGCATAGTTATATAATGGTGGAGATGGGCTCACAGCTTTTGATCGTGGACCAGCATGCAGCCCATGAGGCCGTTGTATTTCAGCGGTTGCAGCAGGCCATGGAAGGAAAGACATGGAGGCTTCAGCCGCTTTTGTTGCCGTTAATTATAGAGCTTGGTCTGAACCAGATGGCTGTGCTTCATGAAGTGCAGCCGCTGTTGCAGGAATTGGGTGTTATACTGGAGCCGTTTGGCCCGTTTCAGGCGAAAGTGACGGCATTGCCCGATTGGCTGTCTCAGAGGGCCAATGCAGCGAACTTGCTGCAGGATATCCTCAGGCTCCTAACAGAAGGCCGGGAGGCGTCACAGCGTCGTATGTTGTATGATCGTATCGCCTCAATGGCCTGCGAGGACGCTGTTCAGGCAGGGCAACCCCTGACCCTTGAAGAGATGCAATCATTGATGATGGATGTCCTGAAAATCGGGGCAACACATTGTCCCCATGGCAGGCCTATCTTCTTTCAAATGAGCAGACAGGAACTGGAGAGGCTTTTGGGACGGCGGTGAGAATTTTGCCGGCATCAGGTCTTTACAATCGGTTGTGTGCATATTAAATTCATAAAATTACGTAAAAATAAACTATTGTCGTATTTCCCTTGTTCCCAAGCCGAAGCCTGGGAATGAGATAAAAATGTGCAGCCTGCCCATAGCTCAACCGGATAGAGCAACGGCCTTCTAAGCCGTAGGTTGGGGGTTCGATTCCCTCTGGGCAGGCCAATTTTATTTATAGAATCACCCGGATTTCAGATTTTTCCCAAAAATTTCAGTTTTGTGAAAAAATGAATTGCCATTCAGCAAAATATGTGGTAAGCATCTTCTCCAACAAAGAATTTTGGGCTTCAGGCGCGTAGCTTGACAAAATACTTTCCTTATAGTATCAGGAAAAGATTAGGTTAAAAGCTTGCGAAAAACAAAAAACTCATCAGGAGGAATGTTATGGCAACAATAGAGTACAAGGGTAAGTCTTATGATGTCGATGAAGACGGTTTCTTGACAAAAGGCATGGAGCAATGGGACGAGAATTGGGTCGAGTATGTAAAGAGTCAGGAGGGTATTTCCGAGCTTACTGACGAACACAGAAAGCTCATCGATGTTCTTCAGGATTACTTCAAGAAGAACGGTATTGCCCCCATGGTCAGAATCCTTTCCAAGACCACAGGGTTCCCGCTCAAGAAGATTTACGAGCTGTTCCCATCGGGCCCTGGCAAGGGAGCCTGTAAGATGGCTGGTCTTCCAAAGCCGACCGGTTGCGTGTAATCTTTCGCACAACCTTTACATCTTTTCACTAAAAGAGGCCGTGACTCATTCTTTGAGCACGGCCTCTTTGCTTTTTGAGTTGTATGGCAGTCTTTGGGCCGATGGATGGAATGCTTATCGGCAGAAATGCCCACACACAGCCTGTGTGTAGGTTGTTGGTGCTTTCATGCTTTTTGCACCTTTTTCTGCGGCCTTTCTGGCTTTTTTAAAAGGATTTTCTCTGCATGGTGGGCAGGTAGTTGTTTAGGACATCCTGCACCAGACGGGTGTTAAGGCCCTTCTGAATACAGAGTATGCCGTCCATGACCATTCTTTTGTGTATCTCTTCCTCAAGGCTCCGTCGTTTGAGTTTGTCTGCAATGGGAAGAAAGATCAGGTGGGCCAGCAATGCCCCATAAAGTGTGGTCAGAAGTGCCACCGCCAGCCCTGTGCCCACCTTGGACGGGTCATGCAGATTCGCCATCATGGAGACCAGGCCCACCAGGGTGCCCAGCATACCGAATGCAGGCGAGGCCTCTCCCATGGCGATAAAGATGTTTCTGCCCACAGTATGGCGCTCCAAGGTCATATCGATTTCTGTTTCAAGCGTATATTTAATGAAATCAGCCGAATGGCCATCTGCACACATGAGGGCCGCCCTTTTCAGAAAAGGGTCGTGAATAACGAAGTGTTCCATCTGCAGGATGCCCTCCTTGCGTGTGAAATTGGAGAGCGCCAGGATCTCCTTGACGAGGTCGTCAATGGGGGTTGCCCTAAGGGTGAAGGCCTTGGCCGCTATCTTGAAGGCGTTCAGAATGTCCTCCAGATTGAAACGGATGAAGGTGGTGGCGATGGTGCCGCCGAAGACGATCAGGGCCGCGGGCAGATCAACATACATGCCCACATTGCCGCCTATGAGAATGGCGGATGCTATGAGCAAAAGCCCGAATAATAACCCTCCGATAGTGCCTCTATCCATGTTTTTTGTCCATAATGATGGTTGATGCCTGCGTTGGAAGTGGAATCGGCTATGGAATAGACAGTGCGGTGTATTTTAAGGATATCGGGGCGGATTTTATGCCCGCCCCGATCATATATTAGTTATATGCCGGTCGGGAACTTGGGCAGGTCCCTCAATGCCTCTGCAATCTTCTCCTCAGGGTATTCGTAATCCACCAATTTGCCCTCCAGATAATCGTCATAGACCGCCAGATCAAAATGACCATGGCCGCTGAAGCAGAAGAGGATACATTTTTCTTCGCCGGTCTCTTTGCACTTCAATGCCTCATCTATGGCACCCTTGATGACGTGTGAGGTCTCTGGTGCAGGAACAATACCCTCAGTGCGGGCAAAGAGCAGGGCCGCCTCAAATACAGGGTTTTGGGTATATGCCCTGGCCGTTATAAGACCCGAGTGAACCAGGTTGCAAAGCACAGGGGCATCACCATGATAGCGCAGGCCTCCAGCATGAATGCCCGGCGGCTCAAAAGAATGCCCCAGCGTGTGCATGAGCATCAGGGGGGTCATACCTGCCGTATCTCCGTAATCGTAACGATATTGCCCCTTGGTCAGAGTGGGACAGGATGCAGGTTCGATGCCGATGAGCTCTACATTGCTCTTGCCTTTGATCTTGTCCCTGGCGAATGGAAGGGCGATGCCGCCGAAATTGGAGCCGCCTCCTACGCAACCCAGGACTATGTCCGCCTTGTCCTCGGCCAGGGCCAACTGTTTCTGTGCCTCAAGCCCGATGACCGTCTGGTGCAGAAGCACGTGGTTAAGTACGCTGCCCAGGGCGTAATTGGTGTCCTCGTGAGTGGCTGCGTCCTCCACGGCCTCTGAAATGGCCATTCCCAGACTGCCTTTGGCATCTGGGTTTTTGGCCAGGGCAGCCCGGCCTGTGTTGGTCCTGTCGGTGGGAGATGGATAGACCTCGCCGTCCCACACGTGCATCAGAATACGCCTATACGGCTTTTGATAGTAGCTCACCTTCACCATATAGACCGTGCACTGAATGCCGAAAAGCTTACAGGCAAAGGACAGGGCGCTTCCCCACTGGCCTGCACCTGTTTCAGTGGCAAGGCGTTTAACACCTGCCTTTTTGTTATAATATGCCTGGGCCACAGCGGTATTGGGTTTGTGGCTGCCGGGAGGGCTGACGCTTTCATTTTTGTAATAGATGCGGGCTGGTGTACCCAAGGCCTTTTCCAGGTTTCTTGCGCGATGCAGGGGCGAAGGCCTCCAGAGTTTGTATATCTCCTTTACCTCGCTGGGTATCTCTATCCAGGTTTCAGAGGACATCTCCTGTGCAATCAATGCATCCGGAAAGATGGGCTTCAGGTCGTCGGGTGTGACTGGTTTTCCAGTAGCCGGGTGTAAGGGCGGCGCCAGGGGTGTTGGAAGCTCAGGCAGTATGTTATACCAGGCATCGGGCATCTCTTTTTCGCTTAAATGAATCTTGTAGCTTTCATTCATGTAACTATCTCCTGTCTATTTAATTTAATGTGGCCAGGCTGCCTTTTTGGCATAAGGCACTTCGCCTGGCAGAAGTCATTTCAGTAAAGGATAAGGCATTCAAGAGTGTTATTTAAAGGAATATACGAAGGTGCACCAGACATTCTGGCCTTCGGGTTTGTTTTTGGCCTCGAATTCCCATTGGCTGCGCAGAGTGAACATCATGTTTTTATATTGGTACCAGACGCCGGGACCAAGGGCCCAGACCTGAGACTGGTCGCCTTTCCATGGCCTGAAGGGCAGCCTTAAGCGGTGCAGGAAAGCGGTTTAGGCCGTGATAGTCATCGTTTTTGACCTGTCTGTAGTAGTAGCCGCTCATGCCCAGCCGCAGCTCGGGCAAAATGGCGTAGGAGGCATTGAAGTCCACATGAAATTCATCTCCGGGCGTGCGGTCAAAGCTTACAGGTGCGCCGGATATGTAGTTGTCCTGCCGTGTGTTGAAATCGTACATGAACTTGGCGGAGAGCTCCAATTCCTTTGTGGGAAGCCAGGTGGCTGCCAGCACCGGCTCAAAGGTCCAAAAGTTTCTGCCCATGGCAGCTAAGTTGCGTTCGCTTTCATTGGAGAAAGGCACATAGATATCTGTGCCGAATACCATGTGCAGCCGGCCTTCCAGCAGGTGCCAGGTAAGAATAAAGGGGTCATAGATGAGATAGGGCGTATCCACCGAGGAATAATGCCTTTTACCCTGCGGCCCTACCGGCACATTGAAATCCATAATACGGTCAGTTGCCAATAAAAAGAGATGCTGGCCATAGTTGGCGCCCAAAAGCTGATAATTGGAGATCCAGATGAGGCGCAGGACCTCTGCATAGACGGATGCCTCATTCAAAAGCCCTGAGTCATGACCTCTGGCGTCCTTGAGCTCGTCTGCATTGTAATAATAGAGATAATCCACCAGATGAATGCCTGGCGGAGGCGCGGCACCGGCAAAAAAGGACTCGGCGCCGTTTGGATATGTCTCGCCGCCGCCCGCATCAGCGTCGCAGGCAATGCCAACGCAGGTCAGCATTGCAGCCATACAGCCCGCTAAACCCCGCAAAAACCCTTTTTTCATGTTTCCTCTCCTTTCTTTTTGCGATAAATGTCTTTTAATACAGTATTTGAGATTATTGTTCAATATAGATATGTAAAAGGTCGAGCATAAGGGAACCTCAAAATGAATATACGGCTTTTGGCGCTGTTATGCCTTTTTTGTCTTCTGCACCTGGCTGGTTCTTTGGCGCTGGCCGAAGACCGAATCGTTATCGACAAACACCGGCGCCTCTTGACCCTTTTTCGCGATGACAAAAGGCTGATGCACTGCCCTGTCTCCATAGGCATCAACACGGTTACCGGCAAGACAAGTATCCTGGATTATGCCACCCCAGAGGGGGATTACCGCATTTTATATAAGAAAAACAGCAAATTATATAGTTGGTTTCTGGGCATATCATATCCCGAAACAACCGATGCCTGGCTTGCCTTTTTTTATGGCCGTATCGACGCAAAGACATTGCAGCGCATAGTTACAGCAGCTAAAAACAGGCGGTTTCCCCCTCAAGATACGCCCTTGGGTGGGGCACTGGGCATACATGGAGGAGGGGTCTTTAGAAAGGATGAAAACGGCGCTGCAAGGGACTGGACCCGAGGCTGCGTGGCATTGAATGATGAGGATATGGCCAAGCTCTACAGACTTGCAAGAATGGGTACCACGGTGCGCATCTTTGACAGCTCCAGGGGCTTTTTTGCCATGTTGCAGCCGTTTATGCAGCCTGAGATGGGGTTTCCTAACCAAATGCCCCTTGAACGCTGGTCAGGGTTGTTGCTACTGAAAACCCATCTGGGATATGTGGAGTTGCGGCTGTGGGAGGACCGTCAGATGGTCAGAGGGATCGGGCTTTCGGTGTTGGACCATACTGGCCGGTCTATTTTGCATATCAGCGATACCAACGCAGACGAAAATTTGGATGCCCTGGATGAGGTAGCCTGTTTTGACCAACAGGAATGTCTTGACATGCAACAGAAATTGGGGCTGACAGGCCAGAAAGCAGATATAAATTGGAATGAAATCTATATGGCCTTGAGAAAGATGGTCGTTGATATCTATTTTATGCAGTAATTGAAAAGAGACACAAAGACAGCAACCATGGGAAGCAACAAAAAGATCGAAAAAGAGGATTGGCAGGCCCGGGGACGGGGACACAGGCAGCGACTGCGCGAGAAGTATCTGCAATACTCCATTTCAGCCCTTACCGATGAGGAAATAGTGGAGTTGTTGCTGTCCTTCGGCACACCTCGGCAGGACTGCAAACTCCAGGCGCGTGAGGCATTGAGGCGTTTTGGCTCCTTGGCAGGGGTGCTGGAGGCCGATTCAAAGGCATTGGAGGAGATAGATGGTATAGGGCCAAAAAACGCCTTTGCGGTGCGATTTGTCCATGATGTAGCCAGAAAATTCCTGAAACAGAGACCCTTGGGGAAAAATTATGTGCACTCAGCGCAGGAGGTGGTGGAATATCTCTGGCACAGCCTTTCAGGCCTGGACAGGGAGGTCTTTGTGTGTATCTTTCTGGACAATCAGCACGGTGTGCTGGGGATAGAAGAGCTTTTTCATGGAACGCTCAATTCCTCTGCCGTCTATGCCCGAGAGGTCATCAAGAAGGCCCTACAATATGGGGCGGCCGCCCTGGTCTTTGCGCACAATCATCCTTCCGGCGTGACCACCCCGTCCAATGCCGATCGCACCATTACAAAGAAGCTCCTGCTTGCAGCGAGGCTTCTGGAGATAGATGTGCTGGACCACATCATTGTGGGTTCCAGGGGGTCTTATTACAGTTTTGCCGAGCATGGGGAGATGGAGGTCATTAAAAACGGGGCATTGGTGTAGGCTCCCAACAGTTTTTTCTTCAAGGAAATGCCTTTTAGCCCCCATGGCGTCTGCGTTACCGTTCGAACAGGTTGCCGAGCCCTCCCAGAATGGAACCCTCATCCCTGCCTTCGAAGCCCCCTGACTTGTTCTGGGGAGCGGCCTCGTGAATGCGTCCTGCAAGCCTTGAGAAGGGCAGGGATTGCAGCCAGACATGGCCTGGTCCTGTGAGTGGTGAGCCCCTGCCTCCAGACCAGCGTGTCCTGATGAAATCTGCCTGATGCAAGGCCGTCCAGCAGTTCCTGTTGAGAAATAGGGCCGATGGTGTTGCCGTTTTCCACTACATGCCATTCGTTCATGTTTTTCTCCTGAGTATCCTTTTTTAACTTCAAGCTGATGCATCATATATAATCTGAAAATTTTTGCAAACTTTTTTTATGATTTTTTGTGGTTGACTCCAGGGCTTGTAACTAAAAAACCAACTGTTTAATATGTACTAAAATTATCCCAAGGGATTTTATTGGAGACTGCTAATGGCAAAGACGGTACAAGTGGGAATACTCGGGTTCGGTACTGTGGGCGGAGGTACTGCAAAGCTGCTTTTAGAGCAGAGGGAGTTGCTACGCCAAAGGACTGGAGTAGACATTAAACTTAGCTATATCTGCGATAGAAATATCTCGGATTCCAGAGGGTTTTCTGTACCGAATGAGATTTTGACCACGGATTTGAATCAACTTTTGACAGACCCTGATCTGGATATATTCGTGGAGTTGATAGGCGGCATAGAGCCGGCCCGGACATTCATTCTCAAGGCCATTCAGCACGGCAAGCACGTGGTCACTGCAAACAAGGCCCTGATCTCCACGCATGGGGATGAAATCTTTGCAGAGGCGGAGAAGTACGGCGTGACCGTGGGGTTTGAGGCCAGTGTGGGCGGCGGCGTCCCTGTGATAAAGGCGTTGAGAGAAGGTCTCGCAGCCAACAATTTTCACGCGGTCATGGGTATCATGAACGGCACCGCCAATTATATCCTTTCACGCATGACGGATGAAGGAGCGGATTTTGAGAGCGTTCTCAAGGATGCCCAGAGGTTGGGTTATGCGGAGGCGGACCCAACCTACGATGTGGAAGGCATAGACACGGCCCACAAGTTGGCCATTCTTACAAAGTTGGCCTTTGGAGTGCGCGTTACACCCGATGACATCTACACAGAGGGGATATCGAGGCTTTCGCCCATCGACATACAGTTTGCAGCGGAATTGGGTTATACTATCAAACTGCTGGCCATTGCGAGAAGCACGGATGCTGGGCTGGACCTGCGCGTGCATCCCACCATGATTCCATCTGAACACCTGCTGGCTCAAGTAAAGGAGGCATATAATGCCTTTTATCTCATAGGAGACGCCGTGGGTAAGGTGTTGATGTACGGGCTTGGGGCGGGCAGAATGCCCACAGGAAGTGCAGTCGTTGCTGATATTCTGGATATAGCGAGGGCTGTTTCCGCCGGTGCAGTCTCTTCTTTGCCGAGGTTGCCAGCGCATTCCCTTGCACCTTTGCAGAAAAGACCTGTCGAGACCGTGTCGGGCCGGTATTATTGCCGTTTTTCTGCAATGGACAGGCCGGGTGTGCTGGCCAGGATCGCGGGGATTCTGGCGGAAAATCACATCAGTATCGCATCCGTGGTGCAGAAGGGTAGAGGCGATACGGAGTCTGTGCCCATAGTCATGCTGACGCACGAGGCTGAGGAAGCGAGTGTGCAGCGGGCGCTTGGGGCTATTGATGCAATGGATATGATGGCCGGCAATGCTGTTGTCATTCGCATGGAGGATCTGTCTTCGTATTGATGTTGTTATTTTTTTATAAGGCGAGGACATCTCGCTACTTAGAAGGTAAAGACTATGCAAGGAATGAAATATGTTATTTTGGTGGGCGATGGTATGGCCGACAGGCCCATCGCATCACTTGGCAATAGGACGGTGCTGGAGGCTGCCCGTACACCTGTTTTGGATCGCATGGCCAAGATGGGTGAGGTGGGTCTGGCGGAGACCGTGCCGCATTATCTGCCTCCTGCAAGTGATGTGGCCAATATGTCTCTTATCGGCTATGACCCGGGGGAATATTACTCAGGCCGCGGCCCCATAGAGGCCGCATCAATGGGCATAGCAATGAATCCGGAGGATGTAGCCTTTAGGTGTAATCTGGTCACATTGGTCTTCAAGAACGGCCATATCTTCATGAAGGATTACAGCGCCGGCCATATCAGCACCGAAGAGGCCGGAATACTGATTCGGGAGCTGTCTCAGGTCATAAACAACAGGTCTTTCGCCCTTCATGCGGGTATCAGTTACAGGCATCTGCTCATATGGCACGGCGGTCCCGAGGGCATGATCACCCTTCCGCCCCATGATGCCACTGGCCAGGATATCACAGAGGCCTGGCACCGTTACGAGGAAGAGCCGCTGCTTTATGATCTTCTCACCAGGGCCACCCATTTTCTTTACAAGCACCCCGTCAATCAGCGCAGACGGGAGCAGGGCAAGGAGACGGCCAATTCCCTGTGGCCGTGGGGACAGGGTAGAAAGCCGGAGATGCCGCCGTTTAAGGAGCAGTATGGGTTGGATGGCGCTGTCGTGGCTGCTGTGGACCTGATTCGCGGGCTTGGAAGGCTGGTGGGTATGGATCTTGTGGATGTGGAAGGCGCCACGGGTTTTCTCGATACCAATTATGCAGGCAAGGCAGCCGCAGTGCTGGAGACCATACGTGAAAAGGACCTGGTGTTCATGCACTTGGAGGCCCCTGACGAGGCAGGACACATGGGAAGTGTGCCGGAAAAGGTTCGCGCCATCGAAAGATTCGATAAAGAGATAGTGGGCCCTGTATGGGAAGGCATGAAGGCCATGGGTGTGCCATTTCGCATTCTGGTGGTGACGGATCACTATACTCCGATTCAAGCCAAGACACATGAACGAGGGGCTGTGCCGTTTCTGCTTTACGACAGCCAGCGGCTTCTGGAGATGCCGGGTCAGATCTACACGGAAAGTTATGCAAAAACTACCGGAATAGTGGTTGAAGAAGGATATAAGCTTATGGCCAGATTGATAGGGGCATAATAAAGGTGCAGTCTCTGTGCTCGATGACAACAGTTCAAAAGATCGGCAATCCCTGCGTCATACCTGCCAGTACCGCGTGATCTATGGCGATACGGACAAGGCGGGCGTGGTGTATCACGCCAATTATCTGCGACTTTTCGAGATGGGTCGCACCGAGTATATGCGTTGCCTTTCAGGCCGTTCTTATGCGGAATTGGAAAGAGAAGGCATTGTGATGCCCGTCACCGAGCTCTTTATTCGCTATAAGGCGCCGGCGCGATATGATGACCTGCTTGCCATCGTCACATCCATCAGCGAGATTCAACGTTTTTCCATAAGCTTCAATTATGAGGTACACAGGGTGGAAGAGGCTCGGCTGCTGGTGAAAGGCACGACCAAACATGCGGCCATAGACATTGACGGACGGCTGCGCCCTATTCCGGAGGCATTGGCCGCCAGCCTGATGCATTTGAAAAATTCGTATTGACATTTTCAAAAGGTATTGTCTTATGGGATTGTGTTGGTTATTCTAAAAATAAACTGAATGTTGTGTCAGTATCTTTTTATATTAAATAGATAAATGGAGGAGGTATTTGTCATGAGCAGCCCGTTTATATTGTGGTTTGATCAGATAGGCATCAAGGATGTCCCCCTTGTGGGGGGGAAAAATGCGTCTCTGGGTGAGATGTACAGCAAATTGAGTTCACAGGGCATAAATGTGCCCAATGGGTTCGCCATAACGGCTACGGCCTATAAACACCTTTTGAAGGAGGCGGGCATAGAAAAGGCCATTCAGGATATACTCAAGGGCCTGGATACGCATAATATCGTCGATCTCAGGGCAAGGGGCAAAAAGGTCAGGGAGATCATTCTCAAGGCCCCGTTTCCGGCGGACCTTGAGAAGGTAATAATTTCTTCATACAATGACTTGTGTAAATCCTACAAGCAAACCAATGTGGACGTGGCTGTCCGCTCCTCCGCAACAGCCGAAGACCTGCCTGACGCATCCTTTGCGGGCCAGCAGGAGACATACCTGAACATCAGCGGCCCTGAGGCATTGATAGAGGCCTGTCATCGTTGCTTCGCCAGCCTCTTTACGGACAGGGCCATCTCATATAGACAGGACAAGGGTTTTAATCATTTCGATGTATATCTCTCCATAGTTGTGCAGAAGATGGTCAGAAGTGACAGCGCCAGTTCCGGTGTCATGTTCACCATGGATACTGAAAGCGGTTTTGACAAGGTAGTCCTTGTAACCGGCGCATGGGGTCTTGGTGAAAACGTCGTTCAGGGTGCGGTCAATCCGGATGAATTTTATATCTTCAAGCCCACTCTTGCCACAGGCCACAAGCCTGTCATACATAAAAAATTAGGGCTTAAACAAAAGAAGATGATCTATAACACAGGCCCCAATGCAAAGGAGCCCGTGCGCAACGTGATCACCACCAAGGTTGAGAGAAACAGCTTCGTGCTTTCGGACGACGAGCTCATCACATTGGCCAAGTGGGCCTGCGCCATAGAAAAGCACTACAATAAAAATATGGATATCGAATGGGCCAAAGACGGAGACGGAAAGACCGTAGGCAGCGGCAACCTCTTCATCGTCCAGGCCAGACCCGAAACGGTCCATTCCCAGCGCAAGGCCAACTCCTATGAGACATATGTGCTCAAGGGCACAAGCAAGGTGTTGGTGACAGGCACTGCAGTGGGCGCCAAGATCGGCAGAGGTGAGTTGAATATCATAGAGAATGCCTCGGAGATCACCAAGTTCAAGCCAGGCCAGGTCCTGGTCACAGACATGACAGACCCCGACTGGGAGCCCATAATGAAGGTGGCCTCGGCTATTGTGACCAATCGTGGCGGCCGCACATGTCATGCCGCCATTATATCCCGTGAGCTGGGTATCCCTTGTATAGTAGGCACGGAAAATGGCACCGAGCTTTTGAAAGGTGTCAAGGCGGCTACTGTCTCCTGTGCTGAAGGCGAGGTTGGGAAGGTCTATGAAGGCCTTTTGGATTTTGATGTGCAAAAGATTGACCTGTCTGAGATGCCCAAGACCAAGACCAAGATCATGATGAATGTGGGTATTCCTGAACAGGCCTTTACGCAGGGCCAGATCCCCAACGATGGCGTGGGGTTAGCCAGGCTTGAATTTATTATAAATTCCCATATTGGAATCCATCCGCTGGCCCTTCTCAATTATGAACAGCTCAAGAGAAAGACCAAAAAAGACGACAAATTAAAGGAGACGCTAAAGGCCATAGAGGAGCGCACATTGGCCTATGCGGACAAATCCCAGTTCTTTGTGGAGACCCTGGCCCAGGGCGTGGCCCGAATAGGGGCTGGTTTTTGGCCCAATGATGTCATAGTGCGCCTCTCGGATTTCAAGAGCAATGAATATGCAAACCTGGTGGGCGGTTATCTATATGAGCCAGTGGAACACAACCCGATGATCGGATGGCGTGGGGCGTCCCGCTACTATGCACCTAATTTCGAACCGGCATTTGCACTGGAGTGCGAGGCCCTGCGCCGAGTCAGAAACGAGATGGGGCTTACCAATATCAAGGTCATGATTCCATTCTGCCGCACTGTTGAAGAGGGCAAGAAGGTCATAGAGGTCATGAAGAAATACGGTCTGACTCAGGGAGAAAACGGTCTTGAGGTCTATGTGATGTGCGAGATCCCAAGTAACGTTGTGCTGGCGGATCAATTCTGTGAGGTGTTCGATGGTTTCTCCATCGGCTCCAACGACCTTACCCAGTTGACCCTCGGTCTGGACAGGGATTCGGAACTGGTCTCTCACATCTACAACGAGCGCAACGAGGCAGTAAAGCGCCTGGTCAGGCAGGTCATCGACACCGCCAAGAAATACAAGAGAAAGATCGGCATCTGCGGCCAGGCCCCCAGTGATTTCCCTGATTTTGCGGCGTTTCTGGTGGAGTGCGGCATAGATTCCATGAGTCTTACACCCGATACCGCCATAAAGACGCGATTGATGGTGGCCCAGAAGGAAAAAGAGCTGGGCAGATGATGAAGTATAGCAGGAGGGCGCCCGTTTCGGCGCCCTCCTACCTTTTATGGGGCGTTTGTCATGCGTGATTCCCTTGCCATGATTCTGGCAGGCGGTGTGGGAAGCCGTCTCAATGTGCTTGTGAGCCACAGGGCCAAGCCTGCGGTACCTTTCGGCGGCATCTACCGCATCATAGACTTCGCCCTTTCCAACTGTATGCACTCCGGCATTCATCATGCGGCGGTGCTGACTCAATACAAACCCCTTTCCCTCATGCGGCATATAGGTACGGGCGCTGCATGGGACTTTCTGGGCCGCACCCGAGAGGTCAAGATACTGCCTCCTCGTACAGGTGACGCAGCCTCTGATTGGTATAAGGGCACTGCTGACGCCATTCGCCAAAACATCGATTTCATAGAGGCGCATTTTTCCAAGGAGGTCTTGATCCTGTCCGGCGATCACATCTATCGCATGGACTATCAGGACATGGTGCGTCACCATCGAGAGGCCGGCGCCAAGGTCACGGTAGCCATGATGACCGTTCCATGGGAGCTGACCAGCCAGTTCGGTATAGGTATTGTGAACGATGCGGGCCGCATAGTGGATTGGGAGGAAAAGCCTGCCAAGGCCAAGTCCAATCTGGCCTCCATGGGCATCTATGTCTTCGACACAGAATACCTGCTGCGCGCCTTGAGACAGACCACAGAGGAGGATTTCGGGCATCATATCATTCCCAAGGCATTGCGGGACGGAGAGCTGTTTTCCTATCACTTTGATGGCTATTGGCGGGATGTGGGTACGGTTCAGGCCTTTTGGGAGGCCAACATGGACATCCTTAATTCATCCAGCGGTTTGAATCTTGGCAAATGGGGGGTCTGCACCAATACGGATGAGGAAGATATTGTCTATGACCGCCCCCCCATGAACATCACCGATACAGCCGAGGTGCTGAACAGCGTCATTTCATGCGGCTGTGTGGTGAAGGGCCGGGTGCTGAATTCCATCCTGTCTCCAGGTGTGGTGGTGGAAGAGGGGGCGTTTGTGAATGCCTCTGTTTTGATGCACGACACCGTTGTCTCAAAGGATGCGCTGATTCAGAGGGTTATTGCAGACAAAAATGTCCGATTTGGCCAGGGCTGTTCAGCGGGGATTCCGGCTGATTCGGCCTCAGGTTGTCCTGCCAATTCCCTTTACTCAAAACACCTTTACAGCGGCCTGACACTGGTGGGTAAGAATGCAGTGATCCCTGATGGGGCTAAAGTAGGCGGGAACTGTATCATCTTGCCCAACGTCAGGGCCCAAGACTGGCCTTCCTCCAAAAATATAGCAGACGGAGAGACCCTTTAATGTTATGTCTTGCCGGATGTTTCTTGATCTCTCTGTGATTTCTTCGTCTCATGCCTTTCCAGTGCGGCACTCCTTTGGATGGAGGGGCGGGCGTAAGGGATGGTTCCGCTGCCCCCCGCTATGGAGTTAAGCCCAACCCTATGGGTTGCCTCGGCTGCTGATTCCTGTTATTTTAAGAAGTTATATTCTTAATGAATGGAAAATGTGAGAATCAACTATGACCTTTCAGGAACTCATTCTACGACTGAATAATTATTGGCTGAATCAGGGCTGCCTTTTGTTGCAGCCCTATGACGTGGAGGTAGGGGCCGGCACCTTCCATCCGGCCACATTCCTGCGTTCCCTTGGGCCGCAAAAGTGGCGGGCAGCCTATGTCCAGCCCTCACGCAGGCCCAAGGATGGCCGATACGGAGAAAATCCCAATAGATTACAGCATTATTACCAGTATCAGGTGATACTCAAGCCTGCCCCAGAAAATGTACAGGAACTCTATTTGAACAGTCTGGCAAGTTTTGGTCTTGACCTCAAGGAGCATGATGTCAGGTTTGTGGAGGACGACTGGGAATCCCCTACCTTGGGCGCATGGGGTCTTGGTTGGGAGGTCTGGCTGGATGGCATGGAGATCACCCAGTTTACATATTTTCAGCAGGTGGGCGGTCTGGATGTGGATTTGGTGTGTGCTGAAATCACCTACGGTCTGGAGCGTATCGCTATGTATATTCAGGGCATAGATGACGTATATCAGCTTAAATGGAACAATGATACCACTTATGGCGATGTGCATCACAGGGACGAGGTGGAGTTTTCCAGATATAACTTTGAGTGTGCAAATGTAGAGGTCTTGAAGACGCTTTTTTCCCTGCATGAACAGGAGGCCGTATCCCTTATGGAGGCAGGCTTGGTGTTGCCCGCCTATGATCAATGCATGAAATGTTCGCATTATTTCAACCTGTTGGATGCAAGGGGGGCCATCAGTGTAGCTGAACGCACTGCCTATATAGGTCGGGTTAGAAGATTGGCGCGTATGTCTGCCGAAGGCTATCTGGCCAGTCTGCAGGCTGCATGAATGTGGGTTTGAATATGCAAGGAACCGGAATGGAAACAAGGGATCTGATTTTTGAGATAGGTACAGAGGAATTACCTGCCAGAATGGTGCCCATGGCGCTGAAGGGGCTTGAAACAAATCTGGCCACCGGTCTGCAAGAGGCAGGGTTGGCCTTTGATGCCATGGTCTGCAATGGTACGCCCCGCAGGCTGGCGGCCCATGTGGCCGGGCTTCAGGCCATGCAGGCCGACCGTGAAGAGGTTGTGGCGGGCCCGCCTGCAAGGATATCTTACGATGCCGACGGCAAGCCCACCAAGGCCGCCTTGGGTTTTGTAAAGGCCCAAAATGTACCCATAGAGTCATTATATACAGCAGATACCGACAAGGGGGCCTATGTGTTTGTCAGAAAACACATTCAGGGCAGGCCTTCGGTGGAGATACTGAAAGAACTGTTGCCCAGGGTGGTCACATCCATCTCTTTACCCAAAACCATGCGGTGGAACAGTCCTGACCTGCGTTTTGCCCGTCCTATAAGGTGGCTGGCGGCTGTTTTCGGAAATGAGATTATAGAGTTTTCCCTGTCCGGCCTAAGATCCGGCAACACCAGCAGGGGCCATAGATTCATGGCCAACGAGACATTCGAGATAGCCTCCAGCCTTGATGAGTATCGGGCCAGGCTTCAAGCGAGATATGTTATTGTGGATCAGGATGTCCGCAAGAGGCTGATATGGGAAGAGGCACTGAAGATCGCCCAGACAGTCAAAGGCCGCCCCATTGACGATGAGGAACTGCTGGAGCTCAACACCTATCTTGTGGAGTATCCTAGTGTGGTATGCGGTGGTTTCAGCAGGGATTTTTTGCGGCTTCCCAAGGAGGTGCTCATCACCTCCATGCGTGAACATCAGAAATATTTTGCAGTGGCCGATGCAACGGGTGGTCTTTTGCCCCATTTCATAGCCGTCAACAATACTCAATCGCCCAGGCCTGAATTGGTGCAAAACGGCCATGAAAGGGTCTTGAGGGCCAGGCTTACGGATGCGGCCTTTTTCTTTGATGAAGACACCAAACGGCCGCTTCAGGACTATGTAGAGGGGTTGAAGGGCGTGGTCTTTCACCAGAAGTTGGGGACGCTTTTTGATAAAACCAGGCGTGTCGAGGCGGTCGCAGCATATCTGGCGCAGAAATTGTCGCCTGATTCAGTGCAGTCCTGTAAGAGGGCGGCGTTGTTGTGCAAGGCTGATCTGGTGACTCAGATGGTGGGTGAGTTTCCCAGTCTTCAGGGCGTAATGGGCCGGGAATATGCCCTGCGTTCCGGAGAGCCGCAGGAAGTGGCCTCAGCCATAGCCGAACATTACATGCCGGTCAAGTCAGGCGGCGGCTTGCCGGCTACACTTACAGGGGCCATAGTCAGTATTGCGGACAAGATAGATACCATCGTCTCCATGTTTGCAGTGGGGCTTCAGCCCACTGGCGCCGCGGACCCATATGCCCTGCGCAGGCTGGCATTGGGCGTATTAAATATACTGATCGACAGGCACATCTTTCTCTCCCTGAAGGAAGTCATTTCAGCCGCTGTCGCTCTCTTGAGCCGAAACATGACATTGCAGATGCCTGCGGCCCTGCATGACGATGCCATCATGTTCTTTCAGCGGAGATTCGTTGCCGATTTTCAGGCAAAGGGGTATGCGCCGGAGATCATCGAAGCTGCGGTGCGTGCAGGGTTTGACGATCCGGTGGATGCCATGCTGCGCATAAAGGCGCTTTCCGCCATGCGTGTAAGTCCTGATTTCGCCCCGCTTGGTCTTTTGTTCAAGCGTGTGATGAATATCTTGAAAGGCGCCGGGCCGTCCGGTGTCCTGAATGAGAAATTGCTTACGGAATCTGCTGAGATCGCCCTATATGGAACATACTCCGCCCTTAAAAACGATGTCACTCCATTGATGGAGAAGAGGGAGTATGAGCAGGCATTGAGAAGACTTTTGACGATCAAACCTCAGATAGATGTTTTTTTTGACCACGTAATGGTTATGGTTGAGAATGCGGACATTAAAAATAACCGCTTATGCCTGTTGCAGGGCATAGCCGAATTGTTTTTGCATATTGCGGACATGTCTGTAATCTCATAAGGGAACCTCAAAAATGTCTTTTCGCTCACGACTGCGTTGCTCACCGGCGAAAACGCTCGCATAGTTCTCGAAGGAGATATTCATGACGGTACTCCGGAGTAATAATTCCTTTTGGGCACCAATGAATCCAGGACGATTGAATGAGAAGACGCTTTAAAAATTGCATGCCTTTTGAACTGTGGTTAACAGAGGGCTGAAAGCGAATTTTATGATTTTTATTGGCAGAAGCACCGTCTCATCTATCACAGCAGGTAATCCTCTATGAGGGGGATTACAAAAAAAGAGATGGGGAACCCGTTATGAATATGGGGCCCGTGGGTACGAAGAGGGCGGCAGTGGGGAGTGTTTGTGAAGAGGGAACATTTCATGACATATAGTAATACGTATAGAAATCAAATAATTATGAGGGTATTTTTCAGGTGAAAAAAAGCTGGATCGGATTGTTTATTGTCTTTATTTTGTTCTGTATCGCAAGTTGTGCGGAAAAGAGTGAACAGGGGGTATCGGAGCACCGGCAGATCAGTCAAAAGGAGCCCGCTGTCGAGCGGCAGGTTCAGGAGGCGCCGCCTTCGGACAAGGAAACAGCCCCCAAAATTCCCAAACTGCCTGCCATAGATACATCCAATATGTCTCCGCAGGAGATATTAAACCGTGCGGCGGACTTCTATGAAAAGGGCAAAACGCTCTGGGAGCAGAACAGGCGCGAGGATGCCCTGGCCCATTTCGATCAGGCCTACGTCCTCATTGTGCAGGTGGACGAGACCAGTGCTCCGGATGTGCTGGAGAAGAAAAACACCCTGCGTTTAGCGCTTTCAAAGCGAATTCAGGAGATAAACGCCGCCATGTGCCGGACGGTCAAAGGCCCAGGCTGCGCCATTCCCCTCACCCTCAATGCAGATGTGCAGCGGGAGATAGACCTGATTCTGGGCCCCAACAGAAAATGGTTCCTGGAGAGTTATAAACGGGCTGGAAGATATCATGATTATATTGCCAACGCCTTTCGTGATGCGGGGTTGCCTGAGGAGCTTGCCTGGCTCCCCCTGATCGAAAGCGGCTACAATACCAAGGCCTTGTCCCCTGCCCATGCCTTGGGGCTTTGGCAGTTCATAGACTCCACTGGAAGGCGTTTCGGTCTGGAAAGAAATGCCTGGGTGGATGAACGGATGGACCCTGAAAAGTCCACGCAGGCGGCTATCTCATACCTCAAGGGCCTGCACGAAATGTTTGGAGACTGGACCACGGTGCTCGCGGCCTACAACTGTGGAGAAGGTCTGGTGGCCCGCACCATTCAGAAACAGAAGATCAACTACATGGATAACTTCTGGGACCTGTACCGCCAATTGCCTGAGGAAAGCGCCCGTTTTGTGCCGAAATTTCTGGCCGTGCTGCATGTGATCAAGAACCCTGAGCGTTACAACATCGACCTCAGCGAGCAGCACGAACCCCTGAATTATGAAACGGTCACCCTTACCAAACAGATCCATTTAAAATCCATAGCCGATGAGTTAGGTGTTTATTATAATGAACTGCTGTCCCTGAATCCGGCATTGCGTCAGGAGGTAACTCCCAATGCCCAGTATGAATTAAAGGTCCCAGCCGGTAAAGGTGCGGAACTTATGGCCAAGTTGGATGATATCCCTGAATGGACCCCAGCCAGCCTGAGAAGACGCTCAGAGACACAGATCATTCAGGATGACTTTCAGCGTTTGCACTGGAGCAAGGGGACAAAGCAGTTGCGGCATAAGGTCCAAAAAGGGGAGACCTTTTTCAGTATAGCACAGAAATACAAGCTTTCGGTACTGGACCTGCTGACCGCCAACAACATGAAGGTCAATTCGAGCATAAAAACCGGCAGCATCTTGAAGATCCCACTGGATGCACAGCCCCCTGCTCACGAGAAAAATCCCCCGATGCATGCCTCATCATCAAAGGCGTCAAAACCTGATGTCAATGCCGGAAAGATCACAGAGGAACGCCATGAGCCACGCAATACGGCAATGGCACATGACAGCAAAAAGACCGCTGAAGCCGCCTCCAAGAAGACGATAGAATCCCAAAAACAGGAGATCAGGCAGGAGAAAAAGGCCCCGGCTGCGCCGGCTACCCATATTGTTCAGGCAGGTGACACCCTTTTCAGCATAGCGCGTAAAAACAATATCCCATTGGAACGCCTGCTGGAGCTCAATAAACTGTCTAAGGATGCCCGTATAGTGGCAGGTCAGACCCTGAGACTGAATTAAATGGATTGCATATCGATTGTGGGAGGCGGCCTGGCTGGTTCAGAGGCGGCCTGGCAGCTCGCTGTTCGCGGTATTCCGGTTCAACTCTTTGAGATGAAGCCTGTTTCCTTTTCGCCTGCGCACAAAAGTCCGTTGTTAGGGGAACTGGTGTGCAGCAACTCCCTTCGTTCCGATGATATTCATTCGGCTGTGGGGTTGTTGAAGGAGGAGATGCGTCTGGCTGGCTCACTCATTCTGCAGGCGGCAGAGGCCACGCGAGTGCCTGCGGGCAAGGCACTCGCTGTGGATAGAAAACTTTTCGCCCAGTATATTACAGACAGAATCGAGAGTCACCCTCTGATCAGTATCAGGCGGGAAGAGATAACGACGGTCCCCACCCTTGAATGGACCATACTTGCCACAGGTCCTCTGACCTCCGAGCCCTTGGCGCAGGACCTGAAAAGATTGCTGGGGGAGGAATATCTCTATTTTTACGATGCCATTGCGCCCATCATATCCGCTGATTCCCTGGATTATACCATAGTTTTTCGTCAGTCCCGTTACGACAGCACACTGAATTCCGCAGGTGATTACCTCAACTGTCCCATGGACAGGGAGCAATACGAGACCTTTGTGAATGCGCTTCTGGGCGCCGATGGAGGTGTTAGAATTATATGAGAATAAGTAGATGCGACAAA
Organism: Deltaproteobacteria bacterium; assembly: GCA_028695735.1. Taxonomy (GTDB): domain Bacteria; phylum Desulfobacterota; class Dissulfuribacteria; order Dissulfuribacterales; family DYLC01; genus JAQVIJ01. The sequence goes on along the minus strand of JAQVIJ010000001.1, from coordinate 373,917 downwards.
AAAGCGGGAAGAGGCGGGAAATGTTGGGAAATAATGGGATAACCATTTGAAATGACAAGATAAAACACGTTAATGCGCCAATTGATGCGCCAAAAGTATCATGTTCGCATTATATGCGACAAAAAACAGCCTTGATGCCGTTTTTTTTGATGCGATCACCCAACCTTTCTTTGCTTCCTCTCTTCCAGCAGTTCCATCAGCAGTTTCTTTTCTTGAATATATTTTAGCACGTCTCGTTTTTTATCTTCATCCATATCATTTAGCATTATCAGTATTTTTTCTTCAATATCATCAATAGGTTGCGTGCGTGGATGTGTGTGCGGTCGCATGCTTCCTCGCCCAGTTGCCAGCCAGTCGATTGACACTCCAGCAGCGTCAGCGATGCGCACGAGCTTATCATAGACGGGCTTCTTGCCATTGAGATAACTGCGGATGGTGGCCTCAGGCAGACCACATCGTCGCGCAAATGCTGCTACTGGTTCTTCTCTGATACATTGTTTCAGTCTATCTTTGAAATCTGGCATATTCAGATCACACCTTAAATCGTGCAACGTGCGTCAGAATCGGACGCAAATCGGACGCAAATCGGACGCAAATCGGACGCAAATCGGACGCAAACATCCCAGCAAAATGTTGTTGACAACGCAACAGGTTGCGTTATACTGTAATCATACAGTATGGGAGGTTAACATGACGGATAATATGATACAAGTCAAAATTGCACTTTTGCGGTCGGGTTGGCCCTCCGTAGAGGCATGGGCACGAGCTAAAAGTTTCGTGCCAGTGACAGTGCGTCGTGTTGTCAACCTATGGTGGCATAAGGATCGTGCACCATTGGGCGGAATAAGTCGCCAGATAATATCGGCACTACGAAAAGAGATAGAGTCGCATGACTGATATCTGGTTAACACCACAAGATATCGCATCAATGAGGTTGGCTGGTATGCCAAAATCAGAACGGCGCATAAGGGATTATGCTCAAAAAAAAGCTAAAATCCGCAACAGGTTGCGAGGCAAAGGCATAGAGATCGCTCTTTCCTCGCTCCCCCTCGAGGCTCAGCAAGATTATCTGAGCCGTCAGAAAACAGTCCAACACTCCACAACCCAATCCCCATCAAATATCATGTCTACTAATATCCCAAATCTGTCGGGTGCCACTCCGACCACCCCCCCCGACACCCTCATCCCACAGCTACTCGGTCCCACTTGCCGTGATGACGACCATGATCGTCTCAGCCGAGCGCGGGACATCATGCGTCAGCTTCAGCCGATCCTATCTCTCCCCGAACGCCATCGGGGTCGCAGGGCTATGGCAGAGGAGATCGCCAAGTCTCTTGGCTGCAGTTGGCAGCATGTCTATCGGCTCGCCGAGATAGCAGCCAAGCATGGTCTCGTGGGTCTTGCCCGCATGGGGCAGCGCAGGGATCGCGGACAGGCTCGGACGCTTATATCCGAGCAATGGCTGGCATGGGCGCAGGCAGCCCTTGCCTCTTGGCAAGGCGATGATCTGCCCAGCCTCGCTGATCGCATGCGTCAGGCTGTTAGGTCAGCATGGGTAGGTGGAGCTCCATCTGAGCGCCAATGCTGGCTCAAGGCTACCGCCAAGGTAGCCAAAGACCTCATGGAGGCAGGCGCGCCTCGTGAGGTCTGCGCTGGTCTGTTCAATGTGCCGTGTCCACGTAGATATGTGGAGGCTGAGGGCAAGCACTTCCGCGTGGCTGGCAAGTCCATGCGGGATGCCAAGGGCATCTACGACAACCATCTAACACCTGTCAGACGCACAGCCAAGGGGCTCATGCCCGGCGATCTGGTCTGCGGCGACATCACGCCACTGGATATCCCTGTGCTGAGAGACGATGGCAGCACCGCTTATGTGCGGCTCATATCGTGGCATGATATCGCCACCAACTGGCTATGGATAGACCCGGTGCTCCTGGACAAGGGTGAGGGCATCCGCAGGGAGCATGTAGCTGCCAGCTATGCTCGCATGTGTGAGCGGGCACCATTTGGTGCCCCCCGACGCTTGTATCTCGACAATGGCTCCGAGTACCAGTGGGATGAGATGCTGGTCGCGTGCAAGCGGTTAGCTGATCTCACTGGTCAGCAGTTCGCGGTCGATGAGGCTGCGACTGCACCGCCAGAGCGTCAGGTGGTGCGATCCATCCCATTCCGACCTCGTGGCAAGCGCATCGAGGGGCAGTTTGGCAACCTCACAGACTGGCTCGGATGGTGGTTCGGTTACGTGGGTGGCAATCGCATGACCAAAAAAGTGGCAACCCTTGGCAAGGGTGTGCAGCTTGCTCCATACGATGCTGTGGTGGACTGGCTGCGCCGCACGATAGCTGACTACCATGTCACACCTCAGCCCAGGGCTGAGCACATGGCGGGGTTGTCCCCCCAACAAAAGCTGACTCAAGCAATGGAGGCTGGCTGGCGGCCCTGGCGCATAGACCGGCTGGTCTTGGCCTTGGCGTTTGCGGACTATGCAACCCGCACGGTGGTTAGAGGCAGCGTGAGCGTGGATGGCATCCGCTATGTGGCGGACTGCCTGATGGGGATTTCCGGCAAGGTCACTGTGGCTGTGCCTCACATCCTATCAGATGATATCGGTGTCTATATCATGGATGGCAATCGCATACTCGGCTGGGCTGAGCCAGAGCGAGTGTTTGGCATTACGGATAGAAATGGGGCGATAGAGGCAGGCCGCAGGCGCAAGGCATTACGCCTGCTCATGTCTGAGCGCATCCAGCAGGCAGGCGGGCCTCTTGATGAGGCTGAGCTGGCTGGCACACGCGCCAATCTGCTCGGATTGGATGCGACATTGGCGCAGGTGGATGCTACTGCCCAATGGGTCGAGCCCAGCGATGAGGTGCGCAGGCTCAGTGAGGGAATTAAGTCCGCGAGGCAGCGACAGATTGATGAGCTTAACAGGCGGGTCGAGATCAGCAAAACTGCCGACCAGCTCAATAGGCTGGGGGTGGATGACGATGAGGATACCAAGCTCGCGAGGGCTATGGGGCTATAAAGGAGGAAATATGATGCAACAGACTAATGAAAGTAGGGAATCCATTTACCAGCTTGGGTATGAGGACGGCTGGTTGGAGCATGAACCGGGTGAACCCGTAGGCGATCCTATAGGTGTGGATGAGGACTACGCATTGGGATGGTGGAGTGGCGCGATGGAGGTAACAGCCTTTGTAAAAGGCTGGGAAGCGTATTTGGCCGGCGTATATGTCTGCCCGTATATAGCAGATATAGATGACCCAGAACTGCGCTGGCGTTGGCTACAAGGCTATGTGACTGCCATGGATGATTATCCCACCATTGCGGCGACTAAGTTGGATTGCTGAAAGGAGGCATTATGCAGATCAGAGAAACAAAGGTAATCAAAGAAGCTCTCGCACTCGCCGATCTGGTTATGGCCGAAGTCAACCCCATCGGCGAGATCACAGGTCCCGCAGGCACAGGCAAGACCATGGCTGGGCGTGCTATAGCAGATAAGCATCATGCCATCCGCATGTCGGCATGGGAGGGCATGACACGCCACCAACTGCTGCGTGAGGTGGCGTTAAGACTTGGCATCGAAGGCTCCGGTGCAGTGGATAAGCTTATGCGCAGGGCAGCAGACAGGGTGCTATTAGTGATTGATGAGGCAAATAAATGCTCATGGCGAGTGCTGGAGACAATCCGATACCTCGCTGATGAGTGCAATATAGCAGTCATACTCATCGGAACAGAGCTATACACCCGCAAGTTTCAGGAGGCACGCACCCGACACCTGCTCATCCAGCTCGGGAGCCGCATCGGCGCAAAGCGTGTGTCCACGAGGCATCTGGATCGTGCAGAGACCTACGCCCACGTGATCCGGCCTATCTTTGGGGACATCGACGACAAGGAGCTGGTGACAGGCTTCTGGCAGCTCTGCCGTCGCGGTAACTATCGCGAGGCAATGGAGCTGGCAGGCGAGTGCCAGCGCATCATGCGCAGCAACCAGATACAGAGCCTGACGCCTGCCGTGTTAGAGCTGGCAGGCAAATGGATGGCAAACAGGCACATGATGGGAGGCAGCGATGAGACTTAACGATATTGTGGTGATATTGGGCTGCGATAAGGGGACAGCGAGCAAGCTGCGCTCAGGTAACTACGACAGGCCCACAAGCGACCTGCTCAAGAGGTATCATGCGCTGGTGAGCCTCATCGAGCAGGAGCGCATGGATGCCAAGGGTGATGTGGATGCGATATGTCACAAATGCGATCGCAATGACTGCACAGGCTGTCGCCTGGCAGAAATATAGATAGGAGGCTAATTATGGCACAGGCATCGAAGGCTAAAGTTATGGGACTCAAGCAGGCAAAGATAGTTGGCAAGGATGGGGTAGAGAAGCCATGTCCCAAGAAATTGGCGGCGTTGGCGCATAAGGCAATCGGCATCAAGCGCGAATACGAGTACTGGCGTGAGCAGTTAGAGGCTATCAACACCGAGCTCAAGGCCGCGCTCGAGCCAGAGTTGGCACAGGTGCAGGGCATGGTGGCTATCGATCTCGATGATGACATGCGGGTATGTGTGGGGCATCGCTGGAGCTACGAGATAACAGACCCAGACGCCATCAAAGTAGTGCTGGGGGAGAGATATATCGATCTGGTGCGTGAGAGGCTGTCTGTCAAACCAGAAAAGCGTCTCATCGATATGCTCACCAGTGGAGACGACCCGATCGGCATGCGTGCCAGGGAATATGTGGCCGTCAAGGATAACATAGCCATCACATATGTGATACCTGATATGGAGTGATTATATGGTGCAGACAATACGCGATATCTTAAGCCGTATCAGGGCTGGGACTACCACCGAATATGACGCTGATGTGTTGTTGGAGTTCTTTAATCAGCTCTACGTAGATTATTGGAAAGTGGTCAATGAGTTAAGATTCCAATATGCGGTGAAACAGAGCGAAGGAGAGCACTATAGAGAACTTGCTAACATACTATCGCAAATAGAGTGCTATGGACAAACCAATCCGCAAAACACTACTGGGATTAGCCCATAAGGCAGCCAAGCAGCTCGGCTGGGATGAGGACTTGAGGCGTGAGGCCCAGTTAGCCTTTAACGGCAAGCCCAGCCTCAAGGACTACACCGATGCCGAGCTCTTGGCGTGGCTATGGCGCCTCAAGGAGTGGGGTGCCGACATCGGCATTCCACTCCAGTGCAGCGTCCCCGCACAGGTCACCAGAGACAGGCCGACTCGTGCGCAGATTGCCACCATCGAGCGGCTGGCTGCGAGCCTTGGACTGTCAGAGCAGGCCTTGACCATATTCGTGAGGCGCACCACTGGCGGCGTGGGGGCTGTGCAGTGGCTGGACAGGCGTGGAGCATCTGCAGTGATCACAGGCCTGGAGAGATGGGCACGGGGCAAGGGTATCGACACCCGCAGCAAGACAGCCCAGGCATTGGATATCTTATTGGGGGAGGATATAGCATGAGCAATACGGCGCCTGAGCAATGGTTCGTGCGGCGTATCCGTCGTGGGTTGGCCGCTCTGATTGCGTTGCGGTTGGATGGGCACCCACCGGCAGATGTGGTAGATGCCACGGCACAGGTATGGTGTGCGGCGTTATGGCCACACTGTCGGTGGGACGCCGATAAGGATGATGCTCGTATAGCCGAGGCGTTCCGGCAGCTGGCGCTCCACTCGGAGCGCTGGCCATCGATAGCGGCGTTTTTGCGGGTGTTGCCTCCGCGTGTAGAGCCTACATATCCGTCTCTCCCCCCACCACAGTTGTCTGACGAGGAGCTGGCGGCTCACCGTGCATACATACAACAGATATTGGAGAGTTTTGGGCATGGAATTAACTGATATCTTGGGAGAGGAAGCATATCTCTTAATGGAAGAGTATGGTGGCACCACCATATATGTCCCTGAGTATGGCCCCATGCGACTCGAATGCTTGTCGCAAGAGGGACAGGATCGCTTACGCCGATATGCTGGTGGCGCCTATATCTATGTCCCCCGTGGGGATATAGATCGCAAGCGTCGTAATGATGCCATTGTCAACTCGCTCCGTAGTGGAGAGCAGCTCAAGGTGGTGGCCCGCAAATTTCATGTATCCGAGCGCCACATCTATAACATCCTATCCAACTATAAACCGAAATAGTTCGGCTTATTTTATATTGCCCGCAAGATTATCTTACGGGCAATATGCGCAAAAAGATTATAGCGGCATCCAGTATCGCTCTGCTCACTATAGCTATATATGAGGGCTACAGCGAGCGTGCATATAATTGTCCAGCCGGTATCCCAACCATAGGCTATGGCACCACCCATTATGAGGATGGAACGCCAGTCCATATAGAAGATCGCATCACTCATGATCGCGCTGTGATGCTCTTGCGGAAGGATGCAGAACGCGTAAGCCGTGATATATCAGCCTGTATCGGTGATGTGCCGCTACATCAACATGAATTTGATGCCTTTGTGAGCCTTGCATATAACATCGGAAGCGACAGGTTCTGTCGATCATCTCTGCTCAAGCGCTTAAAGACTAATCCGCCTGACTATGCAGGAGCATGTCGTGAGATACTGCGATGGGATCGTGCGGCAGGCATGAGATTGTCTGGCCTCACCAAGAGACGCCAGGCTGAATATCAGATGTGTATAGGAGCCAAGGATGCTACTACCAACAATACCAAGTAGCTGGATACTGGGCGGGGCTGCCGTGCTGGTGGCGATCGCATCAGGGACGATCGGCTATAAAATCGCCGACGAACTCGCAGATGCAAGGGTTGCTCAGGCCGAAAAACGTCGCATGGAATGTGAGCACGCACGCACAATGGATGCCAAGCGTGCAGCCGAAGAGACTGCAGCCATGCTCACCCGTGCATTGGATGCAGAGCGCAAGGCAGCCGCAGCTATGGCAGCCAAGCGTAGATATAACGATAGACTCAAGGAGATGCGCAAACATGAAATACCAAAGTTGGCTAATGGCAATGGGTGCATGTCTGGTGCTCTCAGGGTGCAGCTCAACACAGCCATTGCAGAGGATAACGCAGTGTCCCAGAGTGCCACCGATGCTGTTGGAGCCGCTGCCTCCGCTGCCTCCGATACCAGCAACGGGGCTGGCGCCACAGATGCAGACGTCGCAGTATGGGTCATCGATGCAGCCAGTCTCTATGGCGAGTGTAGATTGAGGCTCGATGCCATCAGGCAGTGGGATAAGGAGGTAGCTGATGGAAGGTGATGTGTTGTTGTCATCTATATGGCCTGCGATCCTGGCTGCGGGTGGTGCTGTGTTTGGTGGTGTGTTTGCACTGCTCAAGTGGTTTGCGGGACGCATCCTCTCGGATATCGAGACTCGGCTCAAACGTGTGGATGATGTGGAGTGCCGGCTGGATACGCTGCTCAGTGAGTTGCCCCTGCACTATCAGCGCAGAGAGGATGCGATCCGTGAGTATACAGCGATCAACGCAAAGTTAGATCGACTCTATGAGATATTGGTGCGCAAGTATGACGACACGACAGATTGATACAGCGATAGATATCGCCCGTGCAGAGCGTGAGGCATTGCGTTGGCTCATGCTCACCGCCTTGTGGCATGCGAGGCCGTATGGCACACGGGAGGACGTGCTGCTCTCATGTGCACATGAGATACCCATCTATGCCACAGCCGATCTCATAAGACGTGAGTTGGGGTGGCTGGAGACACACGGACTTATCCAGATCATACGCAATAGCAGCCCTATATGGTCAGCCAAGCTCACAGCACTGGGAGAAGATGTGTATGAGTACAGGGCGGATGCACCCTCTGGTCTGGCCCGTCCTATGAGGTGGTAGATGTCACGGCGATCCAAGGTGGACAAACTCCCGACCGGACTCAAGACAGAGCTGGAGCAACTGTTATCGGCCAAGACCCATGATGGCTATGAGGCGCTCGCAGCATGGCTGCGAGAGCAGGGCTATGAGATCAGCAAGAGCAGCCTGCATCGTGCCGATCAGCGGTTGCAGCGCGTCATGGCGGATATACGCGCCAGTGCCGAGGCCGCCAGGATGATCGTGGCTGCCAACCCTGACGATGCAGATGAGCACTCGGCAGCGGTGATCAGGCTGGTGCAGAGCCAGCTATTCGAGGCCATGTTAAGGGTGCGGGAGGCGGGAGAGGTTGATCCAGCAGAGCAGGTCAAGCTCCTCTCCCAGGCTGCACGCGCCGTGGCGGATGCCAGCCGAGCCAGCATCGGGCAGAAGAAGTGGGCCGATGAGGTGCGCCGCAGACTGGACGAGGTGGAACGCAGCGCTGAGCAGAGCGGCAAAAGGCTGGATGCAGTGACATTGCAGATGATAAGAGATGCGCTATATGGAGGTTAAACCATTCTTGGCATACGTCGGAGGCAAGCGATGGCTGGCCAGGCGCATCATCGACATGTTGCCTCAGCATGTCTGCTATGTCGAGCCATTCGGCGGGATGGGCGCGGTTCTATTGGCGAAGCCTAAGAGTGATGCCGAGATATGGAATGATATCGATGGCGGTCTCGCCCAAGTAATGCGCGTCGTTAAGTATCACCCAGATGCACTCGCAACATAACTGCGTTGGATGCTGTTGCATCGGGCAGAACGTAAGCATTGGATGGATTACCCCGGAGAGACAGATATACAGCGAGCTGCGCGTTGGATCATGGTGCGACTCAGCGGGTACCAAGGATGCGCCGAGAGAGGATTCCGGGTCAGTCACACACATAACATCAGTCGTGACAGGATGATTGAGCTTATGTTTGAAGTGTCCAGACGTCTGTCGTCTGTATTGATCGAGTGTCTGCCGTGGCAGAGAGTCTTTGACCTATATGATAGGCCTCAGACGGTATTTTTCTGTGATCCTCCATACGTAGGAGATCAGAGTAGTTACTGCTACAATTTTAGCGAGGCTGATCACCGTGAGTTGTGCGAACGTCTGCATAGGCTGTCAGGCCATTGGATATTTACGTATGGTGATCATCCTATGATACGCGACCTATATGCCGATTGCAGAATCGATGAAGTACATCGTATACGCACGATAAATCAAGCAAAGCGTTGCGATTATGTTGAACTGATTATTAGACCATGATGTCAGTCCTCTATCCATACCAACGCCGTTATCTGGCAGATGCCAGCCGATGGAAGGCAGCATGTTGGAGCCGTCAGACAGGCAAAACATTTACAACCACTTTAGAGGCGGTATTGGACTGTCTCGATGCTGAGGCCAATGGCCGTATATCCCGCTGGACTATCCTATCCATATCCCGTGACAGGGCATTGGATGCCATCCGCAATGGCGCAGCCCTGCACATGCGTGCCATCGGCGCAGCATATGAGGTATTGGATGAGCCTATCGGTGCCGAGGAGCTGGCGCACATGGTGAGGCTTTCGGGTGGGAGCTATGTCCGCGCCATTGCAGCCAAGCCAGAGACAGCACGCGGTATGAGCGACAATCTCATCCTCGATGAGTTTGCGCATCACAAGGACAATCGTGCATTGTGGCGTGCCCTTGTGCCGGTAGTATCCAGACCCGACCTCAAGCTCCGTGTGATAAGCACCCCTAACGGCAAGGGCGACATGTTCCATGAGATAATGACTGATGGGCTGGGAGGATTGTTCTCACGACATATTGTCACGATCTATGATGCGGTGGCCGATGGTTTGCCCCGCGACATAACCGAGCTGCGCAAGGCTTGCCGTGATCCAGACACATGGTCGCAGGAGTTTGAGTGTGCGTTCCTTGACCGAGCAGGCCGGGAGTGGCTGGGTTATGACGAGATATTGGCTGCATTGGATGCGCAGCCACTGCCACCTTATGACGGTAGACCTGTATATGTTGGTATGGATATAGCTGCTCGTGGAGACCTATCTGTGATATCTGTGCTGGAGGATATTGGCTCTGGCGTGCTTGCGCTGCGTGATATGCAGGTGATGCGAGGAGAGAGCTTTGCTGCACAACTCGCTCGGTTAGATGCCGTGATGCGTGCATATCGTGTGGTGCGTGTCGCCATAGACCAAACAGGCATGGGCGAGATGCCAGTGCAGGAGGCACAGCGCAGGCACGGGCAATATCGTGTGACAGGCGTGATATTTACGCCATCTGCCAAGCTGGACATGGCGGTGGCACTCAAGGATCGCCTGCAGGCTCGGCGGTTGTTGCTGCCTGTCACGGAGTCCGAGAGGGCTGCCATGATTGACGATCTCAGGTCTGTGCGTATGGAGTCAGGCGCTGGCGGTGTGCCAAGGCTGCTGGCAGACAGGGATGCAGGTGGGCATGCGGATAGATTTTGGTCTTTAGCATTGGCAGTATCGGCTGCTGGCGCTGGCGTGCCGGCGTATGCGTATGAGAGCGTGATGAGACGCAATCGTTATGATTATGGAGACGCACATGGCAAGCTATAACCACCTCAAGTCCCCAATCGCTACTCCATCCCAGACAGGTCTGCGATCTGTCTGGCAGTGGCGTCCATTAGCCAGTATGACCCCTGCCATGGTTGCAGATGTGTTGCGCAGGGCGGCGATGGGAGATGCGCATGACTTCCTGCTGGCCGCCGACGATATACGGGAGAAAGACCTGCACTATCGTGCAGTGCTGCAGACCCGCATACTGGCTGTGGCAGGTTTGCCTATAGATATAACACCACGTGATGACAGCCGTCTATCGAGGCGTGCAGCAGACTTGGTGCGTGAGTATCTCACAGAGCAGCAGATCAGTGTGCTGATCATGCACCTCATGGATGCGGTAGCCAAGGGATATGCAGTCGCTGAGATTATGTGGGATACTGCAGGCAGTGTGTGGTATCCACGAGATATAGTGCCGTGCGAGGCGCATTGGTTTACATGGGATCGGGATACGGGACGGCTACTACGGCTGGTAGATGGCAGTGCTGAGGGTGCCGAGATACCACCATATCATATGATCGTGCATACACCGCCATTGGCATGTGGCATACCTCTTTTGGGTGGCGTGGCGAGATCGGCGCTCTGGGCATGGGTGTTCAAGAGCTACGCACTGCGCGACTGGGCACGATTCTGTGAGCTCTTTGGCCAGCCATTGCGCATCGGCAAGTATCATCAAGGGGCGTCGCCCGATGATGTAGCTGTGCTCAAGCGTGCAGTGTTCGAGTTAGGCTCGGATGCTGCTGCTGTGCTGCCGCAGGAGATGATGGTAGAGCTCATCGAGGCAGGCAGTAAATCTGCATCCGCTGATCTGTATCATAATCTCATCGATTATCTCGACCGTCAGGTCAGCAAGGCAGTACTGGGGCAGACCATGACCACTGATGACGGCTCCAGCCTGTCGCAGGCCCAGGTACATAACGAGGTGCGATTGGATATTATCCGAGCAGATGCCAGGGCATTGGAGGCAACGCTCATGCGTGACCTCGTTATCCCTATCGTGAGGCTCAATCTGGGCGATGATGTACCACTGCCAGTGCTGGATATCGTGGTAGATGACCCAGAGGATATGTCAGAAATGGCGGATCAGATCGCCAAGCTCGCAGGCGCAGGCGTTACCATACCTCAGGGATGGGTGAGGAGTAAGTTCGGCATACCTGATCCGCAAGATGGTGAGCCTGTGGTGGGCGAGCAGCCCATTAGAGCTGTTGCACCGCAGACCGTGCTCACATTACATGCGACACGTGACACATATCAGACATCTCCAGACATCCTCACACCTGACCCGATTGCACCCATGACAGATCGCATGGACATGGAGACAGCGCCTGTATGGAGAGACATATTAGCTACCATACAGCGCATGGTGGATGAGTCGGAGAGCCTGCCGGCGCTGCGGGATGCACTGCTGGCAGCCTATGGTGATCTGCCTACTGACCAGCTCGCAGACATCATGGCAATCGGATTTGCAGCAGCCAACTTGGCTGGACGTTATGCTGTGTTACAGGAGTCTGGCCAGTGAGTGATGCTGATCTCAGCGCCGTATTTGGTCTTCCGTTCGAGGAGCAGGTAAAGTTTTTCCGTGACAAGCTCGGTGATCTGGTGCCGACTGCCACATGGCGTGACCTCATGCGCGAGGCGCATGACCGTGCCTTCATGGTGGCGGGAGCAGCCAAGGCAGACTTGCTGGCTGATTTGGCTGCTGCTGTGGATAAGGCTATCAGCGATGGTGAGGGGATCGATGCATTCCGCAAGCGTTTCCGTGACATCGTGCAGCGGCACGGCTGGCATGGCTGGACAGGTGAGGGGTCAACTGCAGGCACTAATTGGCGCACGCGTATCATCTACCATACCAATATGAGCACCAGCTATGCAGCTGGTAGGCTATCGCAGCTACAACACTTCCCGATCTGGGTATATCGCCACTCAGGCTCACCACACCCAAGATTGCAGCACAAGGCATGGGATGGTCTTACACTGCCGTCGGATCATCCATTCTGGCAGACTCATTATCCGCCAAATGGTTGGCATTGTGGCTGCCGAGTGGTGGGTGTGAGGACACGGGATGCAGCCGGCAGGGTCGGAGGCCAGCCCGATTATGATGCACCACCAGCAGGCTGGGATCAGCGGGACGCCAAGGGCAATCTCCCTGGCATACCGGAGGGGTGGGACTATATGCCCGGGGGGACATGGCATGTGTGGGACAGACATGCCTACACGCCAGAGTGTCCAACAGTATCGATGCATGGGCGATTATCTACGTGCATCCGCGCAGTAGATGGACAGCGCAGCTATATCGATTTTGGGCGTCAGCGTATTCGTGACATCGATGATATGCTACGCATCGAGGCGCCAGCTCTATTGCCTAAGGCTGCAAGTCGTGAGGCCGCATTGGAGCAGTTGGCAGCCTCGCTGGGAGTGTCAGCGGCGCAGCCACGCCGCTGGATTGATACCGAAGTACCGGCCTTGCCAAGGGTTGTAGTGGATTACAATTATTTGGCGCATATGGTCGAAAAAGACAACGATGCCCGCGAGCGCTACGCCAATTTTATCCTCCCTACGCTCATCACCCCATACGAAGTGTGGTCAACGCTCTACAGCGATGGGACGATCCGTCCCCGCCTCATCAGCTTGTTTCGCGGTAAGCACCAGATCGTCGTAATACTGCGGATAAATAAGGATGGCAGCCTGTTTTATAATGTGATGAACGCAAATGATAAGCGCATTGACGACTTCCGAAGGGGAGAGCTGCTGTATGGGAGATGACCGTCGCCGCTTCAGCAGACATCCCCTTGCCAGGATGGGTAATGCCTCGCTAACGCCGGGCATCTGGTCCTGTCCACCCCGGTTTCGCTCACGGCGACGGTTATAATTAAACAAGATATCACTAATAGCTACGTTGTCAAGCCACCATGCTCACAATCACAGTAGATGACCACAACCTGCGGGATATGCTCGCCCGCCTACAGGGTCGGATATCCGACCTCACCCCTGCCATGCGCAGCATCGGCGAGGAGATGGTGGAGCGCATCAAGCAGAGGTTTGCGAGCTCCACCGCGCCTGACGGTGCCAAGTGGCAGCCCAATACCCCTGCCACCATCGAGGCATACCTGCGCAAGTTCGGCGGGACGCGTAAGAAGGACGGCAGCATATCCAAGCGCGGGCAGCGCATGGCTGCTAACAAGCGCCCGCTCATCGGAGAGACCAAGGCACTATCCACCACCATCTATTATCGTGCCGACTCAAGCTCAGTCACCATCGGCAGCCCCATGCGATATGCCGCCATACATCAGTTTGGCGGACAGGCAGGGAGAGGCCGCAAGGTCACCATCCCAGCCCGACCATATCTCCCTATAGACCAACACGGCAGATGGATAGGGGAAGTGGATCGCCAGGCGGTGTATCAGCAGATTATCGAGTATATCTTGGCCGAGTAGGGGTTAATAACTATTGCCCTATTTTAGGGCTTTTGCCCCAAAAACGATAAATCATATAGGGTGTCGAATTGGCAACCAATGGCAACCCCTTTACGCTCGTTTTAGGGGCATTGTGAGATGTGTGAGCGAACATGATTTCGCAGATGTGGACTGTGCTGAATTGTTTCGGCTTATCTTGATGGCGCAGCTCTGGTTACTATGGCAGCATGTTCACAAGCACCACACTCATTACAGCCTCCTCAACCCCCCTCCAGCCCCCGGATGGCCAAGAGCCGTCCGCCCCGCCGGAATGGGTCATGCTCATTCCGGCTGGGGATTTTTCTGGGAGGGATGGCAGAGGCCCATATCGATTAGATGCCGACGCGGTGCTGGCCGCATATGCCAAGGCGGGCCTCGATCTGCCAATCGACTATGACCATCAGACCCTTAGTGCCGATGCCAAGGCTGGGCCAGTACCTGCCGCCGGCTGGATACAAGAGCTGGATGTCAGGGATGGCGCACTATGGGGCCGAGTCTCATGGACTCCTCGTGCGTCAGAGCTGATCACATCCCGTGAGTATCGATATATATCGCCTGTATTTCGCGTGTCCAAGACAGGCAGCATCCTCTCGTTGGAGGGTGCAGGCCTGACCCATTATCCCAATCTCGATCTCAATCCCATCTCTAACGCCAAAGGAGACAACAATATGGATGATCTATTGGAGCAGCTAAGATACATGCTCAATCTGCCGCTATCAGCCACATCCGACGATGTGGTGGCTGAGCTGCGTAAGATAATGGACAAATTGCAGCAGGCCGAGACCGCTGCACAGTCCCGACAGCCTGATCCTACCCAGTGGGTGCCCATGAGTCAGCATAAGGTGGTTGCCGATGAGTTAGCCCGCTTGCAGGCCGATATCGCAGCCCAGAGGGCCGAGGCTGCTGTGACCGAGGCGATGCGCTCGGGCAAACTCGCACCTGCGCTGAAGGACTGGGCTATGGCATACGCCACACGAGACCCGAATGGATTTGCGGAGTGGACAGATAAGGCCCCTGTGATAGTGTCATCGGATACCAAGCCGACGGCACACAGTAGCTCCGCAACGGACATACTGACAGACGAGGATCGCATCGCATGTGCCCTGCTGGGCATGAGCGAAGCGGATTTCGCCGCACACAAGCAGACTATTATTAAGGAGTAAGATATGGCCATAATCACACCAGCACTCGTTACATCACTACGCACCGGATTTAGCAAGGCGTTCCAGGACGCACTCACCAATACACCAACTGACTGGGAGCGCATAGCCACTCGTGTGCCGTCCACATCCGCGAGCAACACCTACGGCTGGCTCAACCAGTTCCCCAAGCTCATGGAGTGGGTGGGAGACCGTGTGGTCAAGGATATGGCGGCGCAGGCATATCAGGTCCAGAACAAGCTGTTTGAAGCCACAGTAGGTGTGAAGCGCACAGACATTGAGGACGACAACGTGGGTGTCTATACACCGCTGTTTGCCGAGATGGGGCGAGCTGCTGCTGCCCATGCAGATGAGTTGGTCTATAACCTGCTTGCAGCAGGGGATACCAGCCTATGTTATGACGGGCAGAATTATTTCGATGTCGATCACCCTGTCTATCCCAATGTGGATGGGACAGGCACCCCGACGTTGGTGTCCAACTATAATAATGGCGGCGCATCGCCAGGGCAGGCATGGTATCTGTTGGATTGTAGTAGAGCCCTCAAGCCATTGATCTTCCAAGAACGCACCAAGCCAGAGCTGGAGTCCATGACCGCCACCAATGACGAGGGCGTGTTCGTAAGGGACGAGTATCGCTATGGCGTGAGATATCGCTGCAATGCAGGGTTTGGCTTCTGGCAGCTCGCATACAAGTCCAAGGCCGAGCTCAATGATGTCAATTTCAATGCCGCATACACCGCCATGATGCAGGTCAAGGCAGATGGCGGGCGTCCCATGGGGATCAAGCCCACACACCTGGTGGTGCCTCCGAGCCTGCGTGCATCGGCGATCGCTCTCATCGAGGCACAGCTCACTACTGGCGGGGCCAGCAATCCAAACTATAAGGCTGTCGAGGTGATAGTGTCACCATGGCTAAGCTAACACGCAAGGTGGATGATGCTGCATCCGACAGCATACTCCTGCAGGTGCGGACTAATGCAGCATATGGCGATATAAGGCGTTATCGCTCCCAGCTCGGCCCGTTTGGGGCGACCCCAATAGTGGTGCGTGTTACGCCAGAGCAGGCGGATATGCTTCGGTCCGATCCACTGTTGATCGTGGAGGATGTGCAATAATGCCCTATGCCACGCTCGCCGACATGGAGGCTCGATATGGCATAGAGGAGATCATCGCCCGCACAAACCGCACAGATGGAGCGGGAGTGGATACTGTGGTGTTGGATCGAGCGCTGCAGGATGCAGATGCCGAGATCGATGCGTATCTATCCACTCGTTATGCCTTACCACTCCCTGCTGTGCCCAAGATACTTGTCCGCATTGCATGCGACATTGCACGGTATCACCTGTGGCAGGAGATGGCATCGGATGAGGTGAGGAGACGGTATGAGGATGCGATACGACTCCTCGGCAATATCGCCAAGGGTCTCATCAGCCTTGGTATAGATGCCAATCAGCCCAAGCCTGTCCTGTCCAGCGCTGCTGCACAGACAGGCAGCCCGCCTGTGTTTAGCCGAGACGCCACCGGAGGATATTGATGCTGGAGATTGAGCCGCTCATTCGACAGCGATTGCAGGATATACCAGGTCTCATCGGCGGTGTGCATGGCATCGCCGATCTCACCATGGATATACAGACCGCAGCAGGCAAGCGTCTGCCAGCCATATTCGCGGGCTGCGATGGCTATCGCGTGGTGGACGACTCATCGCCTGGGGCAGTCCGAGTGGCGGTGCGCTGGCTCGTGATCGTAGCTGTGCGACAGGTGGCGGATGTGGTAGGAGGCACAGATGCCCGTGCCGCAGTGTCGGATATAGCTACAGAGGTGATGTCACGGCTATATCGATGGCAGCCCACGCCACAGCACCAGCCCATGATGCCCATACAGCCTCCACCACCGGAATATGCGAGCGGATTGTTACTGCTACCGATGGCGTACGAGAGCTATAAGATCATATTGTGCAGACAGGAGTAGATATGGATTGTCAAGGCTATTGCGAGATGTGTGTGGAGTGCACGGCGGATCAATCGGTGTCTGTGCCCCATCGGCGCTATACCAAGGCCGAGGTCGATGCCATGGACGCATGCCCCATCTGCCATAGTCCTGCCCTGGTGCATGCCTCTGGCTGTGCCCACTGTATGTCCTGTGGGTGGAGTGTGTGTGATTGAGGAGGGTAGATGCGCCCAATAGCACGATATAACATCACAGGTGATAGCCTGCTGGCTATGCGATGCGCATACAATGCGCAAGGGCTGATAGAGTATATTGGTTATGCTATACCAGGTCAGTCTGAGGACGATGAGGTATGGCAGATCGCTCGATATACATATGATGCCGCCGGCAATGTGATAAGCCGCACATATGCGGGTGGCACGGCCGATTACCGCTATCGCTGGTCACAGCGTGCGTCCTATACCTATGCGTAGGAGTGGATATGCCATATAGGGTTAATCCGATGAGTGGTCGATTGGATTACTACGAGATCGGCGGCAGCGGTAGTGGCGCTGGTCTGACAATAGTAATTCCGCAAGGCTATCCCGCAGTGATGTCGCAAGGAGATAGTGTCACTGTGGAGCACCCTGCTGTCACCAATGCACGGGTGCTGGTGCAGTGCATGGAGAATATCGGCCAGTCTGGACTGCAGGATATTAGCATAGATTTTGATTTGGCAGACGAGGGTCTATATATCCAAGAGGATGCCGTCAACGGCACCGATATCGTCGACGGCAGAGTGACTCTGCATAATGCCGGCGGCAGTCTTGCCGATCTCACTAGTCCGACGGGCACTGTCTATTATAGCTCGCAATATAACGACACCAATTATGCGGCGCGCAACATATTTGACAACTCCAACAGGGGCGGTACGGGATGGATAATATCCACTGATAGTAATATCAATGATGGTTGGGTGACCTATGATTTTGAGACGCCCACTATGGTCACTAAGTATCGCAAGGCTGATGGTGCCGCTGGTGCCGGCGGCGGTGGTGCTACCGCCTGGGATATATTGGGGTCTAATGATGCCCAGGATTGGGTGATATTAGACTCGCAAGTGGGCCAGTCATTATACATAGCAGCGTGGTCACCATATTACACCATATCATCCCCCGGCAGTTACCGTTATTACCGCATACATGTGCACAATGGTGTTCGCTGGTGTGGTCTGGAGGAGCTGGAGTATGTGTGTGATGCCAGCTCCCCAGTGGGTACGCCCTATTATGTGATCACGCCTGTATTTGACTGTGGGGTCCGTAAGGCCAAGCGTATCAATAGTGTTGCCGTGGATTATACGCAGCCTACAGGTACACAGATCAAGGTATTGGTCAGTTTTGATGGCGGCACATCGTGGCGTAGATATGATGGTAATACATGGGTGTCTGTCTCGGGTGCTACCCTGCGGGATATGCTGAATGCCACCGATATGGATATACCCATGATGCAGCGGGGACTAACTAATCTCATGGTCTCCGATGCACGTATCAGGATAGCCATCGATTTACTGACTGCCGTGGCATCTATTACTCCTGCTATCAGCGGCATCACGATCAATTATGACCAACGGGCGTTCTACAGCCCCCGCAACGATAATTACAATATTGAGGTCGTGGATGCCACTCATACAGTTATTACACGCACTGCTGCTGGCAGTGCGGAGGTGATACCACAGGTGATTATATTATGATAAGGAGATGTAACTATGGCACAATCATTCGTAGACGCTGGTGATGTGTATCTGGATCGTTTAACCGATGCTGGCGTGGGCCAGGGTTTTGTCCGTATGGCACTAATACGCAGGCGAATGGATTGCCTGCCTCAATAACTACAGCACAGACCATAGCTGCAGGACTGTCCATGCCTGCAGTGTATTTGGTTGAGGCATAATCAACATAATAGGAGGATATCATCATGTATCAGGCAACACCGTTTATCGGCTCGGGCGAAATCTATATCAATGGTAGAGATGTTGGTAATGCGTCTGACTTTACAATCCAAGCACCAAAAATTGACACTAAAGACATGAAGAGTATGAGGCGTGACAGTTATGGCACTATTGTTAAGTCAGTGCCGATATCATTTAGCCAGTCGCTCAAGTTTACACTGACTGACATAAACAAAGACAACTTGATACTCGCTATGTATGGTGAGGGGTCAGTGATTAGTCAGACATCTGGCGCTGCTGATGATGAAGTGGTGGCAGTAACTAAGGGTCGTTGGTCACCATTGGCTCACCGTAAGGTTAAGTCGTCACCTGCTGTGGTCGTGACTAACAGTGATGGCACTACCACATATGTTCATGGCACAGATTATGATATTGACTACGATGCAGGTCGCATATTAGCGATTGAGTCTGGTGCGATAGCTAATGGCAATATCAAGGTGGACTATAGCTACGACGCTTATACGGGATACAAGGTGGATGCGAATAAGCAGCAGATTATAGAGGCAGAGGTGCGATTTGTGGGACGCGATATCGCCATGTCTCGTGCCGTGGAAGTCGTCGTCTATGAGGCGAGCATACAGCCGAGCAGCGAGGTGGATTTGTTGTCCACAGACTTTATTAAGCTGGGATTTACCGGCGATATCCTGTCCACTGCATCTGGCACATGGACTATGACAGTCATATAGGAGATGTGATATGAGGCGAGAAAAGATTGTCATCATTGGAGATGTAACGCTCACAGTCAAAGAGATGAGAGTGTGCGATATCATCAGGCTACAGCACGATGCACCTCATCTGCTGGTGGGCATGGCGATTGGCGATCCCGAAGCTATCATGCAGGCAATGCGTCTGTGTGTAGAGCCTGTGGAACAGTTGGATGCAGTCACAGATGGTGTCAATGGCTATGCGCTGCTTGAGCAGGCATGGCGGGAGGTGAATGCTGATTTTTTGGCTGTTTTACCCGCCCGTCTGGAGGTGCTCAGGAGCGTCACAGAGACGCTTGGTCGCTCTTTGACTGGCGCAACTGCATGATTAGACAGGGGTATGATATGGATGTTATGGGATACTCTTGGGCTATGAGACTCATTGAGTCAGACGCCAAGATCAGCGCCTTCTTATCCAAGAGTCAATGATAGCTATACATGCCAATATCGACCCCAAAAAAAACACTCCAAGGATCAATCCCCATACCAGTGCAAGGGTAGTCTGGCTTATCATTAACAATATGATCCCGAGCATCCATAGCCAGAATGCGTATTGGTACTTGCGAATTGGACGTGGCAGCCGCCCGTATGTGTGATGGGCGAGCACGCTCGATAACACAAAAGCCACCCCAAAGCTTACACAGGCACCGAAAACTATAGATATGTCTGATAAATCTGCCATAAGCATCGTCCTCCAGTTTGTAATCCAAGGCTGGGATGCTGTCAAAAACAGCTTATCTGGGCTGATCGGTAATGTCAAGCATGCTGGTGATACAGCATCCTCCAGCATGGGCAAGGTGTCTCAATCCGCCGACGATGCGGCCCAAAAGACCAAGCAGGCAGGCGATGAGTTAGCCGAGGCTTTCCAGAAATTGGACATGCCTGACTTTCGCAAGGTCAAAACGGAAATCGCAGACCTGCAGCGTGCATATGACATTATCAAGCGATCAGGAGTGGCGTCTCAGCAGGAGATATCCAAGGCGCAGCTCCAGCTCGCCGTCAAGACCAGAGAGCTGCGGGAGAGTCTCAATGGCTATGGTGCGATGCTGGATGGCATCAAGAGTAAGTGGCTGGAGATTATAAAGGCAACGCCTTGGCTGTTAGGTATCACTGCTGCCATCACGGCAGTCAGTATGGTCTTGGACGCATACAATAAGGATATGCAATCGCTGTCGGATACAACGCTCAAGCACGCCCAAAACATAGCCAAAGAACAGGATGAACTGAAACGACTGGAGCAGACACTACTGACAACCAAGGCTGGCACTGCGGAGCATGTAGCTGCGGAGGAGCGGTTAGCCAGCGTGTTGCCAGGCGTCAATGTGGAGCTGGATGAGCAAGGGCGTCTATTGGCGCGTGTGTCAGGGGCTGAGAGCGACAACCTTCGGCTATTGCGGGAGCGCATTGCGCTGCTTGGGTCGCAGCGCACTGATATGTTAGCAGTGGCGCTGGATGCCCAGGTGGAGGCACTCAACAGGGCTCGACAGAGTCTAATTGATTATAGTGATAATCTGAAGATATGGTATGGCTTTGGTAATCAATCTAAGGGATTATTACAAGAGTTGGTGTTATGGATTGGTAAGCATACTGGGTCTTATGATATGGCAATCCAAAAAGGTGAACAGTATAAGCAATCACTGTCAAACACCAACAAAGAATATAAAAACTTGATAAATGAGCTTGCCAAGTTATCTCAAGAGGAGATGCGGGCAGTGCTCAACAAGTCCAGCCTGTCACAGGCAGAAAAGCAGAGGATATCAGCAGAGGTGCAGGCAAGGAGAGATGCCATCAAGGCAGCCGAGGAGCAACGGCGAAAAGAAGAGGAGCTTGCACGTGCCAAGGAAGTGCTCGGAAGGGCTGTGGATGCGCTTAAAGACAAGATTAAGGAAGAAGAAAAGGCATTCGAGGGCAGCATCAAGGCAATGCAGGAGGGATATGAGCTGCAAAAGAAATACGGTTCTGAGATGTCCAAGCAGACAGCAGCCAAGCAGTATTACGAATCCCTGACGCAGGCAGTCAAGAAGTATTATCAGGAGCAGATGGCTGGCGCAAATAAGGCAATGGCTGATGTGCAGGCTCTTGCAAATAAAGAGAAGTTGTCGTCGGAAGTAGTCAAGAAATACCAGAAGGATATACTCGAGACAAAGAAACAGGTGGCAAAGGCTGCAACAGAAGCTCTCACCAAGGCATTGGATGATGCCTTGTCTCGTGAAAAGGCTTATAAAGATAAAGTCTTGCGGCTGCAAGAAGAGATATATGATGCCAATAAGTCGTTCGCCGACAAATTGCGGGATGTGGAGAGGGCCCGCATGTCAGACGAGGAAGCCATGTCGGACAAGATGCGTCAGGCTGCCGAGAAGGTGGCAGAGGCACAGCGGCTAATGGCTCAGTCGACTGACGAGAACAGCGCTGACTACAAGCACGCTATGGAGCTGTATAAAGAGGCTGAGAATATATATCTCGATGTGGCAAAGGATTCGGCATCAGCAGCCAAAAAGCAGAAAGAGAGTCTCGCAGACCTGCAGGCAGAGATGGCAAGTGGCAAGATAGATGCCCAGAAATATGCCGAGAAGTTACGGGAGATCAATTCTGAGGCCAAGGATAGCGGCATAGATCACTATGCCGAGGCCATAGCCAAGGCAAAGGATGTACATAAACAATATATATCAGCACTGACAGAGCAGGAGAATGCAGCCATCAAACGCTGGCAAATAGAGCAAGAAAATGTCAAGATGCTGGCGCAGTCGATGGAGGATTTGGGTGTCACTGTGCAGGGGTTATCTGAGCTGCTCGATAACATGGCCACCGAAAAGGAAGTGATAATCAAGTTCAACGCCGATGACTCCCTGAAACAGATTGATAAACAGATCAAAGATATAGAGACGCCAAACCCAATCACATTCATGTTCCACGAAGATGGCCTCATAGAGATAACAAACAAATACAAAGACCTGAAAGACAAGGATGTTGAGGCTATATTCCGCGAGAATGGATTGACTCAGATACAACAGATGTATAACAGCATACGAGATAAGCATGTAACTATATATGTCCACGAGGTCGTGCAGAAACGATGGGGAGGTCCTATCATCGGGACGGTGCCTGGAGGATATGGTGGAGGTGACCGAGTCAAGGCCATGTTGGAGCCTGGTGAGTATGTCATACGCAAGGAGGCGGTCAAAAAATATGGCGATGACCTGTTATACGCCATCAACAATCTGATGCTATCTCCAGATGCTATCATCCCCCGACTGGATATGCCGGCGCCTGCAGTGGTGGTGATGCCTATGGCTGCCACAGATGCGGGGCAGCAGACATCGATTGATCCCCCAAAGCGGTTTGTGCTTGAGATTGGCGATGCCCAGTTAACAGGCATATCGACAAGCCAAATATTGGCAGATTTTGAGACCAAGTTGCATAGGAGGCAATTATGTCGCATGAGAAAGTGATATCGCACTATGATCCTAACAAACAACTACAATTTACCCTCTTTGTCTGTGAGGATGGGGCTGTGACAGGGTTCGAGGTGATTTTTGATAATCCACAGTCCCTCGTAGATTTTAGACCGGAACGTGTGTTTATGCCGTATGGTGTCATGGTGCCACCCCCTGTGAGCCAGCCGTATAGTGCATCAGTATCGGATCGGACATCCACTCCCATAGCGGGACGTGCGCCATGCAATGGCTGTGGTGGTAAGAGATGATCCTATTGGGCAATCTCGTCCTATCCGATGACCTAATATGCACCACAGACTATGCGCATCAGAGTCATGTGGCAGTGACAGATATGGCTGTGGATGGCACGGAGATATCGTTCATCCAGCGCAGATCATCAGGCCGCAAGATCGACTTGGAGGCTGGCGATAATTACGCATGGCTGACACGCGAGCAAGTGGATGCGCTCTATGCCATGAGCGAGGCAGGCGGAGAGTATCTGCTCACATGGCGTGGGCAGCAGATGATGGTGCGGTTTCGTTATGAGGACGGCGCACTGGATTTGCAGCCTGTCATTCCACGTCCTGATTATATCGACCAAGATTATTTTCGAGGCAAAATCAGACTAAAGGAGGTCTAATATGGCAATAGATGTATCTGATATCAAGTTCTATCGTTCTGCTAAAGTTACAGACACTGATGTCAATGGCGGTGTTATAGATGTATCTGCACAAGTGGTGGACAACGTTAAATACAACCTGTTCCCACGTGTCAGCCATGCGGAGCGCATGAACGGTGTGACGAGGTATCGAAAATTGTTCATGGCGAACCGTAATAATCTGGACGAAAAGGCATACGGCGCTTTTTTTGGATTGCTAAGCCAATCTAATGGAGGCGACAGATTTTACGTGGCGTCAGCTGATATGGCGGACACCCAGCAAGACATCATAGCGCAATCGCCCAAGTGGTATGGCGCAGGTGTAGTGGCTGCACCTGTGTCAGCAGGTGCGACATCTATACAGGTCAATATGGAGGCTAATGATTATCATTTCTACGGTGGCCAGCTACTGTATATAACCGACGGTACTAATGATGCGTGGGTCAATACTATAGGCGGAGTGTATTACACAGAGACCGTGGCGACTGGTAATGGCATAGACTATATATATAATTATATAGTGGCACATCCTCCTATTGATTTTGCCAGTGTAGGGATCACCTATACGATAGGAGGCGTCACATACGATGCGGATGTCAGCGCAAACGGAATTATCACCGGCACTTATATCGATTCTGGTTATATCAATGGGCAAACAGGTGTGGTCAATATAAACTTTAATGTGTCCAATGCACCTGGCTATAATGGCACGGATATAACAATCGATATCGATTATGAGCAGAAGTGCTATCAATACACCGGTAATGTGGCTACCATTGCGCTGGCAACCCAGGTATCACAAGCGTTTGCTGCCACCACCACCAAAGTTGTGGCGTGTGTTTCGTTGGGAGACTTGTATCCTGATTTGTATGGTCTTACCAAGACCAGCGCCAATGGTAATATCGATGCGCAGCAGATCGTGTTGCATAATATCGGCGCAGTGTTTGACACTTGGACACTGACCTTCGTTAGCGACATAGAGTATCAGTGTGTAGGGCAGATCACAGGGGCACTCCCAAATGGCTTGACCACAGCCACATATAGTCCCGCCAATCCTTATGATGGTGGGGCACCATATTTCAGCATCCCTACGGCTGCTTGGAGCGGTGTGTGGCAGGCCGGCAATACAGTGCAGTTTGGCACTCGCCCAGCCCATGCCGCGATATGGCTCAAGGAGGTGGTGCCTGCTGGCACTGCCAGGGAGCCAAACAATGTGGTGCAGACAGTGTGGTTTATAGAATAGAGAACCCCTCGCATGATAACCGCCACGTTTTAGGCGGACACACAGGTCTGCCCATACAGCTCTACCTATCGATATGACTGGCAATATATCAATTATAACAGATATCAGCCCGTCTTTGCTTTCTGGTGGGCTGTATTTGGTCACAGATATTGACCCGTCTTTGCTTTCTGGTGGGCTGTATTTGGTCACAGATATTGACCCGTCTTTGCTTTCTGGCGGGTTGTATTTGGTGTCAGATATCAGCCCGTCACTGCTTTCTGGCGGTCTCCGCATATCGTCTGCGATATTATTGTCAGGCGGTCACTGTGTTTCGTCTGCCGTGTTGCTGTCTGGGCAGCCACATATTGTGACTAATATCGGCATACCGCTTGTAGCTACCATGACCAGATTGGTATCGGACATCGGCATGCCATTGGGATATGGCCTGCGCCTATCTACTGCCATGTTGCTGGCTGCTCGTCCCGATATCATATCAGATATCGGTATGCCGCTGCCCAATATCTGGAGATTGTCGTCAGATATCGGTATGCCAACAGCAGCAGGGTGGGTGCTGGTATCGGACATCGGCATGCCATTGGTGCATGTCCTGCGCATCCGCAATGCCTGTATCCTATCTGATAGGGTAGTGGTTGGCTCGTCGCTATGGTCTCCGCTACCACATGTGCTGCGCACATCTATGTCAGCACGTATATGGTCACGGTTGCGCTTGCCGCTGTTGATAGCTGACACAGACATAGGCGTGCATAATATGTCGATGCGCAATGCTCTTGTGGCTGATGTGCATGTGCTTGATGTATGCAATAGCCTCAATCAGGCTGTATATGATAGTCTGCGCTTGCCGCTGTTGATAGCTGACACAGACATAGGCGTGCATAATATGTCGATGCGCAATGCTCTTGTGGCTGATGTGCATGTGCTTGATGTATGCAATAGCCTCAATCAGGCTGTATATGATAGTCTGCGCTTGCCGCTGTTGATAGCTGACACAGACATAGGCGTGCATAATATGTCGATGCGCAATGCTCTTGTGGCTGATGTGCATGTGCTTGATGTATGCAATAGCCTCAATCAGGCTGTGTTGTCTCGTCTGAGACTCATCGGCAATATAGACTATCTCACACAATCCATGCTGCGTCTCCAATCATCCATATTGGATAGCATATATGGCAGTATGAGGATGGTGAGCGCCATAGATGCCACAGGCATCACTGTGGAGCAGGATGTAGTCTGGCTGCTGGACGGTATAGACATCACAGACCAAGTCGTCAAGGCTGATATCAATCTCTATGGTGGGCAGATATTATCAGATGCCCGCGTCTTGCTACGGTCTGATACCCCTATATATGGCACGATTATGTCATGCAGGCTGGCAGGCAGATCGTATCGCTGGCTCATCGAGGACATCACGCATGACATCGCTGCATATCAGGTGGATATATGGGGCAGAGCCCTGACTGCTGGGCTATATACGCCCTATAGGATGTCGCAGTCCATCACCATACAAAATATGCTGGCTCGTGATGTATGTCAGGAGTATGCCATGCCACATACCATATCATGGCAATTACCTGACTATCTGATCACTGGACTACAGGCATCATCTACTCCGCTGGAGTTGATAGACGACATCGCAGGTGCAGTGGGCGGTGATGTGGTGTGTATGCCTGATGGCTACGTCAGAGCAGTGTATCCCATATCAGATATCACGTCTGTCCCTGCTATGAGCATACCCCTGCATCAGATGCTATCTTGTAAGCTCACACGTAAGCCTGTGCAATATGATGCTGTGAAGGTCAATTATGGTGCACTCCAGCCCGTGATCCGCATCGATGCGGATAAAACAGAACTGGCAATAGGAGAGTGGGCGGAGGTGAGGGTGTATTGCCTTGAGCCTTACACTATGCAGTCCACGGCAGATGCCATGCATCGAGTAGCAACAGCAGTCCAGCAGGTGGTGACTGAGGAGGTGGAGTTGGTGGATGGTAGCGGCAGTCTGCGCTACCCTGTGCTGTCAGTGCAGCGTATATCAGGCTGTCCTGGTGCATCTGTGCTGGGTCAGACGGTATATGGCAAAGGCTGCAAGATAGCGGTGGTGGAGTATGTCACCAGATATGATCTGTGGCGTGTCACAAGCTATACAGCCCGCAAGGATTTGGTGTGCGGGGTGACGACTGATAGTAGCGTCATGGTGTCATCTGGCGCTGGAGATAGGGTGCTGGAGGTGTCTGCGCCCATCGCGTGGGCTGCCAATACATCCAATCAGACCGTGTCGGCTGGGCTAACATCTACGGCTGGACTGGCTATGATGCGTGCTCGCAAGGAGTACTGGTTTGTGCAGCACAATCGTGTGATGGATGTGGAGCTGCCACATGAGGACAGCCTATGTGCCAAGCCGTATATATGGGTTGACACACCATATGGCGCGGGTTTGGTCACACATGTCAGTATCAGCCAGACAGCCCAGCCACTCAAGATAATCGATAAGATCACTATCATATTAGGGAGTTAACATGGCTAATTACGGTTCGATCACCATACAATTTGGGATAGTAGGAGATGCTGGCAAGATCAGCATCGAGCTGGACGAGGAGATGAATCAGGGTAAGACCCAGTTCGCCTATGGCAGCAAGGCGTATTTTCAGGTGTATGCAGACCCTGGATTGACAGTGCATCTCATCAAGACAGATGGCATATTGACTAATGAGGGTGTTGGCACACGTACATTTGACGAGCAGGTGCAGTTTATCGATTCCCAGACCGCAGAGCTTGGTAAGCCCATACGCAGCATCGAGAGCTATCAGTGGTATGGTCAGGATTTGGGTAATATCACCAAGACAGGCATCTATCAGATCAAGTGTGCGCAGTCGCCTGATATCACACAAGGTAAGATCGGCATAACGAAGGTGAGCTATAAGGCTGATTTCACACGCTATGCCATATCAGTGCCAAACAAGGGCGTGCCAGAATATCCGGTGCTTATCGTGGCGGTGGCTGCCTGATGTCGTCTGCGTCTGCTCAGATTGTATTCCATGATGATAGCGCATCGGAGGACTATCAGCTCTCGTTGGAGCTGGATGACGAGCACAATGACGGCAAGTCCACATTTAGGGCCTCAGACACCTGTTACATCAGGTGTTATCCTGCCCTGCCTGGCATCACATATAGAGCCACGCAGGGCAGTGTCCGTGCGATAGGCGAGTATCCGCAGCGCATCGATGAGACAATCACATTCGCCAATAGCGACAGAGGTAGTCTCTCAGGACTGCCTATGACACGATCCAGCGGGGTTATCCCCACATCGCCAGTGTCCAATACTCGCAGTAATCTACCTCCAGTATATGGCCGTATATTTGGCACTTTGATTAAGCTGTATCCTCCACGCATCAATCCACAGGCGCGAGTAGAAGGGATAGAGTGGCATTGGCTGGGCTATGATCCAGGTGTAGAGCCACTATTCGCTGGCACAGATATCATCCTGCCGCATAAGGTGATCGCTGTGCTGTGGGTGCGATATACCACATTTTATACGCTCTTGGAGCATACTAATAGCGCACCAGTCGCCCCGCCATGTGATACAGGCGATCCGTGTGATTGTCCTGCCGCAGTTGCACTGGTGAGCGCCCAACTGGGCGAGACTGTGGCAACATTGACAGTCAATTGGGATGTGTCTCGTTGCACGGAGATGACAGATATCACTGTGACAGATATGTGCAGTGGCAACCCTATTAAGGGGGCGATGGTATATGTGGATGGCAAGTATGCTGGTATGACCAATGAGCAAGGCATATTGCGTTTGCCATTATCTCCCGGCAAGCACACCATCAGGGCGACAGCTATGGGATATCGTCCTACCGATCAAGATGAGGTGCGTAATGAGGAGGTCAATATCTGATGGTGATGTTACGACTCCCCCCAGATGCTATCACTGACGATTGTAATGCCGATATCAATACCCATATTGAGTTAGAGCCCATCGACTGTTGGCGTCAGGCAATATGTGTGCAGCGTGGTGGTGATGGTGATCCGACGGTGGTGCGGATATTCATGCAGCCCAAGGATCGTCCTGCCTTGGAGTGTATGCCTTGCATCGATATCATGTCATGCGAGCCTCGTGAGCCAGGCCCTGTGCCATGTTGGGAGGAGGCCCATCTGGTGCAGTGCCCAGGCCGCATCGCTGGCGGAGTGGGGTATATCAGCATCACAGACCTCCCAGCTATACCAGGCCTCCGCAATCTGGAGGTGATAATATATGTGGATAACCATGAGTTGTGCCCTGAAAACGATCCGGATATTGAGATAGAGTGCCGGCCATTCCAGATGCGCCGCCTCATTCAGCCGCCATGGTCACGGGATGAGATCATCATCCCTATCCCATCCAGTGATGGCATATTGCGACCGCTTTGCCGTGCCAGATTTGGCTTTCCGTCGCCTGATGTGAGGCGTGTGAGGGCAGGCCGCATTGTGGTGCGAGGCAATTATTCGGAGGCCGGCAAGGACAGATATATAATCTTGGCCGCAGCACGGTTTGAGACTCAATATAATGTATCTTGGAGTGGCGACCCATTAGGGGAGTATCATGCGTCAGGTTCGGGGTGTGAGTTTGTGATGACAGACATCATGATCTGCGATGATCTCAGTGACCCCACCACCCCGCCACCGCCGCCACCGCCGCCACCGCCACCGCTGCAGACATATTGCCCCCAACATTGTCATATGCCGCTGTCAGATCATTGTTGTCCACCGTGCAGCAATTGGTTCATTGGATATAGTGGATTATATTGCCTCGATTGTGCATTGAGTTCGTTTCAGTCCCGTCGATTGCTATTATGTAAGCCTACTGAGATCTACGTCAATGGGTTGCCTTATTATGATTGTTTTGACTATATCGCTGATGCACCCTTTTTGATTGTAGCCCCAATTCCGGCGCACAGGATTGTCTATCCACATTATACTGAGGTCAGGCCAGGCGATGTGTCGATATTGGTAGCAACACACACTCCAGATGTAAGTGTAAGCATCCTACAGGATGAATTTAGATTTTGTAACACATATTCAGCTACGCCCGATGGTTATGAGCCTATGTACGCATCATGCAGGCCTACACAACTATATATGCCAGATGTCACAATTTCCCCACGTCCCTTAGATAACGGTATATTTGTGGTATATTGGTCACCACTATCTTCCCATACCCCGCTACCAACCATGACATATCCTCCTGTGGTCATGTCTGTGTCTGTACGCAACGGTATGATGGGAGGCGTGACCCCTTGGGTTTTGGGTGACATTTATAACGGCTGGATGGATTTGGACAAGCGCAATTTTTGGCCTTGGCTTAATGGTTATCTTGGTGAGTTGCTCGTATTGTGTGACCAATGATTGGCACCAAGATTATGTCGCATATAATTTGTGCACGTGTCGCATATAATTTGTGCACGCCCACCGAGAAAACCCCGCTCAAATCCTTTGAAAAATCCGTATATTTTGAAGGCTGTCTTCCCATTGAGGTCATGGCCGAACGGGGGCAGGAAACCCTGCGATTCGGGCCCATGAAGCCTGTGGGTCTGACGGACCCTCGCACCGGCCGGTCTCCTTATGCCGTGGTGCAATTACGTCAGGAAAACCTTGCAGGCGACATGTATAACATGGTGGGATTTCAGACCAAGCTCAAGTGGCCGGAACAGGCCAGGGTTTTTCGCATGATACCAGGCATGGAGCATGCCGAATTCCTGCGGTTCGGCAGTATTCACCGCAATACCTTCATCTGTGCCCCGAAAGTGCTTTCTCCTGCACTTCAGATAAAAACTCATCCGCACATATTTCTGGCAGGCCAATTGAGCGGGGTTGAGGGTTATGTGGAGTCCACTGCCGCAGGTTGGATGGCAGGCGTATTCGCAGCCTGTCTTTTGCAGGGGGTTGTTCCGCCTTGTCCTTCACAGGAGACGGCTCATGGCGCCCTGCTGCATCATCTATTGCATTCCAGGCCCGAACATTTTCAACCCATGAATATCAATTTCGGCTTGTTTGCCCCGCTGTCAGGCCGCTATGCAAAGGCTAAACGGGGTGAGGCCTACTCTGATCGCGCCTTGGCCGCTTGGCGGACATTTTTGAGCCAGGTCGATGAGGCGGCTCCGGTGGGAAAATAAACCATTACCGCTTTACATTAAAAAATTAGATTTTTTGTTTGACAACAAGGCGCAATGAAAGGCGAAAAGGCAATTTTTCGAGGTTCCTTTTAGTTTTTTGCGTGAAATGGCGATAAATAATGCATGGATCCCAAAGGCATTGATTTACTGAATGTCACGCCTGTCCTCATAACCCAGGCAATCAAGACCGACAGAAAGCTACCTCAGGTTATAAAGCCGGTGGAGCAGAGCGGAAAATCCGAGTTGCGCTCCAATATGGAAAGGGCCGATAGAGAGCTCCTGTTGCTGCACTCGAATGTCTATGATGAACAGCTGCGTCAGAAATTACAGACCCTGGTAAGGGTTCTGCAGCAGCGTTCCAGCAAAAAATGGAAGAAAAAGGTGGGGTTGAGATGGAAGTGGCAGGCGGATCAACGCCTCCTTTGCGTGGAATTTATCGATGAAGAGACGGGCGCCCTGCTGGAAGAGGTGTCCGTGAACGAGCTTTTGAGCGGCTTGAGTGCATCGGATTCATCCCTGCAGGGTCTTCTGATCAACAAGACGGTTTGAGACCGTCACCCTATCCTTGTTGAAGGGCTTTCAGCTTCTCTCTGGCCCATTGCAGTTCGGGTTCCAGTTCCAGGGCCATTTCCAGCCATCTGGCGGCAGGCGCCTTCATGCCCATGGCCGCGAGGTTGACGCCGATGTTGGCGTAGTCAGTAGCTGATGTTGGATCCAGTTCTATGGCCCTTTCAAATGCCTCCACCGCCGCTGCATGCTCGCCTTTTTTGTAATGACAATAGCCCAGCAGGTTATGGACTTCTTTCAGGTCAGCGTTCAACGCCCTTGCTTCATTCAATGCGGATATGGCTTCGTCGAAGCGCTGCATCTCCTTCAGGGCATTACCGATATGGCAGTGAATACTGGCCAGCTCGTTGGGATCAGGGTTTGATGCAAGGGCGTCACGATAGTGTTCAATGGCGAGTTCAGGCCTGTCCAGGCGTTCTCTGGCATAGCCCAGGTAAAAATGAATGAAATAGCGGTCAGGGTACAGGCGTTGCAGGTGTAAAAGCAATTCGACGGCCTGTTCAGGCGGCATGGGGGCTGTGAGTCGGGCCATATGAAAGGCGGGGTCTATTTGAAAGGCCCTTTCCCGAAAGTGATTGCCAGGCAAAATTGCATAGACCGCAGGAATTCCAAGCCCTGCATGAGAGATGTCCACGAGATAAACAGGTATGCCGATGCGTTGCAGGCTTGCGCAGGCATTTTCAATCTCGATCCTGAAATTGTCGGATGAGATGTCGGGCAGCTCATCCATACAGCAGATTCTGTTGAATTCAAGTACATAATCCGCTTCTTCATGAGTGGCGAATTTGGGCAGTCCGCTTTCCACATACCGGCCGTCCGTATCGAAATCCCCGGCCAGTTGCGCTACCTCCGTCAGGCAGCGAATCAATGCCCTTTCGGGATGCGGGGCTGTGCCGGCGGTATAGACTATCTCGCTTGTTTTGGGATATGTGGATGGGTCCCAGGCAATGGCGCCGATGGTTGGAATGCCGGTATTCAGGGAGAAGTCCTTCAGTACCACTTGAATGCCCCTGGCGGTAAATTTGTCCAGCAGTTCGCGGGCCGTGGGGTCCTTGACCGAAGCGGCGTCTATGAGTGGAGTGGTCAGACGTTCTCTGCTTATGATAGCGCACACATGCCGTTCTACGACCTCGCAGATGGCCTGAATGGCGGCTTCCTCTCTGCAATTGCCGGCAGCGGAGCCGTTGTATTCATTTATCTGCCAGAACCATGACCATGGCACATGAAAGAAACAATTTCTGTCGGGCCTGAATGCCTTGACCCATCGCATGGGAAAAACTTCAAGTAAGGAGCGGATGTTCGACAGTTCCCTGTCCGTATCGGCAGCCGCAGGAGCGGCGGCATGCCAGTTTAGGGATTGCAGGAGTTCTTCACAGGGTATTGTTGCTGTATCATCGGAAAGATTCGCCTTTACCAGGTATTCGCCTGTTTCATGAAAGCTGAAAAGGCTGTATCTCTCGGCCAGCTCCATGATGGCGCTGGCCTCGGCCTGGGCTGGAGTGGCGCCCTTGCCCATCTGTTTGCGGGTGTGCGTTAGCCTGGCGGCCTCCGGCGTGTAACGGCTGATATAGACCGGAATGCCAAGCCTGTGTTTGTCGATGCGCTCCACCTTTTGCACAACCGGCCTGTCCAGGGAGGCAAAGAGCCTGTAGGCACGCTTGATAGTGTCTTCAGGTGGAGCTGTCTTGTCGATACCAGAGAAACGATCCTTTGTAATATCTGTTAAAAACATATTCATTGGTAATTAATCTACAAATCCTTCGAGGGCCTTTTTGATAATCCTTTCAGCCTCAAACCAGTCTTGCAGCTCGTCTCCTTCCCGCATGTCGCGCATGAGGTAGAGGGAGTGTGCGATACCTGTGGTCCATTGTGTCATGACATCCTGAGCGCTGACTGCATGAAATTGCAGCGAAACCATGGGGCTGCCCGGAGGGCCCTGAATATTCAGGCCCACAAGGGGGTCCGGCAGGTCGTCATCCCTTACGAGATATACGGCGCGTGGGGACTCCACCGCGTGCACCAGACGGCCTGGCTCAGCAGGGTTTGCATCCCCGGCATATATCTCTATTTTGTTTGCATTGGGTTCATAGACTATGCCCAGAAAAACGGCGCCCGAGGCATTGGAATTCTCTCCCTCCATGAGATCGAACATGCGGCACTGGTTCTGCCGGTTGAAGTCCTTTAGAAACGTTGACCATTCCCCTTTTACTATGCGGAACTTTTTGACTGGCATGACATACCTCCTGGTTGAAATGAAAGCGGTTAACGGTTCATTACAGGTTCATAGTGAGAAAATACCATGGTGAAACTGGCACGGCCCTGGCTCAGGGAGCGAATAGCCGTGGAATATCCGAACATACGGGCAAGCGGGGCTATGGCCCGAATAATCTGTGTATTCCCCTTGGGTTCTATGAAATCCACCCTGCCACCCCTTGAATTCATATCGCCTATGAGTTCGCCCAGATATTGGTCGGGTGTCAGTATTTCGACTTGCATAACCGGCTCAAGCAGGGTCGGCGACGCCTTTTCGCAGGCATGTCTAAGGGCCAGGGAGCAAGCGGCCTTCAGCGCTATTTCAGAGACTGCACCTTCCTGCAAGGTTATATTCATGAGAATCGCATGTACATCCAGCATGGGATAACCCTGCACCACACCGCTTTCCAGCCCTTGCTCAAGTATTTCATGCAGGGCCTGTTCTATGGCCGGAGACAGGGTGTCAGGCGGAAGCAGGGTTGAGACCAGATTGCCTGCGCCCCGCTCACGGGGCTTGACCCCCACGGTGACGCGGGCCCATTGACGGCTGCCGGCTATCTCGCGATCGAAGGTCTCTTCATGCTCGGCCTCTGCCAGAATGGTTTCCCTGTAAACTACCTGAGGTTTTCCTGCATTTACAGGGGCATTGAATTCCCTTGTCAGGCGGTGAATGAGCACATCCAGATGCAGCTCGCCCATGCCCGAGATGATGGTCTGGCCTGTATCGGTGTCTGTCTTGACTTGAAAGGTCGGGTCCTCCTCCGCCAGCTTTTTTATCGCCTGCTCCACCTTATCCTGGTCTGCGGTGGTCTTCGGCTCTATGGCTATGGAGATGACCGGCTGGTATGCATCTATGGGTTCCAGCAGAATGGGATGGGCCGGATCGCAGATGGTGTGGCCTGTGGAGGTCTCCTTGAGGCCCATGACCGCCACGATGTCCCCCGCCCGGGCCTCTTCTATGCGCTCACGTCTGTTGGCATGCATACGAAAGATACGGGATATCTTTTCCCTGATGTTTCTGACCGGGTTCAGCACATCCACTCCAACCTTCAGAATGCCGGAATAGATGCGTATGTATGTGAGTTTTCTGCCCTCTTCCATCTGTACCTTAAATGCAAGGGCTGTAAATGGGGCGTCGTCGCGGGCCTCCCGAATTTCCGGCACGCCTGTATTCGGGTTGTCCGCTTCAATGGGTGGGATGTCCAGGGGACTTGGCAGATATGCGGCCACACCGTCCAGCAGTGGCTGAACCCCTTTGTTTTTCAGGGCCGAACCGCAAAAAACCGGCACGGCCTTGAGCCCGATACAGGCCTCACGAATGGCGCTGCGCAGCTCCTGCTCTTCTATGGGTTCTTCAGCCAGATATTTCTCCATAATGCCGTCATTCAGCTCGGCAACCGCCTCCAGCAAGGCATTTCGCCCTGCATTGACGCGTGCCTCCCAATCAGCTGGAATGTCGTGTTCCTCGAATGTGACGCCCTGGTCGTTTTCGTTCCACTGAATGAATTTCCTCCGTATCAGGTCGAACACGCCTTCAAAGGCGTCCTCGCTTCCACAGGGCATGGTTATGACTAATGGATTTGCGTTCAATTTTTCTCTGAGCTGAGTGATGACGCCGTCGAAATCTGCGCCGAGCCGGTCCATCTTGTTTATGAAGGCCATCTTGGGTACACGGTACTTATCCGCTTGGCGCCAGACCGTCTCCGACTGCGGCTCCACGCCCCCTACGGCGCAGAACACGCCGATGGCGCCGTCCAGAACGCGCAGGGAACGCTCCACCTCGATAGTGAAGTCCACATGACCCGGGGTATCGATGATGTGTATTTCCTTGCCCTGCCAGTAGCAGGTGGTGACCGCAGAGGTGATGGTGATTCCGCGTTCCTGTTCCTCGGGCATCCAGTCCATGGTGGCCTGGCCGTCGTGCACCTCACCGATCTTGTGTGTCTTTCCGGTATAGAACAGGATGCGTTCGGTAAGGGTGGTCTTGCCTGCATCGATATGGGCGATTATGCCTATGTTGCGAATATTTTTTATTCTTGTTTCTCCAGCCATGCAAATCCTCATTGACAAATAATCAATTGTTTATTTAACAAAAACTCATGAACAATACAATACAAATACAGGAAAATTGGGTTACGGCATGAAAACTATAATGGACATGAAAGAGATTGAAAGGGCCTTGACGCGCATGGCCCATGAGATCATAGAAGACAACCGGGGTTGCAAAAACATAGCCCTCATCGGCATTCGCACAGGCGGCGTGCCCCTTGCCGAAAGGCTTTGCCAGAAAATGGCCGCCATAGAAGGCGTCAGGCCCAGCATAGGCATTCTGGACATCACGCTTTATCGGGATGACTGGAGCCGTTTGAGCCAGCACCCCCTTGTGAAAAAGACCGAGATCGATTTTTCCCTGGACGACAAGACCGTGGTGCTGGTGGATGATGTCATCTATACAGGTCGTACCATTCGGGCCGCCCTTGACGCCCTTACAGACCTGGGACGGCCCCGAAAGATTCAACTGGCTGCCCTGGTGGACAGGGGAAGAAGGGAATTGCCCATTCAGCCGGATTATGTAGGGCTTGTGGTGGCCACTGCCAAGGACGAGCATGTGAACGTCTTCCTGAACGAGCTGGACGGCAGGGACGAGGTGGTTTTAGAACTTATAGCCTCAAAGGCGGACTG
This sequence comes from Deltaproteobacteria bacterium, assembly GCA_028695735.1. GTDB lineage: Bacteria > Desulfobacterota > Dissulfuribacteria > Dissulfuribacterales > DYLC01 > JAQVIJ01. The sequence goes on along the minus strand of JAQVIJ010000001.1, from coordinate 337,281 downwards.
ACAGGCAGACGGACAAATGGCTGATATTTTACCGGATATCTGCATAACAATGGGCTGTCCTGCCGGTATCGGCCCTGAAATACTGGTGAAATCCCTGGCCAACGGGGCTGGTGCCAAATATCTTGATCACATCCTCGTAGTCGGAGATGCCGGCCTTTTGGAGGCCGCCGCTGCATCCCTTGGCCTGTCCCTTCGAATAGAGCGGGTTGCGCAAGGGCGATGTGGTCAAAGGGTCAGAGGCAAGGTTGCGGTCCTGTCTGTCACACATCTGGAATCCAACGGCGCCGCAGGAGATTTTTCTGTGGGCCGGCCTGATGCCGTGACAGGCAAGGCCTCCTATGATTATCTGAAAAAGGCACTGGAACTCTGTGACAAAGACGGTTTTTCCGGCATAGTGACCTGTCCTATCAGCAAGGTCGGGCTTCACATGGCCGGAATAGATGCGCCGGGGCATACAGAAATACTGGCTGCACATACAGGCTCAAAGAGATTCGCCATGATGCTGGCAGGCGCCAGTCTTCGAGTGGTGCTGGTCACCATTCATTGTGCATTGCGGAATGTAGCTTCGCAAATTTCACAAAAAAATGTGCTGGAGGTCATCTCCCTGACGCATGAGGCATTACAACGGGATTTCGGCATAGATTCGCCCCGTATTGCCGTGGCTGCGCTCAACCCCCATGCCGGTGAATCCGGAATGTTCGGGGATGAAGAGGAGCGGATTTTGAAGCCCGCCATTGCGGAGGCGGTCAGGCAGGGCATTCAGGCCATGGGCCCCTACCCGCCTGACACCGTCTTTCATCGGGCTGTTCAGGGTGAATTCCATGTCGTGGTCTGCCAGTATCACGATCAGGGACTGATCCCCTTCAAGCTGCTGCATTTCAAGGATGGAGTCAATGTAACCCTGGGTCTGCCCATAGTGCGCACATCCGTTGATCATGGCACAGCTTACGATATAGCGGGCAGGGGTATAGCAGACGAATCAAGTCTGAATGCCGCCATAGAAATAGCGTTTACCATGGCCATCAACCGCAGGAAGCGTCGAGAGCAGGAGAAAATCTATGAGAGAGGTTAGAATCTACGGCGCCCGTCCTCTTCTGTGGATGGCGCTGCTGGTGGCCCTATGCATTTGTGGCATGTTTCTCGGCTGGTGGTACTGGTTTGGCCCGGGTGCTCCCAAGGCCTCCATTCGAGTCACCACAGACCCTCCAGATGCCCATTGTTACTTGGATGGCAAAGAAATCATCACTGCTCCCAATGAATTCAAGGGCGTAAGCCGTGGTATGCATAAGCTTAGAATCACAAAGGTAGGCTATGAGTCCTTGGAGACACAGCTTCAGGTGCAGGGTACGGAACATCAGGAGCTTTCCTTTACCTTGAAGCCCCTGAAAGCCTCGCTGCATGTGGATACTGAACCGCCCGGGGCCATGCTCTATCTAAACGACCAACTGCTGGGCAATACCCCTTTGGACTGGACTACCATAGAGGCTGGCAGCCACAAACTCAGAATCACATTGGCCGGCTATGAAGAGTATGAAAATACCATTTATTTCGCTCGCGGAGAGGAAAAAAGACTGCACATCATACTGGTCAAGGAACTGGAGGGGCTTGAGGTTATATCAAATCCATCGGGGGCCGATGTCTATGTGGACAGCAAACCCGCAGGTCAGACGCCCCTTGCAATTCAGGTCCCTCCCGGAGAACACGAGATTCTGGTGGCGAAGGATGCAACCTATGAAGATTACGCCACAAAAATATCCCTGTCCAAGGGACAGAGCAAGAAATTGACTGTAACGCTCAACCCCAAAAGGCCACGGCTCCTGATAGAAACAGAGCCGCGAGAGGCCCAGGTCTTTCTGAATGATCGCTATGTCGCCAATGCCCCGTTGCAGACAGACCTATCCCCTGGACGGTATAGAATAACGGTGCGTAAAAAGGGCTGGCGGAATGCCATTGAGGAGGTTGCCGTCTCTGCTGGTGAGACAAAAAAGCTGGATATCCATTTGAAACCATTGCCCAGGCCGGGTGCCATAGAAAAGGAACCGGTCACAGGCATGGAGTTTGTCTGGGTGCCCGAGGGCTGCTTCACCATGGGCAGTCCTGCCTCGGAACTCAAACGGGATCAGGACGAAGGGCCTGCGCAGGAAGTGTGTGTAAACGGCTTCTGGATGGGCAGATTTGAGGTGACACAGGGCCAATGGCAGAAACTCATGAACAGCAACCCGTCATCCTTCAAAAACGGCCCGGATTTTCCTGTGGAGAATGTCTCGTGGCAGGATGCCAAGGCCTTTGTGGAAAGGATGTCAGCCCTCGAAAAGGCGTATCTTGTGGGTCTGCCCACAGAGGCTGAATGGGAGTATGCCTGCCGGGCCGGGGCGGCAACGGCCTATAGTTTCGGCCAGTCCATTGCAGCCGGCCAGGCGAACATGCGTTCAAAAGCCGACGGTGCCGCGGGGCTGAACAGCTCCACTGCTCGTGTGGGGTCGTTCCAGCCGAATCAATTCGGTATATACGACATGCACGGTAATGTCTGGGAGTGGTGTGAGGACTGGTATGATCCTGAATTTTACAAGACCCTCAAGCCCAAGACCTTGAATCCCTTTGCCGGTCAGGATAAATCAGGTAAAAAGGTGCTGCGGGGCGGTTCATGGCTTTCCGATGCCCAGCAGACCCGCTGTGCGAACCGTCACAGGGCCGCTCCTGACGAAAAAACGGATCAGATCGGCTTTAGAGTGGTGATGAGAGAGAGATGATATGCATCCCCAAGGAGACTGAATTTGGTAAAAGGCATGTTTGTTGAAGAAATAGACGCAGAAAGGCCGGTAGAGGGGGTTTTTTACATAGCAGCCAAAAAGCTGGCCAATACGCGGGACGGCAAGCCGTACCTGTCCCTCACCCTGGCCGACAGAACCGGCCAGATAGAGGCCAAGATATGGGATGATGCGGTATCCCTGGATAGTAAGTGCAAAAAAGACGGGTTTGTGGCCATAAACGCCTTCTGCAAACCCTATAACGGCGCCTTGCAGCTGACCGTCAAGGCTGTGAGGCCTGTTGATGAGGGAGATGTGAATCTGGCGGATTTCATGCCGGCGGCGCAAGTGGACGAGGATGCCCTCTGGCAGGAGATGTCTGGTTATATGGGAAGCATCTCGGATCCTGTGCTTTCAGGTCTGCTTTCAGGTCTGTTTTCCGATGAAGCCCTGGTGAATGCCTACTGCACTGCCCCCGGTGCCAAACGCATGCACCACGCCTATCTGCACGGGCTTCTTGTGCACACACTTCAAATGGTTAGAACCGCAGCCGCGCTTTGTAAACTGTATCCTGTATTGAATCGGGATTTGCTGATTGCAGGTGTGATTTTGCATGACCTGGGAAAGATTGTGGAGTATGACTTCAGCAGGCCGGGCTTTTCCAGAACCGACGAAGGGAAACTGGTAGGGCACCTGAATATAGCCGTTTCCATGATAGACGAGGCCGCAGCCAAAATCGGACTGGACCATCATGTGCCCTGCATTGTGGCACTAAAACACCTGATTCTCAGCCATCACGGCCGTTACGAATACGGCTCACCTGTACTGCCCATGACCAGAGAGGCCTTCGTGCTGCATTTCATAGACGAGATAGATGCCAAGATAAACTATCTTGATGCCCTGAAGTCGGAGCTGAAAGGCCATGAGGAGACATGGTCAGGGTATCAGGGTATTTACGGAAGGGCGTTTCATCTGCCATAAGGGCACCTCGAAAAATTACCTTATACATGCAAAACACGCAAGAAATCAGCCAGGAATCCCATGCTACGGGCTCTGGTGTCATTCATGGGCCTGCCGTCCAGCACGCACTGCTTGCACTTATGGGACGGATACTGCAACGAGGAAGAGTGGCGCATGCCTATCTGTTTTCAGGGGGAGGCGTGAGTACAAGAAGTGCTGCGGCGTTTTTTTTCGCCAGGCTCCTGTTGTGCAGCCGTCCTCAAGAGACATGCGGCCTTTTGACCCCGTGCGGCGTCTGCATTCATTGCAGAAAAACGGCCCATGGCACGCATCCCGATCTTTTCGTCTGTCAGTCTGAAGAGGACGGCGCCATCAGGATAGAGCATGTGCGAGCCATTCAGAAGGCCGTGGCCTTTGCCCCGCTTGAGGCGGAAAGACGGGTCTGTCTCGTGCACGGCTGCGAAAATATGACCCCTGACGCCGCCAACTCCCTGCTGAAGCTCCTGGAGGAACCCCCTGCGTCCAACCACCTCTTTCTGACCGTATCGGCGGTGGAGACCCTTTTGCCCACCATTGTATCACGCTGCCAGATACTGAAATGCCTTTCGGACCCCCTCACAATGGATTGCTTTTCGCCGGAAGAACAGGCTGTCTTGCGAATATACCCATTGCAGTTCTGGGAACGGCTCTGTGCAGGTGACTCTGAGGTGGTTAGGGGGCTTTTGAATCTGAATTTCATAAGTGTCAGAGACAGGTTTTGGAGGCTTATGGCCCGCAAGGCAGACATCTCGATGTTTTTTCAATTGACCAGAGAGCTTTCGGAAAGCGATGCCGGAGTGTTGTGCCTGAAGCTGCTGCTCATGTCCGTTGTGCTGGATATATTTTTATTGAAATCAGGGGGTGACGGCCTTTCGTTGTTGTTGAACCAGGACAGGGGCCAGGACCTCATGGCTATTTCCGGCAGCATCTCCATGCCTGAGCTGGAGCAGTATTCCGAACGTCTGGAGAGGGTGGAATACCTGCTGGAACGCAACATCAACAAGGCGCTTCTGGTGGAGAGCATGCTTGCTTTTTGGTTGGAAAGGTTGTCTTTGTAACATGATTTTGTTACATTGCAGCCATGGACGATAACAATAAAGTGACTCATGAAGCGTCTTTCAAAGGGCAATTATTCATGGACAATGATCATTGTCCACTGTCCATCGAGGGCAGACGCAGGCTCGTAAAGGTGAAGATCAGGCCGGACTGGCCGGCAGCATCCCATGATGCGGGTACCCTGGCACTGAAGCGGGGTGACTGGGTGGTTGTCTCAACAGATACAGGCAGAGAGGTCGGACAGGTGACGATGCCGCCTGTTCCCATCTCCCTGCCCTCAGGGGTTTCGCTGTCTTCTGTGGAAGGCATGGCGGACGAAGCCGACCTGGAGCACTACAACGCCAATCTGGAGCTGGAAAAAAAGGCCTTCGCCTTCTGCTGCGATCAGGTGGCCAGACTGAATCTTGTGATGAAATTGACGCGTGTCCACAGCCTGTTCGATGGGGCCAAGATCATCTTTTATTACTACGCCGAACAGAGAGTGGATTTCAGGGAGTTGGTCAAAGAGCTGGTGCGGGAGCTTCGAATCAGGATTGAAATGCGCCAGATAGGTATTCGACACCAGGCAAAGATGGTGGGTGGCATGGGTGAATGCGGCCGCGAGTTCTGCTGCTCAAGTTATCTGAAGACCTTTGACCCCATCTCCATCAAGATGGCCAAATCACAGAATTTCCCCTTGAATCCCAGCAAGATATCAGGCAGATGCGGCAGGCTGCTCTGTTGTCTGACCTATGAATATGAGGCATATCTCAACAAAAAACATGAGCCGGAGGCAAATGACGGCCAGTCCGGGACTCAGCCTGGGATGCCGGATGAAGCGGTCATTTTGCAGGCCCTGGAGGACAGTGAATCGTCTGAAGCCGGGCCTGTTTCCCATGGGAAGGCCGCGGCAGGCGGTCCGGCTGTGCCGCGGCAGACAGGCCAGGCTGGTGCAAAGCAAAAAAGGAAGAGGAATGACAGAACATGAAGAATGAAAAGGCGTTCTATGTCACCACGCCGATCTATTACGTAAACGCCCCGCCCCATATAGGCCATGCCTATTCCACCATAGTCGCTGATGTACAGCGAAGATTCCATGCCATGCGGGGGGAGCAGACCTTTTTTCTCACAGGTACAGATGAACATGGCGACAAGATTGTCCAGGCCGCCCATGCCAAAGGTATGTCCCCCAAGGAATATGTGGACCACATCAGCGCCATCTTTCGAGAGACATGGCCTCTTTTGGGCATAGAGTACGACCGTTTTATCAGGACCACGGATCCGGAACATGTGACCACTGTGCAGCGGATCCTCGCACTGGTACATGAAAAAGGTGAGATCGCCTTTCGTGAATACGAGGGCCTTTATTGCTTTGGGTGTGAGCGGTTTTACATGGAAAGGGAACTGAAAGACGGCAGATGCCCTGATCACGGCACTGAACCGGTGCGCCTCAAGGAGCGGAACTATTTTTTTCTCATGAGCCGCTATCAGGACTGGCTGATAGACCATATCCGCTCTCATCCTGGTTTTATCACTCCCGAGCGATACCGCAATGAGGTGCTGTCCTTTTTGAAGGAACCCCTGGACGACCTCTGCATCTCCAGGCCGACTACGCGGCTTACCTGGGGCATTCCCCTGCCCTTCGATACAAACTTCGTGACCTATGTTTGGTTCGATGCACTGATCAACTACCTCACCGGTATCGGCTGGCCGACCCATTCAGATTTTGAAAGATTCTGGGGGGCTGCGGAACATGTGATCGCCAAGGATATTTTGAAACCCCATGCCATTTACTGGCCCACCATGCTTAAGGCCATAGGCCTTGAGCCTTACAGAAGCCTGCACGTGCACGGTTACTGGCAGATCAAGGAGCAAAAGATGTCCAAAAGCCTGGGGAATGTGATAAGGCCCGCAGAGCTTCTGGAAAAATTTGGTGCTGAAGCAGTGCGTTATTGCCTGATGCGCGAGATGGCCTTTGGTCTGGATGCATCCTACAGTGAAGACGCCTTTCGGACCCGCATCAATGCCGATCTGGCCAATGACTTAGGCAATCTGGTGAGTCGGACCCTGTCCATGCAGGAGAAATATTTCAAGGGGGTCATCCCCACGCCTGAATCCCTGGATTCGGAATTGCAAAAGGCCTGTATGGCCCTGATCCCCTTGTGGGAACTGGACATGGAGGAGTTTCAGACACACAAGGCCCTTCAAAGGGTGTGGGAGGTCATCGGTTTGGCAAATCGGATTATAGACTACTCCGCCCCTTGGAACCTGGCGAAGGATGAGACCCGGCAGGGTGAGCTCAAAAATCTCATGTATTCCCTGCTGGAGACCCTGCGTATCGTCTCCATTCTCATCTGGCCTGTCATGCCCCAGGCCGCCCAGCGCATACAAGACGCCATTGGTCTGGCGGGGAAACAGGATTTTCGCCTAAATCTGGCCAGGGAGTGGGGGCTTTTGTGCCCAAGCACAGGCTGTATTCGCATACCGTCCCTGTTTCCCCGTCTGGAGGCGGCTGGGTCGGATTGCAGTAGGGGCGACCGGCCGGTCGCCCCTACCTCAGGTCTAACCGTGGGAAAAGACAATGCAGCCAGTAAGGGCGAGCGGCCGGTCGCCCCTACCTCGGCGGCATCACAAAAAACAAAGGAAATCAAGGAAATGGATACAGAAGACAAGGGAAATCTGATTACAATTGATGAATTCAGGCGGGTGGACCTGCGAGTGGCGGAGATTCGCAATGCCGAACGCATACCCAAGGCGGACAGGCTTTTGAAGCTGACGGTGGTATGCCCTGAAGAACGCACCATCGTGGCGGGCATAGCGGAGCATTTCGCGCCGGAGGAATTGATCGGCAAAAAGATTATCGTGGTGGCCAATCTTCAGCCCACCAAGCTGCGCGGCATCACATCCGAGGGCATGCTGCTTGCAGCAAAGGATGAAAACGGCCTGCTCACCCTGACTACGATTCACAACCCTGACATCGCACCAGGGGCGCGCATAGGCTGACATGGCCGCCAAGACAGTCATACTCGGCACGGCCGGGCATATAGACCACGGCAAGACCTCGCTGATACGGGCATTGACAGGCATCGACACGGATCGCCTGAAGGAGGAGAAGAGCCGTGGTATCACCATAGAACTGGGCTTTGCACACCTGGATCTGCCGTCGGGTCAGCGCATCGGCATAGTTGACGTGCCCGGCCACGAACGCTTTGTCAAACACATGGTTGCGGGCGCTACGGGCATGGACATGGTCTTGCTGGTGATAGCAGCGGATGAAGGCATCATGCCCCAGACACGGGAGCACCTGGCCATTTGTGAGCTGCTTGGAGTCAAAAGGGGGGTGATCTGTCTCACCAAAAAAGACATGGTGGAGCCCGAGTGGCTCGAACTGGTCAAGGAGGACGTAGCATTGGCCATGCAGGGTACCTTTCTGGAGGGGGCCGGAATCATACCTGTTTCGTCTCTCTCAGGGGAGGGACTCGATGACCTGAAGGCCGGAATTCAGAGACTGCTGAACGACCTGCCTGTCTCCACCACATCAGGACCTTACCGCCTGCCCATCGACCGCGTCTTTACCATCAAGGGTTTTGGAACCGTGGTGACAGGCACCACTGTTTCCGGACACATTCGCGTGGGCGAAGAGGCGATGCTCTATCCAAAGGGCATTTCCACCCGTATTCGAGGCATTCAGAACCACGGCCAGGAGGCCCAGGAGGCCGTGCCGGGGCTGCGCACAGCCATCAACCTTCAGGGGGTGCAGGTGGATCAGATAGAACGTGGGGATGTCCTCTCCGTCCCTGACGGCTTGCGGCCCAGTTTTCTGCTGGACATTCAGCTGTACCATCTCGCCACTGCTGAACGGCCCCTTAAGCACAGGGCGCCTGTGAGATTCCATACAGGCACAGCAGAGGTCATGGGCCGGGTGTTGCTGCAACAGGACGAATTGGCCCCGGGTGAACACACCTATGCCCAGATCAAGCTTGAAAGACCCGTGGCTGTGCTGCCAGGGGATCGGTATATCATTCGCAGTTACTCACCTGTCATTACCATCGGCGGAGGCGGCATTCTGAACCCCCTCCCCAGACGGCGCAGACGCTCCAGGCCCGAACTCTGGAATGAGATGGCTGTGCTGGACAAAGGTACTCCTTCTGAGCGCATACTCTACCACCTGAAACAGGCGGACCAGCGAGGCCTGTCCCTGGCCGAGATTTCCCTGCGCACAGCCCTCTATGGCAAGACCCTGGAAAGGGAGCTGCAAAACCTCTTGGGGCAGAACAAGGCCATCAAACTGGACAGTGAGGGCCAGCGTATCTTGAGTGCAGAAGTTTATGAAAAGAAACGCAGTCAGGCCCTGAATTTTTTGAAACAATATCATTTGGAAGCCCCATTGTCTCCGGGCATGCCCAAGGAAGAGCTGCGCTCCAGGCTCTTCCCCATTCTGGAAGATAACCGTTTCTTTCAGCGGCTGCTTGCCGATCTGGTCAAGGCCGATGAATTGACCCAGGACAAGGACCTGGTAAGGCTTGCAGGTCACCGTTTGAACATGCAGGAGAAGGACAGGGACATACAGTCGCGCATAGCGGAAATATATCTCAAGGCAGGCATGACACCCCCATCAAAGACGGAACTCTTCGCCATGTTTGAGGACAAGACATTGGTCTCCAGCCTGCTGAACCTCCTTGTGAGGGAAGGGGTGCTTGTATATCTGAAGGACGACCTCTATCTGCACACAGCTGTTTTGGCGCAGATCAGGTCTATGGTGGTGAATTTTCTGAAGCAACACGGTGAAATGGGCATAAACGACTTCAGGGACCTGGCAGGAGGGCTTTCCCGCAAATATATGGTGCCGATCCTGGAATATTTGGACAATCAGAAGCTCACCATGCGCATAGGTGACAAGAGAAGGCTGCGTGGCTGAAAGTGTCATTTCATGTCAGTTATGAATTGGTTCCGGGCAGGGCGTCCAGCGGCAAGGCGCTGAATGACATCCTGACCTTTGCAAGAGAGGCGGCACGCGACGGCCGGATAGCGGCCCTCTCCATCACGGACAACGCGGGCGGCAACCCTGCCCTTTCCCCCAAGTCCCTGGGCAGGGATATTCAGCGCATGGGCATTCAGCCCGTTATTCACTTTTCCTGCAAGGACAAGAACCGGAATCTCATAGAGAGTGAACTATTCGAGCTGGACCGTCTGGGCATGAGACAGCTGCTGGTGGTCACAGGAGACTACCCCAGATATGGTTTTCAGGGTAATGCCAAGCCGGTCTTCGACCTGGATTCGGTGCTTGCACTACAGATGGTGCAGGACATGAACAGGGGTTTTCTGCTGGACAGCCGTGCCCCGGGCGGAGGTGTGCAGATGCCTCCGGCCTCATTCAACGCCGGTTGCGTGGTGTCTCCTTTTAAACGCCTCGCGGCTGAACTGCTGCCACAGTATCAAAAGCTCATCAAAAAACTGGCTTCAGGGGCCAGATTCGTCATTTCACAGACTGGTTACGACATGCGCAAGTACCATGAACTGCGCCTGGTCATGAATATCCTGCTGGGAAAGACCCATGTAGCCGGCCCGTCACCATTGTTTGCGACCCTGTTTCACAGTGGCCCTCCTCCGCTTTTTGAAGAGATCCCCCTGTTGGGAACAGTCTTTATTCCAGGGGTTAAGATGGCAAGGCTCCTGCACAGAGGGGTGGTTCCCGGCTGTATCCTGCCCAAAAGACTGCTGGAGCGCATGGAAGAGGAGGCAAGAGGGCCTGATGCTGGTCTTGCGGCCCGGCTTGAGCGGGCAGCCAGGATGATAGCCGTGCTCAAGGGTATGGGCTATGACGGCGTGCATCTGAGCGGCCCAGGGCTTCGATACGAACACATCGTGCATGTCCTGGATATGGCCGAGGCATGGCAGGACCGCTGGCAGGCATTTATTTCGGAGTTCCTCTTTCCAGAGGAGTGGAATGCCTGGCTGTTCGAGCAGGATGCAGCCACTGGTCTCAACTCGCCTGAATTCCGGAAGGGGGTTGAAACAGCCACTCCAGCCATTGGCGACAGATTTGCCATGGCTGCAAATATGGCTGTGCATAACCTGTTTTTTGAGAGGAATGCGCCTTTTTATGAGGCGATGAGGGCTGCCGTCCTGTTTTTTGAGAGGGCATCTCTGGGAAATATGTTGACAAATTTCGAATATTGTCTAAAGGGTATATTTTACGATTGTCAATCCTGCGGCGACTGCACCCTGGGAGAGATGGCATTTCTCTGCCCACAATCCCAGTGCGCCAAAGGGTTGCTGAACGGCCCTTGCGGAGGGAGTCAGAACGGTTGGTGCGAGGTCTGGCCCGGGCGCAAGCGTTGTGTCTATGTGAGGCGCTATGAGCGAATGCAGCACTTCCATCTCAAGGGGAGTACCAACATATTACCTCCCAGGGATTGGTCGCTTTACAGGACATCCTCGTGGCTGAATTTTTTTCTGCAAAAAGACCACACGAGATATGAAACATGGCGTTGAGAATGCCGGCGGATTGTGTCCGCCTTTTTCCATTTGGTCATGTCATTGCAAGCCTTACAGGGCAAACCCTACAGGGGCACAGTAATCTTGTTTTCGAGTATGGGACTGAACGATTTGAATTATTGCGTGTCTGTTGGCGCCGAAACAGCAAGAGGGTGATATGCAGGAACGGATACTCATAGTCGATGACGATATGGCCATTCGAGACGGCTGCGTCCAGACCTTGAAGCGCATGGATTATGAGGTCTCGGAGGCAGCCGCAGGTGAAGAGGCCATGTCGCTGCTGGAGCGCTATGAATACGACCTGATTCTTCTGGACCTCAAGATGCCCGATATCAATGGCCTCACCCTGCTTTCACGAATCAAGGAAAAGGACAGCTTGGTGCCTGTCATCATGATCACGGCTTACGGCACCATACACAATGCCGTGGAGGCCATGCGTTTGGGCGCTACGGATTTTCTCTCCAAGCCATTTGAGCCGGACGAGCTGCGCATGGCGGTGCGAAGGGCCCTGGATGCCCGCAGACTCACCATTGAAAACATCTATCTCAAGGAAGAGCTGCGGAAAAAGGAGGGAGATGTCAAACTCATAGGCCAGAGCCAGCCCATGCGCACGTTGATGGAGCAGATTCGCCGAGTGGCCAATACCGACAGCACCGTTCTGATTACAGGCGAAAGCGGAACAGGCAAGGGGCTCATAGCCAGACGGATTCACGAACTCAGTCAACGCAAGGACAATGCCTTTGTCTCCGTGGACTGTTCCACCCTGGTGCCCACACTCTTTGAAAGCGAGCTGTTCGGCCATGTGAAAGGGGCCTTTACAGGGGCATCCGGTGCAAAGATGGGCAAGTTCGAGCTGGCCAACAGGGGTACACTGTTCCTCGACGAGATCGGTAATATCAACTTGGAGTTACAGGCCAAGCTGCTCAAGGCAGTGGAGGAAAAGGAGATCACCCGTGTGGGCAGCAACCGCCTCACAAAGGTGGATGTGCGCATTATTGCCGCCACCAATCAGGACCTCAAAAAGGCCGTGCAGCAGGGTGCATTTCGAGAGGATTTGTATTTCCGGTTGAACGTAGTGGCCATCAAGACCCCGCCCCTGCGTGAACGCAGGGAGGATATAGCCCTGCTTGCCCACTATTTTCTGCGGATATTCAGCGAAAAACACGACAGGCCTGGTCTATACCTCACACAGGAGGCCGTGGGTCTGCTGGAGGAATATTCCTGGCCCGGAAATGTCAGGGAGCTGGAAAATACCATGGAGCGTCTGGCCATCTTCTCCAGCGGTCCTCATATAGACCGGGAGGATGTGGAGCTGGCCGGAATCGCGGCGCAGAAAGGCCCTGTCCAGGAAGAAGACCCATCTGACGGTGCGAATATGGCCCAATATGCGGTGTTTGAACTGATGCCCCTGGAAGATGTGGAGAGGCAGTACGTGTTGCGTATATTGAATGAGACAAAGGGAAACAGAAGCGATGCGGCCCGTATTCTGGGCATAGACCGCAAGACCCTGCGCCTGAAGCTCAGAAGGTGGGGTATGGAATAATACGAGGGTGCAGCAAAATTGAAAGAGGGGAATAAATGTTATGTTTAGCCTGTTTTTCCGAATAAAAGAGGTACTGAAAAATACCAGACTGACCACCAAGATCACCCTGTTTGCCTTGCTGATCATAGCGGTATTTATTGTCATACAGATTGGCTTCGAAATCCTTATAATGGGCCGACAGACGGAATTATTACAGTACCTTCCTCAACATCTTCTGATCATACTGATTTTTAGCATATCTATTCTGCTGGCTGGCTTTTTCTGGGGCAGGTCATTGGTAACCCCATTAAAACAGATGACTACGCTTTTACAGGAAGTCAGGGATTGCACTAACAACGAGGCGGGCTGCACCGCCATAATCAGTATCCCTGTGCATACCAATGACGAAGTGGGTCAGGTGGCCAAGGCCGTAAATGAATTGGTTCACACCATTCGAGAGATCTCCATATTCCGTCGCACCATAGAGGCGGACGAGACAGTGGAAGACATCTATCTGCGCCTGGCCCATGTCTTTGAACATCAATTGAGCCTGGGCATGTTCGTGATCTATGAATTCGATTCCAAAAGGGATGCGCTTATACCCATCTATTGCCAGCCAGCCGACATACAGGCAGACCTGCCGGAGCTCACTGGTGACAGGTGCAGGGCCAAGCGCACAGGGGCTGTGGTCTCTTCTGTGGACAACCCCGGAATATGCCGCATGTTTCCATGGCCTGACGCCCTCACACACACCTGCATCCCCATGACCATCGGCGGGCAGGTGGTGGGAGTGGTGCAATTCATGTTCCCATATGTGGATAATCCCATGCGGCAGACCTGCACAGCCAGGGCCCTTCAGGAGGCCAGACGCTATCTGCAGGAGGCCTTGCCTGTGATTCAGGCCAAGAGATATGCCAGGGCTGTGGAGGAAATGGCCGTCAAAGACCAGTTGACAGGTCTGTATAACCGGCGCTATCTGGAGCTTTACATAGATAATATCCTGGCCGGCATAAAACGCAGAAATTCCACCCTTTGTATTTTGATGTGCGATATAGATTATTTTAAAAAGGTGAACGATGAATACGGCCATGATGCAGGGGATATCGTTTTGAAGGATCTGGGGCATATTCTGCTCTCTAATGTAAGGGCTTCTGACCTGGTAATACGCTTTGGAGGAGAGGAGTTTCTGATCCTCCTCATCGACTGCACCGCATCGGATGCCATGGTCACAGCGGAAAAACTGCGGGATAACTTTGAAAATCATCTGATCAGACTGCCCGGACAAAATATCAAAAAGACCCTGAGTATCGGAGTGAGTGAGTTCCCCACGGATTCCAACGCCATCTGGGAGGCCATAAAGTTTGCGGACATCGCCCTTTACAAGGCAAAGGAGGCCGGTAGAAACCGAGTGATGCGTTTTACGCCTGATATGTGGCAGGAAAACTCTTATTGACCAAAGCGGATTTTAATCGTAAATTGAATGTGAACTCTACAAAATTGCCTTTTCGCTCACAACTGTGTTGTCAGTCCCTGCCTGTGCGTTGCACGCAGACAGGGGCGAAAATTCTAATTTCATAGAGATCACATTAAATACAGGGAGATTCCAATTTTTGCGGGCATCTCCATAGTTATTCACCCTACAGGAGGATTTCATAGCCGCGGCATATCTTCATAACGAAAATCGGTACTTATTGATGAGCATTCACCCTCTTTTTAGGGACTACCCCGTCCGGCTTCGCCGTCAACTCACTCCAGGGAAGGGGAATCGCGCTGGCGCAGTATATACAGGCAGGAACACAAAAAGAGCCCTCTTTTCTCTAACTATTTTCAGGATAAGACAATGAATATATATGTAGGTAATATACCAAGAAACACACAGGAACAGGACCTTACGCAGGCATTTTCCGCCTTTGGAGAGGTTTCCACCGTAAATATCATCAAGGATAAATTCACCGGCGAGGGCAGGGGATTCGGTTTCGTGGAGATGCCGGATACTGCTGCGGCGCAGGCGGCCATTGCAGCATTGAACGGCAAGGATTTCATGGGCAGGCCGCTCACAGTCAATGAGGCAAAACCGCGTACCGATGACCGCAGGGGCGGCGGACGTGGTGGTTACGGCGGAGGTAACAGAGAAGGTGGCAGAGGTGGCGGCAGGGGCCGCGGGGGATCCGGCGGAGGACGTCGCTCCTGGTAATAGAGGTCTGCCATGTGTCTTGCTGTGCCCATGCGAGTCAAAAAACTCCTGAATATAACAGGGGCTGAGTGCGCTCATGCGAACGACTTACCTGTGACCGCAATTGTGGAAGTTAACGGCGTGGAACAGGGTGTCCGATTAGACATTGTGGACATTCTGCCCAAAGAGGGTGATTATGTCATCGTCCACGCCGGTTTTGCCATTCGCACACTGCCGCCTGAGGATGCCCTGAAGGACCTGGAGCTCATTCGTCAGGCGCTGGAGCGTTCTTCAGCATGAACGTCTTCGGTTCCTTTGAGGCGAATTACAGAAGACCTGCGCTGGTCTCCTTTCTGAGAGAACGCCTCATATCCCTTTTCGATGCAAACAAGGGCCAGGAGGTCTTCTGCATGGAGGTCTGCGGCACCCATACCGTCAGTATCTTTCGACATGGCATTCGTTCCTTGCTGCCGCCTGGTCTGCACCTCATATCAGGCCCGGGCTGTCCTGTGTGCGTCACCAGCCAGCGGGATATAGACGCCTTTATATGGCTGAGCCGTCAGGACTGCATTCTCACCACCTTCGGCGACCTGATGCGCGTTCCAGGCACTCAAGGCAGCCTTCAGGAGGCCAGGGCCACGGGCGCTCGCGTGCTTACGGTCTATTCACCGATGGATGTCATCTCTGTGGCAAAAGAGCACTTAAATACCCTTGTTGTCTTTCTGGGCGTAGGATTTGAGACCACTATTCCAGGCATAGCGAGTATGCTTTTTGAGGCAAAACGTCAGAATCTCTCCAATCTCACTCTATATCCTGCCATGAAGCTCATGCCGCCTGCCCTGCATGCCATTTTCAGCGATACCGGCTGCCGGGTGCAGGGTCTTATCTGCCCAGGGCATGTGAGCGCCATCATCGGCGCCAGGGCCTATGAGCCCATAGCGAACCAATACAAGGTGCCCTGTGTGATCACCGGTTTTGAGCCCGTGGATATAATGCAGGGCCTATGTGTCCTGGCGGAGCGAATACTGAATAACAGGCCCGGTATTCACAACGCCTATGAACGGGTGGTGAGCTGGGACGGCAATCAGCGGGCCATGGACATGATGCAGCGGGTCTTTCTGCCCGCAGATGCCGAATGGCGCGGGCTGGGCATTCTGCCTCAAAGCGGGCTTGCCTTGCGGCCTGAATATGCAGATTTCGATGTGCGCAGTCGCATTTCCTTTCCTGAAACCTTTGCTCAGGACTCATCGGACTTGAAGAACAAATGCCGATGCGGTGAGATACTCAAGGGCAAGGCATCGCCTTCAGCGTGCCCGCTTTTCGGCAGGGCTTGCACGCCCTCCAGGCCTTTTGGGCCATGTATGGTCTCCACAGAGGGCACTTGCGCCGCATTTTTCAAATATGGGGGTCAGGAGACATGCAACAACACATAACCCTGGATCATGGAAGCGGCGGGCTGGCCAGTCAGGAACTGCTCTTCAAATACCTGCTGCCGTTTCTGAACAATTCGGTGTTGAATGAGCTGGAAGACAGCGCCGTCATTTCAATCGGCGAGACAAAACTCGCCTTTACCACCGATAGCTATGTGGTGGACCCCATCTTTTTTCCTGGCGGCGATATCGCCCGGCTGGCAGTGAACGGCACTCTTAACGACCTGGCCATGAAGGGGGCCAGCCCTGTGTGTCTGAGCCTCGGATTGATTCTGGAAGAGGGATTGAGGCTTGAGGAATTTGAACGGCTCTCCCGCTCCCTGTCAGAGGCAGCGGAGGCAGCAGGGATACAGGTGGTCACAGGCGATACCAAGGTGGTCCCTCACGGCAAGGGAGACAAGATATTCATCAATACCTCAGGGATAGGAGTCATTCATTGCGAGCCGGTTCCATCATATCATCGCATACAGCCTGGGGATTGCATTCTGGTTTCAGGGACAGTGGGCGACCACGGCATCACCATTCTGACCAGCCGCAGCGGTCTCAAGCTGGAGACCTCCACAACCAGCGACACCATGCCCCTTCACAGGCTGGTGGCGGCCCTGTTGGAGGAAGTGAAAAGCGGGCTGCACTGTATGAGAGACCCGACTCGAGGCGGACTGGCCACCACCCTGACGGAACTGGCTGGCCGCAGTGGCTGGGATTTTGAGATAGATGAAGAGGCCATTCCCATTCATTCATCTGTGGCCTCGGCCTGTGAAATACTGGGGTTTGACCCTCTATACCTGGCCAATGAGGGCAAGTGTGTGGTATTTGTGGCCCCTGAACATGCAGAGAAGACACTTCAGCTTATGCGCAGTAGGCATGAAGGGGTCAGTGCCGCTATAATTGGCCGAGTCATGCCAGAGAAAAATGGCAGGGTTATCCTCAAGACCGCCATCGGCGGCAAAAGATTGCTCAGGCCCCTTACAGGCGAGCCGCTTCCCAGAATATGCTGAAAAAAATCAATATATTAGGCCTTGGAAATCTGCTCATGTCAGATGAAGGCTTTGGTGTGCATTGTATCCGCTACCTGCATGCCCACTATGATTTCTCTGCGGCTGATGCCCAGGGCTTCGAGATTCAATTAGTGGATGCGGGCACAGGCGGCATGGTACTCGGCCCATATCTGGAGGATGTGGACAGGGTAATCCTCATAGATGTGATCGCTGAGGCGCCAAGGCCGTCTTCGTCGGTCTCTGTCCCCTTTCAGGACAAGGACTCAGGCCAGGCCATCTACCATTTTACTGATGCAAATGCCTTTCGCAGGCATTCCATGCAGACAGCCATGTCTCCGCATCAAGTGGGGATATTAGAGGTCTTTGAGCTCTCTTTATTGCGTGGAAATGCCGCAAGGGCCTTGGACTTTTTCTGTACAACCCCTCGGGATTTGAGCCTTGGGGTTCAGCTTTCACCAAAACTTCAGGCCCTTTTGCCGCAAATGGCTGAGCAAATCGTCTCTTTTTTGAAGGAGATGAGTGTGCCCGTTGTTTCCATAGACGCACCTGCTGGTCCTTATGCATGAATTTTCCATAGCCCAGGAACTCGTGAGCCAACTAAAAGGGCTTTTGATGCAGTATCAAAGACGCAGGGTTACATTCATCAAACTTGCCATCGGCAGATTTTCAGGGGTGGTTGTGGAATCCCTGCTCTTTTCCCTAACTGCCTTGTCCGAACAGGAATCAGCCCTGAAAGGAATGAAAGTGGAGGTAGAATCTTCAAATGTGGAATACACCTGCAACGGGTGTGGACATAATTTTCAGCCGGAACACTCCGCACACACGGATCCTATCAATATATTTCAAGCCCTTGCTGTTTCATGCCCCTTATGCGGTCATGAATTCTGTAGCCGTAAAGGCGGAGATGAACTTTTGCTGCTTACGGTGGAGATGGAGTAGGCGTTGGTTTATTCTTGTTGACAAAATGAAACTAAAAAGTTATAAGTGTTAAAAATGAACCAATATTCACATGGAGAATTCATAAATGCCCCCATGTCTTTTGCGGCCATGATTCGTAAAAAATAGTGCGTCTCAGGCTGAGACTGCCGAACACATGCTCGCGGCACGCTTAAGAGCCGTGGTATATCTCCATTTATTCAGCCCTTTTGGTCTGTCAATTTAGGCAGGCAAAAAGGGCTTTTTTTATTCCAGAGAAAAGGAGGTGAGTAACAAGGCAAGGAAAGCTCGTTTTTTGTAAATGGAGTTGTCTTTTATCTTCAAAAAATCAACGAGGAGGTAATTATGGTTCGAAAGTTCATCGTAGCAGCTGCCTGTGTCGGCCTTTTGGTGGGCTGTACTCAGGCCGTAGAAAAGAGGGCCAATATAGTCAAGCCCCCTGAAATCGATCCATGTGCCAAGTATGTGGGAAATGACACCTGTATGGGTTGTCATGAGGAGATCTCCAAGGAAAGGCACAATGTGCACTTGCGTATTGCCTCATTTGAGGCGCCGGGCGCCAAGGCCATCGGCTGTGAGGGTTGCCATGGGCCTGGTTCCCTGCATGTGGATGGCGGAGGAGACAAGACCAAGATACTCCGCTTCGGCGAAGAGGGTCTGCATGAGGAAGAGGTGGCCGCAGTATGCACCACCTGTCACAGCTCCAAGGAACACCTGAATTGGGCTGGTTCCGCACATGCAGAAAACGAAGTCACCTGCACCACCTGTCACACCGTACACAAAAACGACCGAAAGGCCCTGCTTGCCAAGGGCCAAAACGAGCTCTGTGGCACCTGCCATCAGGATGTGATGGCCCAGACCTATTTTGCATCCCATCACCCCATCAAAGAGGGTAAGATGGGCTGCACGGATTGCCATAACCCACATGGAGGCAATAACTTCGGCAAGGCCATGCTGAAGACCGATGAGCGTGTAAACGACCTCTGCCTCAAGTGTCATACCCGCTATCAGGGGCCTTTTGTGTTTGAGCATGACCCCGTAGTGGAGGACTGCATGATCTGTCATGATCCGCACGGTACAGTGGCCAACAACCTGCTGCGCCAACAGGAGCCTTTCCTTTGCCTACAGTGTCATGAGGCCCATTTCCATGCGGCTCGCGCCTCCAACAGCAAGTTTGCTGTGACAGCGCCTGGAGACCCGTCCAGCACCATTGGCGCCACGGAATACGGTTTCCAGAAGTCCTTTATGACCAAATGCACTCAATGCCACCCCTATGTGCATGGTTCTGATCTGCCATCGCAGTCGGTATCAGGCCAGGGTCAGGCACTGACAAGGTAGAGGAGGAGAGACCATGAAAAGACGATATCTAACTGTATTGGTTGGTCTGTGTCTTGCTATGCCCCTTGCCATTCAGGCCGTGGCCGGAGATTCCTCTGACAAGCCCCTGCAGGGTGAAGTCACCATCGGAGGCAAGTGGCAGTTGGACGACTTGGATAGACACGAAGGCAGGGCCAAAGGCGGGGCTGAATTTGACAGCACCGCTGACAAGAACCTGTCCTGGGATACGGGCGCCAAGCTGGATTACAGAAGTAATGCCATCAACTTCGATGTGAACGGCCGTTACAAGGATGGCGATGACCAGACCTATGGCGGCAATCTGGACCTGAATCGCGTAATGCTCTACAAGACCAATTACGACCGCTTTATGCACAGGTTAGGCCATGATTACATGGACAACCTGACGGCGCAGATCTTCAGGGCCGCAGGTACTCCGGGGGCGCCGGTGGGTCTGCCCTTCCCATGCCCTGATCCAAACAATCCCGCCTTTTGTCAGGCCCTGCCTGATACAGACCCAAACACCGCTGGCTATCAGAACTCCAGAAGCACCATCGGTGCGGCGGCCGTATATCACACGGATCATGACCCGTTTGCCACATATGGCAACACGCACACCACCTGGGAGAACAGCCTGACCTTCAATGTGCCCAACTTCCCTGGGCTACAGGTGGGCTTTGATCACAGGCAGGAAAAACGCAAGGGATGCGCTCAGGCCCTGACCACCAGCAAGTGTTCAGCCTGTCACATCGAGTCCTACAGTAAAGGAATAAACGAGGAGACCAATGACTATATCCCCAGGGTCTCCTTGAAGTTCGAGGCCCTTGCATTGGAGTATTCATTCCTGCATCGGGAGTTCAATGACAAGAGTCAGGAGATGATAAACGGCTATAATGCCCTGGCAGCCGCGCACATAGCGCCTTTTGCCGCAAACCTGCAATTCCCCACCTACAGTGGCACCACTCTCAATGCAGGTTCGGAGATTTTGCCTTTCAGCCGCACGCCTGACTCCACCAAGGACAGCCATACACTGAAGGGTCGCTACGACATCGATGCCAACAACACCGTGATGGCAGGGTTGGTCTATTCCAAGAGCACCAACACTCAGACGGATGGGGCCTATTCGCCGCTCTACGGCGAGTTCGGCAAGGACCTGGAGCTGGACAGCACAGCCATGATGGCCAAGTGGCACAGCCGTCTGTCCCATGCAGTGAGTCTGAACCTGTTCGGCAAGTATCAGACCATGAACAACGACAATGTCGGTATAGATGTCAATGATGCTGCCCTGCACAATAAGTATAAGAATGAGCCTGCGGACCTCTGGGACTTCACTCGCTTCTCCGCCTATGACATGGACATCCTGACCCTTGGGGCAGACCTCTCCTGGAAGCTGGCCAAGGGCATTACGCTCAAGGGTGGCTATGAGTACAAGATGGACGATCGCAAGAATGCGGATCTCCTGAATGTGCCTGAGACCACGGAGGAGCACACCATAAAGTTAGGGGCGGACTGGCGTATAAACCGGCAGATGAAGTGGGCATTGGGCTACAAGGGCCAGTTTGTGAACCATCCTTATGCCTATAAAAACGCTGTGTGTACGCCGTGGGGCAGTTTCGGCCAGTATGCAGGCCCTGCCTCCGATGGAGCGGATTATTACAGAAGCTATGGGCCTACCATCTACGACGCCCGTACAGGCACACGCTCCAATCTCCCCAATCAGGCGCATGAGTTCAGCCTGAAGGGCAATTTCATGCCCATGAAGACACTGTCCGCAAATCTGTACGGCAAGTATAGAAACGCCAAAAACGACGATGTAAGTGGCAATGACTGGCAGCAGGACCTCTTTACAGGCGGTCTGAACTTAGTGCTCACGCCGTCTGAAAAACTGGTATTTACAGCCGGTTATAATTATTTCTATGATACATACGATTCCATGTATTGTATCGCACTTTATGATGGGTGAGCTAACTTCATCACAACGAACCAGTTTGGTTCGGCACACACCAAGATGGAGTATGAGACAGAGGCTCACACCTTCATGTTAGGCGCAGGCCTGAAGCCCATGGCAAAACTGTCCTTCAACCTCACTGGCAGTTACACCAAGGGTACAGGCAACATATCGGAGCTGAGCTTTGCCCACTTGGAGACCAGTGATGTGAAGCTCTCATACAATGTGAGCGCACTGAACCCCAATCAGATCTATCTCTATGACACTGCATACATAAACGGCATCTCCGCTTATTCTAATGCGGACTTCAAGGAGTTGGATGTGACTCTGGGCGTGGCATACCGCCTCACTAAGCAGATGGGGATCGGCCTGAACTACTACTATACCGATTATCAGGACGATGCGCCCTATGTCTATCGGGATGAGAGCAATACCCTGCAGTCGCTGGTGGGTTATCTGACCTATAGCTTCTAACAGACAATGGGCGGGAACTCGCCCATTACGAAAAAAGGGGGCGAATGCCCCCTTACTCCCCTACTCCCTACCTCCCTGTGTCTTGCACGCAGGGAGGTATGTGATTTTTGCAGATGAGTAACACCGTTATCGGGCGAAAGGGCAATTTTTCAAGCCCCCTTTAATTGGATGAGACTCTTACATGAGGAGGCAGCCCTTGCCCAAGTCAACGCAAATCTTAAGAGTGGACAGATTATGTGCTCTAAAACCGGACAAATCTATTTGTCCCTAACATTCGTAACAATTGAACTTGACAGTAATCTCAAAAGATGTTCAATTTAAACATAATAAAAATTTCAAGGGAGGTGCGGTATGAAAAAGAAACTGATGTCATTAGTGATGTTAGTGTGTTCTCTGTGGTTAACCAATGCCATAGCCGCCGGTATCCCGGCTGGTTTTGTGGCCCAGGACAGCTCCAGTATGTATGTCGTCCTTGTAAATTTCAATAGTTCACAATACACAGTGAACGAGGTAAATGGCTACATGAACAGCCTTAAAAATATGATAAGTTCCCTTTTGTCGGACAGCACCACCAAGGTCTATGCCTTTTCGCCCACTGACCTTGCGGCTGCAGGACTGGGGAATGACGCCGATGCCCTGAATAATCAGCTTGTGCCAGGCGCTGTCGCATCCCCTCCTGCCTTTAGTTATGTCTATATCAAGGCCTCCAAGGTATCTTTTCTTAGCAAAACCAATCTACGTTTAGATATTTATATCTACAGTTCCAGCGCCAAGACAGGTCAATATATAGCCAGCATTGAACTGCCAAGTGACTTGGTCGCTTCCTTGTCAGGTTCTTAGTGTAAATAGGGTTAAAAGTTGTTATGCAATCTGCCCGGCTGGCCGCCCGGCCGGGTTCCATTATATTGAATACGGTCGGGCTGTATCATTTGCGGCACATGGCGTGTCTTTTTTGCGCTATGGTCATCTTATTTGTTTTATTTCAGTCTTACCTTCTGCCTGTTGTCTTCGGCGCTGAGCCCTCTCCTTCTGCTATCGTGACCTTTAATGTCTCGGCAAGGGTACTGCGGCCGGGCAATGAATTCAGATTGGGCCTGGGGATCTCGAATACAGCGGATATTCAGGCAGATCTCTATGTAGCGGTTTTAACACCGAAGAACGAGCTTCTTTTTCTCGCGCCGGACTTGAATCACTGGAGTTCTGTTCCCATTGCATTCCAGGCCGTGAGAAGGTCGCAACAGGACCTGGCCATTCCCGTGATTTCCCTTGTGCTGCCGCCTGAAATAGCCGCTGGTGAGTATGTCTTTGCAGCGGTTTTGACTCAACAGGGCTCTCCACCTTTTCAGCCTGAGACCTGGCTCAGCAATGTGGCCGTGCAAAAGGTCGTTCTGACCTATCTGCCGCTCACTCCTTACGAGTTGGTGAATGAGCCGTACCTGTTTCCTGTACGGCTGCCTGATCAGGATGCCATGGGTTACCTGCCTTTGAATCGTTGGGACATAATGTTCATGGGAGAGGTGTTAGATGACCCTTCTACGCCTCAGAACGAGGCCCTCATAAGCGAGATCATACCGGGTCTCTTCAACCACATCGCTGTGTATCTTGGAAGGGATAAAGACGGTCAGGCCTACGGCATGGAGATAACGCCGGACTTTACGCATAAAAGTCACGAACTGCGCTTGATTCGTCTTCCTGAATACTATGAGCTGGCAGTGCCGGTGGCAGAAAACACTGGTGAGCCTGTGCAGAATAAAGATCTTGCGCAATATACCGCCAGATGGGCCAAGCGATTTGCAGCAGAACCATTGACTGAACTAACGGCAGCGGAGGAACGGCTTTTTGCGCGAATGCAGGCGGATATGGAGGCGAATTTGCCATATCAGATGGAGTATTACTGGTCAGGCAATTTTTTTGACAGGGCCATTTACATAGTGGACGACGGCCTGAAAAACGGCGCCAACTGCACGGATTACTGGCTGTCTGTCTTTGAGGAGATAGCCGGTATCTGTTTCAAGGGTGTGCGTATGAATGTCCAGGAGGCCAATGCGTATTTTCAGACGGACCCCGTTGGGGCCAATGTCTATATACCGGATTTTCTCAATCCATTTCCCACACCGCTCAAGATATCGGACCTGTTTCATCTGGGTTTTTACCTGGTGGAACCGCCGCCTCATGTCTTTTTATGCGACGGCAGTCAGGAGACCGGTTTGCCCATTCCGGATAAAGTCTTTGCGTCCTCTCTTCTGGTGAATATACCAGTACCGTTTTGCGTCCTTGCGCCTTGATTCGCGAATTGTTCAGTGACCTTTTGCCAGCGCCTCTTTAATGGCTGTCACCACCATTTCCTGCTCCTGCACCAGCATAAATGGGTGCATGGGCAGGGATAATACCTCTTTTGCCGCCTGTTCCGCATGAGGGAGGCTGCCTTTGAGTATATTTAAATGGGCGCATGCTGGTTGTAGGTGCAGGGGGGTGGGGTAGTGGATGGCCGTTGGTATGCCCCTGGTCTTGAGATGCTCAACTACCCTGGCCCTTTTGTCGTCCGGAAGACGAATGGTATATTGGGCGAACACACTTGTCCTGTCCGGCTTGATATGCGGCAGTTGTATCTCAGGCAGATATTGCTGAAAGAGGCTGCCATAGGTCATGGCCCGTTCCTGTCTGCGCACTATCTCCTTAGGGAAATGCTTGAATTTGGTAAGCAGAACCGCTGCCTGTATGGCATCCAACCTGGCATTCAGCCCAATGGATGTGTGTTGATAATGCTGTTTCTGGCCGTGTACCCTCAGGCTGCGAAGCTCGTCCGCCAGTTCAGGGTCATTGGTGAAGATCATGCCGCCTTCTCCATATGCACCAAGGGGTTTGGATGGGAAAAAGGATGTGACCCCCATGAGGCTTAGACCGCATGACCGCCGGTTTTTATATGTGGCACCGAAGGACTGGCAGGCATCCTCTATGACTGGTATGTCTGCTGTTCTTGCGGTCTCACATATCTCGTCCATATCAGCGCACTGGCCGTAGAGGCTGACAGGCAAAATGGCCTTGGGCCGCTCGCCTTTGTTTTTGAGTGCTTCAACTGTATGAAGGAGATGGGCTGTATCCATGTTGTAGGTCAGAGGGTCTATGTCCACAAAGACCGGTTTTGCCCCGAGCAGCATTATCGCCTCTGCCGTGGCAAAAAATGAAAAAGGCGTTGTGATGACCGTATCGTTCGGTCCGACTCCAATAGCCATCAAGGCCAGGAGCAGACCATCCGTGCCCGACCCCACTCCAACCGCCTTCTGCACCCCTGTAAAGGCTGCAAGAGATGTCTCCAGTTCTTCAAGTACAGGGCCTAAAATGAATACCCCGCTTTCCAGCACATTGGAAACGGCTTCGTCGATTTCCTGTTTATATGCCTGATATTGCCTGTTCAAGTCTATGAATTTCATGAATTTTCCTTTGATGGAACCTTGCAAAATTGCCTTTTCGCCAGATAACTGTGTTGATCGTCCCTGCCTGTGCGTTGCGCACAGGCAGGAAGTATGGGCGTATTAAAATACGTTCTACCGCTTTTTCGTCTTCATCGCGCTTGTTCCCGAATGAAGATTCTAATTTTTCAAGGCTCCTTTGTCATGGTCTTTTCCCGGGATATTTTTTCCACTTCCTCCCAAAAGACCTCTAAAAGCAGGGATGCATCCACCTTTTTCAGTATCTTGTCGCCTTTGAAGATGATTCCGACACCTTTCCCGCCTGCCAGCCCGATGTCTGCCTCTCTGGCCTCCCCTGGCCCGTTTACCACGCAGCCCATTACAGCGATTTTGATGGGCGTTGTGAGCAGCCTGGCCCGTTTTTCCACCTCTTCGGCTATGCTGAACAGATCGATTTCGCAGCGTCCGCAGGTGGGACAGGAGATGATCTCAGGGCCTCGATGACGAAGGCCGGTCGCCCTCAATATCTCATAAGCCACCTGTATCTCTTCCAGGGGGTCTCGTGTGAGAGAGACGCGAAATGTGTCGCCTATGCCGTCCATCAAGAGCGTACCTATGGCTATGCTGCTCTTGACCGTGCCTGCAATAAGCCCCCCTGCCTCGGTTACGCCAAGATGTAGTGGAAAATCAGTGCGTTGAGAGAGAAGGCGATATGCTCTAATGGTGTTAAGACAATCCGAGGACTTGATGGAGATCTTGAGTTGTTCATGTCCCATTTCCACAATGGCCTGAAGATTCAACAAGGCGCTCTCCACCAGCGCCTCTGGTGTGGGACCGCCGTATTTAATGCGGATGTGTTTCTCCAGAGAGCCTGAATTTACGCCTATGCGAATGGGTATCCCGCGTTCCTTGGCCTTGGCAACTATCTTGGCAAGCTTGTCCCGGCCGCCTATGTTGCCGGGATTTATGCGAATGCCGTCGGCGCCTGACTCCATGGCTGCCACAGCTAAACGCCAATCGAAGTGAATGTCTGCAATAATCGGAATATGTACAGCCTTTTTGATGGCGGTTACTGCCTGGGCCGCTTCCATATCAGGAATGGCGATGCGAATGATCTCACATCCCACCTCTTCCAATGCCTTTATCTGGCTTACCGTAGCGGCTACATTCCTTGTATCCGTGTTGGTCATGGACTGTACTGCAACGGGATGGCCGCCGCCTACGGGCACTGCCCCCACATGGATGACCCTGGTGGCTACAGCAGTGTTGCGCGGGGCAGGGGCGACCGGCCGGCCGCCCTCAGGTTGCATCCTGTAGTAAGAATCTTCCATAAACAGGAGGAGATTGAACGACCTACAATTCCACAGCCTTTACTCGGCTGACTCCATCCTGCTGCATCAGGCTCGTGACGATTTCAGGCGTGACCGTCTCATCTGTGGAGAGCAGAATGACATTTCTTTTGTGACTCGGGTCTTGCCCCACCTGCATGCGGGCGATATTTACATTGGCGTTCCCAAGACATAGACCGATGCGGCCAATGACACCTGGTCTGTCTTCGTTATAGATCAGCAGGATATGGCCTTCCAGGGCCGCCTCCAGCCTGAAGTCATTGATGCGCACGATACGCGGTTCTTTCTTGCCAAAGATAGTACCGGCCACCTCATTGACATTTCCGTCCTTGGTGCGGACACGAAGGGTCAAAAGATTAGTAAATTCCTCGGAGGTTACATTTTTGGTCTCAGTCACCTGCACCCCTCGATCCTTGGCCTGCATCAAGGCATTGACAAAATTGACCTCTTCCTTGAGGATAGGTGTCAAAAGCCCCTTGACCGCCGAGATGGTGATGGGTTTGCTGTCTAATTCCGCCAGGTCTCCCTGATAGATGATCTGTACCTCTTCCATGGGGCCTGTGGCAAGATGGGCCTGAAATGCCCCCAGTTTCTCCGCCAAAGACAAAAACGGACCGATTTTGGCCATGGTCTCCGCGCTGACGGACGGCACATTGACGGCATTTCGTATCTCCCCTTTGATGAGATAGTCTGCAATCTGTCTTGCTACCGCTACCGCCACATTTTCCTGTGCCTCACGCGTAGAGGCCCCAAGGTGTGGAGTGCAGATGAAATTGTCCAGGGAAAGAAGGGGAGTGCCTTCCACAGAGGTAGGCTCCTTTTCGAACACATCCAGGGCTGCACCTGCCAAATGTCCTGATACCAGGGCATCATAGAGGTCCTTTTCGTTTATTACGCCACCACGGGCACAATTGACGATATATGCGCCCTTCTTCATTTTGGCGAATTTCGAGGCATCGAACATGCCTTTGGTCTCAGGCGTAAGGGGGGTGTGAATAGAGATGTAGTCCGCCTTGGCCAGCAGTTCATCCAGTTCCATAATAGATACGCCCAGTTGTTTAACCATGTCTGGTAAGGCATGTGGGTCATAGGCAATGACTGTCATGCCAAGGCATTGGGCGCGTTGGGCCAGAATGCTTCCTATGCGGCCTATGCCCACAATGCCCAGGACCTTACCGGCCAATTCCTGCCCCATAAAACGCTTTTTCTCCCATTTACCTGCCTTCATGGAGGCGGTGGCCTGGGGGATGTGGCGCGAAATGGACATGATCATGGCCATGGTATGCTCTGCGGCAGAGTTGGTGTTGCCTCCTGGCGTGTTCATGACCACTATGCCGCGCTTATTGCAGGCAGGAATGTTGACATTGTCCAGCCCAGAGCCTGCTCGGCCCACGACCTTGAGTTTTTTGGCGGCAGCTACTACCTCTTCGGTCACCTTGGTGTTGCTGCGTATGATGAGCCCATCAGCGTCTGAAATGGCCTGCAACAGGTCTTCCTGTGAGATACCAGGTCTTTCTTCAACGGTTATGCCGGCCTCTTTCAATATCTCTAAACCCTCTTTTGAGATGGAATCCGTTACCAATACCTTCATGTCAGTTGTCCTTTCCAATATCGATTTAGCGGTCAGCCGCAAAATATTTTTGTGCGGCAGCCACGCCCCTGCCCAATTCTATAGAAAAACCAAGGTTGTTCAGCCCGCGTTCCACTGCTGCTATGGCTATGATCATATCCCATTCTGAGAGGTGTCCCATGTGGGATATGCGAAATATCTTACCCTTGGCCTGGCCCTGGCCGCCGGCTATGGTGATGCCGTACTCCTCACGCAGTTTTTTCACCAGCGCCTGACCGTCGATGCCATCAGGGGTTTTAACCACTGTGACCGCCTCGGATGGGACTCGAGTGTAGAGCTCAAGCCCTAAAGCCGATACGGCGGCGCGCGTGCCTGCCGCCAGCCTGGCATGGTGCGCAAAAACCGCCTCCAGCCCTGTCTTTTTGATGTCTTCCAGCACAGTGCCAAGACCCATGATCAGCGAGACAGCCGGCGTGAAGGCAGTAGTCTGCTTGGCAACAGCCTTCTTTTCTGAGAGAAAATTGAAATAATACCGGGGGGATGTGGATTTTTTGGCCAGATTCATGGCCTTTTCGCTCACACTGACCAGGGCAAGGCCTGGAGGCAAGGCCAACGCCTTTTGAGAGCCGGTTACCACGACATCCAGCCCCCATTCGTCTGTCTTGAGTTCATAGACACCCAGGGCGGTGATTGCATCCACTGCCAGGACTGTATTTTCCCTGTTTTTCAAAAGGGCGGCAATCTCTTTGACGGGCTGCTTGGCGCCTGTTGAGGTCTCATGGGCCTGCATAAAAACCGCCTTGGCCTCAGGGAATGCGTTCAGGGTCTGTTCCACCACAGAGATGTCCGCCGCATCGCCCCATGGAACGTCTATATTTACAGCCTTGATGCCGTAGGCCTCACATAACTCCGTCCAGCGTTCACCGAATTTGCCGGCCCGAATGACAATGGCCGTATCGCCGGGTGAGAGCAGATTGACCACTGAGGCTTCCATGCCTCCGGTGCCTGATGATGCGAACATGATCACGTCATTTTGGGTTTGGAACAGATATTTGAGGTCCTCCCGAATCCTTTGCAAAATGGCGGAAAATTGCGGGGATCTGTGATGTATGATGGGTTCTGACATTTTGGCCAGGATTTCCGGTGCCACTGCAACCGGGCCTGGTGCCATGAGATATCGTTTTTGCATATAAACACTCCCTTAGAGATTGTCTGCGCTTCATAACAGGTCATAATCCATGGCGCAGCCGAACACTGATAAAGGGTTATTTTATCGCTGTTTTATGGTCATATGTCAAGAGGCGCCCGTCTTTTTTTGGGTTTTAAGTTTACAAATCCAGTTTTTTTTGTATCTTCAGATTAGATTGTATCGAGGTGTTCCATGAAACAGACCCTATTCAACAGCATTATAACAGGATGTTTTGTTTTTCTGGCCTTTTTCGTGGCGGTCTTTTCTCAGCCGCCCTTTGCACAGGCCATGATGTCCATAGAAGAAGAAAAGGAACTGCGTGAGAAGCTTCTGCGCATGGTGGAGACAAAGGTGCCGTTGGTCAAGGACCCGGAGATCGTGGACTATATCAATGGGGTGGGCCAGAAAATTTTGCAGAATGTGGAAGGAAAATATTTCGATTATGAATTTTTTGTCATAGAGGACCAAGGTATCAATGCCTTTGCAATGCCCGGCGGTCTGATCTTTGTTCACACAGGACTTCTGGAGGTCATCTCTACGGAAGATGAGCTTGGGTGTGTCCTGGCGCATGAGATCGGGCATATACAGGGCCGGCACATAGCCAGACGCATGGAGCGCATGCAGGCCGTCACCCTCGCATCCGCTGCCATGGCCATAGGCGGCCTGTTTCTTGGAGGAAGTCAGGCCAGCACTGCGGCTATTGTGTCGTCAGGGGCACTCGCTTCTTCCATTGATCTCAAATACAGCAGGGCTGATGAGGAAGAGGCGGACAGAAGGGCGGATCAATGGCTCTGTAAGGCTGGCTACGATCCGGCGGGGCTCAGCTCTGTCATGAAAAAGATATTGCAATTTCGGTGGCTGGGCAGTGACGCCATCCCCAGTTATCTCATGACCCACCCCGACTCCAGTCAGCGTATCACCTATCTGGAGGACCTGCTGCAGCAGCATCCATGCACCAACATCTCCAAAAAAGACCCTTTTACGCTTCAGAAGATACAGATCAAGATCAAGGCATTGACCGAAGACCCGCAGAAACTTGTAACGAAATACAGGCAGGACCTGGCGGCCAAGCCGGACGATCTTACGGCACATTATGGTCTTGCCATAGGTCTGTTGACCGCCAAGGAATATGACGAGGCTATTCAGCATCTGAAATGGCTGGCCAGCCATCATCAGGAGCGCAGGGATTTCCTTGCAGACCTTGGAAAGGCCTATTATACAGCCGGCAGATACGATGATGCCATTCAGACCCTGACCGCCTTTCTTGCGCTGGACCCCGATGACAAGGCCGTTCGTTTCTACCTTGGCAGCGCCTTTCTTCAAAAAGGCGACACCCGCTCAGCCCTTCCGATCTTTTATAATCTCAGGGGTTCATGGCCTGACAGGGCAACGCTTTACCTGAACCTGGGTAAGTGCATGTCCGGCGAAGGAAGGCCAGGAGAGGCGCATTATTATTACTACCTACATTACAAGGCCATAGACGACTACAAAAATGCCAAATTTCATCGCATGAAGGCCATGGCCCTGTTGCCCGCCACCAGTGCCATGTACAAGGAACTCGTGGCTGAAAAAGAGAAAAAAAAGGGGTGGTTCACTCTGGGTGAGGAGAAGGAAGAAAAGGACAAAAAGACCGAAAAGGACAGGACAGCACGGCCGTGAGATCGAAACAGCATATCCTCTTTTTTTTAACGATATTCATGGTTATTGCGGCGGATCAGTTCACCAAGCACCTGGTGCTGCAAGGCATACCCCTGTATAAAACAGTTCCGCTGATAAACGGTTTCTTCAATCTGACCCATGTCACCAATACAGGGGCTGCATTTGGTTTTCTGGCAGGGCACGAGGCCTGGAGGTATCTGTTTTTTCTGGGAATCGGGGGGATGTCCGTGCTTGCTATGCTCATTTTTTATTTCAAGGCAGGTCCGCATCCGCTGGCTGTGACCCTCGGGCTGGCCATGGTGTCAGGCGGAGCGCTTGGCAATGTCTGGGATCGGGTACAATTGGGTTTTGTGGTGGATTTCTTGGATTTTTATCTGGGGAATTACCACTGGCCTGCATTCAATGTGGCGGATTCGGCTATTACAGTGGGCGGAGGGATCATGGCGTGGTCGTTGATAATGTCCTCTGGCAAGGACGTATCCTCGTGTAGCTCTTGTAAACCTTAAAAATTGCCCTTTCGCCCCATAACTGCGTTGCTGCCCGTCCCTGCCTGTGCGTTGCACGCAGACAGGCACGCAGACAGGGGCTAAAAATGCTCACATATCGGAAGGGTATAACAGCCATGAGTCAGAAGCAAAAACAACCCCCCTCAATCCCCCCTTATCAGGGGGGAAGTTTGGATTATTAACTGGCCAGGCTTATATTGGTCTGTATCCCTCAATCCCCCCTTATCAGGGGGGAAGTTTGTCCAGTGACAAATATAACGGAAAAGGGAGATTATCACCCTCCCCTGACAAGGGGAGGGACGGGGTGGGGTTATCCCCTCCCCTTTTGTCAGCCACCCTACTATTTGATACACACGCCCCTTACTTGTTTGATGTCTGTGTGTCCTTGTAATATCTTCCAGATACCATCCTGTTTCAGTGTCAACATCCCCATTTGCATGGCATGGGCCCCGATCTTGAAGACAGGTGCCTTGGCCTGAATCAGCTTTTTCATCTCGTCATCGGATGTAAGGAGTTCGTGAATGGCCATACGTCCCTTGTAGCCTGTGTAGTTGCAGGCCTGACAGCCAACCGGCCTGTACATGGTGTAGTTTTTGAATTCCAGAGGCACAGTGGGGTGCATTCCATATTCCTTGATGAGCATTTCTTTTTCTTCTGCGCTTGGCTCATACTGCTCCTTGCATTTGGGACAGAGACGCTTCAGTAGTCTCTGGGCCAATACGCAAAGCAGGGCGTCTGAAAAATTGAACGGGTCCATGCCCATGCCCAGCAGTCGTGTGACAGTTTCCGGGGCGGAATTGGTATGCAGGGTTGAAAAAACCAGGTGACCGGTCAGGGACGCCTCTATGACGGTGGTGGCAGTTTCCTCGTCTCGTGTTTCACCCACCATTATGATATCGGGGTCGGCTCGCAGAAAGGCCCGCAACACACGGGCAAAGGTCAAGCCGATGGCTGGTTTGACCTGTACCTGCCGCAATCCTTCTTGTACGATTTCCACGGGGTCCTCAGCCGTCCATATCTTTTTTTCGGGCCTGTTTACATAGCCGAGGGCGGCATGAAGGGTTGTGGTTTTACCTGAACCTGTGGGACCCACGCAAAGGATGAGGCCATAGGGCATCTCCAGTACCTGCTTCATGGTGGCAAGATTGCGTTCGGAAAGATTCAGTTTATCTAAGGGCATGGCAGTGGAGGCCGCCAATATCCTCATGACCACATCCTCATTGTCTTCGGTGGTGGGAAGGGTGGCTACGCGCAGCTCTATGGTCTTGCCTGTGCGGCTCTTGAATTTGATCTTGCCGTCCTGGGGAAGCCTTTTTTCGGCTATGTCCAGATTGGATAATATCTTGATGCGGGAAACCAATGCCTTTTTGTAGTTGTAGGGGACTGTCTTATATGGTCTGCAATCTCCGTCCACCCGTAACCGAATGAGTGCTCCGCGTTTTCCTGTGAGGGATTCCACATGGATATCCGATGCGTTTTTTGCATAGGCATCCTCTATGATCTGGTTTACCAGTTGAACAACGACGCTGTCTGATTCCGGTGCAATGGACTCCTCTTCTTCATCTGTTTCGGTGAGTTCTTCTGCGGCGATCTCTTCAAAGACATTTTGCGACTCATCGGTCACAGTGTATTTGCCGTAGAAGTAATCGATAAATTTATCGATATCCTCCTTTAGACACACTGCAAATTCATATTGAGGAAATTGAATGGCCTTGCGAATGCTGTCCAGTTTGGCGTAGTCATGGGGATCGTCCACTGCAACCAGAAGGCTGCTGCCCAGGTCCTTGATGGGCACACAACTGATATTGCGCAGAAAATGTTCCTTGATGCCTGTCAGGCATTTTGGGGTGGCACCCACCTCCAACTCATTGAACTCCACGAAAGGTAGCTTGAAATATTCGCTTAGGGAATAACCTATGTCCTTTTTATCTATGCCGAAAGAGTTAATCAGGACGAATTCGATGGATTTTTTGTCGTTCTTTGCGATCTCTCTGGCCTGTTGCAGGTCCTGTTCCCTTAGAATGCCGGATGTGACGAGATAGGAAAAACGGCCGTATCTCTGTGCGGTTTGCGTCAGGTCCCTCAGTCTTTGGGCCGCATTCATGTACTGCGGGTCGAGATGCACCAGTTGTTCAAGGGAGGAGATGGCGGCCTGAATGGCGCCGGTTCTTTCATGGATGGTGGAAAGCTTGTAGAGCAGTTCGAGCCGCGTGGCCTTCGGCAGAGTCGTGTCTTTCAGGGCCATGCCGAACTGTTCCAGGGCATCGAAAGGCATATTCAGGCCCACATAGCACTCGCCTATCTGTGCATATATCTCGCCCGGCCTGTCTGTCAGTTCCAGCAGCTTGGAGAAATCCGTTATGGCCTCATGATAGAAACCGGCCTCCTTGAGGCCGAGGGCATTTTCCTTGTTTTTTTCAAAGAGGTCCTGAGGGCTGGATGAGTCTGTCGGAATGTCATTGGCGTGGCCCTGGGCTTCTCCTGATGTGTTTCGCAACCTTTGGAGCCTTGCCTCGATGTCTTTATAGAGGGGCGATGTTATGTCGGTGAGCTTGAAGAGGATGTCCTCATATATCTCGATGGCCTCTTCCACCAGGCCCTGTTTGGCATACAATGCAGCCTCTTCGGCCTTGACCGTCAGCTCGTCTGATACCGAAGCTGGGCCAGGGGTCTGAGCTGGCGGTGTATTGTTATCTTCTATAACCAATTCCAAATCCATGATATCTTCTTGCATATTTTTACCTCAGTTATGGGTCCCTTGAAAAATAAACCATTGCCGTTTTACATTAAGGGAAACCTTTAACCCCACCCTGGCCCTCCCCTTGTCAGGGGAGGGAGATAAACCCCTTTTCCGTTATATTCATCACTGGACAAACTTCCCCCCTGATAAGGGGGGATTGAGGGGGGTTGTTTTTGATTCTGGCTCATGGTTGTTATACCCTTCCGATATGTGAGCATTTTTAGCCCCTGTCTGCGTGCCTGTCTGCAGGCAACGCACAGGCAGGGACGGGCAACGCAGTTGTGGGCGAAAGGGCAATTTTTCGAGATTCCCTTCGGTTAAAGCGGTCTGCCAGCGGGTATCAGTATCCATCGCATCGCCATTAAGCGATTCGTTTACGAAAAGATATCCTGCGACAACACATATATTGCATCATCGTTTTTGCGCAATATGCCTGCAAAAAATGGTTTTGTCGGGGCATCTTCCCATGTCCACGCATCGGTCTTGAACGGTGTCGAGGGGCTGTCGGCCAGAATGACACACCCCTTGGATGTCTCCGGATTCCATAGCAGCAATACGGATGGTTCTGTGATGATGATGGAAGGAGGCGGCTCCTGCGAAACAAGGATGGGCATGACCATTGTCTTTAACTGGCTATCTTCCAGAGAGGACAGGCTTCCGGTCAGAAGGGAGCGAATGCCGGACCACGGCCATTTTTTCAGCATAGATAAGGGCAAGCTGTCTTTTGAAAGAAGCTGTTTGCCCCTGCCCCATGGGAGTTTGCCCTCAAAGGCAATATATTCCTGAGGGAATGCAATGCGTTTGCCCCACCATTCCGTCCTGGCCAGCATGCGCCACGGACAAGCGGGTTGGGCAGGTTCCGGGGCTTCGGTACGGACGTCGGGCGCAACAGGTGCCATCGGCCTGTGAATGGCCTGAGCCAGAATCTGCCCCTGCGCCGCCATTTCCTGTTTCAATTGCCGGTGAAATGCTAGCAGCTTCTCCATGCCTGAGACGCCGGCCAGGATTTTCTCCAGGGCGTTCAGCCGGTCTATCCATCTGCTGAGTTGCATTGTATGTTTGGCGACAGCTTCCTGCAAGAATGGTGGTGCCTCTGGTGCAGCGGGAGTGACAGGTTTGGGCGCAACAGGTGGTTCTGTTTCAGGGACGAGTGACAGGCTTGGAATGGATTGTTCAGGCAGGGGCCGATGCAGGTCACGGGCTATGGCAGCGGCGGATGCCAACCCCGGCGATGTGGTGCCGGCGGCAGCACCCTGCTCCAGTTGAAACGGGGTATCCTGCTGTATCCTTTCTATCTCTTCAAAGAAATTATTGAGCTCCTGCGAGAGCGGAGCGGCCATCGCAATGGTTTTTTCAGGGGTCATATTGTCTGAGGTGAGTACCTGTTCCAGCACCTCGAAGAGATTCAGCAGCAGTTTGGGAGAGTGACTGGGTACCTGGTTGAGGGGAATGGCCTCAAGCGCGGCCAGTATGTCAGCCATTTGAGTCATGACATGCTGTGTGAGCCCGATCTGGTCCGCAGTCAGATTTCCGCTCAACCCGTCAAGCAGCCGCCGGGCCTTCTGAATGTGTGAAACGGCCATGTCCCATTCGATGGTCATCAGGCCTTGATATAACTCCCGCAGGGCATTCTGAAGGGATAGAGGCAGCTTGGTTACATTTTGATCAAAGAGCCCTGATGGAGGGATGGAGTCATGTATCTCCGGAGCTGCTGAGGCTGAGGGGCTGGTCCCGGTCCTCTGGGTGTTATTCTCGGCCTTGATTTCATTGGTCAGAGGGTCTATCTCTATTTTTTTGGTTGGTGTAAAAAGAGAATCGATGGCATTTTCCATCTCTTGCGTGAGTTGTTCTATGGAATTCTCAGAAGTGTTCATGCATATGCCTCCTGGTTTATTTGTGAGGGGTTTTGTGCGGACATGGTATTCGTCATTTGATCAGCAGATGCTTTTTTGCGACATATTTAACGGTCAGCTTGCTGATTTCGCGCAAAGTTTCAAAAACCCCGGCCCCCTTTACCGCCGATGCCTCGAAATCAGGCCATTTATTTTGAGGATTCAAATCCTTTTTCATTTCTTCAATGGAGAGGGTGGGTATGGGAGAGGATACCAGGTCCCGTTTGTTGTATTGTATCACCATGGGGATTTCGTCCATGGATTTGCCATGCTCTTTTAAATTATTGGCCAGGTCCTGAAGGCTTTCGATGTTTTTTGCCTTTCTGACCTTCAGGGAGTCCGCTACGAAAACCACGCCGTCCACGCCTTTCAAAACCAGTTTACGTGTAGATGCATAAATAGTCTGTCCTGGCACGGTATAAAGCTGAATACGAATGTCAAATCCCCCTATTTTACCCAGATTCAGGGGAAGAAGATCAAAAAAAAGGGTGCGATCGCCTTTGGTCTCGATGGTCAGCATCTTGCCCTTGGCGGCATCACTCATGGCATTGTAGATATAGATGAGGTTTGTAGTTTTACCGCATCTGCCTGGACCGTAATAGACCACCTTACAGTGAACTTCCTTTTTACTGAGATCGATTAAAGCCATTTTTTTATCCTGTCAGATATTAGAGTGTCGTTAGTGGTTGTCTGGACTCATCAATTCAATAATTCGTGTAGATGCTGGGATACTTCTGTGACTTTTAGCCGGACCACCCCCAATGAGACATTGTCGTTGAAGATGGAAATCAGGATATAATCCTGGCCTATTTTGGCAAAATGGATGCTGTCTTTTTTGCCCTTGTGGAATAGGAGACTGAAGTCCTCTTCTCCTATGATGCGGGCGATCTGTGAGGTTGCTGCAAAATTGGCTGCCGTGAGTGCTGCAAGGGAGATGCTGTCGATGCCCTGCATGTGTTCGCCGCAACTGGCGATTATGTTTCCTGCGCTGTCCACTATCAAAACCGAGTGTATGCCTGCTGATATCAGATTGTTCTCCAGCTGTGCTCGAATAGCGTCCAATTTTGCGGTGGTTAAAACGAGGTCTCCCATCTTTAGACTCCATGAAGAAATACTTTAAGATACCGGTTATGCGCCGGTTGCCACATTATAAATTTACTCAGAAACTTGGTTGCCACAATCCAATTCATTTTTTATTATGTAGTTGGATTTTTTTCAAGTGAAATTCTTGCCGAAAGGTTTTACAATGAAAAATATATCTGCAATAATTGATAACAATTCTGAATAATATGTTATATAACGATTTTATGGGAAGGAGGCACCCGCCACATGTATGTGTCTTTGGTTGAACGGTTAAACGGCATTCAAGACCTGCCTTCCATTCCCAACACACTCAATAAGGTATTGAGCGAATTGGCGAAGGAATCTTCGACGCCGGATACCATCGAGACCATTATCAAGGAAGACCCTTTGCTCACGGCCAAGCTGTTACAGGTGGCCAATTCCCCATACTATGGAATGGCCGGGAAGATCAGCAGTATAGCGAGGGCCATAGTGATCATGGGGTTTGCAGAGGTGCGGAATCTGGTGGTGGGTGTCTCCCTTACAACCATGGTGACGGGTGATCTGGGCTTCGAGGAATTCAAGACCAAAGACCTGTGGCTTCATTCTGTCGCGGTGGCTACCGCTGCCAACAAGCTGGCCCAGCATATTCCGGGAATGGACCCCGAAGAGGTATTTACCCTGGGCATCATGCATGATATCGGCCGTTTTTTGCAGTGTCTTTATTTCCCAAATGAGATGCGAGAGCTCCTGAAGGCGAACAATGGCATCAAAAACCTCTATCCAGCGGAAGAAAAGGCCGGAATTCCACATACAGAGATTGGGGCATATCTTGCCCACCGGTGGAAGTTGAGCGAATTGTTCGTCGAGGCCATTCGCTATCATCACAGACCCCAGGGCGCCGGCCCGTACACCGCCCACGCATCTGTGTTGTTTCTGGCGGATCAATTGTGCAAAAAATTACAGATCGGATGGCATGGAGAGGATGTGGACAATCGGCTTTTGATCCCCAAGACATTGTCATTGTCACAGGACATCATAAAAGGGGTAGCGATTTACATGAAGGAACAAAAGAATGAGATTGAAAGGGCTTGGGACGAGGTGTTGTCCACGTAGCAGTATGGCGGGGCCCAGCCCCTACTATGAACGCAACAGGAGGTAACCCTTGGCAAATTCAAAAGATCCGGTGAGAGTGCTGATAGTTGACGATACCGCTTTCATGAGGCGGGCGCTGGTGGATATCTTTTCCAGGGATGCGGATATCAATGTTGTGGGAGTGGCCAGCCATGGCCAGGAGGCCATTGAGGCTATTGAGCTCTTGTCTCCGGACGTTATCACAATGGATGTGGATATGCCGGTGATGGACGGTATCACTGCCATCAAATATATCATGGTAAAAAACCCTAAGCCCATCATCATGATCAGCGGCATGGGGGGCCATGGACCAGTCACATTGGAGGCATTCAAGCTGGGGGCAGTGGATTTTCTGCAAAAGCCGTCGGGCACCATCTCTCTGGACATACACTCTCAGGCCGAACAACTTTGCATGGCAGTGAAACAGGCTGTCACTGTGGATGCCAGGCATATAAAACGCGCCCGTCTGAGAATGCCTGTAATATCGCCCGTCCCTGTTACAGGGCGTGCAAACGGCCTGTTGATATTTCTGGCATTGAAAGGCGCCTGCGGTCAGGTGATGCGGACTCTCATGCACCTGAAATCCTCTCTGCCGGTTTCCATTCTTGTGATCCATGACATGCCTCCTGAGGTACTCAAATCCTATGCCACTGCACTCAGCAGACACGTGCCCTGGGGCATTCGTGTGGATGAACGCGGGATGCTGCAGACGCCCGTACAGGAAGAGGGTTTCGAGGATCTTTCCTGTGATATAGCGGAGAGATTCTGCTCTGAACGGGGTGTGGCGCATTTTTATCGTCTTGCCCCAAACGATGACCTCGATCTCTTCTTGCTGGCTGTGGCGGAAAAGTTGAGGGAAAAGGCCCTGGTGGTGCTTTTTGGAGGTCCGTCAGACGCAGGCATAGAGGGGATGGCTGCTGTTGCAGAGGCCGGTGGTGTCAGTCTGGCCATGTCGCCGGATATCTGTATCTACCCCCATGCAACTAAACATGCCATTGAATCAGGGGCTGCCGTTCAGGTTCAGACCGAAAACGACCTCTGGAATCGGCTGGACATCTTCAGCAGCCGTCTCAAGTTTGCGGTTGGTGCGAATGAAGATGTGCAGCAACAGCCATTAACAGTGACAGACGCCGCCATGGAATCCTCCCATGCCGGGGCCCTGCCCGAACAGGAGGGTCTGGAGATACGTACCGATGAAACCTCTGCACCGTTGGAGATGACATTATGAGCAGCAATGCGGATATCAATTCTGGGAACAACCTCGCACGGCCTGTGCGGGTTTTTATTGTGGACGATTCACCCCTGCTCTGTAAGGCTATCGAAAAGATGCTTCAGGATGACCCTGAGATAGAGATCGCCGGTCATGCCATGAGCGGGCAGGAGGCGTTGAACCTGCTGCCCAAGGCCAATTGTGATATCTGCACACTCGACGTGCACATGCCCGGCATGAGCGGCATAACCGCCCTCAAACATATCATGATTCGATTCCCTGTGCCGGTTTTGATGTTGAGCGCCTTTACCGCTGAAGGTTCACGCATTACCTTTGAGGCCCTTCGGTATGGGGCGGTGGATTTTTTTCAAAAGCCATCGAGGTCGGATGCCGGCGAGGCCGACAGCATTCTCGCACAGGCCAACATACTGAAGTCCAGACTCAAGAGGGCGGCGCGTGTAAGACTGGATGCAGCCCGTTATCTGCGATTGAAGGTAAGGCCTCGAGGCCTGGCTGCAGCAGCCCATGCGCCAGAAAAGGGCATAGTGGTCATAGGCGCAACCACAGGAGGGTATGCCTCGCTTCTGTCGTTGCTGCCCAATCTGAGTTCCCCTCCATCAACGCCTGTCCTGATCTTCCTCGGGGTCGCATCCCAGTATGTCGGTCCATTTGCCGAATATCTAAAGGCATATCTGCCGTGTCCTGTGGTGAGGGGGACGAATGACAGCCGTCTTCAGGCCGGCAGCATCTATCTGGTCAGTATGTCCGAGTCGGCCAGCCTGGAATATCGGGGCGAGGACACCTACCTGTTGTTGAACGAGCGTTCCGGGCTTATGGGCATGGAAAGCGGCCTTGACCTGCTGCTCTACTCTGTAAGCGAACATTTCGGTCCCAGGGGTCTGGCTGTATTCCTGTCCGGAGATGGGACCGAGGGGCTGGAGGGGGCCAGGGAACTGGCCAGGTGCGGTGGTATAGTGTTGGCGCAGACGCCTGAGACTTGTCTTGTGCCTGAGCTGGCTGAGGCTGCGGGCCGCATAGAAAACGCCCAAACCTGCTCACTGGCCGAACTATCGTCTTCCATAGTTTCGTGGCCGTCCTGACGGGCGGTTGCCCATGCGGCATCAGAAGGTGACCACGGTATATGTCTGAACAGGACCTGCTTTCGATTCTCGAACAGATTCATACAAAACAAGAGGGGTTTTGCGGTATTTTAACCGGAATATCGCTGCCTGATCTGGTTCAGATGTTATGTCAGGTGCCTTGCGGCAACAAAAAGATATCCTTTCAGTCCCAAAAGGGTAACGGCGCCATCTATTTCACGGATGGTGAGATCGTCCATGCTGAAACAAGTGGTTGCAACCCCCAGAGCGGAGAAGAGGCCTTTTATGAACTGCTCTGCTGGAGGGAGGGCAGATTCATTGTTACAGATGCGAACCATGTGCTGAAAACCATTCAGGCCCCATGGCATGCACTTCTCATGGAGGCCATGCGCAGGACAGATGAAAGGGCTGCATCATCCAATTCCAGGCCAACGGATGTCATGATCGTGGATGATTCGCGTCTCTTCGTCAATGTCCTGGAAAAGGCCTTGACGGAGCAGTGTAACGCAAGGGTCGTAGGCAAGGCTGTTGACGGCAAGACAGCCCTTGGGCTTTTGAATGGTATCAGGCCAGACCTTTTGACCATAGATATCACCATGCCCGTTATGGCAGGGGATGTGCTGCTGAAAAATATCATGATCCGTTCGCCCGCACCTGTTTTGCTTATGAGTTCCATGGGCTCAGGCACCCTGCCTAAAATTATGGAATTTCTGCGTCTTGGCGCAGTGGATTATCTGCCCAAACCCGCTTCCGAACCAGAGTGGGCAGATTGTTTAGAAAGGCTTAAAAGGCATGTGCAGGACGTCAGGCATTACTCTCTACGACATATAAGCAGGGCCAAGGGGGGCATGCCGGTCATGCACAAAAGAGGCATCCTGGAAAGGGCGGAAAGGCTGCTCGTGGTCTTGGGGGGTGTGGGCGGAATACTTGAGATTCAAAGACTTCTGCCGGCCCTGTGTGGTCTGGAGGGCATTGGTGTCGTGATTTTTCAGGACATGGCTGAGGGGTTTCTACAGCCGTTTGCAGACTATCTCTCCAAATCTTTCTGTTTTCATCTGTCCGCCATGAAAAATGGTGATATTCTTCAGGGCAACGCCTGTAAAATTGCATCATGGAGACATACATGGCGGTTTGATGCGCGTCAGGACACGGTGTCCTTATCCGTTGTTTCCAGGGAGTCGCCCCTGGATTTCAATGTCTTTCTGAATGATGCTGCGAAATATTATGGAGTCAATCTGTATGTCCTTATTTTGAGCGGCGCCAGATTGGATGTGGAGGCCGGGTTGCAGGAGGTGGTTACGCATGGAGGGCATATCTTTTTACAGAATGCGGATTCGGCTATTTTTGCCGATCCCCTGTTGCAGATAGCGGCCCTGGAGCTTGAAGAGGCCAGTATCGACCCTGCAAAGATAGCTGAAATTTTAATGACAAGGCAGTGAACCCTGTGGCCTGTTGTAGTTTCAAAAAGATAGGAGGCTGAATGTCCCGTATATTGGTAGTAGATGACTCGAGTTTCATGCGCAAACGCATAGTGGAGGTCCTTCTGAAGGGTGGTCATGATGTAATAGGTCAGGCCGAAAACGGAGAGCAGGCGATTGCGCTCTATGCGGAATTGCTGCCGGATTTTGTGATCATGGATGTTACGATGAAGGGTCTGGATGGTGTGGAGGCTGCAAGGCGCATAAAAAAACAGCGGCAGGATGCAAAGATCATATTTATGAGCCTGGTTTCCGACGCAGAGATTGTGGAACAGGCAAGGGCCCTTGGCGCAGTGGCGTTTCTGAGAAAAGACGAATACGACCGCTTGTTGTCCTTACTATAGATTTTTATAGGTGAATGAGATGCGAGTCAAATCCATCATTGCTGAATCGAGGAGGAATCATGGCTGTTGACAAGGAGATGCTTAAGGAGTTTGTGGCCGAGGTAGAGGATAATCTGCATGAATTGGAAAACAATCTTCTGGTGCTGGAACATGATCCCGCCAATCGTTCCCTGCTGGATGCCTGTTTCAGAAACACACATACAATAAAGGGTTCCTCTGGTTATATGGGTTTCACATCCATGGCCAAACTGGCTCATGCCATGGAGGACATGTTCGATCGCGTCAGGAGAGGTGAGGCTGCTATCGCCGAACCAGGCATGGCCCTTATATTTCAGGGGGTTGATGCCCTGAAAACCCTTTTGAAGGAGTTGGAGGCGCAGGGTGAGGAGGTGACGGATTTTTCAGGCCTGAACGCGAGATTTGAAGAATTCGGCAGGCAACCTGCGGAAAAGGCAACAGAGGCGTCGTCCTCATCTGTTTCAGGTGTCGAGGACTCTGAAAAAATGCAGGTCCTGGAACAGACCTCCGACGCGGTGAGTGAAAGCGATGAGGACGAGGAACTCTTGTCCATTTATAAAGATGAACTCAAGGGCATGCTTTGGCAGCTTTCCACCCTGTTGCAAAACGACCCTGCCCCTAAAACAGAGGTCATGCGAATCATCTCCGACATAGAGCGAATGACAAACTATGTAGGCATTGAAGACCTGCTGGAGGCCCTGAAAAAACACAGCGGCACCATCTCGGAATGGGGGGAGGAGATCTCGCGCAGTGACCTGGAAAAACTCTATCAAGACCTGCTGGACCTGTTCAGGCCATTGATCGGAGAGGTGGAAGACATCCTGATACAAACCCCTGAGTCATTGCCAGCCTTTCTCGAAGAAGATGATCAGGAACTCTACGGCATCTTTTTAGATTTCGTTGCAGAAAAATCCATGCCATTAGCCAGAATGCCGGAGGTGGCTGATGAGTCATGGATAACTGAGTGCCAGGAATCCATAGAGGCCATACGGAGTTCAGCCCATTACATGGATTACATGGACGTGGTGGCGCTCATGGACGAGTGGATGGAGAGACTGACCGAGGCCCTGACGGCCTGTCATAGCGGTGCATGTCTGGTTACAAGTCCACTTCAAAATCTATGGGAGAGATTGCAGCAGATGCTGCCGGGTCTAATGGAGAAGTTCGAGGCGATGCATGGTGGGCAGCAAGAGGCATCCATAGGAAGCATTTCCGAGCTCGATGATGTGTTGGATGGATTGTTTCAGGACAATCTGCTGGACACAGGCCTTAAAGAAATGCAGGTCTCACAGGCTGCATCGGATTCAACTGAGGTTATGGAGGCAGAGGAGCACGAAGAGGGGCCATTCTCAGGCAATATCTCCACCGGTGACATGGAGGATGGCACCTTTGACAACGCCTTCAACGATATGCTTGCAGCGCAGTCTGCTGAATCCACCCGGACGTCTATGCCGGCTGGCCAGGAGACAACGCAGCCTTTATCAGCTGACATATCACGGCCGTCAGCCGTAAAGGCATCGGAGACGTCAGGTATCAGGCAGCAGACCGAGGTCGCAGCACCTGCAACCCAGACGGTCAGAATCGATCTGGCCCGTGTGGACCAGCTTTTGGGGGATGTGGGTGAGCTGGTGGTGTTGAGGGCAGGCATGAAACAGATGTCGGATCAGATGAGGGACATTCACCGCTATCTCCTGGGCAAGGGATTGCTCAATAGGGATCTCAAGGCGTTCAAGGACGTCATGATACGTATGGGTGAACAGACCTCTACAATGAGCCGTATCCTGAACCACCTGCAGGACGGCATTATGAAGATGCGCATGCTGCCCATCGGTCAACTGTTCGACAGATATC
Source organism: Deltaproteobacteria bacterium (assembly GCA_028695735.1). Taxonomy (GTDB): domain Bacteria; phylum Desulfobacterota; class Dissulfuribacteria; order Dissulfuribacterales; family DYLC01; genus JAQVIJ01. Next base: position 292,674 of record JAQVIJ010000001.1, on the reverse strand, counting down.
CGCGTATGGTGAGGGATTTGAGCCAGAAACTCGGCAAAAAGGTGGCATTGGACATCTCCGGGACGGATACCACCCTGGATAAACGTGTAATCGAGCAGATGGTGGACCCCATGCTGCACCTCATAAGGAATTGTGTGGATCACGGCATAGAGGCCCCTGATGTCCGTGAAAAGCTGGGTAAACCTGCTGTGGGCACAATAATGCTGTCGGCATCACAGGAAGGTAACTTCGTTACCATCACCATAATGGATGACGGAAAGGGACTGGACCGGGATGCACTTGTTCAAAAGGCCGTGTCAATGGGCATCCTGTCCGCTGAACAGGCCAGGGGCTTGCCGGACGAAAGGGTCTGGGAACTTATCTTCCTGCCTGGCATCTCCACTGCCATTCAGGTCTCAGATACCTCCGGCAGGGGTGTGGGGATGGATGTGGTCAGAAGGAATGTGGAAAAGATCGGAGGACAGATACAGATATCCTCGACACACGGCAAGGGCACCCGGTTTGTGATCCGTATTCCACTGACACTTGCCATTATTCAGGCGCTTCTGGTCCGGGTGGGGCAGCAGACCTTTGCAGTGCCGCTCTCTGTCATACAGGAGACCCTCAGGATTCGTGCCGAGGAGATCAGCAGCATAGAGGGCATGGAGATGTTTTCCATCAGGCAGCAGACGATGCCATTCATTCGCCTGTCTTCCATTTACAGGGGCACAGGGGCCGTGCAGGAACAGGGAAAATTTTTCGTGGTTATGGTGCAACATGGTGAATTTGTTGCAGGGCTTGGCGTGGATGCACTTATCGGCCAGCAGGAGATCGTGATAAAACCATTGGCTGAATATCTGACGGATCAACCTGGTTTTGCCGGCGCCACCATCCTTGGTGATGGATCCATTGCATTGATTCTGGATATCCCATCGGTCATGCAGCGGGCCAGGGCCTTTACGCAATTGAAGCAGCAGGTCATGGAGAAAAAGGCCATCGGCCTGCATGAGGGATACAGCGGCTTCATTCAATAGGCTGCAAGACATCGAGAAAAGGAACCGGCAATATATATGACACAGTACGAAACAGCAGAGGAGGACACTCGGGACGCCTGTCAGGATGCAGCGAACGGCCTTTGCAGGCTTCTCGAGATTATTACAAGGCTCAGGGCCCCGAATGGCTGCCCGTGGGACAGGGAACAGACCCCGCAGTCTGTTATGAAATATCTGCTGGAAGAGACCTACGAACTTCTGGATGCAATCGAGGAGGAGAAACCGGAAGGGGTTGCCGAAGAGCTGGGAGACCTGCTCTTTATGCTGTTGTTCCTGGCCCGTATGTACGAGGAGCAGGGGCATTTTCGTGTGCAGGATGCCCTGGGCATTGCAGCCCGAAAGATGGTGCGCAGGCACCCCCACATCTTCGGTGATACAAAGATAAACGGAACAGCCGATGTCATAGCCAACTGGCAGCGCATAAAAGAACAGGAGTCGAAGGATAAGGGCGTTACTCACAGCGCCCTGGGGAACCTGCCCAAGACCCTGCCTGCCCTGCAATTGGCCTTTCGAGCCGGTGAAAGGGCCTCCCGCACAGGTTTTGACTGGGCCGATGTCCAGGGCGTCTGGAACAAGGTGCGAGAGGAGGAGCAGGAATTGCTTCAGGCCGTTGAGCAAGGGGATGCCCTTGCGGTGCGTGCGGAATTTGGGGACCTGTTATTCACACTGGCAAATATGGCCAGGCATCTTTCAATCAATCCCGAGGAGGCATTGAAACAGGCCGTGCGCTCATTCATGTCGCGTTTTCAGGCAATGGAGGCGTTTTTTGCAAATCAGGGAAGAAAATTGACCGATGTCGGCATTCAGGAGATGGACGAGGTCTGGAAAGCAAGTAAATAAATCATGCAGGCATATAATATGCATTTGCCAGGATAATTCGCCTGCACAGGCAGATTCTTCAGTTCTATTGTCAATTGACTTTATCAGACTTTAAGATTAAAGGAGAAAGATATGAAAATTTTGCCTAACCAGTCCAATACGCCCATTGTTTCTTCCAGACATGGCAATGGCTCAGATGCCTCCGGTATCTCTTTCGATGACTTGCTGACCAAGTTGTCGATTGCAGGGCCTGCGTCTGTACAGAATGCTGCTCCCTTGTCTTCCGTCGGCGCCGCTGCCCCTGTTTCCGATGCGGCGCGGTCCGATGCCATGCAGAATGCCTATGACACCCTGGATGTCCTGGAACGCATGGAATGGACACTGACAACCTCCTCAGGTTTTTCCACCTCCGCCAAAGAAACCTTCAGTTCCTTACTGAACGGATTTACAGACAGATTGAAGGCCAGCAGGGACAGTCTGGATGCACACGACCCTCTGGTGGATATACTGAATCAGATCGGCGTGACAGCCGTTGTGGAGCGGGCTCGACTGGAAAAGACAGGGAATCCTTGAGTCGCCTGAATCAATCGGAGGGATAGTTGAATAGTAGCAAGGAGATATATGTTTCCATAGTGGTGCCTGTGTTTAACGAGGCCGCAAATCTGGAGGCCCTGGTGTCGCGCATTGTGGCGGCCATGCGCCCTATGGGGCGTCCATTCGAACTCATCATAGTGGATGACGGCAGCACGGATGAATCCCGTGTCTTGCTAACCAAGATGACCAAATCCATTCCGGAACTCATCGCCATAATGCTGCGCAGAAATTTCGGGCAAAGTGCGGCCATGACCGCCGGGTTCGAACATGCAAGGGGTGAGATTGTAGTGTCCATGGATGGCGACCTACAAAACGACCCGAAGGATATAGCCCGGTTGGTAGAAGTCATTGAAGAAGGTTATGATCTGGTGAGCGGTTGGCGTAAAGACAGGAAAGACCCCTTTATCTCCCGTCGTTTTCCATCGATTATAGCCAATTACCTAATCGGAATGGCCACAGGGGTCAAACTCCATGACTATGGCTGTTCTCTCAAGGCATATCGCAGCGAGGTTGCCAAGAATCTCCTGCTCTACGGTGAACTGCACCGGTTTATCCCTGTGCTGGCGAATTTTTACGGTGTGCGCATAGCGGAAGAGGTGGTGCACCATCATCCTCGCACTCATGGAAAGAGCAAATATGGCATAGGCCGCACGTATCGCGTTATCCTTGACCTGCTTCTCATGCTGTTTTTTCAGCGTTTTGCAACTCGACCGCTGCAATTCTTTGGGGGTTGGGGGGGAGGCATGTTTGCAGGCGGAGTGGCCATCGGTTTTTATCTCACCTGTCTGAAGCTGTTCAATCATCAGGACATAGGCGGCAGACCGCTTCTGATGCTTTCTGCCGTGTTGATCATCTCCGGTTTGATCTTCATCTCCATCGGGCTTCTGGCGGAACTCATGGTCCGCACATATTATGAGTCAACGGGCAGGCGTATCTATTCCATCCGTGAGGTGGTGGGCGGTGGCGCCCCGTCTTCCCTCTCCTGATTGTATCCATTAAATGACATTGGAAAAACAGACCGCAAGGTCATCAAAGACCTTAAAATTCCTTTTAAGGGCGTGTATAAGTCTTTGTATTCTGGTGTTTTTTTTGTATCGCGCCGATATCTCCACCATCAGAAAGCTCTTAAGCAGCGTGCATTGGACAGTCTGGCTCGAAGGGATTTTCATGTATCTTATGGCCCAGATATTGAGCACCCAGCGCTGGCGTTATCTGGCCCATGTTATGGGCTTTTCCGGAGGCTTCTTACATTTCTTGACCATGTATTTTACGGGCATGTTTGCCAATCTTTTTTTGCCGAGTAGTGTGGGCGGAGATGCCGTGCGTGTCCTGATGCTGGCCAGGCGTTTCAGGGATGTGCGCGGCATTCTGAGTGTGTTGCTGGATCGCGGTATAGGTCTGTTTGCCATGTTGCTGCTGGCCGCCTTTTTCAGCCTGATGCCTGTTGTGGGGCTTTCGGTCCCGTTGAGTTTTTTTCTGTGGTCCTCCGTGGGTTTTCTGATGCTCGGGATGATGAGTTTCCCGTTGTTGTCCAGCCACCTATCAAAACGTTGGCCTGGTCTTACGGAATATTTTTCCCCGCTCTTGTTGCTCTATACATCCAGACAAGCCTGGTTTTGGTGCCTTTTTATCTCATTGCTGATTCAGATGTTGGGCTTTCTGATAGGCTTTGTATTCGTTTCGGCCATACAAATGCCCTTGACCTTCAGTCAGGTTGCAGTGTCTCTCAGCCTGGTGACCCTGTTGTCCCTGTTGCCTGTAAGTCTGAACGGTCTTGGACTCAGGGAGGGGGGGCTGGTATATCTCCTGGCTGTGTGGGGTATCCCCCAGGAACAGGCCTTGACGCTTGGATTGTTTTTGTTTGGTGTTCAGTGTGTATGCAGCCTGTTTGGTGGTTTTTTTTATGTAGTTGCATGGAAAGACCATTGAGATCAGTGCGTCCGGCTGATTTTTTCGCAGAACGGCAGCGGGATTGTGTCATTCAGTCCGTGTGATCGAGGAGAAAGATATGACCCATGACATACTGTCTGAACAGGGCCGTCAATGGCCGGTATTGGTTTTTTTGCTGTGCCTGCTGGCCTTTAAAGTCCTTTTTATTGTGTTTTCGGCCCTTGAGTTGTCGCCGGATGAGGCGTATTACTGGGATTGGTCCCGGCATCTGGCGTGGGGTTATTACAGCAAGCCTCCCATGGTGGCATGGCTCATGGCGCTTTTCACGAAGTTGTTCGGGAATAATGAAACAGGCGTGAGATTGCCTGCCGCCCTCTTGAGTGTCACAGGTCTTTGGTTTGTCTATAAACTGGCAAGGGAATTTTATTCCGAACGCGCGGCCAGGTGGGCGCTGCTGTCTGCCACTCTCGCTCCGGGTGCGGTGGCCATGTCATTTATCATGACCATAGATGCGCCCCTCATCTGCTTCTGGAGTATAGGTCTTTATGTATTCTGGAGGGCATTACAATCATCTGGTTGTGCCTGGTGGCTTTTGACAGGCGTTGTAGTGGGGCTTGGTCTGCTCAGCAAGCAGACCATGGTGGCCTTTGGTGTGTGCGCCTTTCTTTTTATGGTGTTCAGCCGGTATCGACGGCTTCTTCTGACGCCCATGCCGTATCTGGCAGCCGGAATCGCCTTTGTGATGATTCTGCCCACATTGTGGTGGAATTACCATCATGAATGGATTACCTTTCAGCACACGGCGCATCATTTTGAAGGCCTGAAGCAACCCCGTGTGTTCGACATTTTGGGTCTGCTTGGCCTGCTTGGGACACAAATAGTCATCATGTCGCCGGCTACAGGGATTTTGGCCATTTTCACCGCAGGCAGAATGGCCGTGGCATGGAACAGGCTGCGGGTAGAGGAGCACTATCTTTTTTTCTTTGGCCCGCTTCCGTTTTTTTTGACCATGCTGCTTGCATTGCGGCAGGATGTAAACGCCAATTGGCCTGCCCCGTTTTGCTTGACCTTTTTTCTGTTGCTCGCAGGTGAGTGGGATAGGGTGAGTGCCGGAGTCTCAGACCGTCTCATCTCATGGTTCAGACCGTCTGTGGCCGTTGGGCTTGTGCTTGCCGTAATTATACATGCAGTGCCTTTTTTGTTATCAGCCAGTGCATATTCAGGCGGCAAATGGGATATGACGGCCCGTCTCAAGGGCTGGGAAGACCTGGCTATGGAGGTGCATGCAAGATTGACTTCAATACAGGGAGAGCCTCCTTTCCTGCTGTCGAACAGAAGGCAGGTCGTCAGCGTCCTTGCCTTCTATCTGCCTGGCCAGCCTCAGGTGCTCTGCTGGCCAGAACCCGGCAGAATCAGAAATCAGTACGACCTCTGGCCTCAATTTGCAGACAAAAAAGGCCATAGCGCCCTCATCGTCCTTGAGCGCAAGGACCCTGTCCCTTCGGGCATGGCGCAATCCTTTGATGAGATTTTGGAATTGCCTGATATAGAGATATCTTTGGGACAACAGACAAGGCGTTATCGGGTGCTGTACGGCAGAGGTTTCCATTTAGCGGAAGCCCCTTGAGTGAGTGCCCGAAACAGCCCTCGTCACCGGAACGTCTCCTTTTCGCGGGATGTAAGTTCTCAATAGTTTTTTATTCTCAAGTTTTTGTGCGTTTTTCCACTTGCATGTCCTGCCAAATGACGCTATCCTTGCAATTACTGAATGCATATTCAGTAATTTCGTTTTGGTACGTGATGAGTTAGCTTATGAAAATAGCCGATAAACATTCAAAAATACTGCAGGCATCAATAAAGGTGTTCGCCCAAAAAGGTTTTTATAACGCGCGCATTTCCGAGATCGCTCAGGAAGCGAATGTGGCGGACGGCACCATTTATCTCTATTTCAACAATAAATACGACATATTGATAACAATTTTTGAGGAAGAGATAGGAAAGATCATAGCAAAGGTCAAGCAGGAACTGGCCAATGTGGAGGATCCTGCCGAAAAACTGTATAAATTTGCCTTGATACATCTGAACATTGTTGAAGAGAATCAGGACCTGGCGGAGATCATTCAGGTGGAGCTGCGCCAGAGCAGTAAATTTATCAAGGAGTATCGAAACAAGAAATTTGCTGAATATCTAAATATCATATCTCAAATAGTGAGACAGGGGCAGGCTGCCGGGGTCTTTCGCCAGGATGTGATGCCAGGCATCTTCAAGCGTGCCTTTTTCGGGGCATTGGATGAAATGTCACGTTTCTGGCTGTTGTCCAGTAAAAAGAAATATACGGTGAATCTCGCTGCGAGACAGATCAGCGATTTTTTTTTACAGGGCATTGCCAGACAGGTGCCCGGCCGGACATCTGCCCTGAATGATGATTCCAGTGTCTCTCCCAAACTCTTTTCCGATGTAGTCACAGTATGAATCAGGCACATGGTGAGTGCCCCTCTGGGGTGGGCCGGAACGGGCCTGGTTTGTGCTACAACCATTATTTTTGGCCATTATGATATTCGGGATATCGGGGCGCTGGTCTGTTTCAGCCTGAATGCCGTGCGCCGGCTTTCCTGCGGGAGCCTTGAAAAATTAGAATTTTCGTTCGAGAACAAGGCGCGCTGAAAGGCGAAAAAGCGGAGCTGCCTGCCTGTGCGTTGCACGCAGACAGGTATGTGAGCATTTTTCGCCGACGAGCAACGCGGTTATCGGGTGAAAGGGCAATTTTTTAAGGTTCCCCTATATCAATTCTCTCAAAATAGCTTCCAGCTTGTCCAATGCCTCCGGCAACTTGTCTTTGAGCGGCCCTCCGGCCTGGGCCATATCAGGCCTGCCTCCACCTTTGCCGCCGATCACCGCAGCCAGGTCACGAATGATGTCGCCGGCCTTCAGGCGATTCACCAGGTCCTTGCTCACAAAGACGGTCAAAAAGGCCTTGTCTTCGGCCCTGGCCCCCAGCACAGCCACGCCTGTTCCGATTCTTTCCCTGTATCTGTCCACTAACTCGCGCAGCAGTTTGGGATCTGCTCCCTGCACCTCCACTGCCAGCAGGTTTATTCCGTTGATTCTGGGCATATTCTGAAGGGCGTTTTCAATCTCATGCCCGACTTCCTTGCCGGCAGATGCAGCCTGCCTCTTTTCCAATTCCCGCATGCGATCCTTCAGCCTTTCGATGCGGTCAGGCACCTCAGCGACAGGCGCCTTGAGAGCGGCAGCGGCCTTGTGCAGGACATCCTCCAGGGAGTGTAACCACTCCAGGGCATGACTGCCTGTGACGGCCTCTATGCGTCTGACACCGGATGCCACACTGGATTCCGCCGTGATCTTGAAGAGACCAATGTCTCCGGTACGTTTCACATGGGTGCCGCCGCAGAGCTCCTTGCTGATATCGCCTGCCTGGACTATCCGTACCATTTCCCCATATTTTTCACCGAAAAGGGCGGTTGCACCCTGTTGTATGGCATCCTTGTAGGGGACGATGCTTGTTTGCACATCCAGATTCCTTCGAATCGAGGCATTGACCCTTTCTTCGATTCCGCGTAGTTCTTTTGCTGAGAGCTGGGAAAAGTGATTGAAATCAAAGCGCAGTCTTGCAGGTGATACCAGAGAGCCGGCCTGTTTCACATGGGGACCCAATATATTCCGAAGCGCCTCATGCAACAGATGCGTGGATGTGTGGTTTCGCGCTGTGTCCTGGCGTTCCGATTCATTTACAATGAGCCAGACCATCTCGTTCAAGTGCAGGCTTCCTTCGATAACCAGTACATGGTGCAGGGTGTGGTTGTATATGCGAGTGGTATCGGTTACGGATGCCTTGTCGTTCCTGTGGGAGATAATGCCTGTGTCGCCTTGCTGGCCGCCTGATTCCGCATAAAACGGTGTTGCGACCGTGACAATAATACCCTTATCGCCTGCATTCAGCCTGTCGATGCGTTGTCCATTCTGATCCATCATGGCTATGATCTGGGATTCGATGTTCAGATAGTCATAGCCCAGAAAGACCGTGGCCGGCATATCCTTCAGGAACTGCATGGAAGGGGTTTGGCCCGTCACGGCTGTGAATTTTTGTTCCTTTTTGGAACGCTCCCTCTGTTCCTGCATGGCCTTTTCAAACCCGGTTGAATCCAGGGCCAGGCCCTCTTCCTTGGCCACATCCTGCAGTATATCTATGGGGAAACCGTAGGTGTCATAGAGTTTAAAGGCAAATTCTCCAGGAATGATGCCATGTTTTCTGAAGTCCTCCAGGCGGTCCTGAAGCAGATTGAGCCCGAAATCCAGGGTTTCCCCGAACCTGAGCTCTTCTCTGGTGACAACCTGGTCCAATCCAGCGCTTTCCTGCACGAGTTCAGGATATACCTGCCCCATGTCCTCGATAACCGCCTGAATCACTCGGGCCATAAAGGGCTGCTGTAATTCCAGCGCCCTGCCGTAACGAATGGCCCTGCGCAGAATGCGGCGCAGGACATAGCCTCTGCCTTCATTGGAAGGGACTATGCCTTCTATGCCCAGAAATGCTGTGGTCCTGGCGTGATCGGCTATGACCCGCATGGCCACATCCACCCTGGAGTCCTTGCCGTATTCCTTGCCGCACAGCTGAGAAACGGCTCGAATGGGGGCTGCAAACAGGTCGGTATCGAAATTACTGTGCTTGCCCTGCACCACTGCTGTAATGCGTTCCAGGCCCATGCCCGTATCAATGGATTGTTTGGGTAAAAGGGTCAAAAATCCCTCTTTGGAGCGATAAAACTGCATAAAGACCAGGTTCCAGAGCTCCAAAAAGCGGTCGCAATCGCATCCCACACGGCAATCAGGCCTTTTACAGCCCACATCCTCGCCCTGGTCTATGAGTATCTCGGAGCACGGACCGCAGGGACCCGTATCCCCCATGGCCCAGAAGTTGTCCTTTTCGCCCAGCCGCACCACCCGTTCCGCTGAAATGCCGGTGATGGCAGGCCAGAGCCTGGCCGCCTCGTCATCATCCTTAAACACGGTCACCCAGAGCCTTTCTTTGGGCAGGCCTATGACCCCTGTGAGGAACTCCCATGCAAAGGCGATGGCCTCTTTCTTGAAGTAGTCCCCAAAGGAAAAGTTCCCGAGCATCTCAAAAAAGGTATGATGCCTGGCTGTATAACCCACATTTTCCAGGTCATTGTGCTTACCACCTGCCCTTACACACTTCTGGCAGGAGGTGGCCCTGGAATAGGGGCGTTTTTCCTCTCCCTGGAACACCCGCTTAAACTGCACCATGCCTGCATTGGTAAAGAGCAGGGTTGGGTCGTCGATGGGCGTAAGTGCAGAGCTCGGTACGATCTCATGGCCTTTGGATGCAAAATATTCGAGAAAGAGCCTTCTTATCTCAGCGCCGGCAAGATAGTGCATACTGTCAATTTTTTCCTTTCCTGTAACGCAAATGTCTATTCGCTTTGGTTTGTTATTCCTCTTCAGGCAGATTTTCTGCTATGGAAAAGGCTACTGGTTTGGTGCTGCAGGTCTCCCGTATCTGCTGTTCTATCTTGGCCAGGATATCCGGATGGGCCTTGAAGTACTGCCGTACATTTTCCCTGCCCTGGCCTAACCGTTCTCCCTGATAGGAGTACCAGGCCCCGCTTTTGTCAATGATATTCAGCTCAGTGGCCAGGTCCAGAGTGGATGTCTCGCGAGAGATGCCCTCGCCATAGTAGATATCGAAGGCAGCCTCCCTGAAAGGCGGTGCGATCTTGTTCTTGACGATCTTGACCTTGGTGCGGTTACCTATGGTATCCATTCCTTCTTTCAGAGGAGTGGAGCGCCGAATGTCCATGCGCATGGTGGCATAGAATTTCAGGGATACACCACCTGTGGTGGTCTCAGGATTGGGCCCGTAGGCCCCGATCTTGACACGCACCTGATTGATAAAGATGAGGGCGGTCTTGGTGCGATTGAGATTTCCTGCCAGTTTTCTCAATGCCTTGGACATGAGCCGGGCCTGCAGGCCCACCTGCTGTTCCTCCATATCGCCTTCGATCTCCACCTTTGGCACCAAGGCAGCCACAGAGTCCAGCACAATGACATCCACTGCCCCACTTCTGACCAATGAGTCCACAATTTCCAGTGCCTGTTCCCCGTAATCGGGCTGGGACACCAGCAATTCATCTATGTTGACCCCCAATTTTCTGGCATAGATGGCATCCAGGGCGTGCTCTGCATCCACAAATGCGGCTATGCCGCCTAATTTTTGGGCCTCTGCTATTATATGTAGGGCTAGGGTGGTTTTGCCGGAGGATTCAGGTCCGTATATCTCTGTGATGCGGCCTCTTGGAATCCCCCCAACGCCGGTGGCCAGATCAATGGCCATGCAGCCGGTGGGGATGACGGCTATATCCTCCACGCCGCTCTTGTCTCCCAGCTTCATGATGGCGCCCTGGCCAAACTGCTTCTGTATCTGTGCCATGGCTATTTCAACGGCCTTTTTTTTGTCCTTCACTATTGGTTCAGGCATATTCAACTCCTTGAATTGTCTTTTTGAAATAAATAGGCTAATCATAATGTTCAAGCCCTATTCCGTCAAATACATTCTTGAGATGATTTACTATGCCTGATACTCACACAGCCATACCCTCAACCCAACAGTCACTTGTGGCATCCCTTCAACAGGGCAGGTTTTACAGCCTCTATGTGCTGGCGGGTGAAAGGACATTCACAGCCCCAGTGGTGCAGACACTCCTGCAACACCTGCTCACAGAGGAGGAGATGCATACCAACTTGGAGGTCCTGGATTCTGAACACTATTCGCAGGCCCTTCTTTTGGAATTGCTCCAAACCATGCCCCTCTTCGGCGGCAGAAAGGTCGTGCACCTGAAAGACCCGCCTTTTTTGAGCACCAGGAGGCAGGCATTCCATAACACTCCAAAAAGCGATGAAAAAAACCTGCAGGAAGGGCTTCTTTCCGTCATAAAACGGCTAAATTCAGCATCCATGGTGCTTTTAATCGAGACCACTGAATTAGACCGCAGGTCTAAGTTTTACAAAGGATTCAGTGGGTTAGGCCCTGTTCTATTCTTGGGTACGGTGGAAAAGGGGCTGCAAGGTATGCAGGATTTTATCTCCAGCTACCTGGCAGGACATGGCAAACGTATGGACAAACAGGCCATGCAGTCCCTTTTGGAGGCGATTGGCACGGAAGACCTCATTGCAGCCACCAAGGAATTGGACAAACTCATCTCAACGGCGAACCAAAGGGAGCTCATCACCGCGAATGATGTTGAAAATGTGGTGGTCAGGCACAGAATGGAGCAGGTCTATCAGCTCACCGAGGCCATGGCCATGGGCGATGCAGGAACTGCGCTTAAGAGCCTTCACGCCCTGCTGGAACAGGGGCAATCCGCCATTCTCCTGCTGCACGGCCTTGTCAATTTCTTTAATCAGATGCTGGTGATGAGTGAATTCATTGCGAGCCTTCCGCATGGTACCGCCTCCGGCAACCTGCGATTCGATGCCTTTGAAAGACAGGTCTTGCCCGGGTTCAAGGCCTTTTTTCAGGACAACCCACTGGAATTTCTTCAAAAGGTCCCTCCCTACGGGCTTTATAAGGCATACCTCCATGCCTTTCGCTACGACCGCAATAGATTGCTCTCCATTCTACCGGAACTTTTAGAGGCGGATCTGGCCATCAAGGGTGAATGGAGCACAAAACCTGAAATCCCCCTGGAACGACTGGTGTTGCTGGGCATGGGGAAGGGGCATTGAAAGAAGTTACAGCCCTTGAAAGAGTATTTGGCCATCGAAATCCAAAATCAAGGTCTCTAAAACAACTTTAATATCAGAAGGCAGCCATGCCTTCAGCGACGCTGTCATGCGTCGTCCGATTTCATTTATTACATCGCTGCATGAGGTAGAACGTCTGAGGATCTCCAGGGCATGTCTTGCAGTGTTGGCATGTCGGAGTTCCTTCGCCAAGCTGCCTGTGCGGGGCACGCAGACAGGTGAGCCATTTCCTGTGATTTCATGGGCCAATTTTGCCAGAAACTCCATGTCCACAGCACCCTGGGATGCGTGTGTCTGGCCCATGCCTTGGGCCATCTTCAGCGCCTTGCCTATGAAGCACACGGTGCTGATGCGCTCAAAGCCCAAATGAGCGGCGAATTCCAGGCTGAATTTCACATAATCCGCCATCTGGACAAAGGCCTCTTCCGGTAGGTCATAGTGTTTTTGTGCAAATGTCTCGCTGGTGGTGCCTGTGCAGAGCACCACATGTCTCACGCCACAGGCCTTGGCAACCTTTAAGGCGGATGCGATGGTAGCCCTGTAGGCACCGTGTGAAAAGGGTTTGACGATGCCTGTGGTGCCAAGAATGGAGATGCCGCCCAGAATGCCGAGCCTCGGGTTTAGGGTCTCTTTGGCCAACTCTGCACCCTTGGGCACGAAGATCTCCACTACCAGCTGAGCAGCCTCAGAATAAACGGCCGTTTTTGATTGAAGAGCCGTGAGCACAGAGGAGACCGCCTCGCAGATCATGCGCCTGGGCACAGGATTTATGGCAGGAAGACCAATGGCCACAGGAAGCCCGGGCTTAGTCACTGTGCCCACACCCATGCCACCCCGCAGGTTCATGAGCAGCCCTTGTCCCAGTTCCTCATAAAATCCCTCGCCCTTTATGGCCTGAAGCGGTTCCCACCAGGCCGATGCGCCTATCTCGGCCAGGTGTGTGACATCCGGGTCATCCCCGCCGTCTTTTATCACCACGCAGACCCCTCTTTCGTCTTCTTTGGTCCAGCGAATGGGGCTGACCGAAAGAAATCTTCCGACGGGCAACCTGATGGTGATGGGAGGCCTGCATTCAAGCCCCAAAAGCTGCATGACAGCCCCCTTGGCCGCGATGGCGGCACTGGCGCCCGTGGAAAAACCCTTGCGCAATCCTGTGTGAGCCTTGTCGGTGGTCATAAGAAGAAAGAGGGAATGCCCCTCCCCAACCCCCCTTAATCCCCCCTTATCAGGGGGGGAAGTCTGTCAAGTGATAAATATAACAGAAAAAGGGGGTCTATCACCCTCCCCTGACAAGGGGAGGGCCGGGGTGGGGTTATCAGAATCAAAACCCCCCTCAATCCCCCCTTATCAGGGGGGAAGTCTGTCAAGTGATGAATGTAACGGAAAAGGGGGCTTATCACCCTGTAACGAACCATCATTGTAAAAATCAGGGCCTTTTTATGAGTAAGAGGGAGAGATATGGCAGTTTTTGGCCCTTTAACTGACGCAGATTAGTCACCACCTGTTCCCCCTCCATGCCGCAGCGGCTGATCAAGACGGCATGGTCCAAGAGATTCAGTGCCTCCAGGGTGTCATAGATGTGATTGAAATAACGATATGCCTTCAGCATCACGATGGTATCCGCCACATGGGCGATCTCCTGCAGCTTGGCGCCACCCAGGGCCCCTGAGGTTACAAACAGGCATTCCTCGCCTGAGACCAATGGTATCATGGAGCGACAGGCAGCCGCATTGTAGGATGTGACCCCTGGAATGATCTCCACACGAAATGAGACATCTGTTTCCAGGGCATTCATGGTGTTCAGGAGATAGCTGAATGTGGAATAGGTGAGGGGATCCCCCAGGGTTACAAAGGCGGCGTTCATGGTCTTAAGTGCCGTAAGCACCTCAGAGGCATTGGCGGTCCAGGCCTGCTCAAGGGCCGCCTTGTCCCGAGTCATGGGAAAGGAGAGTCGGCAGACCTCAACCCCCCTCAATCCCCCCTTATCAGGGGGGAAGTCTGTCTTTTCTTGAATATGGGGCCGAATGATTTCGTATGCGATGCTGTAGTCATTGTCCGAGGAGGATGCCGCATAGATTACACCCACCTCTTTTAGAATGCGGGCTGCCTTGAGAGTGAGGAGTTCGGGGTCTCCAGGCCCCACTCCGATGCCATAGAGGGTGTGGACAGGCAGGCCCATCTACTTGATGCCTGCCATGAGCACCGCCTCTGCCGCCAATTGTTCGTCCACAGTGGCCTTGGCAGCCATCTTCCAGAGGGTGCTCTTTCGCTTGATGAGGGTGAGCTCCATGAGAAGCTGGTCTCCAGGCACCACAGGCCTGCGAAACCTGACCTCATCCATTCCTGCAAAGACCATCAGTCTGTCCTTCAGGCCTTCATCCGTCAGTTTGGCAAAGAGGATGCCCACCTGGGCCATGGCCTCTAGAATCAAGACCCCAGGCATAATGGGCTGTTGAGGAAAATGGCCCTGGAAAAAGGGCTCGTTGAAGGTCACATTCTTAAGTCCCGTGATGCTGACATCGGGCTCAAAGGCCAGAATGCGATCCACCAGCAAAAACGGGTATCTGTGAGGAAGCAGATTCAATATGGCCTGTATATCCTTAAAAGTGATGAATGACATAGTGATTACTCCGTTATCAGCAGTCTCCGTTTAATTACTTATTCCTTCCATTTCTCTTGCAACCTGCGCAGGCCTGCCTCCATCTCAGGCAGTTTTTTCAGAAGACTTGCTACGCGCAGCCACAGCCGATGGGGCATGGCCGGCGAACCTGAGACCGTCTCTTTTGCAGGGACATCCTTGGCCACGCCTGACTGGGCGGCCACTTTAACGCCATCCCCCAATTCAATATGGCCTGCAATCCCCGCCTGTCCGCCTATCATCACGCCTGCCCCGATTCGGGCGCTGCCTGCGATGCCCACCTGGGCTACGAGGATACAGTGCGGCCCTATTTGAACATTGTGGCCGATCTGCACCAAGTTGTCGATCTTGGTGCCGTGACCTATGCGGGTTTCGCCAAAGGTGGCCCGGTCTATGGTGGTATTGGCGCCTATCTCCACATCATCCTCTATGACCACCCTGCCTGTTTGGGGAATCTTCACATGGCCTGAAGGCCCTTGGGCATAGCCGAAGCCGTCACTCCCTATGACAGCACCGGCATGAATGATGACATTCTGTCCGATGTGCGTGCCTGCATAGAGAGTGACATTGGCATGAATGGTAACCCCGTCTTCGATGGTTACACCATCCCCGATATAAGTAAAGGAATGGATGGTGACTCGATTTCCGATGGTTACATCATTTCCGATGTACACATGGGGTAGAATGGTGACCTCTGGTGAGATGTGGCAGTTATGGCCGACAGTGACCTGCTCGGCAATGCCCTGAGCACAAAATTCCCTTGCATTCAGCGCGGCTGCCAGCATGGCATAGGCCAGATAGACATCCTTTACCAAGATGGCAGGTCTGGAGATGGGGTATGGCCAGGTCTGCGGCAGAATCACGGCGCCTGCTTGCGATGCCTCCACCGCCTCTTTGTATGAGGGATTTACAGCAAAGCTGATCTCCTGAGGGCCAGCCCGATTTAATGCCTGAATGCCGGTGATGGAGAGGTCTTCAGGCCCTTTGAGCTCCCCTTGCAAAAAGGAGGCGATTTTGCCCAATGTGTTGAGTGTGTGCTCCGTAGCCATAGACCGTTAGAAGGTGCCTCCCATTCTAAACTCCCAGTTGCTCTTATCCTCGCCGGGCTTGTTGTCCAGGTTATAACCCCATTCCACTCTCAACGGGCCCATGGGAGAGAGCCAGCGAATGCCCAGACCCACGGATTTCCGCATGTCTGACAGGGTATAGCCCTGGTCTGTTCCCCACACATTGCCCATATCCAGGAATGTGACGCCGTTCAAACCCATGTCCTTGATCAGCGGGAAGATGGTTTCCAGCTGCACAAAGGCCATATCCTCACCGCCGATACGTTCGCCTGTTGCGGGATCGATGGGGCTCACACGACCGGATTTGAAACCTCGAATGGAATCGATGCCGCCCAGGAAGAACTTTTCATAGATGGGCAGCCTGCCGCCGCTACCCTCTGTCACATAGCCTATGCCGCCCCTTGCATGTCCCACCAGGCTCTTCCAGATGGGGTGATAGTAACTCAAGGTCCCTGTCCATTTATAGAAGGCTGCATCGCCACCCAACATGCCGCCTGCATATTCAAATGCCACGGTGTTGTACCAGCCTTTAGAGGGCAGATAGAAGTCATTTCTGGTGTCATAGGCCAGTTTGAAGCTTAGGGAATGGGTGGTGTGGATATTAAGAGAGTCCCGAATGAAGATGGAGGCATTCTCGCTCACATCAGAGAGCTTGGTATAATCCATTCTGGGCGATACAAAGAACTTGAGGTCATCGGTCAACGGATAGCCGAAGGTCAGTTCCGCACCGGTGCTGTCCTTGGTGTAATCGTCGTATGACACCCGCCAGTTATAGAGACTTGACCCGAAATACCACTGGGTGTCAAAGAGGTATGGCTCCGCAAAGTTCAAAGAGAACCTGTTGGTTACAGCGCCGAGGATCCCCTTAAACGAGAGCATTTGGCCCTGGCCCAAAAAGTTTCTCTGACTGATCTCGCCCATAAACATGAGCTTGTCCACGGAGCTGTAACCTGCGCCTATGCTAAAGGTGCCAGTCGGCCGCTCCTTTACCTGCACATCCAGCTTCATGGTATCTTCCTGAGAACCCTTGGTGGGATTCAGGTTGATGTCCTCAAAATAGCCGAGACGTCCCAGACGGTCCTTGCTCTTCTTGAGGTTTGTGGCACTGAACGGTTCGTCTTCATTGACACGCAGTTCGCGACGAATGACCTTGTCGATGGTGCGGGTGTTACCTGTGATCTCTATGCGTTCAAACTTGACCTTTACGCCTGTCTTGACCTCGATAAGGATGTCCACCACCTTGCGTTCGGTGTCCTTGCGAATCTTCGGGTCTATGTCTGCATATGCAAAGCCTTCATCCGCATACATGTCTGTGAGTTTGAGGATGTCCTTGCGCAGTATCTCCTGGCTGAAGATCTTTTCGTCCTTGAGTTGCATGGCGGCCAGAAGCTTTGCATCGTCATGGAAATAGTCCTCCTTGAAGGTGATGGTCCCCACGCCGTAGCGCTCTCCTTCTTCCACAGGAATAGTGATATAGATGCTGCTGCCTTCCCTTTTTACGATGGGCTGACCCACTGTGGCGTCCACATAGCCTTTGTTGTGATAATAAGCCGCTATGCGGCCGGTATCCCTTTCCAGCATATCCGACTTCATGGCGCCGGCATCACCCTTTATCATGGCCATGATGTTCTTGAGGGAAGGATACCAGAAGGGCTTTTCTTCTCCGGTCTCCATGAGGTCCCTCAGTTCCTTGCTGGAGAAGGCCTTGTTGCCCTGAAACTCGATGGATTTGATGGTGACCTTCTCGCCTTCTTTGATGTCGAATGTGATATCAGCGGTATCCTTGGCTGCCGGGGTTACAATGGGTATTATGATGGTGTCTGCATAGCCTTTTTCCTCATACAGGGCCTGAATCTTCTTGATGTTGTCCTGCAGCAGTTTGTCCCGAATAACGGTAAATGGTTTTATGTCTATGGCATCCCGAATCTTGTCTTCCTTGAGAATCTTGTTTCCCGTGATCTTGATCTCTCTCACGGCAGGCTTTTCCCTGACCAGATATGTGATCACCTTACCATTTGGGCCATCCTGAATATCTACTCTCACATCCTCGAAGAAGCCCAGTTTGTAGATGGCCTTGATGTCCTCCGAGACCTTTTTGGAATCGAAGGGCTGTTGATTCTGCAGGGAGATGGCCTGGCGGATGGCATCGGCGTCCACTCGGTGATTGCCCTGCACCACCACATCTGCCACCAGGTCCAGGGATTTGAGCGAATCCCTGATCTGTTGTTCCAGTTCATTTAGAAGGGGTGTCAGGTCGGATGTCTGACCCTGGGCATAGAGGGTGGCTGTCTCTGTGCGGGCGGTTACATTGGCCATGCGCAGGTCCACACTCAAGGCATTGCCCAGTTTGCTGATGCTTCCGTATATCAGATAGTTGATTCTCTTTTTCCGCGCTGCCTGAAAGGCGGTTTCGGTAGGGTCTCCGGTTGTGCCGCCGCTTTCTTCAGCTGACAGGATGGTGATATTCAGGCCTGCTGTCTTGAGGCGTCTGCCCAGACCGTCCATGAGGTCGTTTTGAATGCGGGCACCCTCCACCGGTCCCATGTATATCAGCGGAGCCATTGCAAGGGCGATAGCCTGTGCCTTTTTTTGGCCGGTATCCTTTGAGGATTCAGCGGCCTTCGGTTCGGTATCCGCAGCCGCTGCATGTAACGGCTGGACAATGGACAAAATCGCTGTCAGGCAGATAATCAGGCCTGTCAACAGGTTTTTTGCGCCGGATTTCATCGAAAACGTTTTCATGTTAGTCCTTTATGTTTCTTGTGAGTTCAATGTGCGGTCATTTGTCTGTCCACCGCCCAGGACTTCAATTCTTCATGCGAAAGCTCCATGGCCTTGCCTTCTACCAGACCTATGATGCGGTCCATGCGGGCGGCCAAGGCCAGGTTGTGCGTCACGATCACAGTGGTGGTGCCATGCCGTCTGTTCATTTCAAAGATGAGTTCTGCCACCCGTTCACCTGTGTGTTCATCCAGATTTCCTGTGGGCTCATCAGCCAACAGAATGGCCGGCTGCTTGACCATGGCCCGCGCCAAGGCCACACGCTGCTGCTCGCCTCCTGACAATTCCTCTATGCGATGGTCCCTGCGGCTGGCGAGCCCCATCTCCGAGAGGATTTCATTTGCCATATTCACGGCCTCTGTCTTGTCCATAGCCGCTATCAGACATGGCATGATGACGTTTTCGAGGGCGGTAAACTCGGGCAGCAGGTGATGAAACTGAAATACGAATCCCAGGGTTTTATTGCGGAATCTGGACAGTTCTTCATCGGACAATGCTGAAATATCCTGCCCGAAATGCAAGACAGCGCCTGTTGTGGGCCGATCCAATGCCCCCATCAGGTGCAAAAGGGTGGTTTTGCCAACTCCGGATGCGCCGACAACGGCCACCAGCTCCCCTTTTTCGATGGCGCAGTCGATGTTGGTCAGTGTTTCCACCCTGACACTGTTGCGGATATATGTCTTGGAGATACCTTGCAGCTCAATGGCGGCAGGGGGTGTGGTGTCATGTGTCATTGATGTCTTTATTCTGTCTCCTGTTGCAACAGCAGGGGGCGTTCTGCCCTGTACCAGCCGTCTCCGCGAACTGGTAATGACCACCTTCGATGCGCAGGCATTTGCCCGTAACTATGGCCTCGGCTATGTGTTTTCTGGCCTCCGTCAGAATGCGGCCGAAGGTCTGGCGTGAGACGCCCATTTTCAGGGAGGCGTCTTCCTGCCCCATGCCTTCCAGATCGCATAACCGTACGGCTTCCAATTGTTCCACTGTGAGGATCTTCTCCTCCAGGTTTTTCATGGGGATGCCACGCGGCTTGAAGTAGGTGGCCACCGGCGCCTGTTCCACAATACGGCATTTTGGAGGTCTTGACATATGTTATCCCTTGAGAATGGTTTTAACAGCCTTTATACACCGTTCATTTTCCTCAGGCCTGCCAGCGGTTATGCGGATATATGTTGGGAACCCGTAGGCGGACATGGCCCTGACTATGACCCCAAGCCGCAGCAGCCTTTCATAAACCATTTTAGCGTCCATTGCCATATCCACCATCAAGAAATTGGTCTGACTCGGCAACACACTAAGCCCCATCTGTGTCAGTTCGTCTGTTAGATATGCCATGCCTGACCAGGTTATTTCAAGGGTTTTTTTCAGGTGTTCTGCATCATCAAGTGCGGCCTGGGCAGCGGCCTGGGCAGCGGCATTTACATTGAATGGCTGTCTGACCCGGTCGAGTAAAGAGGCCAGCACTGGGTGCATGACTCCATAACCCACTCGCAGGCCTGCCAGACCGTATGCCTTGGAAAATGTGCGCATCACCACCACCCGTTCGTCTTTTTTCATGTAATTCAGGCCGGATGGAGTCTCTTCCCTGACGAATTCGGTGTATGCCTCATCCAGCACCACCACTACATGGGCAGGCAGGTCTGCAAGAAAGGCCTCAAACCCCTTGCAATCTATGACTGTGCCCATGGGATTGTTGGGGTTGTCCAGAAAGATGAGGCGCGTGCTGTTGGAGACGGCCTGGGCTATGGCCTTTAGGTCGTGGCGGTTATTTTTAAGGGGAACGATGCGGTTTACGCCGCCTGCGGCCTGTGTGACCTTTTTATACACCAGAAAACTGGGCTCACTGCTGACGACCTCCAGGCCAGGCCGAATGAACACACGAGTCAAGAGCTCGATGATCTCGTTGGAACCGTTTCCTATCACCAGGTTTTCTTGGGAAATCCCATGTAGTTCGGCCAGTCTTTTTTTGAGGTAGTAGGCGCTTCCATCGGGATAGCGATGCAGGCTTAAAAGATGGGCTTGAATGGCCTGAATCGCCTTGGGCGATGGACCGATGGGATTTTCATTGGAGGCCAGTTTGATGGCATTGGTCACGCCATATTCCCGCTGAAGCTCATCCAAGGGCTTGCCAGGGGGATATGGCACCAGTGTTTCCAGAAATTCGGGTATGTCTAATTGGAGTTTCATGGCTGCCTCGAAAAATAAACCATTACCGTTTTACATTTTTGCCTTCTTGCTGGGGTTCTTCATATGTGGTGGAGATTTGAAAGCCATCCACCTCCACGGATGAATCACCGTTTACCACGATGCGCACCTGGTATTCCGTCTCTATGGAGCAGAGTTCCGTGCGCTTGTTGTTGAGCAGATAGAGGGCCAGATGAGGATGAGCATCTATGGTAAGGGTCGTGATGGTCTTACTACCATGCTTTTTTGCACTGGAAAGCACCTCGCGAATGCGCCGGATACAGGCGGGCGCCAGGGACTCTGTGGAGCGTAAAATGCCTCGGCCGTTACAGCAGGGGCAGGTCATGAAGCTGGTGACCTGTAAGGGAGAGCCGATCTTCTGTCTGACTATCTCCATGAGTCCGAATTTGGAGATGCGGGAGGTCTCTGACCTGGCCTTATCCCGCTTCAGGCATTCCTTCATGTGTTTTTCTACGCGCTGCCTGTAGGAATTGGAGCGCATGTCTATGAAGTCCACTACGATTATGCCGCCCAGGTCCCTAAACCTGAGATGCCTGGCGATCTCTTCCGCTGCCTCCAGATTGGTCTTCAGGGCGGTGTCTTCGATGTCCTTTTCGCGAATATTTCTGCCGGAGTTGACATCTATGGAGACCAGGGCCTCGGTGGGTTCTATGAAGATATAGCCGCCTGCCGGCAGCTCCACCTTTTTGTGGAATATGCTCTCCAGCTGGGCCTCTATGCCGTAATGGGAGAATATGGGCAGTTCGCCCTTATAGAGCGTGAGGCAGGAGACCTGTTTGGGAGAGATGATGTGCAGGAAGTTCTTGATGGCTGCAAAGGCTGTCTGGTCGTCCACCAGTATCTCGGTTACATCGGTATTCAGGTGGTCGCGCAGAAAACGGGTGATGAGTTCCCTGTCGTGATAGATGAGCGATGGGGTCGGGGCGGATTGGGCCTTTTTCTTGAGGATATTCCAGAAGCGGATGAGATATGAGAGGTCTTTTTTGATCTCCGCTTTTGCGATGCCCACTCCGGCTGTTCGGGCTATGAGGCCAACGCCCTCCGGCCTTTTGGCCTCTGACAGGATGTCCTTGAGCCTTTTGCGCTCCTCTTCATCCTCCACCTTGCGGGACACCCCTAACTGATCCGAACCCGGCATCAGGACCAGGTATCTCCCCGGTATGCTCAGATATGTGGTGACGGAGGGGCCTTTGAGCGGAGTCTCCTCCTTGGCGATCTGCACCAGCACCTCGGTCCCCTTGGGGATCAGGGAGATGACCTTGGATGAATCCTTTTCATAGCCGTAATAGTCGGGATGTATCTCATCCAAAGGCAGATATGCGTTTCGATTGAGCCCGATGTCCACGAAGGCGGCCTGAAGGGACGGCTCTATGTTGGTGATGCGGCCCTTGTAGATGTTACCCCGGGTCTGGGAGGCGCCGGTGGTCTCCATCTGAAAGGCCTCCAGCCTGCCGTTTTCCAGAAGGGCGGCCCTTATCTCCTCCCTGCTGTCCACGTTTATGATGATCTGTGAGTTTTTTGAATGGGTTTTCTTTGTCATAAGTTTTGATATTGTAATCTTCAGCAGTTATTGTTGTGAGGCATCCACAGGACGCCGTGGCAATTCCGCCGAGTTTGAAATGAAATAAAAGGTCTTCCCTTCCAGTATGCGACGCTGAAGCATGCCCGTGTCTTCCATGTCTTGCAGCATGTCTTTCAGTGTCTTTGAATCCAGTTGCGTGACCGACATAAGCGCATGAATATCCATGGGCCTTCTGGTCAGCATGGCTGAGATGTCGCCTGCGGTCCACACGGCAGGCCCCCGTTCCTTGATGCGGAAGTCAGCGATGATCTCGGTGTTGCCGCCCAATGCCCCTTGAATCGCCTGGAGTTCCTGCAGGAAAAGGGGCTTGGCCCATTCCACAGCGGGAGGACGGTTCACTGTGTTGAGCTGCACCTTCGCAGGCTGAATGAAGTTGACGGCCTGTTTGAGGGCGTCTATGTCTTCTGGTGCATCGTTTATGCCCTTGACCAGCAGCACCTCCAGCCACATACTGCCCTTGTATTCGAGTTGCAGGTCGTGCAGGCCCTGAATGATGCGCTGAATCGAGAGTTCCTGACACGGCCTGTTGACCCTGCGAAAGGAGGTCTCTCTGGCTGCATCGAGGGATGGGAGCAGAATGTCCGTTTGCGCCACAGCATTTCGCACATCAGGGTCGCTCAGAAGGGTGGCGTTGGTCAGCAGGGCCAGCCGGCCTATTTTCAGCACATCCTTTGCAAAGGAGACCAATCGGCCGAGGTCTTCATGCAGGGTGGGTTCGCCGGATGCGGTGATGGTGAGTGTGTCGAAGTGAATCCCCCTTTTCAGCAGTCCCTCCAGCTCTTCCTGAATGGGCTCTATGGGCCTGTAGCGGTCTTTTTTGCAGGTTTTTTGCAGGGTCGGGCCTAATTCGCAGTAGATGCAGTCCAGATTGCAGACCTTGTGGGGCAGTATGTCCACTCCAAGGGACAGGCCGAGTCTTCTGGACGGCACGGGGCCGAAGCAGTATGTTAACGGTTTATTTTTTGAGGAATCCATTTTAGATTGATTTTAGTGTATAGTTTAACAAAAAGAAAGGTGCAAATATAGCCATATGTCTCAAAATAAGTGGACAAGACAGGATATTCAGCACATCCTCCTGGCTGTTTTTATTACCCTGTTTTTTACCGTGCGCAAAGGCCCGGTAAACGAGGTCATCATCGTAATGGCCAAACACCTCTGGGCATACAGCATATACAGCATAGCTACGGTGCTCATCATCGTAGGTCTTACAAAAAAGGTGTTCAAATACGAGGCCAGTTTTCCACAGATGGTACGCTGGGCCGCTTATTTTGCGGCCTTCTGTGCTGTCACGCAGTTTTTCCATGAGGCCTTTCA
This sequence comes from Deltaproteobacteria bacterium, assembly GCA_028695735.1. GTDB lineage: Bacteria > Desulfobacterota > Dissulfuribacteria > Dissulfuribacterales > DYLC01 > JAQVIJ01. The sequence goes on along the minus strand of JAQVIJ010000001.1, from coordinate 268,971 downwards.
GGCGTTTGTGCAGGCCGGCAAGTAGAGAATGTTGACGGAATCCTCTATCAAGGCCTGGATAGCCCTTCAGCATATTCGTGGAGTCGGAAACCTTACCCTGCGCCGTCTGGTGGAGCGGTTGGGTTCACCGGAGGCGGTTCTGGAGGTCAAAAACTGGCATGAGCACGCAGATTGGCTGCCCGCACGTCCGGTTTCCCTGCTATCCGCAGGTCCGGATTGGCGTGAGGCGGAGGCGTCCTGGCGTATTTTTGAAAGGACGGGGACATGGGCGATTTCCTACTGGGACGAGGAGTATCCCGAATGTCTCAGGGGAATCGCCAATCCTCCGGTGATCCTCTATGGCAGCGGGGCAATCTCCATACTTAAAAGGCCTGCCGTAGCGGTCATCGGGGCCCGAAAATGCAGCGTCTATGGCCAGAGGGTGGCTCATGAGTTTGCCGCTGACCTTGCCCGAAACGGTGTAAATGTGGTCTCAGGGCTTGCCGTGGGCATAGATGCTGCCGCACATGAGGCGGCGTTGAGGGCGGGAGGGGTCTCCACAGCGGTCAAGGGCTGCGGTCTGGACGTGTGGTATCCCAGGCATTCCAGGGAGTTTTTGCAAAAGATGCAGACAAACGGCCTGATCTTGAGTGAATTTCCACCAGGAACACCGCCTGAGGCCCGAAATTTTCCCATCCGCAATCGCGTGGTGAGCGGGCTTTCTCTGGGCGTGGTCGTGGTGGAGGCAGGCAGAAAAAGCGGTACCATCATAACCGCTTCGTATGCCATGGAACAGGGTAGGGAGGTGATGGCTGTGCCAGGCAGCGTCCATACCCCAAGCAGCGCCGGTGTGCACTGGCTCATCCGGCAGGGCGCGGTCCTGGTGGAGAATGTTGAAGAGATACTTTTTCAGGTGGGGCTTGCTTGCAGGGGCCGTGAGGACGGGCATGCGGCCGTGGGCAGGCAGGCTGTGCTGAATGAGGCGTTTTCTTTGCATAGAATAGCAATAGACGGCTTGACTCCGGAGGAAAAGCTGGTATGGGATAGACTTTCATCGCAACCCGTACACATAGACGAACTGGCGGAACTATGCAGCCTTCAGATCTCGGATTTGAGTGTCATATTGTTGCAGTTGGAGCTCAAGGACCTGGTGGAGGCCATGCCGGGCCAGATGTACAGATGCTGTTTGTGATATCAAATTATGGAATGCAGGTGGGAACGAGGGTTCCTGAAGAGATTTTTTGAATAATGAGGCATACAATATGGCAAAAGGACTGGTGATAGTGGAGTCGCCCACCAAGGTGCGCACCCTCAAGAAATATCTGGGTAAGGATTTCAATGTAGCCGCATCTGTGGGGCATATCAAAGACCTGCCTAAAAATCGGCTGGGCGTGGAGATAGACAAGGACTTTGAGCCTGAATATGAGGTGATTCGCGGCAAGGCCAAGGTTATAAAGGAGCTCAAACAACAGGCTGCGCAAGTGGAACACATCTATCTGGCGCCTGACCCTGACCGTGAGGGCGAGGCCATTGCATGGCATCTGGCCAACGAACTCAGGGACAGAAAGAAGAAACAGCAGTTTCATCGCGTGCTCTTTCATGAACTCACCGAGCGGGCCATTCGGGAAGCCATGGCCTCTCCCGGCGAATTGAGCCAAAACAGGTTTGAATCCCAGCAGGCCAGGCGCATTCTGGACAGGCTTGTGGGGTATCAGATCTCGCCTATATTGTGGGACAAGGTCAAAAGAGGGCTTTCTGCAGGCCGGGTGCAGTCCGTGGCCCTTCGGCTTATCTGTGACAGGGAGAAGGAGATAAAGGCCTTTACGCCCCAGGAATACTGGACGCTGGATGCCCTGTTGAAAGCGGCCTTGCCGCCTGACTTTTCCGCCCGTGTGATCTCTCACAAGGCCAAAAAGCTTACCTTGAATAAGGAAGAGAACGCACGTAGAGTCGAGGCCGCCTTGAAGCAGGCGGTGTTTCAGGTGGTCAGAGTGCAGAAAAAGGAGCGCAAAAAGAACCCGCCTCCTCCTTTCATCACCAGCACTCTGCAACAGGAGGCGGCCAGGCGGCTGCGTTTCAGTGCCAAAAAGACCATGGCTGTGGCACAGGGGCTTTATGAAGGCGTGGAATTGGGCGCTGAGGGTCCTGTGGGGCTCATCACCTATATGAGAACGGATTCCACCCGCATCAGTCAGGAAGCGGCCACCGAGGCCCGGGAGTGGATTCTGAAGGAATTCGGCAAGGAGTATGCCGAGACCAATCTTGTGCACCATAAAAAGATCGCACACGCCCAGGATGCCCACGAGGCCATTCGTCCCACCTCTGTGTGGCGTCATCCGGAGGCCCTCAAGGGGCTTTTAGACAGGGATGCAATGGCCTTGTATGAACTCATCTGGAAGCGTTTTGTGGCCTCCCAGATGTCGCCGGCTGTTTTGGACCAGACCCAGATCGATATAACCGCCGGGGATTACGGCTTGCGTGCAACGGGCACTGTCATGCGTTTTCCTGGATTTACCTCTATTTACACCGAAAAGAAGGATGAGACTGCGGAAAGGCAGGAAAACGCCCCGGCAGCCGAAGTGGACCTGGACGATGCAGGCAAGGTGGTGCTTCCTCCGCTGAAAGAAGGGGATGTCCTGACCCTGAAGGAGTTGATTTCAAGGCAGCATTTCACTCAGCCGCCGCCCCGTTACACCGAGGCCAGTCTCATAAAGGCATTGGAGGAAAACGGAATCGGCAGGCCCAGTACATATGCTGCTATTCTCTCCAATATTCAGAACAAGGACTATGTGGAGATGCGGGAGCGCCAGTTCCATCCCACGGAACTTGGCATGCTGGTGGTGGATCTGCTGGTCAGGCATTTTTCCCAGATAATGGATGTGGGTTTTACCGCAGACATGGAAAGGCGGCTGGATGCAGTGGAAGAGGGGACCGTTTCCTGGCTTGAAACCTTGAAGGGATTCTATGGCAGTTTTCAGGATACCCTGGAAAATGCGCGCGAGCAGATGGTCTCCTTGAAGCGTGATGGCATCAAGACCGGCATCGTATGTGAGAAATGCGGCGGCGAGATGGTGATAAAATACGGCAAAAACGGCGAGTTTCTGGCCTGTTCCAACTATCCGGAGTGCAGGAATACCAGTAACTTCACGCGAAATGAACAGGGTGAAATTGTGATGGTCAAGGATGCGCCGGCGGAGGACAGGCCTTCTTCCGAGGTCTGCGACAAATGCGGAAGCCCTATGGTCATCAAAAAGGGGCGTTTCGGCGAGTTTCTGGCCTGTTCCAACTATCCGGCCTGCAAAAATACACGGCCCATATCCCTTGGCATTCCATGCCCGAAGCCGGATTGCGGTGGCATGCTGGTCAAAAAACGGTCCCGCATGGGCAAGTTTTTCTATGGATGTAACCGGTATCCTGAATGTGATTTCGCCCTCTGGGACGAGCCTGTTCAGGGGCCGTGTCCCATCTGCAACAACCCTCTTCTGGTGGTCAAATATACGAAAGACGGCAGAAAATACCTGAAATGCCCTGCAAAGGGTTGTAAGTACAAACAGGAGGAACAGGAATGAATAACTGGGACAGGCGAATATGTGACGTTACTCCAGTAGTGGCGAACCTGGTTGTTCGTCCTGTTACGGCAAGAATCACGAGGGTGGCCGAATGAATGACGATACGCCGGTATCTTTCGATGCTGTGCCGGCATTTCCGGATTTCGAGCCCATCGGCCTGAGGCATCGAGTGATGTTTGCTTCTCGAGCCGTCGTATTTCCGCCTGTCTGTTCCGAATATACCTTCACCAACCTCTTTGCATGGACAAAAACCTATGATTACAGGCTGTCGCGTCTGAACGATGCATTGATAATCCGCAAGGGGAGGGGAAATGCCATTAGTTTTTTGCAACCGCTGTGGACAGGGGACCCCTTGGCCGCCGTGCTGGGCTGTAGGGATTTTCTGAGGGATTCAACGGAGGTGTCGCAGCCTTTTCTGGTGATTGAGAGGTGCTGCAAAGACCTGGCTGAAACGATTCAACAAGAGGCGGACGCATTTGGATTGGCTGTCCGGCCTGATCGGGATGATTTCGATTATTTATACGAGATTCAGGACTTGATTGCATTGAGCGGCAGGCGCTACCATAAGAAAAAACACCATCTCAATGCCTTTATCAAGACCTATGAATATGAATATATCTCCCTTGGAAGTCATACCCGTAACGAACTCATTCAAGAGTGCCAGGTATTTGCAGACAGATGGTGCAATGAAAAGGAATGTGAAAAGGACTTAAGCCTTTCCAGTGAAGAATGCGCTGTCTCCCGCATGTTGGCCTTTTTTCATGTTCTTGGCCTGAAAGGCGGTGTTATTCGCATGAATGGAGAGATTGTCGCCCTGACGCTGGCGGAGGCGCTGAATCCGGATACGCTGGTCATTCATGTGGAAAAGGCCGTGGCCGGTGTGCCTGGGCTGTATCAGGCCATAAATTGGGAGTTTTTGCGCCGGGATGGGGTTGGGTACAGATATGTCAATCGGGAGCAGGATTTGGGGGTTGACGGCCTGCGACAGGCCAAATTATCCTATCATCCTGTGAAATTGGTGGAGAAGTACGATATTTTTTCGCAGTAGCCGTAGGGAACCTTGGGTTTCCCAATAAGCCATTTCCGGTTGAAACGGATTTTTTCAGTATGTAAACGGGTCGGGTTTGTTCAAGGTTTCCCGTAGATATTATTTAAATGGAGGTTGTTTCATGTCAGGACATTCAAAATGGAGTACTATCAAGCACAAGAAGGGCGCGCAGGACGCAAGGCGTGGCAAGATATTCACCAAGCTGATCAAGGAGATCATTGTTGCGGCCCGGCTCGGTGGAGGGGATCCGGCAGCCAATCCCCGATTGCGTTCGGCAGTGGCTGCGGCCAGGGCCGAGAACATGCCGAAGGATAACATCGAAAGGGCTATCAAAAAGGGTTCAGGCGGTCTGGAGGGCTCAAATTATGAAGAGATCACCTATGAAGGTTACGGCCCTGGCGGCATAGCCGTGCTGGTGGAATCCATGACCGATAATCGTCAGAGGACTGTAGCCGATGTAAGGCATATCTTTTCCAAACGGGGGGGGAGCCTGGGTGAACCCAACAGTGTGGCATGGATGTTTTCCAAGAAAGGGCTGATCACCATTGAAAAATCCAGGGTGGACGAGGATACCCTCATGGAATTGGTACTGAACGCCGGAGCCGACGACATGCAGGATGCGGATACAGAATGGGAGGTGCATACATCCGTGGAGGCATTTGAGGCCGTACGGGAGGCCATTGAAAAACAGGGTATTCCCATGCTTTCCGCTCAGGTCACCATGGTGCCGTCCACAACCGTTACAATTGAAGATGAAGATGTTGCCGCACAGATCGTAAAGCTCATGGATGCCCTGGAGGACAATGACGATGTTCAGAATGTCTATGCCAATTTCGATATCCCTGACGCTATCATGGAAAAGGTGGGCGGCTGATTGAAGAACGGGCTCATTCTTGGCATAGACCCCGGAAGCCTTGCCACCGGATATGGAGTGGTGCGGGTACTGGGCAACAGGCTGTCCTGTGTGGAGACTGGAGTGATACGTCTTGCCTCGAATGCAGCGCTCGCAGCAAGACTGGAGCGGCTTTATGGGGCATTGCAGGAGATCATTCAGAGACTGCATCCCACGGATGCGGCGGTGGAGACCGTGTTCCAGTCCGTGAATGTGCGTTCCGCCCTGGTGTTGAGCCATGTAAGAGGGGTCGCCCTGCTGGCCGCCGTACACGGAGCCATGCAGGTCTATGAATATACGCCCATTGCCGTAAAGAAGGCCGTGGTGGGTTATGGCAGGGCGGAAAAACAGCAGGTAAGGCAAATGGTAAGGCTGATTCTGGGTACTCAGCAGCCTATGGCCCAGGACGCCTCCGACGCCCTGGCAGTCGCCATCTGTCATGCCAATTCCAGGCCGCTGAATGCATGTGAAAATGTCGCGGGGGTGTGTGAGTGTTCGATTTCATAAGGGGCCGGGTGCACAGATATTGGGAGCAGGGCTTGACCCTGGATGTGAACGGTGTGGGCTACGAGCTTCAGATGCCTGTCTCCAGTCTGTCCAGACTACCGGCCATGGGCGAGGAAGCCGTGATATTCACACACCTTTCATGGAAAGAAGACGGCATATCCCTTTATGGTTTCGATACGATAGAGGCGAGGGACGCCTTTCGAATGCTCATCTCCGTCTCCGGTGTCGGCCCCAAAATGGCCTTGAGCATCCTGTCCATACTGCCGCCCCGTGAACTCTTTTTGCATATAGCGAACAATGAAACCCAGCGCCTTCAGTCCATTCATGGCATAGGGAAAAAGACCGCCGCACGTATCTGCCTGGATCTCAGGGACAAGATCAAGCGGTTTCTCGATGCCGTTCATGTCATGCCTGTGGCGCAGACAACCGGCGCTGCGGCCAGGGATGCGGTTTCCGCTTTGGTCAATTTGGGCTATCGCGAGGTGGACGCCGAGAGGGCTGTCATGGAGGCGGTGTCCCTGAATGCAGCAGCGGATATTCAGGGGATTTTGAAACAGGCGCTCAACCTGCTGTCTCCGCTGAACAAGTCATAACGCCATGGAAGAATGCACACCATCCTCACTTGATGCCCGTCTGTTGGACGATGACCGGGTGGCAGAGCCCGGGCTGCGTCCGCGAAGGCTGTCCGAATATGTGGGGCAGAAGCCGCTCAAAGACAATCTCGCCATTTTTATTCAGGCAGCGAAGGCGCGAGGGGAAAGCCTCGACCATGTCCTGCTGCATGGCCATCCCGGCCTTGGGAAGACCACCCTGGCAAACATCATAGCGCAGGAGATGGGAGTGGGTTTTCGTTCCACCTCCGGTCCTGTTATCGAGAAGGCAGGGGATCTGGCCGCTATTTTGACCAATCTTGGCCCAGGCGAGGTGCTTTTTATAGATGAGATACACAGGCTGTCTCCAACGGTTGAGGAGATACTGTATCCGGCCATGGAGGATTTTCAGCTGGATCTGGTCATAGGTCAGGGTCCGAGCGCCCGGACCATCAAGATAGACCTGCCTCGATTCACGCTGGTGGGAGCGACCACCAGGGCCGGTTTGCTGACCCCTCCCCTGCGGGACCGTTTCGGGGTTTCCATGCGTGTGGAGTTCTACTCTGACGAGGAGCTATGTGAGATCATCATGCGTTCCGCAGCCATTTCCCGCATTCAGATCGAGTCTGACGGGGCTATGGAGATAGCCCGGCGTTCTCGCGGCACTCCACGCATAGCCAACCGCCTGCTGCGCCGGGTGCGTGATTTCGCTCAGATACGAGGAAACGGCGTCATCACTCGAAATGTCGCCGAAACCACCTTGACTATTCTTGATGTTGACAAGGAGGGGCTGAACCGCATGGATCGTCTGATTCTGGAGGTTATTATAGATCGTTTCGGCGGCGGCCCTGTGGGGCTGGAAACCATAGCCACCGCGGTTGGAGAGGAAAAGGGTTCCATCGAGGAGGTCCATGAGCCTTTTTTGATTCTGAGAGGTTATCTGCATCGCACGCCAAGGGGTAGAATGGCGACCGAGCAGGCGTATCGTCATCTTGGAAAACTAAAGGAATGATGAAAAATTAGAATTTTCGTTCGAGAACAAGGCGCGATGAAAGGCGAAAAAGCGGAGCATACCCCCTGCCTGCCTGTGCGTTGCACGCAGACAGGCACGCAGACAGGTATGTGAGCATTTTTCGCCGACGAGCAACGCAGTTGTGAGCGAAAGGGCAATTTTTCAATGCTTTCTAAAGGAGTAACGAAATGTCATCACAACAGGATATACCAAGGGCATTGTCGCCCGAAGAATTGTGTCGGAGGATCGATCCCGGCACACTGGGCTTTGAAATCCTTCAGGAGTGGCCGCGCAAGGACATGCCTGTCTTGCCGCAGAAACGGGCTGGCCGTGCATTGCAGTTCGGCCTGGGCGTGAATCACTCTGATTTTAATATCTACATAGCCGGGCCGAAGGAGACAGGGCTGCTGGATATGGCCATAAAATATGTGGAGAATGTGGCCAAAGGCAACGGCCAGAAGCAGTATGACTGGTGTTATGTCTATAATTTCAAGGATCCGGACGCCCCTCTTGCAGTGCGTTTGCCCAAGGGTATGGGAAGGGTTTTCAAAAAAGAAATGGCCGATTTCCTTGAAAATCTGCGGTTGCACATACCAAAGGTGTTCGAGGGCGAGACCTATCTCACGAGAAAAGAAGATGTCATACGCGGTTTCAATCAGGACAGGAACCGGATATTCGAGGAATTGGAGCAAAAGGTCGCTGAAAAAGGCTTCAGCCTTCAGGCCGATCAGTCTGGCATGATGGTTATTCCCAACAACCCTGACGGCAGTTTTATGACCCCTGAGGATATCGCCAAGCTCTCGGAGGAGGAACAGAAAAGACTCAAGGACATCTCGCAGGAATTGCATAAGGAGATGGGTGCGGCCATGCGCAAGGTTCACCAACTGGAGCAGGGTGTCAGTGAGAGACTCAGGGACCTGGATAGGGAGCTGGTGGGGCAGACCTGTGACGGGGTGATGGCCGATTTGGTGAAGAAATATGGCGAGCATGAGGTGCTTGCGGGTTATTTGGCGGATTGCAGGGAGGACGTAATCAAGAACATGGATGATTTCAGGCCGAAGGCGGCGGTGCATACGCCGTTCCCGTTTCCCGGTATGGCGCCGTCCTTCATGCAGTATGAGGTCAATGTCATAGTGGATAATGAGGCCACTCGTGGTGCGCCGGTGATCATAGAGAGCAACCCGAGTTATCCAAATCTGTTTGGAGCCGCGGAAAAACGGGCGCAGATGGGTGCCCTTTTTACGGATTTCACCATGATCAAGGCGGGCGCCTTGCACAGGGCAAACGGTGGATTCCTTATCCTCAAGGCCATAGACCTGCTCAAGTGGCCCTTTTCCTATGAGGCGCTGAAAAGGGCCTTGCGTGACAAAAAACTGGAGATTGAAGACCCAGGAGAGCAGTATGGTCTGTTTACCACCAAGACGCTCAAGCCGGGCTCCATTCCCCTGAAGGTAAAGATAGTACTCGTTGGAGATCCGTATCTCTATCAGCTTCTGTATAACTACGATGAGGATTTCCGTAGTCTTTTCAAGGTGAAGGCGCATATGGAAACGGATATGCCGCTGACAACAGAGAATCTGGAAGATTTTCTCGGGGTCCTGTGCGGCATAGCCGGGGGAGATGTTTTTTTGCCGCTTCACAACACGGCCGTCGCCCGTCTGATAGAGTATGGGCTGGAACTGGCCGGCTCCCAGGAAAAGCTGACCCTAAAGACACTGGAGTTGGCGGATCTCCTGCGAGAGGCGGATTTCTGGGCGCGACAGGCCGATGCCGCCCAGGTATCGGATATTCATGTCCAGCAGGCCATAGATGAAAAGATTCGCAGGTCCTGTCTGGTGGAGGACCGCATTCAGGAGTTGCTGATAAAAGATGTCTTGAAGGTGCAGACTACCGGCAGCGTGACCGGTCAGGTGAACGGCCTGGCGGTCTATGACCTTGGTGATTACACATTCGGCAAGCCGTCCCGCATTACGGCCAATATCGCCCTCGGCAAGGACGGAGTGGTGAATATCGAACGGGAGGCATCCCTGAGCGGGAATATACACACCAAGGGGGTCATAATCCTGGCGGGGTATCTGCGTTCCCGATTTGCACGTAAAAGACCGCTTACACTTTCGGCCACCCTCTGTTTCGAGCAGAACTATGGCATGGTGGACGGCGATTCGGCATCAGGAGCGGAGCTTTTTGCATTGTTGTCCGCCCTGGCCGATGCGCCTGTGGATCAGGGGAAGGCCGTGACCGGAGCGGTGAGCCAGAAGGGCGAGATGTTGCCCATCGGCGGAGTAAACCAGAAGATAGAGGGCTTCTTCGACCTGTGCAATCAGCGTGGTTTGACCGGAACACAGGGGGTGTTGATACCTGAGGCGAATGTAAAGGACCTGATGCTGAAGCAGCGCGTGGTAAATGCTGTCAGGGACGGAAAGTTTTATATCTGGCCTATTTCCACCGTGGAAGAGGGGTTGCTGCTGCTGACCGGTCTGCCGGCAGGCAGATTGGAGGAGGATGGCCGCTGGACAGAGGGGTCTGTGTTTGCTCGAGTAGATGCCCGATTGGAGGAACTGGCCCAGGCGGCCAAGGCATTCGGGAGTGAAAAAGGTGAGAAACAGCCTGAGAACGGTCAGACGGGGCAGTAGGGGCAGGCCCTTGTGTCTGCACAAACGAAATTCTCCTCCTGTGAGGCATCTTTCGCCCGAGCCGGCCTGCCTGTGCGTTGCACGCAGACAGGGCAAGAAATCTGTGCAAGGAGATATATTATGAGTAATGCGGAGCGTGCTGAAAACAAAGGTCCGTTTTTACATCGTCTGACACGCATACGATTGCAGCTTCGCGCATTGGGCAAGGCCGGTTTTCTGGTGTTTTCTCCGGAAAATCGCAGATATCTCAGCGGGTTTACTGCAGAAGACCCTGACCTTACCGAATCTTCCGGGGCGTTGTTTATATTGGGGAATAGATTGTTCTTGTTGACCGATGGCCGCTATGAGACGCAGGCCAGAGAACAGGCCAGGGACTTCGAGGTGATTGTATATAAAAAGGGCCTGATGCAGATTCTGCCTGAACTCGTGGCCACAAACGGCGTCAAAGGCATTGCCTATGAGCCTGAATACACTACCTGTGAACGCATGAATGCCATGCGTAAGGCATTGCCCGGAATATCTTTTGTGGAATTTGGTGGCCGTGTCGAGGCCATGCGCAGCATCAAGTCTGAGGAAGAGATATGCGCCATTGAGCGGTCTGTGCGCGTCATGGAGCGTGTTTTTGAAGAGATTCATGCAGTTGTGCGGCCCGGCGTGACCGAAAAAGAGATAGCTGCCAGGATCATCGCCGGTCTCTGGAGATATGGTGACGGTCCTTCATTCAATCCCATAGTGGCCTCCGGGCCCAATGCAGCCCTGCCTCATGCACAGCCCACGGAAAGGGTGTTGATGGAAGGCGATGCTGTCATAGTGGATATGGGCGCCAAGGTGAACGGTTATTGTTCCGATATGACGCGAACCATTTTCCTGGGGGAACCCAAGCCCCTGTTGCGTGAGATATACAGGGTTACGCGGCAGGCGCAGATAGCTGCCCAGGCCGGCATAACTTCAGGCATTACGGCCAAAAAGGCCGACGGGATGGCAAGACAAGTGATAGAAAAGGCAGGTTACGGCAGATATTTTGTCCATTCCCTTGGCCATGGCGTGGGTCTGGCCGTGCATGAGCGGCCCTCGCTTTCTCCAAGGAATTTGAAACACCTGCGAGCTGGCATGGTGGTGACCGTGGAGCCCGGTATCTATCTTCCGGAAGAGGGGGGGGTCCGCCTGGAGAATATGGCCGTGGTGCAGGAGGTCGGGGCTCGTATTCTGAGCAGGGAACAGTGGCTTTATGACTTTTGAACAGCCGTCGCCCAGTGAGTCTAACAGTGAAGGGCCTTTGGATTCAAACGAAGAAGGGCAGGGTTTGCCCCTAAACGAACATCTTGTAGAATTACGGCGAAGGCTCATACACTCCATTCTTGCACTGGCTGTGGGATTCGGAGTGGCCTATTATTTCATCGACCCCATATTCGATGCGGTTGCAAGGCCTTTGAAACAGGTCCTGCCAACGGGTTCGGACATTATCTTCGTGGCATATTCAGAAGGTTTTTTTGCATACCTGAAACTTGCCTTCGTATGCGGCATATTTCTGTCCTCTCCGGTAATCCTTTACGAAATATGGGCGTTTATAGCCCCCGGCCTTTACAGCCACGAAAAACGTATCGTCCTTCCGCTGGCATTTATTTCCAGCCTGTGTTTCATCGGGGGCGGAGTGTTCGGGTATTTTGTGGTGTTTCCGGCGGCCTTTGGATTTTTTGCCGGCTACAGTGGTGCAGGCCTGAGGCTCATGCCAAACATCACGGAATACCTGTCATTTGCCATACACCTGCTCCTGGCATTTGGCCTGGCCTTTGAATTGCCTGTTTTCATGCTGTTTTTGGGGATGATGGGTATTGTTCGGGCTGAATGGCTGAGAAAATGGCGGCGCTATGCAATCCTAATAGCCTTTATAGTGGCTGCAATTCTGACGCCTACGCCTGACGTGGTGAACCAGATATTGATGGCAGTGCCACTCATCCTGCTTTATGAACTGGGGATATTGCTGGTCTGGATGGCCGATACCTTTATGCCGCGCCTGAAGAAGCCGAATAACGACACGCAAAATGCCACACCAATTGTATAGCCTGTGGAATACAGCCTGACTTCGAGATGTCTTTGAAAAAACTGAAGAAGAAGGTGAGGACAGGCCGCCACCTGTCCTCATATGTTTTCGTCCTGTATTGAAACGGATGTTGCTGTCCGAGGCAATATTTCCGTTTATACGCATTTACTCAAAGCAAGCAACGTGCCAATTTTGCAATTTTAGTCGGTTTATTTTAATTATGTCAATTAAACCTGATAGTTGTATTTTGCCTACGCCGTAATGTCCTATCTTCTCAATAAAATAAGACAGACAATATAAAAAGACATGGGCTTAAAATTAGCCCATCTGTGTGATGAGCATGGCGTAAAACGTGTTGCGTTATGATTTATGGTTTTGTTCTCGTTTTAATGAGTTTCAAATTGTAACAATGTGCGGCCATTTTGTAATTATTTGCTTTAATTACAATAAGTTAGCCTTATCTTTTAATTTTTTGTTCAAAAATGTCATTAGATGAGCCTACTTCCCGTTTGTATGTTTTGTCTAATACGGGCCCCAGTTGTCCTGATAACAGGCATTATTATTAGGCATATTTTGCGCCATTTTAGTAGCTGCTTCTGTGTAAAATCTAAAAATGTATCTTTTGGAGAGTATGGATGTTATTTTTTTCTTGACAATTTCAATTTCCATATTTATTTTCAAAATCATGAAAAATATCTCGTCATATAAGGGAGGGACTTCCAATGGATTCATAAAGTTTCTTGCCGGCCATAAAAAATGACATGTTGTTTGTTGTGTACCTTCGAACCAGCCGCTACTGGTGATCAAAGGAGTTAAAAATGAAAGGTATAATCTTTTTCGTCCTGTGGATTAGTTGTACTGCTCTTCATACGTTTTATGACCTGAAGATCAAGCCCGTTCTCAAGGAGAAAGCCAAGGAATGGGGTGAGTACATTTAAGTAGTTCGTTTTTCCGTCTAAAGTCTATTCTATCTATTTATTAAAGGAGGATGTTTGTTATGTCCGAGGTAAAAACAGGGGTATTAGAAGGTGGTTTGGTTTCCACAGCGTCCAAGTCTTACAACGCAGCCATTGCATTTTTTGGTTTTTTGACTGCGGTCGGGGTGGCCTTTGGTATTCATGCCTTTTTCGCAGGTCATGAACAGACCTACGGAGTTACTCGTGAAGTGCCGTGGGGCCTTCTTATCTCTACTTATGTCTTCTTCGTCGTTACGTCCACCGGTTTGTGTCTTGTTTCATCTATAGGTCACGTCTTTGGCAATGAAACCTTCATGCCCATCGCAAAACGCTCTGTCTTCCTGGCCATCGCTACCATTATAAGCGGTTTTATGGTGATAGCCTTTGAGATCGAAAGCCCTTGGCGTATGGCTATCTACAATGTGCTGACCCCGAATCTCACATCTAATATCTGGTGGATGGGCACCCTGTACGGCGCATATCTCTTCTTCATGCTCATTGAGTTCGCCTTGTTGCAGGTCGGCAGGCACAAACAGGCTGCCATGTTTGGTCTGATGGGGGTTGTAGCCGGTGTGGCGGCGCACAGCAATCTCGGTGCGGTTTTTGGCCTTCTCGGTGCAAGGGAATTCTGGCACGGCCCATATATGCCCATTTATTTCATAACCTCCGCCATGATGTCCGGTTGTGCTGCCATTTTGTTCTTTACATGGCTTGCCTATAAGGCCAACGGCTGGCAGATGAGTGATTCCATGAAGAATGCCCTGTCCGCCACTGGCAAGCTCGGCGCACTGTTGATGGTCATCATAATGTTCTTTACCACATGGAAGGTGCTTTCGGGCGTGGCTGGGGAACCTCCAGGAAAGTTCGAGGCGATGAAGGCGATTTTGACCGGCGACTACGCCCTGAATTTCTGGGGTGGCGAGGTCCTGCTGGGCATGCTCCTGCCGTTTGCCATCATCTCTCTGGTAAAGGCCAAGGATATGAAGGCCATGTTTATAGCCGGCGCCCTTTGCATGACCGGTATCTTTGTAATGCGCTACGACTTAGTAGTCGTAGGCCAGATAGTCCCTCACTTCCATGAGTTAGGGGATCTGGTTGGTATTCCTCATTATTTCTCATACTCTCCTTCTCTGCATGAGGTCATGGTTACATTGAGTGGTCTTAGCTTATGCGCAATGGCCTTCTTGATTGGAGAAAAGTTCTTCAGAGGCCATGTGTCCGAGTCCCATTAACACCACACTGAATCTGGTTATGGCTCTGTGTGTCAGTTGTCATGCGGCTGATGGAATAAGATCAGGCAACAAAGGAGTGAACTGAGAATGAAGCCACGAGAACGAGACATATCTAAATCCGATACAGCCAGTCGAGTCCGCGGCTCGACTCCTGACCCATCTACGCCCATATATCCAATTGGAGTGGCTGCCCGAATACTGAATGTACACCCTCGAACCCTTCGGCTGTACGAGGCCGAGGGGTTCATAAAGCCTTCGTATGTGGGGCCAAGAAGGTTGTTTTCACAAAATGATATGGATTGGATCGCCTGTCTGCGCTCCATGATACATGATGAGGGCATAAGTATGCCGGGTTTGAAACGCCTTTTATGTCTGGTGCCATGCTGGGAAATCGCCAATTGTCCTTGTGAGGTGCGTCAGAATTGCAAGGCCAAGTTCGAGAAGATGTCCTCTTTGCAGGACACAGATACCCCTTGCAAGGTTTCTTGTGAGGGCTGTGTCTGACTCTTGATCTGTTCGATGTGAGATTGTGCAAAACGGGTTGTGCGGATTTTGGCGCACAACCCGTTTTTTTTAGGCCGCACCCTCGAGTTTTTTTCTCAGAAAGCGCAGGATGTTTTTCTCTAATGTGGAATAGATGTTATGGTTGAGTGTATCCTTTTCCGGCTGGTCGCAGCGAATTCCTACTGATGTGATGTCCGCTGTTTTGGTGAACGCGGTGACCAGGAGGTTAGTTTTCAGATCTTGTCTTGTTCCCGGCGCAGGTTGGAGGACTGTTTTTTCAAAAAAGAGATTGTATGGAATACTCAACAGCGCCTGTGCCGAGTATGTCTTGCAGCCGTAAATCGAGTTTTCCAGAAGTCCTGGGTAGCCGCATTCTCTACAAATGGCGTCCATTTCAAGCCATACTTCATCCTTTTCGGCTACGATATCCACCTTGTTTCTGCATGTCTGATACATCCTGTACCCCTCATCATCCGGTTTTTCTCCGTAAATACATAGGTTGTTGTAGTTCTGCCCAAACCATTCGACAATCTTGAAGAACAGAAACAGGACGGTCGTTTGCGTAGCGGGATCCATTCTGGTGTTGGCGAGCCCGAGTGTCTTGTGGGATAGTTCGTCCAGGGCGTTTGAGATGGCATAGGGCAGATGTTCTTTGAGTTTTTCTTCGTCTTCCCGTGAGCTGAAGGCCTTCATGCCTTCTTCGATGGCTATGTGGCCGATGATTTTGTAAAGCAGGTCACGTGCTGTCTGTTGCCATATGGCAGGGTGTCGCCCTGTTACCATCAATTCCTGTAGCAGATGAAGAAACGGGGTGTTGGCCAGCTGAAGGGCTTCACTTTTTCTTTTGAGGATGGTCAGCATGTTCATAATGCTCCGCTTTCATTTTTTTCTTGACATAAGCTTAGGATGCTGTCAAACTAATTTTGAAGATTTTTTTGCACTGGACTGCTATTCTGTAAATAAAAATAAATTATTTTTTATCAGGGTTGTAAATATCTCTTGACAATTTTTTTTGTGTTGTTATTTTATAGTTAAACAAAATTAAAGAATGCTTTTTGAATTTTGTTTAACTATAATACGGGACCGGAAAGGGGGTAAGAGGGTACAGAGGCAAGATGTTCTTTTTTTGAGGCTTGGGTTTGTTTTTAGCTGAATCAATTTTGAAGATATTCTCTCCTGGTTGTCCTTGGCATTTGTTTTCGGTCCAGCAAATGTATGGATGGGATGGAGAGGCGGCAGTAGTTGTTTTTAATATAAAAAAACAAAAAACTAAAAAGGAGTAACATGAAAATGAAAGGTAAAATGATTCTTGTTTTGGCAGCTCTTTTGGTAAGTTCCTCCATGGCCTTTGCAGCATCTGATGTGAAGGGTACGGTGAGCAACAAGGCGGATGTGGCGGGCACAACCAACGTCGCCATGGGCATCGCCAATGAAGCGAGGGTTGGCTCTGTAGGCATTGAGGATTCTAAGGTCAAGGGCACGGTGAGCAATCAGGCCAACATCAAGGGTTCGACCAACGTTGCCATGGGTATTGCCAACAAGGCCAACATGGGCTCGGTAGATATCGCGAAGTCCAATGTAAAAGGCACAGTTAGCAACAAGGCTGATATCAAGGGTTCGACCAATGTCGCCATGGGTATCGCCAACAAGGCCAACATGGGCTCGGTAGATATCGAGAAATCCAATGTCAAGGGTACAGTGAGCAATCAGGCCAACATCAAGGGTTCGACCAACGTTGCCATGGGCATTGCCAACAAGGCCAACATGGGCTCGGTTAACATAGAGGAATCCAATGTCAAGGGCACAGTGAGCAACAAGGCTGATATCAAGGGTTCGACCAACGTTGCCATGGGTATTGCCAACAAGGCCAACATGGGCTCGGTGGACATCGAGAAATCCAATGTTAAGGGCACAGTGAGCAACAAGGCTGATATCAAGGGTTCGACCAATGTTGCCATGGGTATTGCCAACAAGGCCAACATGGGCTCGGTGGATATCGAGAATTCCAATGTAAAAGGCACTGTGACCAATCAAGCCAATGTCAAGGGTGCAACCAATGTCGCTATGGGTATTGGCAATACAGCGGATATGGCCTCTGTTGACATAAAGTAGGCTTGTGTGAGAATTAAGCTTCAGTAATGGAATTAGGTAAGGGGCATATTGTCCCTTACCTAATATATATCTTTCAGGAGCCTGACATGAAGGTATTTTGGTTAGTAATAGGGTTATGTTTTCTGGCTGGGGCATCCATTGCTATGGCGGATGACATGGATGATGGTATCTCCAAATATACAGATGACTCCATCAGTAAAAGCGATCAGGTATTCCAAAGTGAAAAGAATATCAGTTTCATAAAGATGAAGGCAAAGGCGGCTGCCAGTGGAGGTGGGGGCAGCAAGGCCAGCGCTACAGATACAGCAACAGCAGCTACGGGCGGCAATATAAACAGCGTCCTGGTGGGTGCTGGCTCAAAAATTAGAGATATCTACATCATAGATGAAGGACATGGCAAAAAAACTGTAGTAACAGACAGATAAATATAAGACTCAAAAAAATGAGAGGGACGTTATGATATATTCCAACAAGGGGAGAAAAGGTTGGCCATTGCTGGTGTTGGCCGCATTTTTTTTATTGGCGTCATGTGAAGACCCTGCCAAGGTGGATGTCCAGCTGCCTGAGACAGGGCCGCAGGTAAAGGTTACTTCCTATACCAAGGCCCTCTCGGACCTGGGATTGATGTCCGAGATATACGGGACCGGAGCGCTCAAGATACAAGCCAACCCCATCGGCGACAATACCGGCACTTCTGGTTCTACTGGTGGAGAGATCCCCCGTGATATCACGGAGATGATCAAGAGTTCCCTCAATGCCATTGGAGGAAACGTCATATACATCCCCTATGACCCTGCCTTTATACAAAATAATATGGTGACAGGATACTCCAGTTTTGATGCAAAGATGATTCCTGATGTGGTGGTAACTGGTGGCATCACTGAATTTGACAGGGGGCTTGAAACAAGGGGTAAGGGCAATGACGCCAGCATGGAGGCGGATTTTAACGTGTCCAAGCACCTTTCCAGCAAGGTTGGATTTGATTACAGAGACGAGGACAAAACAGGGCTTTCACGCATCACGTTGGATTTCAATCTTGTTAATTTCAAAACAATGGCAGGTATCCCTCGAATGAACACCACCAACAGCATTGAGGTACACAAGGCCATGGCGGAGAAGGAGTTGGGTATTACACTTTTCGGGGCATCCTTCGGCAGAAAGGGTTCAATCAAAAAGGTGCAGGGGCGCCATGCAGCCGTCCGTCTGCTGGTGGAGGCCAGTATGATACAGATTGTGGGCAAGCATTTGGTGCTGCCTTACTGGAGGCTGCTCGGCGATGACGCCTTACCGGATGATGTGGTTATGACCGCATTCGCCAAGAGTTTTTATAGGATGTCTGAACCGGACCGCATAGCTGCGGTGCAGGAATGGCTGTTCCTGCATGGTCACGATGTCCCAGTGAACGGCGTTATGGACCAAAGGACATTGAATGCCCTGCGGACCTTCAACCCCAATGCCGGGCCCTCCATAGATGTTGAGACAGCGACAAAGATCTACATGACTATTCCCATAGACAATAACGCCTATGCAAGAAGACTGATGCTTGCGGGCGGTCAGGCACCTGCGGGTGGTCCTGCGGTGATGCCTGATGTGGTGCCACAGGCACAGGCAGCCCCTCAGCCTGCCCCTGCAGCGCCAGCTCCGCAACAGCAACCTGTAGCAGTTGCCCCTCAGGCAGCGCCAGCTCCACAGGCATCTGCTCCCAAAACCACTATGCAAGCGGCTCCAAAGGCGGCTTCTCAGCCTGCGCCTCGCCAGGCTTCGGTTGCGGCAGCTCCAGCGCCCCAGCCGGCCTCTGCAAGGCCTACTACTCAGAGTACAAGGGCCATTGGCCGAATACTGAGTGATTCAGATTGGTAAACTGACATGAAAATCTTTCAAAGACATTCGGTGCAACTCTTGGTCTCAGCCATGTTCCTTTCTGTGTCTGTGGCCGCTTATGCAGGGAACAGGGTTATGGTCGATAATTCCGTGAAGGAATTAAATGACTTGAACGCAAAGGCGTTGTCGCAGGTAGCCGTTCCCAAAGACGGGCATATCTCCGTCAAAGGAGATGTGCGATATGTAAACGGAGTGGCGGAGGTTCGAGTGACTGAACAGGAGGTCAGGCAGGGCAGCGGAGCAATCCGCTTGCCCCACATATCACAATCACAGCCTGCTATAAAGGGAAAAACTGCCCATATAGCAGGCACACAAAAGAAAAAGACGGCCACAAGATATGAAAAAAAAAGGGAAGAACTGCAAGACATTGGGCCCGTATTTCACATACAGGCCCAAGGCTTGATAGAAGTAAAAAACGAGTCCATCGGGTTGGGAAGCCGTTACGTTTTAACTAATCATGACAAATCCAGGTGGCAGATTGCCACTCCAATAAGAGAGGAGGAACTCCATGCGCCAATCATTTCCCCATAAGATCTTAAGTATTGCGATGGTGTTAGCAGCGTTATGTGTATCCAATCTGGCTGTTGCCGGCAATAACCGCATCATGAGCATCAATGCCGCTCGCGTCACCGCTGAACGTGCCCTGGTGGAAACCGTCTATGGTTTGAAATTGCGGGCTACCGAAGAGGTAAGGGACCTGGTGGCTGCAAATTTTGAGGGCAAGACCGAGTCCAAGACCGCTGCCATGCTCAAAGGGGTGAAATTCGAAGAGATTACATACGATCCCAAGCAGGATATCGCCAAGGCGGTTGCCAGTGTTTCATTGGATCAGATAACCAATGTCAATGGTGATGTCATTCCCTTGAACAACAAGGTCTTCAGACGAGTTGGTTTCGGCACATCCACGCCATCAAAGGCAGGCCCTCTCAAGGCATTGCGTGCAGCTGAGATCGATGCCTACAAGCAGCTTATGAAGCAGCTGGTGGGGTTCCAGTTGGAGAGCGAGACATCTGTGGAAAATTATATGTTAAAGTCCGATGTGGTGCGCACCAAGGTTATGGCCACACTCTTTCTGGCTGAAATTACAGAATTCGGATGGGAGTCCAATGGCGATGCCTACATCAAGATGGTTTTGAATGTGCGTGATGTGTCGGATATGTTGGGTCAGAAGATCGTGTCGGATACTGATATGATAGAAGTTGAAGGTTTGGGGGCCCAGGATGATGACTTCGGCAAATCCAAACAGAAGAAATAAAGGGAATTACGGGGTACGGGTATTTTGTACCGCGTTTTGCCTGCTTTGTTTTTTGATTTTCCCATTTCATGGAATGGCTGTGGTGATTCAAGGCAATAATTGTGTGGAGGGAAATGGTGTATCCAGGGTAGAGAAAAGGGATATGTCTTCAACGGTCTCTAAAATTCAGGCGGATGGGGCCTTCGATATAAAGATCCTGGCGGGGTCCGCCCCTTCTCTTACCATCGAAGCAGATGAGAACATTGTGCCTCATATTCAGACCAAGGTGGATGGTGATACCCTTTACATTCGAACAAGGCGTTCAGTCTGCACAAGTGCGCCCATGACCGTAAAGGTTTCCATGGTCCATCTGGACAGGCTGAGGGTGGATGGTTCAAATGATATTGATGTGAAGGGCCTGAAGGATAATCTGACCCTTGATATGGACGGAAGCAGTACGGTTTTCCTCTCAGGTGGGGTTCAAAGGTTGCAGATAGATATGAAGGGTGCGGGTGATGTGAAGGCTGAGGGGCTTAGGGCTGATGATGTATTCATTAAAATGACCGGCGCTGGAGAGGCGGTGGTGCACGCCGTGAAACTTCTGGATGTCACCGTAGATGGGGCTGGGACCGTGCAATACAGGGGTAACCCCAAGATAATAAAGAAGATTTCCGGCGTCGGTGATATCGAGCCTCTTTCTTAGGGTGGTTGTCTGTATGCCGGTGGCCTGTATGGGCATGCTTCGGGCCGTTGCGGCCGTCACCATTGTCCTATTGCTGTTGCCGGTTTCGGCCTGCCTGTCAGGAAATGCCTGTGCGGCCACAGGTCTGAGCCTTGACAAGGCTCAAAGCATAAAAGATGCCGTCGTAAAGGTCTATTCCACCTATAACCCTGCAAATTTTCATGAACCATGGCAGATGCAGGGGCAACAATCCATGCAGGGCTCTGGTTTCATTATAGAGGGCAACCGTATTCTGACCAATGCCCATGTAGTTGCATGGCAGACCTTTGTGCAGGTGCGAAAATCAGGTCAGGCCCGCAAATATACCGCCAGAGTGGAACATGTAGCCCATGAAACCGACCTCGCATTGCTCAGGGTTGAGGATGAAGATTTTTTTAAGGGTATTGTGCCGCTGCGCATAGGCAGTCTGCCTGAAATTCGTGATGAGGTGGGGGTGTATGGTTTCCCTGCGGGAGGTGACCGCTTGGGAATCACTCAAGGAGTGGTCTCGCGCATAGAGCATATCGTTTATAATCATAGCGGCGCATATCTGCTGGCCTGCCAGATCGATGCCTCTATCAATATCGGAAACAGCGGCGGGCCTGTTTTGAAGGGTGATGAGGTAGTGGGTGTCGCATTCCAGGGTATGCTGAAGCGTGGATTTGAAAATGTGGGATACATCATACCGGCTTCCATCGTTAAGCATTTTTTACAAGATATTGAAAAGGACGGGGTCTTTCACGGCACCCCTGAGCTGGGTCTCAAGATGCAAAAAATGGAAAATCCCGCCCTTTTACAGCGTTTTGGGCTGAAACCTGGCGAAACAGGCGCATTGGTCAATAAGGTTTTCCCTGATTCACCTGCCGAGGGTTTGATTTTTCAGGATGATGTGGTGGTGGCGCTGGATGGATATGCTGTTGAAGAGGACGGCACAGTGGAGTTCCGGCGTGGCGAAAGGACCTTTTTGGGATATATCTGGCAACAGAAGCATATCGGGGATACTGTAAATGTGGATATAGTTCGCAATGGTGAGAGGAAGCATTTTACGATTCTTCTTACCAAGGCCATAGGCATGGAAAGGCTCGTGCCGAATATGCAGTATGACCATATGCCGACTTATTATATATATGGAGGTTTGGTGTTTACTCCACTTGTTCTGAATTATCTGAAGGAATATGGAGATGAAGACAATTGGCGCATAAATTCACCGGTTGAATTATTGAATTATTATGAAAATGGTGAACCATCTGAAAAGCTTAAGCAGGTGGTGATTCTGGCTAAAGTTTTGGCTGATGATGTCAATATAGGTTACCATACATACTTAGATGGAGTTATTGTCTCAGTAAATGGAGTCAATGTAGGTAATTTGAATGATGTAATAGCTGCGATAGAAAACAACAAGGGCGCATTTCATGTGTTCGAAGACAGTAAGGGGCATAGATTGATTCTTGATAGGGAGCAGGCATCCAGAAGAGGGCCTGATATCCTGCGGCGTTACAAGATACTTTCCGATAGGTCGTCGGATCTATCGGATAAATAATGCAATGATTCTTGGTGTCGCAGGGACTGTGTGCGGAGGTGTTATATATGAAGTTTAATGTCTTGATTCTGATTGGCATTGTGTCTTTGAGTGTGAGTATTGCTGCATTCGCTGCAGAGACCGGTTCAGGCGATATAACCAATCAGGCGGTTGTGGCGGATGTTACCAATGCAGCGGCAGGCGGCGCCGGTAATGTGGCCAAGGCTGCCTCCGTAGGCATTGCGGCTTCTTCTGTAAAGGGTGATGTGACCAACATTGCGGACCTTAAAAATGCCCAGAACATTGCCATGGGCCAGGGGACCAAGGCCAATCTCGGTTCCATCAACATAGGTTCCTCTCAGGTCAAGGGCAAGGTCACCAATAAGGCCAATGTGCGCGGTGTTACCAATATAGCCGCTGGTGCAGGCAGTACCGCCAACGTGGCCTCCACCAATATAGAGGGCTCTTCCGTTAAAGGTAGTGTTACCAATATAGCCGATGTGAGGAATTCTCAGAACATTGTCATGGGCCAGGGGGCTGTGGCCAATATGGGCTCCACCAACATACAAAACTCCTCTGTGGGAGGCAGTGTAACCAACAGGGCCAACATACAGGGGGTAACCAACATAGCGGCAGGCAGCAGGGCGGTAGCCAATGTGGGCTCCACCAATATTCAAGGGTCTTCTGTAAGCGGCTCGGTCACCAATGTGGCCAATGTGCAGCGCAGTACGAACGTGGCCATTGGTGCCGATTCCACAGCTAATTTGGGCAGTGTAAACCTCAAGAATGCAGCGGTGGGTTCAGTAACCAATGTGGCAGATGTAAAAAACGTCGTCAACGTGGCGGCTGCTGGTGGAAACGCCAATGTGGGGAGTGTTGACCTGGAGAATGTACAGGTCAGATCGGTTACGAATGTCTCCAGTTCGGAGGATATAACCAACGTAGCGGCAGGCAAAAAGACTTCAAATGTCAATTCGGTTGTGATGATGAAATAGGGACGATTTCTTGTGCATCGGGCAACAAGAGGGAAGCTTTCCAAGGGAGATTGCCAGGGTCTGCTGTAAGTCTGATTCTATTTTTTAAGAGATTTTTAAGAGAGTGGGGGGTTGTGCATTGAGCCAAAAATGGATTGGATGGATCGTTTTTTGTGCGCTGTTCCTGCCTGTGGCCGCTTACGCCTTTTCCTTTTCTGAGGCCGAGGATAGTGAACGCGGGCAGGAGGAGGCGCGGGCTGCACATATTCAATGGCTGACCAGTGTACCATGCCGGTCTAAATTAAAGGATCAAAAGATCGGCATCATGATAGGTGAACAGGCCAGTGGCCGTATGCGCGCTGATCAGTCCAACTACGGCCTGTTTTTCGATGCCATCAACAATCGTCTCCGTGCCCTTGGGCTCAAGACCTATACTCCAGAACAGATCAAAAAACAGATAGCCCAGGCCGAGATAGAGGCCTATCTTGGCGGAGATCCCGATGCCGCCATCACAGCGGCGCGCAGGCTTGCCGCCAACTTCCTTCTGAAGGGCGTTATTGTGGCCCACACGGGCGTCAATCCTGTCATCGGTGTCAAGGAGGTGGCGGTCACCATGACCTTTACCCTGTCGGATGCCTCCGGACGCATTCTCTCTACCGTCACCACCTCATCTGAATCCTATTCAGGAAGCGATGTGGTGGGTACCGCCCTGAAACTCGTCAATGAAAAGGCCGATGAGGTCGTGGCCAAATTATATCATGACTACTGCCGTCAGCCCGAGCCCACGAGGGCCAGCCCTAAAAAGAGGAAATGATATGAGAATACGCATTCAATCAATTTTATTGCTCATTATGTGTTTGATAGCATGTTCCAGTCTTGCGGCAACTGGAAACAATCAGAAGCAAAAGGAAAAGGAATCTGCTAAAACCATTATAGTGTCAGCTGAGGGTTTGGTGGATGCAAACGCAGAGATTTACAAAAAAGATAAAGGATTGATGATAGACGATCTCAGAAAGGATGCAAGGCGTCAGATTATAGAAAAGGCGGTTGGTGTATATGTGGATAGTTCTACGCTCGTTGAGAATTACACAGTCATTAATGACAGGGTGTTGTCAAAAAGTCAGGGCCTGATCAAGGAAATCATAAAGGAAAGCGAGCCTTGGTTAGGTAAAGACGGATTCATGCACATTCTGATGAAGGCTGAGGTGTATATAGGTGATGTCAAAAGCGCAATTCAGGATCTGTCCAAAGAACGGCGTATATCCATAATCAAGGAGCAGGGCAATCCAAAGATTGCTGTACGGATATTTGTGAAGGATGCTGAGAGGAGTTCAGACAATATCAAGGAACGCTCAAGCGTTGCAGAGAATGTCCTGAAGGAACACATAAAGGGTTTTGGCTATACGGTCTGGTCTGATGATACCAACTCCAAAGACAAACAGTCTGATTTTCTCATCGAGGGAGAGGCAAAGTTTCAGCGATTGAGTCATGTGCTCCCTGCATCAGGTGTGCGCATCGAAAAGTTTGTCCTGACCTCCTGGAGCGTCAAGTGTGTGAATACACATACAGGAGAGGAGATATACTTCAACAACAAGGTCCCACAGAAAAAGAGCTGGAATTCCGAGGACGCAGCCGTTGAGGAGATCGGCAAAATGATAGGCTCTGAGTTCTCCAGGGACTTCTTTGCAGACCATCTTCAGCAGCCAAGCCGCATATATCAGCTCAAACTCACAGGGCTGCCTGACTATGACACAGCGGAGCTGTTCAAAAAGGAGTTTATTGGGCTTCGGAACATATTAAATGTTGATTTCAGGAATTTTCAGGCCAACGGCCCCTCTCTTTTCGAGATTGAGTTTGCTGGACTGCGCGGCAATTTTAACACAGTGGTAAATGAAGGCATTCTCAAGCCACTCAATGCCAAGGTGGGCGCCAATGCCTTTCGGCTCACGGCATCCCATGGAGATGTGATAGAGATAGCCTACGCAGGCAAGGGCAAGCAGGAGCTTCTGAAGGCCATGGAGGAGATGCCTCCCGCCTCCCTTGTGCAGGCCAGCCCGGAGCGTCTGAAGGAGGTGGCAAAGAGCCCGGAGACCAAAAAGAAGGTGGAGGCCATGACAGCCCAGTTGTCCACCACCACTCCAGCCGTGTCGAGTGCAGGAAGAGAGGCTGTAAAGAATTTTTGATATATCCTCAGGTATTAAATTGGGCCTCATGGGCTCAAGATTCTAATAATAAGGAGAAAGGTTATGAAACGAATGGGTTTTTTGGGGATTTGTCTTGCGCTGTTATTGTCAGGCTGTGTGCCACCGCAGCAATCGGCCTCTGAGACGGCCAACCAGCAGGCCGACCAGATGATGTATCAACCGATTTCTTATGTCAATGCCTCAAAACCTGGCCCGCAATTGGTGGTCATACCCGGTGAGATCAAGAGTAACAACGCCACCTTTACGCAGAAGGTGAGCAGCAACAATGTGGCTGATTATGCTGAGCTGGAATTGAGCAAGGCCAATTTCAAGATATTGGAAAGGTCTGACCTGGGGCCCATGCTGGACGAGATCAAACTGGCTGTTAACATGGGAGACCCCAATGCCCTTAAGAAGTTCAAAAAGGGTAAGTTCCAGTCCACTCAGTGGTTCGTGAAATTTGACATCCTGAAGGCCGAGCCTGTGGCTCAGGCCACAAAGGGCTTTAATGGCGCTGCATTGGGTTCCATTGCAGGGACCCTGATGGGTGGCCGTGGTGGTGCTGTTACAGACACAGCCGTCTCCTCTGTACGGACTGAAGATGCCGCCGGCGTGTGGATCATCGGCATGCGCTACAAGATATTGAATGCCAATACCAGTGAACAGGTGGCCACCGGTTACTTCGAGGACAAGATGGAGTTGAATGCCGGCTCCACCAGTGTGCTCGGCATCTCTCAATCCCAGCAGAAGACCGTGACGCTGGACACCATGGTGCAAAGACTGGTGCAGAAGTGCGTGGCTGAGATAGATGCTAGACACAAATAACCGTGATGTTAGAGGGAATGTTGATGTGTCAAATGACCGGGGAGACCGAGTATAAACCAGGGTCTCCCCCCTGATATACCATTTGAGAGGCAGGTCGTTGTGAAGGGAATATGTCTTTGGGTTTGGGTTACCCTCTTCTGTTGTCTTAGCAGCCTGATTGCACCATATCTATGGGCAGCAGATGCTGAATCAAACACTGCCCCTGGCTTAAAACGCCTGGTGGTGGTGGATGTGCGCGACGAGACCGGAAGCCCTGAATGGCGCAATCAGTTGATTGCCCTGGGCATTGCAAATCTGGTGGCCACTGAACTCTATAATACCGGACACTACGCACCCATTGAAGAAAAACCTGAGGTCCTTCAGGAATTAAACGAGCTTCAGGCCTTGAGCTGGCTTGGCAAGGGATTTGACGCAGGGACTTCGGGGAGGTCTGCTTCTGCTGGGGTCGCTCAAGTGCCTGAAAATAAGCCACAGCCATCTAATGATGTTGCCAAGGTGCAGGAAGGTAATTCACCACAGGTGTCTTCTGACGAAGCCGCTAAATCCCCTGATGTTAAGCCTCAAGATGAATCTTCTCAAGGGGAAAAGATGCAGGATGGCCAAAAGGAACCGCAGGAAGAGACATCAAATACTGAAAATACCGGACAGGCGGCAGGTGTGCCTGAGGCCAAGCCTGTGTCCGTGTTTGAACGCTTTGGTTGCGATGCCGTGGCCAAGGTAGTTGTAAGGGGCTTCAAGACACGGCGGGTGCGCACCATTGGTTTCATATCCGGCGGCTCTACCACCATAGAGCTGGAGGTAGAGGTATTGGTGGAAGAGAAGGATGGGGCATGCTATCGGGGCGTGGCCAAGGGCGAGGCCACTACCACCTCCCTTGCTGCCCTATTTCAGATTCGAGACAATCGCATCTGTTTTGACGAGACTACAGTGGGACAGGCCACTCAAAAGGCCGTAAAACAGGCGGTGGCCAACCTGTGCAAAGTGGGAGGAAGGGAATGAAAGGCATAAAAAAAGTACTGGAACTGGGAACGATGATGATGTGCCTCTGGCTTTTTTTCGGCTGCGCAGGCACATATGTACAGGATGATTCCACCTCCAAGACGCAGCCCCTGACTCAGGCCACACCCATGCCCACCTACACCGGGCCCAAAACAGTTGTGGCAGTCCTTCCATTAGGCCTTTCTGAACAGGCAGCCAAGCGTTACCCGCACCTCCTGGACAAGTCCGTGGGTATGGGTATTCACAACATGGTGGTGGAATCCCTGTATGACAGCAATCGTTTTACCTTTGTGGAGGAAAAGCCCGAGATCATCAAGGATATAATGGACCGGCAGTGGATGAGTTCAGCAGGCATGGTGGACCAGGCTACAGCCGTCTCCATGGGGCGCATGTTAGGGGCGAAAAAGGTGATTTACGGCGAGGTCTATGACTATGCAGAGGGAGGAGAGCGAGTGGCAGGCCTCAGCGCCCAAAGAAGCTCCCATGTGCGCATGGGGGTGCAGGTGCGTTGTGTGGATGTGGAGACCCTGGAGTATGTGCCTGGAAGCGCAGTGGAATTTGGAGCAGATGTGAGCGATGCCGCCAACAGGGCCATTAGAAGCGCTGTTGCGGTGTTGCTGCGCAGACTGAAATGAGAGGTGAAGACATGATGAACCGCACAGCCCTGTTTGCCTTTAATCCTATGAGGTTATGTTTGGCCCTTCTGGCCTTTGGAATGCTGTTCTGCTTTTCAGGGGGGGCATGGGCCGCTGTACAGGCCAAAGGCATGGCCAGCCTTCAGGGCGTAAGCGAGGCGGATGCCCGCACCACAGCCCTAAACGATGCCATGCGAAAGGCCGTGGAACAGGCCATAGGCGCCATGCTCACCAGTGAGACATTGGTGGAGAATTATGTGGTCATTCAGGACAAGATACTCACCAAGGTTCAAGGTTATGTGAAGAATTACAAGATATTGTCCGAGGGACGAACCGGTACAGACTACGAGGTGGTGATTCAGGCAGAGGTGGAGGAGGCGGCCTTGGCGGACGATATAACTGCTTTGGCCCATGTATTGCCCCGGATGAATTATCCCACCCTGGTGGTCACAGTGACGCAAAAGGCCATGACCAGCGAGATGGGCGGTGTACAGCTGGATGTGGGCGCAGCAGAGCAGACCATAGTTCAGATTCTAAGTGAAAAGGGCTTTCGCATAGCAGAACCATCTGCATTGGAGGCAGAGAGGCTGCGTCAGGTGGCCCTGGCCGCCCAATCGGGTGCGAGCGCCCTGACTCAGGCCGTAGAGGCAGCATCCCATCTGGCGCAGCTCATGGTGGCATGTCAGTTGGTGATGCAGGACAACGGCCCTGCCCCCTATAACCCTCGTATCCATTCCTATGGCGCCTTCCTCACTGCCAAGCTCTATGAGACTGGCTCAGGCCGCATGCTGGCCACTGCCTCTGCAGACGCCAATGTCCCCAATATCAGTTTTGCGCAAGGTGCACTAAAGGCATCCCAAGAGGCGGCCAAAAAGATAGCCAACGACCTGTCATCCAAGGTGGTCAAGGTCTGGTTGGACGCCTGTTATAATGAACATGAGGTGGCCTTGGTGGTGGATGGCCTCTCTTTTGAGGAAATTAGCGCCCTTCAAACGAGTATATCGGGGATCAGGGGAGTCCTTCGTGTCAACAAGAAGGGCTTTTTGCAAAACAGGGCAGAGTTGCTTGTGGGCTGGCGGGATTGCAACACTCAAAGGCTTGCTGAAATGCTTACCTCCATACCAGGTCTGAAAATTCAGGAGGTCCACGGCAATACCATCAGGGCAAGCTATGGTACAGCTTTTAAGGCCGGCAGAAAGGGGAGATAACTATGCGTAAAATTGTGTTGTTATTGCTTGGTATTATATGTGTGGTGGTGCCTTTTGTCTTTCTGCAGGGCGAAGCCGGTGTTCAGGAACAACCCATGACCTTTGCCTCCCCTCGTTTTGCCATAGTGGACCTCACAGCATACTCCCATTCGGAAAAGACCATTTTGACCGTAAGCGGTAATGTGGAAAACCAGAGCCAGAGCCTGGCCAAGGGGTATGTGATCATCTATCTCAAAAAGGGTGGGGATGTGGTTTTGGCAGTGGAGACCTCTGTGAACAACGGCGCACCGTTTGCCCATGGCACAAAGGGCTATTTCGAGACATCCGTCAATCTTACCAACCTGAGTCAGCGGCCTGATAATATTCTCGTGGAGTTTGTAGATAGATAGTGCATAAAAAATTCTGTTTTTGAGTGTTCTCTCTGCTAAATCCCGATTTTCACGCATACCCTCACCAACCCCTTTTCTCGAAAGAGAAGGGGTTGGTGAGGGTATTGCGCTTTTTGCATTTCCCAATAGATGAATCGCTTATTCAAAAAGAATGGCCAGGCAAGGGGTTATCGCTTTTTATTCTAATTACGGTCACGGAATTTGGGTAAATAATTGACATGGCTGTCAACGAGTGCTATTTTCTATTTAAGAGTTTTTAGGTTGGCATGTCTGTAACTTATTTCGCTTGGTCTCGTAAAGAGACGGAAAGGAGGCATCATGTCCCGCAATCTTCATCTCTCTGACCTGAATCCCACTCTGGACAGACGCAGCTTTCTCAAGGCCTGTACCATGGCCGCCGCTGCGTTGGGT
The DNA here is from genome assembly GCA_028695735.1 of Deltaproteobacteria bacterium. GTDB lineage: Bacteria > Desulfobacterota > Dissulfuribacteria > Dissulfuribacterales > DYLC01 > JAQVIJ01. The sequence continues at coordinate 238,917 of JAQVIJ010000001.1, read as the reverse complement.
CTTTCCTCAGAGATGGTCCCTCAAATCGTCGAAGCGGCTGCATCCCCCCAAAGGCCGCCGGTGGTCTGGCTTCATTTTCAGGAATGTACCGGCTGCACCGAGGCATTGTTGCGCGCCTCTCATCCTGACATTGGCCGTCTGATTCTGGACATCATCTCACTGGATTACCATGAGACGGTAATGGCTGCCGCGGGCCGTCAGGCCGAGACCTGCCTGCACGACACCATCACCAAGTACGACGGCAAGTTTGTATGTGTGGTGGAAGGCGCCATTCCCACCAAGGACGGCGGCATCTATTGCAAGATCGGAGGCCGCACAGCGCTTTCCATCCTCAAAGAGGTGGCGCCCAAGGCAGCTGCCATCATTGCCATAGGTACCTGCGCCACATACGGCGGCATTCAGGCCGCAGCCCCCAATCCCACAGGCGCTGTGGGTGTAAACAGCATCATTCACGACAAACCCATTGTAAACATCTCCGGATGCCCGCCGAACCCCATAAATTTCCTGGGCACGGTCCTGCACTTCCTCACCTTCAAACGCCTTCCTGAAACCGATTCTTTGGGCAGGCCGCTTTTTGCCTATGGCCGCAAGATACATGACCACTGCGAGCGCCGCGCCCACTTCGATGAAGGCAGATTTGTGGAGAAGTTCGGGGACGAAGGCCATAAAAAGGGCTATTGCCTCTATAAAGTGGGCTGTAAAGGCCCTGAAACCTATGCCAATTGCCCGGCAGTGCGCTTTAACGATGTGGGCGTATGGCCTGTAAGTGTGGGGCATGGCTGTGTCGGCTGCACGGAGCCCAATTTCTGGGATACCATGACCCCGTTTTATGAGAGGCTTCCCAGTGTGGCCATTCCAGGGGATAGAGGCGTTGTTTCCAGCGCAGAGTCCGCTGGCAAGACCATTTTGGGAGTGGCTGCCGCTGCCATAGGCGTGCATGCTGCAGTGGGTATCGGAAGGCGGCTGGGCAAGGGGTCATCCTGTTGCGCCAAGCCTGCTGCTTCCACTCAGGCTTCTGATGACAAGAGCAAGGAATGAGGAGGTAAGATATGGGTACCAAGATCACTGTTGATCCAATCACTCGCATAGAAGGGCACCTGCGCATAGATGCAGAGGTTTCTGACGGCCAGATAAAGAACGCCTGGTCATCCGGTCAGATGTGGCGCGGCATAGAAAACATATTGCAGGGCAGGGATCCCAGGGATGCCTGGCTCTTTACACAGCGCATCTGCGGTGTCTGCACCACGGTGCATGCCCTGGCGTCCGTGCGTTGCGTGGAAAACGCCCTGGGCATGGAGATACCTCTAAACGCCCAGTATATCCGTAATCTCATTGTCTCCCTACATGCCCTCCATGATCACATAGTCCATTTCTATGTGCTTTCCGCCCTGGACTGGGTGGATGTGGTTTCGGCATTACAGGCAGATTCCAAAAAGACCGCGGGGTTGGCCTCCACCCTGTCGGAGTGGCCCAACAACAGCCCTGAGCGCTTCAAGGCGGTTCAGGCCAAGGTCAAGGCCCTGGTGGACAGCGGTCAATTAGGCCCTTTTGCCAATGCCTATTGGGGACATGCTGCCATGCACCTTCCGCCTGAGGCCAATCTCATGGCGGTTTCCCACTATCTGGAGGCATTGGATTATCAGCGCAAGGCCACTCAGGCCCTGGCCATCCTTTCCGGCAAGAACCCGCACATACAAAATCTCTCCGTGGGTGGAGTGACCGCCGCCATCAATCCAGCCAACGAGGCGACTCTAAATATGGAGCGGCTCTATTGGGTAAAACAGCTGGTGGAGGAGGTAAGCGGGTTTATAAAACAGGTCTATCTGCCGGATGTCATAGCAGTGGGCGCCCTTTACAAGGACTGGCTGCAATACGGGGCTGGTGTCACAAACTATTTAGCGGTGCCGGACATGCCTTTGGATACCAAGGGCGAACGTTTTGACCTGCCTGGTGGTGTGATCTTCCAGGGCAATCTGGCCTCTGTCAAGGAGATCAAAAGCTTCAAGGACACCTTCTTCAAGGACAATGTGGTGGAGTGCATTGCACATTCCTGGTACAAGGGAGACTGGACCAAGCACCCATTTGAAGAAGATACCGTGCCCAACTACACTGATTTCAATGAAAACGGCAAGTACACATGGCTGAAGGCCCCCCGTTTTCAAGGCTATCCCATGCAGGTGGGGCCGTTGGCACAGGTCTTGGTGGGCTATGCCGTGGGTCACGAGCTTACCAAAAAATATGTGGACGACGCCCTCTCCAAGGTCAGCTCATTGGCCGGAGCTCAAGTAGGGCCGAATGTCTTGCACTCCACGCCGGGAAGACACCTGGCCCGCGCCATTCGTGCGGCAATGCTGGCAGACCTTGCCTTAAAACACTGGGAACTTTTGGTGGACAATGTGGGTAAGGGTGATCTCGCCATCTTCAATCCACCCACCTTCCCCAAGGGTGAACAAAGGGGCTTTGGTTTCCATGAGGCGCCAAGGGGTGCCCTGTCCCATTGGATCGTGATTCAGGACGGCCGTATCAAGAATTATCAGTGTGTGGTGCCTTCCACCTGGAATGCAGGTCCAAGGGATGAGAAGGGCATTCTGGGGCCATATGAGGCATCCCTTGTGGGCAATCCTGTAGCTGACCCAGAAAAACCCCTGGAGGTCCTGCGTACCATTCACTCCTTTGATCCCTGTATCGCCTGTGCCGTTCATATGCTGGAACCTGAAAGGGGCGAGGTGTCGCAAGTCAAGGTGCTGTGAGCCAGAAAGGAGGCGACTATGCTGTACGAAAAGAAAGAGGCATGGAGTGTGCTTTTGAGGCTTTATCACTGGGCCTTCGCACTTTCCATTGTGTGTCTGGTGGTGACGGGCCTTTATGTACATGAACCATGGACGAGTACTCAACTGGAGGCGGTGCGCACCTTTCCCATGGCCTATATGCGTTATCTGCATTTTTTGGCCGGCTTTGTGTTTACCGCGGCCCTGATGGTACGGCTTTATCTCCTGATCTTTGGAAACAGACAGGAGAAGTTTTGGAATGCAGCGCCCATTACGCCATCTAACATAGTCAATTTTTTCAAGACCATCCTGTTTTACCTCTACATCGGCAAAAAGGACCATCGTTTAGGGCATAATGCCCTGGCCTTCACCATCTATGTGGTGGTGTTTTTGCTGGCCGTCTGTCAGATCATAACGGGCTTCTACCTGTTGTATCCGGAGTCTGTCTTTTGGCAGGGTTGGGGGCTCAAGTTATTCGGCACTCAGCAGCAGGCCAGATTTTTGCATCATATCTTCATGTGGTGCTTTATGCTTTTTGCGATGATTCATGTGTATCTGGTGGTCTGGAATGAGAATGTAGCGCCTGAGGGCATGATTTCATCCATCTTCAGCGGAGACAAGTTTGTAGAGAAGTCCTGAACAAAAATTTCCTTGCATCTTGAGGAAATTTGTAATAAATTGAGCCGCTGATGTTTTGGAGAGGTGCCCGAGAGGCCGAAGGGGCACGATTGGAAATCGTGTGTGCGTCTAAACAGCGTACCGTGGGTTCGAATCCCACCCTCTCCGCCAACCTCTTGGCCGTTTGTCCTCGTTGTTACCGTATTTGATATTGCATTTTTGGTAGCCGGGTCCCGCGCAACAATGCCCTGTGAACTCCGCCAGGTCCGGAAGGAAGCAACGGCAGCAGTCAGTGTTGTGTGCCGCGGGGGTGCCTGGCTATCTTTTTAATCAATACAAATAGTTGTGTGTGACAGGGAATCTTCTTCCATATCCGAATGCCTTGCCGCTGATCTTCGGCCCAAAGGGTGCCTGGCGTCTTTTGTATTCGCTGCGGTGCAGCATGGTTATGATGCGTTTTACCGTGGTTAGATCAAATCCCTTGGCGACTATCTCTTCTATGGATGCCTGTTTCTCAATATATTCTTCCAAAATGGCATCCAGGACATCATAGGGCGGCAGGTCATCCTGATCTGTTTGATTCGGTCTGAGTTCCGCTGTAGGCGCTTTGGTGAAGATGCGTTCCGGAATCACATGGGCGTTTTTCAAACGGCCCTTTTCCCACGGCCCTTCAAGTGTATTCACATGTCTTGCCACGCTATAGACCCGCATCTTCGGCAGGTCCGAGAGCAGGGCGTAGCCGCCCACCAGATCGCCGTAAAGGGTGCAATATCCCACGGCCAGCTCTGTCTTGTTGCCGGTAGCCAGGACCATGTGGCCGAGTCTGTTGGAGATGGCCATGAGCAGGGCGCCCCTGATGCGGGCCTGTAGATTTTCTTCCTCCAACCCCTTTTGACCGCGTTCAAATACAGGGGCAAGCGTCTTTTTATACTCGGAAAACACGGTTTCTATGGGTAGTGTGATGGTTTCGATGCCGAGATTATCCGCCAGGGCAAGGGCATCTTCGATGCTTTCTTTGGAAGTGAACTCCGATGGCATGAGCACGCCCAGAACATTTTGCGGCTCAAGGGCATGTGCTGCTATGGCTGCTGTCAGGGCCGAGTCTATGCCTCCGCTCAGGCCTATCACAACCCGCTTGAAGCCGCATCGCGCTGTATAGTCTTGCAGGGATAGTACCAGCGCCTTGAATATGGCCTCGTCTGTGTGCATGGGTGTGTAACGGATATTTGAGTCGGGTGACGGAATCAGGCGGTTTTCATTCGGATTCAGTTCCACACAGACAAGCCCTTCTCTGAATTCTCCGGCATGACAGGATATGCCTCCGTCAGGAGAGACCGCCATGCTGCCGCCGTCAAAGACCAGGGAGTCCTGACCGCCTACCTGATTTACATAAAGGAACGGCCTGGAGTATTTGCGCGCCAGGTGGTTAAGCAGTCTGATGCGAAACTCGGGCTTTGTATAATCAAACGGAGATGCTGCGATATTGATATAGATATGGGGCGATGCGCCGGCAAGCTGCTCCAATGGGTCGGTCCCATACATCCTGTGCTGAAAGAAGTCGGCGTCATTCCAGATATCTTCACAGATGGTTAGCCCGATGCGCAAACCCTTGAAAAGGAGTGGGGCCGTTGACCCAGCGGGTTCGAAGTAGCGCGCCTCGTCAAACACATCGTAGTTTGGCATCAGGGTTTTGCAGACCGCCCCTCGAACAGTGCCGTCATGAAACAGCATGGCGCTGTTTCTGAAGGGTCTTCCGATTCCTTCAGTGTTTAGAGTGGGACAACCGCAGATTACTGCGATGCCATGCACCTCTTTGACCAGATTGTTCAGGCTGTGCTCACACGCCTGCACAAAACCCTTCTGATACAGCAGGTCCATGGGCGGATAGCCGCAGATGGAGAGTTCCGGAAAGACCAGCAGCTCGCAGCCCCTTTCCTTGGCGTTCTGAACATATACCCGCATCAGCTGTGTGTTTGCTTCTATGTCTCCGATGGTGGGATTGATCTGTGCGAGGCCGATTTTCATGGGGATGCTCCTATTGCAGTCCGTGTTTTTTGAGATGAATGCGAATGGCGGTGATGGCCGCCGGTGTCACTCCGGATATGCGGGACGCCCTGCCGAGGCTGTCAGGCCGCTGCGCTGTGAGTTTTTGGCGGATCTCGCTGGAAAGCCCAGGTATCTCGAAATAATTCAGGTCGGAAGGCAGGGTGAGGTGTTCCCATTTGCGAAATGCCTCGGCCTCTTCCATCTGTCTTTTGACATAGCCGGCATATTTGACCTCAATCTCCAGTTGGGTCAGGATGTCGGTGCCCATGTCTTTCAATGCGGCTGCCTGGCTGGATTTGGAGGACAGCAATTCCAGGGCCTCGTTTATGCCGATTTCAGGCCGTCTGAGCAGGTCCTCTATGCGTATCGCCTGGGATACGGCCGGGCTTCCCTTTGTCTCCAACCACGGATTTATCTCGTCTGGTGTGAAACGCAGTTCTTTCAGCAGATCTTGTGCCAATGCGCGTTGATTGCGTTTTCTTTCGAAGATGGACCATGCCTCATCGGATAGCAGACCGATGGCCCTGCCTGTTTCCGCGAGCCGCTGATCTGCGTTGTCTTCTCGCAGCAGCAGCCGGTATTCTGCTCTGGATGTAAACATGCGGTAGGGCTCACGAGTGCCTTTGGTGACCAGATCGTCGATGAGTACACCGATATATGCCTGGGAGCGGTCAAGGATGACCGGTGCTTTTTCATGTACGAGTCGAGCGGCATTGATGCCCGCCATCAACCCCTGAGCAGCCGCCTCTTCATAGCCGGATGTGCCGTTTATCTGGCCGGCGAAAAATAGACCGCTCACTAATTGGGTTTCGAGGCTCGGCTTGAGCTGCACGGGATTGGCATAGTCATATTCTATGGCATAGCCTGGTTTCAGTATCTCGGCCTGCTCCAGCCCCGCGATGCTGCGCACCAGACGCCACTGCACATCTATGGGCAGACTGGTGGGAATGCCGTTGGGGTATATCTCCGGAGTGTCCAGTCCTTCAGGTTCCAGAAATACCTGATGCCGTTCCCGTTCAGGAAAACGAAAGACCTTGTCCTCTATGGATGGACAGTATCTGGCCCCTATGCCCTCTATGATGCCGGCAAACATGGGGGACCTGTCCAGATTTGACCGTATGATTTCATGGGTTTTGGCATTGGTATAGGTTATGTAACATGGACGCTGGGGGAGCTCAATGGAGCTGTGAAAGAATGAAAATGTGGGAGATGGGTCGTCGCCTGATTGCATTTCCAGTATGTCGAACCGAATGGAGGAGGCATGCAGTCTTGGAGTGGTGCCGGTTTTGAGCCTGCCCATCTCAAAACCCAATTCCTTGAAGGAGCTGGAAAGACGGTTGGACGGCGGGTCTCCCAGGCGGCCTGCTGGAAAGCGTTCAAGGCCGATGTGAATCAGTCCGTTCAAGAATGTTCCGGTGGTTACTATCACTGTCTTGCTGTGGATCTCTTCGTGAATGGTGGTCTCTACGCCCTGTACACGGCCTTCTTTCACCAGAATCCGGCCTGCCATGGCCTGATACAGGTCGAGATTCGGCTGGTTTTCCACCACTGATTTCATGCGCAGACTGTAACGCAGCATATCCGCCTGGCAGCGGGTGGCCCTGACCGCAGGGCCTTTGGATGTGTTGAGTCTGCGGAACTGAATGCCTGTGGCATCCGTGTTTCGGGCCATTTCGCCACCCAGGGCGTCTATTTCCTTGACCAGATGACCCTTGGCCAGGCCACCGATAGCTGGATTGCAGCTCATTGTGCCGATCTTGTTCAGGTCAATGGTCAAAAGCAGTGTGCTGGCCCCAAGCCTTGCAGCGGCCAGGGCTGCCTCACAGCCCGCATGCCCCGCGCCTATCACTATCACGTCATATTTTTTAGGAAATATGGACATAACCCCTTGAATGTTCAGCAGGAATGTGAAACACTTCTGAAGTGCCCGTTACAGACGCCTGCCTCAGATGGTATTGAAAACAATATCTTAATGGATTTTTCCCCTGCTGGGAAGAATCTTTCCATTTTTTGGGGGGAGGCAGGGGAAGATGCTTTGCGAACAGCATGACTGAAGGAGGTATGTATGTCCGGATTCTTGGAACAGATTGAGAGTGCTGTGCATTATGTCGAAAGCCGTCAGAATGCAGATGGGGGTTTCTGCTTTTATCGCTATGAGGACTGGGGCATGAGCGAATCCAATGTGCCTGACACCTTTTATGCTGTGGCCACCCTGTCCATTGTCGGCCATTCTATCCCTAAGAAGGAATCGGTGGTGCAGTTTTTGCGCTCCTGTGAACCTGCGGACGGCTGTTTCCCTTCCATTACAATCGGCTGGAGCTTTTTGAATGCCATGAGGCTTTTGAAGGCGCCTTTGGCCGTTGCGCCCAATATATGGCTTGAGGAGCTGATGCATGGCCTTGAGGTCTCCTTGCTGAACAGCAGTAAAATGGAATGGTCTGGCGCACTCAGGGATATGTGCAGGCTGCTGGAGTTGTGTCAAGTATATGGAGTTGTCTGTCCTGTCAGAATGCAGACGGGATTGAGACGGGCGGTTCTAATGCTGAAAGGGGCTTCCGGAGGTTATGGCTGGCCTGGAGCGAATCTGCTTGATACAGGCTCGGTTGTCCGTATTTACTCATTGCTGCACTGGGGATTGCAGCGCTCCGCCCTGGAGTATGCCCGCAGCTGTGAGGATGAAAATCTCGGCTTCACCCTTGCCCCGAACGCCAGTAACGCCACACTTGCGGTGTTGCTGGCGGGCATAGACACAGTGCATTTTTTTAATGAGCGTCCGCGATACGAAACGGTTCTTTTGCGGTATCTTCTCACCTGTCAGACAGGAAAGGGCGGATTTGCCCCTGTGCCAGGTGCCCTTGCCGATCTGGAAAACACATATATCGCCTTTGAGTGTCTGCGGGCCCTCGGACGGCTTCAACCCATTGGTTCGGCCTGATTTTCAGGGTAGGTGAAATAGGCCAGGACCCATCCCTTTCTGCCATTGGCAAGCCTTATGTAATACCAATCATCATAGCTTCCGAGCACTTGCAGCCTTTCGCCGTACATGGCTTGTTCGATCACAGGGAAATCCTCGCCCGGGCCTGATCGGACATTCAGCAGTTCAGTATTGACCAGGACAAAATCAACAGGAGGCGGGTCCATCGCCCAGGGAGAAGGCAGGTCTTCCGGTTCTTCCACCACTACATACCCTCCATAGGTGGGACGATAGTAGATGCCTGCATAGGTGTAATATTCCACCCCTCCCCAAAGGAAGCTGGTGCAGCCGAAGGGCAGGGTGGTGACCACAAGCCCTGGAGGTGGGACTATCCAGATAAATCCATCAGATGTCCTTCTATAATAGCGGCCCTCGTGGGAGAAATACCATTGATTCCTTACAAAAACCCTCTGGTGCCCAGCGGGCATCTCCCTATAAAAACCCATACCACGTGCAGGACGGATTTTCTCAACGATAATAGGGCCGTGAGCCGGCCGTTCCCGACCACGATTGTCCCTAAATACCTCATGGGAAGGCCTGATTGCCCCTGGATTCATTCCAGGCCTCTCATGTGGTTCGAAGACAGGTTTTATAGGGGGGTTATCATGTCTATGCCTGTCTGCATCAAACGGGTTCTGTGGCCGGGTTTCCCTGATGGCCGCTCCACCTGCCTCGTGTCCGCCGGGGCCAAAGGGGGGCTGAACCGTTGGCTTGAGGTTGTCCGGCCTGTCTAAAGCCGGTTTTTGGCCAAAAGATGGCCGTGGTTGGGCTGTATCCCTGTCAGGGGTCTGTCTCTGAATGTGTGGGAAAGGAGGAGGGCTGTTATCATTTGAGTTAGGGGTATTCAGGGGCCTCGCATGCTGCATGCGGCCATCCGGTACAGGCGGCACAGGCATAGGCGGCCGTTCCATGGCTGGAGGATGGGGTTTGGCCATCTCGACATTATATACCGGCGTGTTGGCGGGGCGTTCCCTGTGCACGATGCCTTTTTTGTCCGCATCGCCGCCTGTCTGAGGTGGGACATTTTGGTCTGAACCGCCTTGATGTCCTCCGTCCCAAGCCGGCAGGCCTGGTGTATAGCAACACAATGAAATCAGAATTAATGCAATGGCTGAATGGTGTCTATAATTGTTTGTCATGGCGGTATTCCTTTACAATGTTAAATGCAATTTTCAGACCAATTTCAAAATCAGCAATGATCCTTATGCACATAGGGTTCCGCAGGTACGAAGAGGGCGGCAGCAGGCCGATCTTGTTTGGATGTCCCTGAAAATTATGATAGTGTTACATTTATATCTTAATCAGTCCGGCTGATTAAATCCATATAATTTTATTATGAAAAGTGACATAAAAATATTACACGTCGAGACAGGCCGCAGTCTTTATGGTGGTGCATTGCAGGTAAAATATCTGCTGGAGGGTTTGGTGGGGCATGGAATATCGAACCTTCTGGTCTGCCCTGTGAATGCGGCCATAGCAGGTGCTGCGTCTGCCGATGCCGTGGTGTATGAAACGCCCTTTGCCGGAGATATGGATTTTCGGTTGCTGGGCGGTATCGTGCGGATTTTGCGTCAGGAGCGTCCGGATCTTGTGCATGTGCACAGCCGTCGGGGGGCGGATATCCATGCCGGTCTTGCGGCGCGATTCTGCGGCATTCCTGCGATTCTCACGCGCAGGGTGGACAATCCGGAACCGGCTTTTCTGGGTGAACGGGGCCGCAGCCTTTCAGTCTTCGCCGAATTCAAATACGGGCTGTATCGGCGCATCGTAGCCATCTCTCATGGTATAGAGCAGGTGCTTCTGAATGAGGGGATTCCGGCGGCAAAACTCGTATGTGTACCCAGTGCTGTGGACACCAGGCTCTATGCGCCTTGTGGTGATGGGATTGAAACGGAACGGGCATGGTTTTTACAGACCTTTGGCTTGGGCCCTGAACAGATCCCCATTGGCATGTCTGCGCAGTTCATAGAGCGCAAAGGCCACAGATACCTGGTGGAGGCGGCATCTCTGCTGGTGTCAGACCTGCCAACCTTGAGATTTTTGCTTTTTGGAAAAGGCGCACTGGAGGAGGAAATAAAACGGCTGGTGCAGGCAAAGGGGCTGCAGGAATATTTCATTTTTGCGGGTTTTCGAGGGGATTTGCCGCGTATTCTGCCACATCTGGCCATGTTGGTGCATCCTGCCCTTATGGAGGGCCTTGGAGTCTCGCTTCTTCAGGCGGCATCCTGCGGAGTACCTATTGTGGCCTGCCGCGCGGGTGGGATACCAGAGGTGGTGCAGCATGGTACTACCGGGCTGCTCGTCACTCCAGGCGATGTAAATGAATTGTGCCAGGCCATCAGGACCCTGGTTCAGCAGCCAGAAATGAGGCTTAAAATGGGCCGTGCGGGCCGCAGGCTTGTGTGCGAGGGGTTTTCCATCGAAAGGATGGTGCTTGGAAACCTGCGAGTATATGAAGCTGTTTTAAGGGAGGTCAGGCGGTCACATCCACAAGCAGGCCCTTGATCAACTCCTTGAAGGCTGTCTTGAGCCGCAGCATCTCCTCTGATGGGATCTGTCTTATGACCTGATTGGTGTCCTTGTCGATCACATCCACCACGATCTCGTCGCTTTTTTTGTCCACACGAAAGGCTATGCGCGTGTTCAGGAGCTCCATGTCCTTTTGAATAGACCTGACTGCTTCTTCCGTCTCCTTCAGGCCGGCCTTGCCTTTGGATTCAGCGCCGGCGGCCGCGGCTGCCATGTCCTCTGTTTTCTGTAAGACGGCCTTATCTGTGGATGGTTGTTGAGTTGCAACAGCCGGGTTCCGTTCCTGGCTTGCGGGTCTGGTCTGGCCGACCGTTACATCTGTCTGCATCCTTGCATCGATGGTAAGCATAATCATCTCTCCATTCTGGTAGGGCGAACATACTATCAGGCCTTTTTATCGAGCAATGTCCCTCGTATCAGCTCTTTGAAGGCCATCTTGATCTTCAGAAATTCCTCCGGCGGAATCTGTCTTATGACCTTATCGGTTTTTTTGTCTATGATCTGCACCACCATTTCCTTGCTTTTTTCATCGAATTTGAATGAAAAACGCGTGGTAGGTGTGTCCGGAAGCCTTTTTTGCAGGTCTTCAATCTCCTGCTGTGTCAGTTTTTTCTGTGGCTCGGCCGTGTTATTTTTGAGGGCCGCTGTCTTTTTCTCCACATGGCCGTTTCCCCCACGTTCATCCGCAGTGCCGACCTGCTGTCCGTTTAGAGTGATTTCATCGGGCTTAATGGCCAGCCGGCCGGTTTCCTTGCTGTCTTTTGCCTTGTCAGGGGCATGGGCCGCAGCTTCCCTTGTTGCTGTCTCTTGAGAGGCAATTTCATGGTTGCCGGCTGTTTTTGCCGCCTCTTCCCTTATTATTACAGGCGCCTGCCGGAAGGCGTCGTCTATTTGAGTGGAAGTCGATTGTACCAGCATGGTCATGTATCCATACTCAAAAATACCTGTTTTTCACAGGAGTTCCCCGAACTATAACCCTGAATGGCCTTTTTGCCCTGTTCCAGTTGCCGCATGTGTGTGGCGAGTTCATCGCGCTGTTTTTGTAGCAGGACAAGTATGTTTTCCTGCTGTTCTATGAGGAACTGCACCCGTTGAGCATATTCCTGCCGGTGTTCATCGTATGTATAGGAATCCAGCAGATTTTTGATTCGTTGAGATGCCTGGGTATATTGGTCCATCCACACAGGAAGCCTTGGAAGCCAGTCGGCATCTGACTGTATCCGTATCAGGATCTCGTCCTGGAGTGAGGCCATTTTGGTCAGTGCCTCTTGCATAGCTGAATGAGTAAAGGCATTGTTATCCATAATAGTCATCTCAAAATTTACATGCAAATGGTTTGTAACAAGCCTGCTGGGCTGCAATGCCGCCCCTCATAGCTGTGTCGTTAACGCCCGAACTTGTGCCATTTTTTTCGTGGGCAGCAGGTCCTGCCTGTTTATTCTGTATAGACAGAGAAGATGGCTCGGCGCCTGGCCCCTTGGCCATCACCTGTTCCTTCCAGATGCTGCGAAGCTGGGCCATATATTTTATGGCCAGATCCAGTGTCTTGATGTCGTTTGTGAGGTTAACATTGGGCAGCTCCAGCATCATGGCGGTGTATAGGCCCCGCAGAAATTTCGCCTGCTCTGTCTCGCCCTGCACGGAGCTGAACAGTTCCGAAAGGATGTCGATGGCCTTGCTCAACGTCTCCCCCCGGCGCACCCTGTCGTTTGTGGTCACGGCATCCCGTGCTTGAAACAGGTTCTTGATGCAGGCGTCATACAGCATCAAAATGAGCTTGTATGGGTCTGTTGTCATGACTTGCGTGCTTTTGTATGCCTTCACGGCCTGTCTGTTCATAGGTCTCTCTCGTTTTTTAAGATTATCTTGCTGCCGGGCCGATGCCCTGGCCTTGTGTTTTTAGTTGGAACTCGACGAGCTTCCCGACAATGACTTGAACTGCGATGTGAGATAGGTGGAAAGCGATGTCATGGAGTTGGTGAATTTGTCGAGCTCTGAAAATTGTTTTGCTAAAATGTCATATTTCTTGTCAAGTCTGGCGGTTGTAGCCGTAATCTGTGCATCTATACGTGAAATCCGATCCTGTGCAGCGGTCTGCTCGCTGGCCAGGGTGCCTGTAACCGGCCTGGTCATGACGCGCAGCCTGTCGTTTATGGCCTCACCAAGACCTCTAATGCCCTTGGTGCTGTCGCCTGCCAAAAACAGCTTTACATCCTCAGGATGGGCTGATATGGCGTTGTTTAATGTGGTTTCATTCAAGGAGATGGTGCCGTCCCTGTTTACCTCCAGCCCCAGGTCATAGAGGGAGGTGATTTTGCCGCCAGTCTGAATCTTGGCCCCCAGCATGTTGATCAGGTCGTAACCCATGTTCCTTACGGTGCTCACGCCCTGAAGCAGATTGGGTTTGCCGTCCTTGTCGTAGCCGGACTGGGTTTTGGCGCTGGTAATGACCTCATTTAATTTGCTCACAAGGCCCTTTAAGGCATCGGTCATTTTTGAGTTGTCCTGGTTTACGGTTATGTTGGCCGTGCCAGTACCCCTCAGATTTAAAGTGATGCCGCTTAGAATGTCGGTTATGCCGTTGTTGCTTTGGCGTTGATATGTAACGCCGTCCAGGGTGAGGGATGCATTGAGGGATGCACCGCCTGCCCCGTTTTTCTCTGTCAGGCCATAGCCTGACAACTGCGTGTTGATGGTGATGCGGTTGTCCTCACCGGTTTTGTTGGCGGTGAGCACGAGTTTATAGGGAGTGGCCGACCCGTCGTTTACCAGTTGTGCCGTGACCCCTAAATTGCCTGAGTCGTTGTTGATGAGGTCTGCCAGGCCTTGCAGGGTGGTGTTGTTGGCAACTGTGAGCGTTCTTTCCTGGCCTTTTATGGAGTAAGAAAAGGTCTGGCCGGAGCCGCTGGTGTTGACCTTTGTGTCCGCACTGGCAACACTTACACCCTCCCATGAGCTGGCACTGGCCAGCCGTGTGACCTCGATGTTGCGGGAGCCGATGACAGCGCCGTCTGCCACAGAGGCCGTGAGGACCTTTTCATCGCTGGAGGTGATACCCCTTGCGATGTAGGTGGAATCCAGGGTCAGTGTCATGGCATGGGATTTGGCCTCCATCAGGCCCTGATTCAGGGCATTAAAGGCATTTATCTGATTCTTGAGGACCGTTTGTGTGGACTTCAGGTTCTCAAGGGGCGCTTCATCCGCCTTGCGAAGCTGATCCAGGATGTTCTGAAGCCCCAGATTGGAGCCAAGCCCAAGGGAGCTGATAGTGCCTGCCATAACCTACTCCTTTTCATAAAAATGCTGCCATGGGCGAAGTGTTGCCTCCGCCCATGGGTTAGGGTTTTAAGTCAGTTTACTGAAGCAGTCTCATCACATTCTGAGAGCTGGCATTGGCCTGGGCCATGGCGAATGTACCGGCCTGCATCAATATCTGCATCTTCGAGAAGTTGGACGACTCTTCAGCGAAGTCCACATCCCGAATCTGGCTCTCAGCCGAGGTGACATTCAGCTTCGTGGTGGTCAGGTTGGCAGCGGTGCTGGTGAGCTGATTCTGCACAGAACCCAGGTCCGCCTTGACCTTGTTGATGGCCACTATGGCCGCCTCCACGATGGAGATACCCTTCTGGGCGCCTTCCTGCGAGGTGACATCTATGTCTGACAGCCTGCTCTTCTGCACATTGCTCAGGGCTGTGGAGGCAGTGGCGCCGCTGGAGGAGGTGGCCGTAGCTGCAAAGGTGCTGCCTGAAGCCACTGCTGACCCTGCCTTTAAGGTCATGGAGGCATCCAGGACATTATTGCCTGCGGTGACTATATCGCCTGTGAGCACCGTACCCGCCTGGTAGTGAATGCCGCCTGCAGCCACGATCTCATCCGTGAGCACCGTGCCCTTTTTGATGGTGGTGTCCGCGGCCAGAATACTGCCTGCCGCCAGGGTCATGTCCGAGGCCAGGGTTACTGTAGCAGATGTGACAGCCAACCCGCCTATGGTGGAGCCCTTGGCCAGGCTGGAGGCTGTCACGATATTTGCCCCTGCCTTGAGGATCATGTCGCTGGTCATGGTGAGGCTTGTAGAGGTGGTGAAGTCACCGCCTATGGTGGAGCCTTCCAGGATGGATGTTGACGAGTCACTACCTACAATCTGTGATCCTGCCTTTAGGGTCATGCCCACAGTCAGGGTACTGGCGCCTGCCAAGGTGACATTCGCCCCCACATAGGAGCCGGTAAAGAAGGTGCTGCCTGCAGCGAAGGTGGAATTGGCCTTGACTACCATGTCATTTAACAGGGTGTTGGAACCAGAGGTTGTGTAGTCGGATGCCAGGGTGGTGCCGGCTGTGATTGTGCCAACTGTGGTAGCGATGTCTGTGGTGACAGTGGTGCCTGCAGCCAGGACCGTACCTGCAGTCAGAATGCTGCCTGTCTTTAACAGGCTGTCTGTGCTGGTGGTGACAGTACCGGAGTTCTTTGCGCTTCCTCCCAGGACGGTGCCTTCTTTTATGACAGAACCTGAACCCAATGCAGAGCCTGCCTTGAGCTCGCTGTCCTGTGTGGTGGTTACTGTTCCAGTAAATCCGCCTGCGCCTAATGTTACGCCCAAGGTGGAGCCTGCCCTGATTACAGAACCTGTACCAATAACCGAACCCTTTACCAGCGTGGAATCCACGGTAGTGGACATAGCAGCACTTAGGGTCAAGTCACCGGTGAGGTTCAGGGAGACCATGTCTGTGGCATCTGTGATCTTGATCTCATTGGCGCCCATCTGGAACAGACGGATGTAGCCAAAGGTGTTCAGATTGCTGCCCACCAGGGTGGTGCCTGTATCGCCTGTGACCTTTATGGCCCTGCCGTCGTTGGATGTGAGCTTGAGATAGCCCTGTGCATCCACAGAGGCAGTCACCCCGTGTTCAGAGGACTTCTGGTTGATGGCATTCGCCAGAGAGCCGGTTGCATCGTTGCCTTGCACGCTGACAGCACCGATGACTACGCCGTTTATGGCAAAGTCAGTACCAGTCGTCCCTGCCTTTACAGCGGAATTGCTGGTGGAGGAGACAAATGCCTGGGCTGTGACACCTGTGAGGTCAGAATTGAGGTTGATGGCCGCAGCCAGGGCACCCATGCTGTGCTCCTTGGTGTTGTCATAGGCCAGGTTTACGGACTGTATCTGCACTGTGGCATCCCGCAGGGCCGAGTAGATGCCCAGACGGACCTCGCCACCGGTGCTGTTGGTGAGCCGCAGGTCTGCGGTGGTCACATGGCCGATCTTGGTGGTCTCCGCCGAGGCGATGTTGATGTCCACGGTCTGACCGCTGTATGCACCCACCTGGAACTGCTTGTTGATGAAGTTACCGGACAGGAGCTTCATGCCGTTAAAGGCGGTGGTCTGGGCGATATCATTCATCTCCTTCAAGAGTTTGTTGATATCCGCCTGAATGGCCTTACGGGACTCCAGGGTCTGACCGTCTTGGGCAGCCTGAACCGCCTTTTGCTTGATGGAATTCAGGATGCTTACGCTTTCATCCAGGGCCGCATCTGCGATCTGCACGATGCTGATACCATCGTTGGCATTCCTGATGGCCTGGCCCAGACCCAGGGATTGGGATTTCAGCATGTTGGCTATTGACATACCGGCTGCATCGTCCGCTGAACGGTTGATGCGCAGACCGGATGAGAGCCTTTCCAGCGACTTGCTCAGAGATGCATCGCTCTTTTGCAGGTTCGCATGGGAGTTAAGGGCCGAAATGTTGGTGTTAATACGAAGTGCCATGGTAAATCCTCCTTGAGTTTTTTAAGCGGCCTTCATGCCGCCTGGTTAGGGTTTTGTTTTGCTATAAAAAAGGCCCGCAGAACTAAAATTTGTGAATTGGAAACGCTCACCTCCTTTCTTGTCTTTTCGCGGTTTCCTCTTTTGATTCTTTTATCGGCAGGGCCTTTGGAAAACTTTAATTCACTCACCGCTCATTCCCAGGCTGGAGCGATGTCCCCTTCCGTGGTATTCTTTTTGCAAAAGAATGGAGTCAAACCATTATAAGTCAGGAGAAAACGCATGGGTTCTATGGTGTCTATGGATTTTTCAGGCGATTCCGCCCTTTTCCAGGCAAATCTTGCCCTGCTCAAACAACGATTTCCCCATATTCACGCCTTGGTGGAACAGCATAGACCGGTTTTTGACGGTGAGGTGCTCAAGAGCGCCAATGGTCTTGCGAACCTGCGCTACCAGCTCTCAAACGGCGCCGCATTTTTGGCCTATGACAACGACGACCCCTGGAGCAGTGCGGCCGTTCACTTTCAGACGGTCAAAGAGGATGCATCGGGTGTGGTGATCTTTGTGGGTATGGGCCTGGGTTACGGCCCCCTTCTCATTTTAAGAGAGAGACCTGCCATAGCAAAACTGGCCATAGTGGAGCCATCTCTTGATATATTTTGTATTGCCCTGCGCCATGTGGACCTCACACCCCTTTTGGGCTCGGCCAAGACCTTTTTATATGTGGGGGATTGGGACCCGGTTCGTATGGAACGGGAGCTGGGCAGGGAGGTGGCCATCTCAGACACGCACATCCTCAAGCACCAGCCCAGCTTCTCCTGGCAGACACGGTTGTACGAGGAGACAAATGACCGGGTGTTTCAGCTCCTGAACAAGATCAATGCCATGGGCAGCACCACTAATTATTATGGCGAGACCTTTGTAAAAAACAGGTTGGCCAATCTCACAAATATTCGTCATGCCACCAACACAGATATACTCAAGGGATTATTGAAGGGCCGTCCTGCCCTGCTTGTAGCGGCCGGGCCCTCTTTGGACATGAGCATACCGGACATTCAAAAGGCCGTGGGCAGATGCGCCATCTTTGCAGTGGATTCCGCACTTCCAACCCTGCTGAAAAACGGCATCGTGCCTGACTTCATCGCCTCTCTGGACATGGAGGACGCCAACTTTGAAAAGGTGGCGCCGTTTCTCGCATCCCGGTTGTCTTTCGCCCTGGCCATCACCATAAAGGTATGCCCGCTTATTCCCAAGCGCCTGCCCGCTCAACACATCTTTTACGCCTTTAATGAAGACATTCCTCACATGTGGATGATTCAACAGTTGGGTGTTCGGCACCTTCTGCCGCCCCTTCTGTCAGTGGCGCACCTCTCCGTCGGCCTTGCCCATCTCATGGAGGCCTCGCCCATCGTGCTGGTGGGCCAGGACCTGGCCTACACCAAGACCACTGGTTCTGACCATGCATCCGGTGTCATATTCCATGAAAAGGGCCTGCCAAAAGACAAAGAGATATATTATGTCAAGTCTATTACGGGCGAGGATATCCCCACAGATCGGGGTTTGATGAGCCTTAAACAACAGTTTGAGGAGATCGTGGCTCAGAGCCCTGTGCCCATCATCAACGCCACTGCCCGTGGGGCACACATCGCCGGCACTCGCGTCATGCCCCTGGCCGAGGTCATTCAAGAGTTCATGACCGAGGAATTTGATTTCCATGCCCTCCTGGAAGAGACCATAGCCAGCCATAAGCCGTGGCAGAATAGCCAAATCTCATCCTACTGCAAAAGGAGCCTGTCTCTGTGCAGGGATGTGTTGGAACAGGTGAAAAAGGCCAAAAGGCTCTTGTCAGGCGGGCTGAAACGCATAGATGACCTGTTGGAAAAGGGTGTAATCGTCAGGTCTCTGGAGGACCTGCCTGCTCCTATTCGAAATGAGATGATTCAATTGGACAGGCTCAACAACAAGACCGACGGCTATAATGAGCTCTGGAACCAGGTCCTGGAGCTCACCTACAACATGCTTCAGGAAAATGACAAAATCAAATACCAAAATGAGCGCATTCGTGAGGAGCAGGGGTATCTTGCCTGGCTGAAGGCCGAGCTGGAACGGCTGCTCATGGTCCAGGAGAAGCGTTTGGAGGTCTTGGGGCTGTATCAGGGCCTTATGAAGGACCTGGAGCACAGATTGAATGAAGAGGATCGGCTCTTAACGGCCATTTCCAAGGCCAAAAGCCCAGAAGATGCCCTGGCAAGCCGCCTGGAGTTGGCCAAACTCTATGTGCAATCAGAGGACCTGGTCTTGGCTCAAGGGGTCTTAAAAGAGATATTGCAGTCAGTGCCGGAAGAGGCCACCGCCAATGCCCTCATGGGGTTTGTGCTGGCCGGGCTCTTAAACTTTGAAGAGGCGGAGGTACATTGGAACAGGGCTGTGCAATTGAATGCGTCCCTGAATGAGGAGGTCGATCATCTGCGGGAGCTTGCGGCCGCACCCTGGCTGCGTCTGACCAGTCACAGGGAATATGTGGCCCAGCCGGACGGCGAATACCTGCTCTGGGGTGAAAAGTACCCACACCTGCTTGCCCAGTGGATTCAGCGCATATGCACCTTAAAGGCAGCCAAGGCCGTTTCGGCCCTGAAGACAGAGGTCTGGCCTCAGTACGAGGGGCGTTTAAATGCCCTGGTGGAAGACAATGCCGAAAAGGCCTCCTCCATACTTCAGGCCTGGACTCCCCTTTTGCCGCTAAATGGCCATGCCTCTTTATCAGCCCAAGTCTTTTACAGGCTGGAGGACTTGAATGCCCTGGCCGATGTCCTGCCTCAGGCCATGGCAGAGGCCCAAGGAAATGGCAGGCGCCTGGCCTTCTTGGCACGGGTCCTCATGGAAAACAACCGAATGGAGGAGGGCATTCAACTGCTCACAGAGGCTGTGGGCCTGGAGCCTGAAACCGCTGTGCTCTGGCAGGAACTGGGCGATGCACTGGTGGAATCCCAGGACTATGAAGGCGCCATTGCCGCCTACGAGCGCTGTCTTCTGGCCCTGCCCCAGCGCATAGAGCTCTTTAAGAAGATGGGAGACTGCTATCTGGAGACAGGCCAAATCGAGGCCGCCAAGGCGGCCTACGAGGCCTTTAAGGAGCGTTTTCAGAAGGATGCCGGGCTTGAACAGTCAGAGAGGTGTTTTCAAGAGGGGCTTCAACTCCAGAAGGCGGAGCGCCTGGAGGAGGCCATAGCCCGATACCAGGAGGCCGTGCGATTGCATCCAGGTCACATCACCGCCTGGATGAACATGGGTGTGGCCTACAGCAGGCTCAATCGCCATATGGAGGCTGAAGAGGCCTTTAAAAATGCCTTGCGTTGCGATGAAGGCAATGTGGATGTGCTCTACAACCTGGCCTGTCTCTATCTGGACACAAAGCACATAGACGAGGCAGAGGCCCTTTTTAGGCGAGTCATAGAGTCTGACTCCAGTTATTCAGGGGCATATAACAACTTGGGGCATCTTCTAAAGGAGTATCGCAAGGCATATGAGGCTGCGCTGACATATTTTCAAAAGGCCCTGGAGTTAATCGATGGTCAGGGCTTTGATGCGGCCAGGGCCTATTACAACATGGCCAACTGCTATCAAGAGCTCATGGACATCCCTGCTGCCATAGAGTATTACAAAAAGGCCGTAGCCCTTGCACCTGATTTGGTGGAGGCCCATTGGAATCTCAGCCATGTGTTATTGCTCAATAATCAGGTGAAGGAGGGATTTCAGGAGTATCTCTGGCGCTGGCGACGCAAGGAGGCCCCTCCTTATGCGCCAGTATCCCTGCCGCTCTGGCGAGGAGAGACCGGGCCTGGCAATATCCTGGTCTGGGTGGAACAGGGAGCGGGCGACAACATTCAGTTTGTGCGCTATCTGCCCCTCTTAAGGGAACAGGGGAAACGGGTGACCTTGGCCTGTGGCCCAGAGCTGGCCCGGCTCTTTGAGCCTATGGAGGCCGTGGAACAAGTGATCTTGAAGTCACACATGGCCCTGGCCTGCGAAAATATGGACTGGCATGTGCCACTTTTGGACCTGCCCAGCCATTTACAGGAGGATTCGAGGCCGTTTCCTCTGGCTGACGGGTATCTGAAGGTGGATATTGGGCTGAAGGGACGGATGGAACGATTGTTTTCGCACATGGGTAAGGCCTTGCGCATTGGTTTTGTCTGGAAGGGCAACCCTAAACACAATCGGGACAAAGAGCGTTCAGTGGCCTTTGAGATGTTTAAGCCGCTTTTTGAGCTTCCTGATACCCAGTGGTTCAGCCTACAGTATCAAAGTGAGCCCCTTGCGGTTGAGCGGGCAAATGTGCACAACCTTGCCCCGTATCTTGTGGACTTTGCCCATACAGCCGCTATTGTCAGTTGTTTGGACCTGGTGATAACAGTTGACACCTCCATTGCCCATTTGGCAGGCGCCATACTGCCGCCTGACGGCCAAAAACGGCCGAAGGTCTGGACCCTTTTGGCCTATGTGCCTGACTGGAGATGGGGCATTAACACGAGGCAGACCCCGTGGTACAGCAATATGCAACTCTTTAGACAAAGTAGCCGCAATGACTGGCAGGAAGTCTTTGAGGCCGTGAAAGAGGCGATCTTGGCCCATGAAAAGGCATAATATCCTCGTGGTCTGCCATGATGCAGGAGGGGCGGAGGTCTTGTCCAGCTTGATACATAGACACCGCAACCTATGTAATTGGCATGTGTTTGGTAAGGCTTCCAGCCCTGCACGAGCCATCTTTTTTCGTAAGGAGCAAGGTGCTATCTCTGGTCTTTAATGTGAGGCCTGTGGTATGAAAAAAGAAGGTGTGCAAAGAGAGGCCTTTTATAAGCATGGCAGGTTCTATGATGTAATTGAATACGCCATACTTGCGCATGAGTGGGACCTAAAAGAAAAGGGAGGTACATGAGATATGATACGTTACTGTAAAAAATGTCTGTTCCCTGAGACCAAGCCGGATCTGTCCTTTGATGAAGAAGGGGTGTGCAATGCCTGTAGAAACTATGAGAGGCGGCCTTTTATAGACTGGGCACGGCGTAGGCAGGAATTGATGGAGATACTGGAGCGTTATCGCTCTAAAGACGGCTCCAACTGGGATTGCATCATTCCAGTCAGCGGCGGAAAGGACAGCCATTTTCAGACCATAAAGATGCTGGAGCTGGGTATGAACCCCCTGTGTGTGACCGGCACCACCTGCGACCTTTCAGAGATAGGTCGACGCAACATCGAAAACCTCAAGTCCTTGGGCGTGGACTATATAGAGGTGACCACCAATCGTGTAGTGCGTAGAAAGCTAAATCGCATAGGGCTGATGCAGGTGGGCGACATCTCCTGGCCCGAACATGTCACCATCTTTACGGTGCCTGTGCGCGTAGCAGTGCAGTTCCGTGTGCCCCTCATCATCTGGGGCGAGAATTCGCAGAACGAATACGGCGGCCCTGCCTCGGCCACCGAAAACAACACCCTGGACCGCCGCTGGCTCGAGGAGTTCGGCGGGCTCCTGGGACTTCGAGTCTCTGACCTCATAGGCGTGGAGGGGATTGAGAAGAGGCACCTGATTCCATTTACCTATCCCTCTGACGAGGGGTTGAAACAAGTGGGGGTCACAGGGCTTTTTTTGGGCTATTACCTGCCGTGGGACGGCTATTCCAATGCCCTTTTGGCTCAAGGTTTTGGCTTTAACACATGGCACACCACGGTGGAGGGTTCAGTGGTGAACTATGAAAATCTGGACAATCACCAGACAGGCATACACGATTACTTCAAGTTTCTCAAATTCGGTTTTGGCAGGGCCACTGATATAGCCTCCCTTCACATTCGGCGTGGCCGCATTACAAGGGAAGAGGGGCTGGAATTGGTCAAAAGGCATGACGGCAAATTTCCCTGGACATATCTGGGAAAGCCTCTGGAAAAGATATTGGAACCCCTGGAGCTCACTGTGGACGAGTTCATCAAAATATGTGACAGGTTTACCAATAAAAAGTTGTTTGTGACCGATGCCAGGGGCAACCTGGTCAAAGACAAATACGGCAATCTGACCAAGATCAACTACGACAACCCTTGAGGCGTTTATGTCTGTCTTGATTATAGATTACGGCATGGGAAATCTGGCCTCGGTGCGCAGGGCATTTGAGGAGGCAGGTGCCCATGTCTTTATCTCAAATGACCCTTCTGATATGGCTGATGCCGAACGCCTTGTTCTGCCTGGAGTGGGTGCCTTTCATGACGCCATGGAGGCCTTAAGGGAAAAGGGCTGGGACAAGGCCATAAAACAGGCTGCCTTGAAGGATGGATTGCCTGTTTTGGGCATCTGCCTGGGCATGCAGCTTCTGGCCGAGATGGGCACGGAAGGAGGAGAGACTCAAGGGCTTGGCCTGATACCAGGCAGGGTGATTAGGCTTGAGCCTGTGCATGGCAAGGAGCGCATTCCCCATGTGGGCTGGAATGAGGTCCATTTTCAAGGGCCCCATTCATTGTTTGATGGAATTGAGAAGGGCACAGATTTTTATTTTGTGCACAGCTATCACTTTGTGCCACATGATAAGGAAAATGCCTTGGCAATAACCCCTTACTGCGGGAGTTTTGTATCTGTAGTGGGAAGAGGCACTGTGCTTGGCACTCAATTTCACCCTGAGAAGAGCTCCAAGGCAGGCCTTCGATTGCTCAAGAATTTTCTGAAGATTAAATGATATGCTTAAGACACGAATTATTCCCACCTTGCTTTGGAAGAATATAGGGCTGGTAAAGGGCATAGGTTTTGACTCCTGGCGCAGGGTTGGCACGGTGCTTCCAGCCATAAAGGTCTATACCATGCGAGAGGTGGATGAATTGATTCTCCTGGATATCACTGCCACTGACGAGATGCGAGAGCCGGATTATGAGACCATAGCCGATTGGGCGCAGGAATGTTTTGTGCCAGTGACCATAGGTGGCGGTATTCGCAATCTGGAGCAGATAAGGCGGCTGTTGCGGTGTGGGGCAGACAAGGTCTCCATCAACAGCGCTGCCTATGAGCAGCCAAACCTCATCTCCGAGGCGGCCAAGAGGTTTGGCTCACAGTGCGTGGTTGTGAGCATAGATGCCCGTAAGACCGCAAATGGCGATTACGAGTGTTATAGCCACAGCGGAAGACTGCCAACAGGCAAGCGGCCTGGTGAATGGGCGCGATTTTGTGAGGGGCTTGGCGCAGGCGAGATACTCATCACATCCATTGAGTTAGACGGAACCATGCAGGGCTATGACCTCAAGCTCATCGAAGAGGTGACAAGGCAGGTCAGCATTCCTGTGATCGCATCAGGAGGGGCAGGAAGCCCACAACACATGCTTGAGGCCATACAACACGGGGCAAATGCCGTGGCCGCTGCCAGTATCTTTCACTTTACTGAGCAGACACCTGCGCAGGTCAGGGATTTTCTCTTCAGCCAGGGCATTCCGGTGCGCAGAACCGTTACATAGGGTACAAGGCCCCCTACCCATTGTACATGGCCTTGCACACCACCACCGAGGCCACAAAGCCTGCCAGATCGGCTATGAGGGCGGCAGGCAGGGCATGTCTGGGCCGATATATTCCCACAGAGCCGAAATAAACGGCCAGCACATAAAAGGTCGTTTCTGTGGAGCCCTGAATGGTGGCGGCCAGAAACGCAGTAAAACCATTGGGGTCTTGAGCCGTGATCTCACTTACCAGGCCAAAGGCCCCTGAACCCGACAGCGTGCGCAAAATGGCCACGATCACTGCCTCCACAGGTATGCCAAGCCAGGCTGTCACAGGCGCAAGCAGGGTCTGAAGCAGATCAAATGCGCCAGAGGCCCGGAACATGCCCACTGCCACCAATATCATCACAAGAAACGGAATGATACGCACAGCCACCTGAAACCCTTCCTTTGCCCCTTCCACTGCGGCCTCATAGACCGACACCCCTCGTGCATATCCAAGGCACAAAAGACAGAGCATCAAAAGGGGAATGAAGAGGTCAGTGAAATGAAGACTGCCACCATTGCGAAGCATGCCCCACATGGCTGCGCCGATAAAGCACAATAGGAAAAAGGCGGCCCAAAGGATACGGTTTTTGTTCGTTGATACGGTGCAGGTCTTATCACTCACAGGGTCAGTGGCCTGCCTTGCCTCGAATTCAGCGGTTTCATTGACTTCGGTCTGCATGGAGGGGTTGGAGTCCTTGAAGAGCCGTTTCAGCAGGATTACCGTGGCCACAGCGGCCACAGTGGAACAGGTGGTGGCTATGAGCGTGGGAAGAAGAATGGCCGCAGGATTCTGGCTTCCTGCTGCAGCCCGAATGCTGATCATGCCCAGGGGCAGTAGAGTAATGCTGGAGGTGTTGATGGCCAGAAACATACACATGGCATCCGTGGCCTCACCAGGCCTGGCGTTTAAGCGGTTTAAGGACTGCATGGCCTTGATGCCCAGGGGCGTGGCCGCATTTCCCAGCCCGAGAATGTTGGCGGACATGTTCATGGCCATCTCTGAAAGGGAGGCATGGCCCGGTGGAATGTCTGGAAAGAGCCGCCGCATCACGGGTTGAATCCATTGGGCAATGGAGTGCATCAGACCTGCCTTTTCAGCTATGTGCATAAGCCCAAGCCACAGGCTCATGGCGCCTATGAGGCCGATGGCCAGCTCCACAGCGGCTTTTGCGGCATCAAAGGAGGCACGTGTGATGTCCGCGGCCTTGCCATAAAAGGCGGCGAGCACAATGGCCGATGCCATGAGAACGAGCCAAATCCCGTTCATTGCCGAGGTTTTTTGTGTGTTGCGTTGAATTTCAGGGGCCTTTTGCTGATTATTTGAGTTCAAATTAAAGTCCTTTGAATGCCTTGCCGATAAGAAAAATACCGTGTCGAGCTTGGAATACAAACAATATAAAACCGTTTTTCTGTTCTAATCAACACGGCCATCAGGCAAAAGGACAATTTTGAGGGCTCCCTTATAAAAGGGCATGTTTTTAAGCAAATACCTATGGAATTTTCTACAAAAGATGTTATCATACAAGCGAACAGACTTGAAAGGAGGTCGGATATGGCTATTCAATCCGTTTCAAAGGCCCCTCTAAATAACTATGTAAATAACCTCAATAGTGCTCAGAAGACACAAAGACCCCAGAATATCGCAAACGATGTGGCACAGGCAGGGCAGACCACTGGAAATAATGCTGCGGCTGCCCCTACCCGCACCGCGGATCGAGTGGAGCTTTCGGCCCAGGCAAAGGCATTAAGCGCCCAGCGCAATACAGCAACCGACCAGGTCAATGCACCACAGGATGCAAATCGTGCAGTCTATGTGCAGTCCATTAAACAGCGCGTTCAGGCGGGCACATACACGGTGGACAACGCCAGGCTTGCCAATGCCGTTATGAAAGACGTGCTCAACAACATGGGCTGATCGCCTTCCGGGCCGTTTCAAAGGGGCGCAAAAGTGCGCCCTTTTTTTGTGCCTTTTAATCGGTCGGCAAGTCTGTTAAGAATAAGATATGTGGTTTAAGCGCCTTCAGCACAATAAACCGGCCATGACAGGCCTTTTCATTGTGGCCGTTTTGTTCATTGCAGCGGCCTTTGCCCCGTGGCTTGCCCCATTCGACCCACAGGTCATAGACACGTGGAACATCCTGCAACCCCCCACCTGGGCACATCCATTTGGCACGGATTCCTTGGGCAGGGACTGCCTCTCCCGTATGATCTACGGAGCCCGCATCTCCCTTCTGGTGGGTATAGTAGCGGTGGGCATCGCCACACTGGTGGGCTCGATTCTTGGGGCATTAGCTGGCTTTTATGGCGGCTGGATAGACCTGCTTTTGATGCGTTTTGTGGATGTAATGCTCTGTTTTCCCACCATATTTCTCATCATGGCGGTCATCGCCTTTTTGGAGCCGTCCATCTGGAATATCATGGTAGTCATCGGGCTTACGGGCTGGATGGGGGTGGCCCGTCTGGTGCGGGCGGAATTCCTGAGCCTGAAGACTCGGGATTTTGTGCTGGCTGCCCGCATCATAGGCGCCTCTGACTTGCGCATCATCTTCTCTCATATCCTGCCCAATGCAGCGGCTCCTGTGCTGGTCTCGGCTACCCTGGGTATCGGTTCGGCGATTTTGGTGGAAAGCGCCCTGAGCTTTTTGGGCATAGGTGTGCAGCCGCCCACCCCCAGTTGGGGCAATATGCTCACTGAGGGCAAGGACAACCTGGAGATCGCCTGGTGGTTGTCCTTCTTTCCAGGCATGGCCATCTTGATCACCGTACTGGGCTATAATCTCTTGGGAGAGGGGTTAAGGGACGCCCTGGATGCCAGACAGCAGCCTGGAGATTAGGCAAAAAAGCCAGGACTTTGAAGGCTAAAACATCTCCCAGGTGATGGGCTCTCCTCTTTGAATGGCCCTTCTTGCCCGCCTGCCCAAGAGGATTTTCAGATATTTGGGGGCAAGGCCATGGCCAGGCCGAATGCTGCGCACATTCTTTTCCGTGAATTCCTCTCCTTCTGCTATGTCTTGCACGGCATAGAGGGAGCGCCGAAAGACCAGGGAGTCCTCCTCTGCCCTTGAAGGCCCGTAGTGAACCCTGCCCAAGGCCTGCCATGCCCGCCGTGTCTCTTCCACCAATGCCTGCATCTCATGAGGCTCTAAGCTGAAGGGGGCATCTACTCCACCTTCAGAGCGGCTTAAGGTGAAGTGCTTTTCAATGACCTGTGCGCCCAGGGCCACTGCTGCCACTGCCACGCCGATGCCCAGGGTGTGGTCAGAGATGCCCACAGGGCAGTCAAAGAGCTGTCGCATGTGAGGGAGTGTGCGCAGATGGGAGTTTTCAGGGGAGCTGGGGTAGGTGCTGGTGCACTTGAGCAGCACCACATGGGCATTGCCGGTCTCTCTTATGGCGCATACCGCCTCATGAATCTCCGCCACCGTGGCCATGCCTGTGGAGAGGAGAATGGGCTTTCCTGTGCGGGCTACTTTTTGTATCAGTGGAATGTCCACTATCTCAAAGGAGGCGATCTTGTAGAGCTCGACGCCCAGTGCCTCCAAAAGTTCCACGGAAGTGGCGTCAAAGGCGGTGCTAAAGGGTACGATGCCCTGTTCTCTGCACCTTTTGAAGATGGGTTCATGCCACTCCCAGGGCATATAGGCCTTTTTATAGAGGTTATAGAGGGATTCGCCTTGCCAAAGGCTTTTTGAGTCGTGTATGAAGAACTCGCCGTCTGCCTTGTCGATGGTGAGGGTGTCAGGGGTGTAGGTCTGGAGTTTCAGGGCATTGACACCGGCCTTCGCTGCTGCGTTTACGATTTGCAAGGCCTTTTCCAGGGATTGGTTGTGGTTGGCCGACATCTCAGCGATGATGAACGGCTGGGCTTGTTCGATGAGTTTCATGACTTCTTGTGGAGACATGGCAAGATACCTCTTGACTTCTATATTTTAACTGGAAACCTATATGATACATTGAGAAATTAGCCTTTTCGCCCACGAGCAATGCAGTTGTGAATAAAATGACAATTTTCTAATGTCCCTCTAATGTAAGGCCATATGTCATACAATCATCTGTGCTTTTGATTAAGGTAAATTGGTGTTTTTCAAAGATGCGGCAAGAGGCGATATTGTCTTTTTTTACTTCAGCAATAAGATTGACCTTTCGTTTTTGAGCCAATTTTTTTATTGTTTCAATACCCAATTTCACTAATTGAGTGCCATAACCCTTACCGCGATGTCTTGGAGCTATTGCATAACTTATGTAAATGGTATTCTCATTCCTAAAGTCAAATCGAATCTGACCAACTGGTTCTTGTTCAACTTCCATTATGAAGATTCTTGAGTTATTGTCAAGGAGTTTTGTATTAAACCATTGAATGTGTTCATCCCATGTAATAGCATTAGTGTGAAAAGAGTATTTTCTTGTGAGCGTATCATTTGCCCATTCATAAAGTATTGCCGCATCTCTTTCTTCAGCCTGTCTTAATTTAATAGACATTGAATTACCCTTTTTGTGCCCATTCCATCTACTAATTCCATACATTTATGCCGCATGAATTCCAATTGATTGGCAAGCTTATTTAACAGGCTTTTATTCAATTCCTCGATGTGATTCAGCATCAGTTGGTAACCATCCCTTACCAATGCCTGTGTAAAGGCCAATTGATTGGCTGCCACAGGGATTACGATGCCGGTTAAGCCCAAACACATGCGTTCCCATGTGATGGTGCCGCCTGAGCCTAAATACCAACCACATTTCAGCATCACCTCTGCCATTTGCTGAGTCTCCACATGCAGATGAGCGTCATGAATGGAGGACAGCAGGTCTCTCAGCAGATTCAGAGACGGATGCTCCTTGCCCACTACCACCTCGGGGCTAAAGGGCTCATGTGTGGCCATGAGGGCTTGTACGGCCTTTAGGGTGTGGTTTTGAGTGTCCATTCCCCCAAAAAACACAAGGACCTTGGAAAAAGACAGGGGGCCAGGTGCCTGTGCCAGTTTTTGACGGGCCTCCCAAAACTCCTTTCGCAACAGGGCATACTTCGGGCCTAAAAGCACCTGGCAGTGGCGTGGCACCAGTTGAGCATACTTGACCTCCTTGAGGTAATTTTGATTTAAGAGGATGTCGCAGTCATGGCTGGCCTCTTGCAGGTCATCTATGACGAAGATGCGCTGAACAAGGGGCCGCAGCCTCGTTTCATAATCCTTTCCAATGCCATAGTGATCCGAGATAAATGTAATAAAATCAGATGAATGGGACTTTATGACTGTTTTTATGGCGCAAATCTCTTCACTCACCTCTCCGCCTATGAAAAAGGGATTTTCGGCCTGGCTGTCGTCGTAAAAGGGGAGTTCTATGACCTCAAGGCCTCGATTTTTCAGCAGCTCAATGCGATGACCTGGGCGCCTGCGACAGAACCAGATGCATTTGTGGCCTTCTTTCTCAAGGCCCTGGGCAAGGGTCAGACATCGCATGATGTGACCGCTGCCTATTCTGAAGGAGGCATCGGCTCGAATCAGAAACAGCATGGAATCAGGCCTTTTTCAGCAAGAACCAGTGGAGATCGTCTTGAGGAAAGCGGTCCCTTCGATAGACAAAGCCATAGTCTATGAGTTGTAGGTCTGTGTATTTTGTAAGGAGATCGCCTGCCCAATCCCGCTTAAACAGTTTGTCTGTATGGCCTCGATATGGAATATTGACCGGCGTTGGATTGTAATATTCTGCAAGTAAGATATATTTTTGTGAGGATGAATATAGCTTTTCATAGACTGAATCCAATACATCTGGATTGATGTGAATCAACACACCTTTTGATAAAACCAAATCAAATTGCTTTTGGGGTTGGTATTGTAGAATTGAACCTTCGAATACATTATCCTCTCCTATGACATCTTTTAGCTGTTTAGCTGCCTTTGAATTGATTTCTATGGCATATTGTTGAATATCAGGGCAAAGTTGTTTTAATGCTATTAGATTTAGCCCTATGTTTGCTCCGAATTCTATGCAGCTTTTGATTTCAGTTGTATGCTGTAATGCCTTAGCAAAAAAGGCTAAGTTGTTTGCTATAATCTTTGCGTCTCTATTTCGCTGAATATATTCATTTCCAAATTCGCCTGCCCAAAATTTTTCTTGCTCAGTTGTAAAATTAGTCATACTTCCTCCATTTGTTTGGTCTGCAATAATCTGTATTGATATTTGAATTCAGCAATCTTCCAGTCAGATTCATTGTCTATGTCTTGGGCATCCATTTCATCTATAATTAGACCATAGCTTTTATCGCCATAAATTCTTTTGTTTTCCATAAATGTGTTGACATGAAACCAGTAGAATTGCCCTGCATCATAATAGGCCTTTTCCAAATCTTGAGTGCGTGTATTCATATATTCTGGATTGAACATGCTCACTATGCCATCAGTATTTCTGCGTAAGGCCCTTTGAATAGCTGATGGAAATTGAATGATTGGAAATACACTATGAATGATAGAGTCATTTTGTAAAATATCCCAGGCCTGTTTTAATGTACTGACAGTGAGAAGGGTAGCAGTGGGATATATACAGCAGCCATAGTCAAAATTGCGGCCCATTTGTTTGTAATTTGTCAGCACCTCTACCAGCACATCAGATGTGGTGGCATAGTCATTGGCTGTCTCTAAACTGCGCATAAACGGCACGGATGCCCCATATCTTTTGGCGATTTCAGCGATCTCCTCGTCATCTGTGGAGACCATCACCTCCTGAAACAGGCCTGAGGTAATGGCGGTCTCGATGCTGTAGGAGATAATGGGCCTGCCGCAGAAGTCTCGAATGTTCTTTCTGGGTATGCGTTTGGAGCCGCCTCGTGCGGTAATAATGGCGATGTTCATACGGCCTTTTGCTTGACCCTGGCCTTCCACCACTCCAAGGCCATGGGCATCACTGAAATGACTATGATGGCCAAAATCACCAGAGTGAAGTTGCGTTTCACCATGGGGATGTTTCCGAAGAAATAGCCACCTGTCAAAAAGACCGACATCCAGAGAAAGGAGCCCAGGACGCTAAATCCTATGAATTTCGAATACCTCATGGCCCCGATGCCGGCTACAAAGGGCGCAAAGGTGCGCACGATGGGAATGAAACGGGCGATAATCACGGTCTTACCTCCGTGCTTGGCATAGAAGCGCTGAGTCCTCTCCAGATATTCCCTGCGAAGAAAGCGGGAGTTCAGAGTAAAGGCCTTGGCCCCTATCTGGCTTCCGATCCAGTAGTTCAGGTTGTCGCCCAAAAAGGCGGCCATGGCCAAAAGGGGAAAGAGCAGCTCTATGCGCAGACCACCTATGGCAGCAAAGGCACCCGCTGCAAAGAGCAGGGAATCCCCCGGCAAAAAGGGCGTGACCACCAGGCCTGTCTCACAGAAGATGATGGCAAAGAGAATGAAGTGAGTCAGAAAGCCGTAGGTCTCTATGAGTTCCTTTAAGTGAATATCCAGGTGTAAAAAGATGTCAATAAATTTCAGCAGCAATTCCATAAAAATCCTTTTTTACTTGCAGACATTATCATAAAAATCCGCACCTGTTATGTCGTTTATGACGATGGCTGGCAGGTCCTGCACCTCCATACGATAAAGGGCCTCGGTGCCCAGTTCAGGAAATGCGATCACCTCACAGGAGCGAATGCAGCGGGAGATGTATGCACCTGCCCCGCCGATGGTGGCCAGATACACGGCCTTATGGGCCTTCATGGCCTCTCTCACTTGCAAAGAGCGCCTGCCCTTGCCCATGGTGGCGGCCAGCCCCAACTCCAGCAGCCTTGGAGTGTAGGCATCCATGCGATAGCTGGTGGTGGGCCCGGCAGAGCCTATGGCGAGCCCAGGCGGTGCAGGGGATGGGCCGACATAGTATATGAGCTGGCCCTTGAGGTCTATGGGTAGGGCCTCGCCTCTGTTCAGCAGTTCCACGAGCCTCTTGTGAGTCTGATCCCTGCCTGTGTAGAGTGGACCGCTTAAAAGTAACAGGTCGCCGCTTCGCATGCCTTGAATGACATCGGGGCTTAAAGGCAGGCTCACGCGACTGAAGGCCAGCCCCTGTGTCGCCATGCCCGAATGGCCTTCGGCCCGAGGGCAGACCCCCTTTACATCAGGCCCTGGCGTAGCCGTCTGCGCCGCTTCGGCCTGGCATTGCGGAAAACTCGAGGTCCAGACTCCGTTTTGCCATACGGCCCTTTGAGTCCTTGCCGCATGGCACTGAATGTTTATTGCCACGGGCAGGCTTGCGATATGGCATGGAAAGACCTCTACTGCCACATGGAGTGTGGTGGTCCTGCCGCCCAGGCCCTGAGGACCTATGCCCAACTGGTTTATTGCCTGAAGCAGTCGGCCTTCTAATTCCGCCACATCAGGTCTTGCATTCAACTGGCCCACGGGCCGCAAAAGCGCCTTTTTGGCAAGAATGGCCGCCTGTTCCAGGTCTCCACCGATGCCGATGCCGATTATGCCAGGCGGACACGGATTAGGTCCTGCCTTTTGCACCTGTTGACATACCTGATGAATAACGCCCTCTATGCCCGCAGATGGCGGCAGCATGCACACGGCGCTCATGTTTTCGCTGCCGCAGCCCTTGGGCAGCACAGATATGGAGAGATAGCCCTCCTGAGCCACAGGTGTGACATGCACAATGGCAGGGGTGTTGTCCCTGGTGTTTAGGCGGGTAAGGGGGTCACAGACCGATGCCCTCAGCCTGCCTTCCTTTGTGGCCTTGGCCACTCCCATGTTTAGAAGGCTGTGAATGGACTGTTCTATGGGCAGATTTCGGCCCATTTCTATGAAAAAGACATCTATGCCCGTGTCCTGGCAGATGGGAAGTCCGGTCCTGGCCGCTATCTCGGCGTTTTCCTCCAATACTCCCAGCACAAAGCGGGCAAGGTGAGTGTCTTCCTGCTGTTTGGCTGCGGAAATGGCCCTTAACACCGAATTCGGCAGTTGAGTGTTGGCGGTGCGCACCAGGGCTGCAACTATTTCACAAATCTCTTGTTCCAATCTATTCATGGTCTTTTAACAGAAGGCCGGCTATGCGCAGGGCCTTTTTTACCACACTCATGGGGTCCTTGCCCAGGACTCGAATTACAGGCTCCTTGCCCACATCCCCCAAGTCATAGATGAGGTCAGGCACAGAGCCCTTGGAGTTGATGGCCTCCTTTACGCCCCAGATGAGTGAGGAGCCCTCTCGCGCTTTAGACTCTTCAGGCTCATTTAGCCTG
Organism: Deltaproteobacteria bacterium; assembly: GCA_028695735.1. Lineage (GTDB taxonomy): Bacteria > Desulfobacterota > Dissulfuribacteria > Dissulfuribacterales > DYLC01 > JAQVIJ01. The sequence continues at coordinate 205,499 of JAQVIJ010000001.1, read as the reverse complement.
GAAAATTCCGCCATGCTGTAATTGAGTCGCTTGGCATTTTCCAGGAATTCAGGCCGATATCGTATGGCCATTGCCGAACGCTGAGTGCGGTCAAAGTGCATGACCGTCAAAATGATGCGCGCCACATGGCTGGACGCCCCGAAACGAGGGGAGGAAAGCCTTGCCACTCCCCTTTCAAAGGCCACGATACGGCCTGGAAATGCGGCCACATCCCTGCTTCCTTCGGGCCAGGAGGGCTCAGGCCATGGCAGGGCATAGCCTAAATTGGTCTGTATCTCTGGAATCATGTTTCGGCATTCAAAGCCCTGTAAAAAACGCCATGCCTGCTCCAGGGCCTCCACCACCTCGTATCTGGCCTTCAGATTGTCCAAGAGATACAATGGGTTGGTAGGGCCGATGCCAGCTCCCAATGGAAATGATGCGCAAATGGCCTTGTCAGTAAAGAGCTTGGCCGAATACACCGCCTCCTCTACGGGGGTACCCTGGGCCAGATATGTGGTCAGTGCCGCGGAGAAGGTGCAGCCGGTGCCATGGGTGTTTTTGGTATTCTGCCGAGGCCGGCTGTATTCCTTGAGCTTGCCGTTACAGCAGCAGAGGAAGTCTGTGGCGGTTTCTTCCGGCAGATGTCCGCCTTTCAAGACCACCATTTTAAGGGGAGAGCGATAGGCAGGTGAAGGGGCATCCTTGAGCAGGCCCTTTAGCCTTAATGCCGCCTCCCTGGCCTCCTGTGGAGTGCGAATGGGCTGCTCCAGCAGGGCGGATGCCTCCTCCACATTGGGCGTGATGACATCGGCCAATGGAAAGAGGTGCTGAATCAGGGCCGAAACCGCCTCTCGCTCCAGAAGTGCATGGCCTCCCTTGGCCACCATGACAGGGTCTATGACGAGGATGCCGGTAAAGGCATGGCGTTTCAAGGCCTCTGCCACTGCCACGATGATATCCTTATTGGCCAGCATGCCAATCTTTATGGCTTGAGGCCTTATGTCAGAAAGGACTGCGTCCAATTGCTGAGCAACAAACTCAGGTGGCGTGGCCAGGACGCCTTGTACGCCTTGAGTGTTTTGGGCCGTCAGGGCCGTGATGACGCTTAAGCCATAGGCGCCCAAGAGGGTGAAGACCTTCAGGTCCTCCTGAATGCCAGCCCCGCCTCCGGAGTCGGAACCAGCGATGGTCAAGATGGGAATGGGATTATTTGGCATAAATTCTCTTCCTTTGATGGCATAATTGCATATTTTTTCGATGAGTTAATTCGTCTAACACCCCAAGATTTCTTGAAAAATCAGAATTTTCGTTTATCTGCTAACCCCACCCCGTCCTTCCCCTTGTCAGGGGAGGGTGCTAACCCCACCCCATCCTTCCCCTTGTCAGGGGAGGGTGCTAACCCCACCCCATCCCTCCCCTTGTCAGGGGAGGGTGATAACCCCCCTTTTCCGTTACATTCATCACTGGACAAACTTCCCCCTTGATAAGTGGGGATTGAGGGATACAGACCAATATAAGCCTGGCCAGTTAATAATCCAAACTTCCCCCCTGATAAGGGGGGATTGAGGGGGGTTGTTTTTGCTTCTGACTCATGTCTGTTATACCCTTCCGATATGTGAGCATTTTTCGCCCCTGTCTGCGTGCAACGCACAGGCAGGGACGAGCAACGCAGTTGTGAGCGAAAGGGTAATTTTTCAAGGTTTCCCATACTCATCGATTCGTCTCAAGAGTTCCTCTGTCTTTTCCTTTAACAGCCTTTCATTCGCCCTGGTCTCCACATTTAGGCGCAGAAGCGGCTCGGTGTTGGAGCCTCGCAGATTGAATCGCCAGTCTGAAAACTCCATGCTGAGGCCGTCTGTGTAGTCTATGTGCAGGGCGTTGCAGGCATAAGCGGCCTCGATGGCCTTTAAGACCGCCCCGATATTCGATACCCGTCTGTTGATCTCGCCGCTTATGGGGAAGCGCCTTTTGCGCTCCTCTATGAGGCGAGAGAGGGAGGTGTCTTTTTGAGAAAGGAGCTCTGTGATGAGCAGCCAGGGGATCATGCCGCTGTCGCAGTACTGGAATGCCTTGAAGTAGTGATGTCCGCTCATCTCGCCGCCGTAGATGGCGTCTTCTTGGCGCATGCGTTCCTTGATGAAGGCATGGCCTGTCTTGGATTGAATGGGAATGCCCTTTAGCTGTGTGACGAGTTCGATGGTGTTCCAGGTGAGCCTGGGGTCGTGTACGATTCGGAGTGGCGTTTGGTGGGGTTTGCGCAAAAAGGCCTCAGCCAAAAGGCCTACCAGGTAGTAGCCCTCCACAAATGCCCCGTTTTCATCAAAGAGAAAGCAGCGGTCAAAGTCTCCGTCCCAGGCGATGCCCAAGTCCGCCTTTGTGTCCCTTACTGCCTGAGCAGTGCGATGGCGGTTTTCGGGCAGCAGGGGATTGGGGATGCCGTTGGGAAAGTCGCCATTGGGCTCATGACATATCTTTATGAATTCAAAGGGCAAAAAGGGTTCGAGGGCATCTATGACCGGGCCAGCACAGCCGTTTCCTGCATCCACTACAATCCTGAAGGGTTTGAGTAGGGGCGACCGGCCGGTCGCCCCTCCAAAGTAACTTAAGAGGTGTTGAATGTAGTCCTGTCTGTGATGAAGCGGCAGGGACACCGGGTTATTCACTCTGGGCAGCGGAACCCCTGTCTGCAACTCCTTCATCACCATGGCCTCCAACTCCCGCAGGCCTGAATCCCCGCTTATGGGCCTGCTCTCAGTGCGCACCAGCTTCATTCCGTTATATTCCTGGGGGTTGTGGCTGGCTGTAACCATGATGCCGCCGTCCAGTTTATAGTGAAATGTGGAGAAATAGACCTCTTCTGTTCCACATAGTCCTATGTCCAGTACCTCTGTTCCACAAGATGCCAGGCCCTGGGCAAGCCTTGCTGCCAAAATTGGGCTGGTTTTGCGCACATCATGGCCGATGACCACCCGTTTGGCCGAGAGCATCTGCGCGCAGGCCTTTCCTATAAAAAAGGCCAGGTCTTCGTTCAGCTCCTCAGGGACCCGGCCGCGAATGTCATAGGCCTTAAAGGGGCTCTTCTTTGTCTCTGCCATAGTGATCCTCAAATCTCACGATGTCGTCTTCTCCTAAATAGCTTCCTGTCTGCACCTCGATGAGCTCCAGCGGTATCTTGCCAGGGTTTTGCAGCCGGTGTTTGACTCCAAGGGGTATGTAAATGGATTCGTCCTCCTTGAGCAGGAACTCCTGGTCCCCTTGTGTGACCAGGGCAGTACCCTTGACTATGATCCAGTGTTCAGCCCTGTGGTGGTGCATCTGGCTGGAGAGGATGCCCCCTGGTTTTACAGTAATGCGCTTTACCTGAAAACGATCGCTGCATTGAATGGTCTGAAAGTGACCCCATGGCCGATAGACCACCGGATGTTCCACTGCCTCCTTGCGCCCCTGTTTTTTGAGGGCAGAGACCATGTCCTTGATGGACTGGCTGGAGTCCTTGTGGCAGATGAGCACTGCATCAGAGGTCTCCACTACAACGGCATTGTCAATGCCCATCACAGCCACCAGCCGATCCTCGGAGCGGATCAGGCAGTCCTTGCAGTCCTGCAGCAGGACATCGCCGCTTACCACATTGCCAGTGGAGTCACAGCAGGAGACCTCCTTTAGGCTGCTCCAGGAGCCCACATCGCTCCACTTATTTGAAAAAGGCACGACCATGGCCTTGTCTGTGTGCTCCATAACGGCATAGTCAATGGAGTCGGCTGGACAGAGTTGTACCAACTCAGGCGGCAGCCGCAGGAAGTTGAGGTCCTTGCGAAGCCCTGAAACGGCCTTGGCGCAGACCTCATGAATGTCAGGCCGAAAACGCTGCAATTCCTGTAGGTATGTGCTGGCCTTGAACATGAAGATGCCGCTGTTCCAGTAATAGTTGGGCTGTTTCACATATTCCTGTGCCTTTTCCAGGGATGGCTTTTCCACAAAGCGCAGCACAGGAGAGTATGGGGCAGTTGGGCCGGTGCGCTGGGCCTCAATATAGCCATAACCTGTTTCAGGCCCTGTGGGCACGATGCCGAAGGTTACGATAAGACCCTGTTCAGCCAGCGTCCTGCCATGTCTTATGACGGTTTGAAATGTGCCGTTGTCCTGAATTACATGGTCTGCGGGCAGGACGAGCAGGATGCAGTCCTCTGCTGATGAATTTGAGTTACAGTCTGCCTTAGAGGTGGGGGCCTCTTCGGTGTTACAATGCCATTGGCCCTGGGTTAATAGGTGAAAGGCGGCATAGGCCACGGCAGGCGCTGTATTCTTTCCCTCAGGCTCCAGGAGAATGGCATCGAGGGGCTGCTGAATCTCCTGTGCCTGTTCCAGCACCAGAAACCGATGCTTGTCATTGGCGATTACGATGGGAGACGTGGTATCGTCTATCTCGGCTGCCCGTTTCAGTGTCTGTTGTAACAGGGAAAAAGGGCCTGTGAGCCGCAAAAACTGCTTGGGATAGGCCTTGCGGGAAAGGGGCCACAGCCTTGTGCCTGAGCCGCCGCACAGAATGACCGGAACTATTTTCATTGGCGTTATCCTTTAGAGCTGCTCCTTGTGAATTGTAATCTTGGCCTTCTTGCGCAGGTCCTTGAGCCAGCTATCCATTACAAGCCCCTTTTTCTGCATGATGAGTTTGTCGGTTATGGCCTTTTGTTGCGCGGGGAAACCGGCCATGTCTGCATTTATTATGGTCTTGAGCGAGACCACATAAAAGACGCCATTTGCCTCCACAGGTTTTTCCGTGAGGGGCTTGGACTGGGTGAGAGAAAGCCCCGCATCCAGTACCGGCGGCGGAATCTCCTTGGATAGCGTGGCCATGTTTGACCGCGAGTAGGGTTTGCTGATCAGGAGATTCAGGCCTTTTTCTTTGGCAACGGCATGAATATCCTTGCCCTTCAGCGCTGAGATCAGTTCCTCCGCCTTTTTCCCTGCGGCTTCTGTCGCCTTTTGTTTGCCCAGATCAAGGGTAACCTGCGCCTTGACTTCGTCGAAAGTCGGAATGGCGGATGGTACCTTTTCAGCGATCTCGGCTACAAGCATGCCGTCAGGGGTTTCAATGATGGAGCTCAATGACCCCTGCCCCAGTTCAAAGAGTTCGTTCAGGGCCTCTTTGGTCAAAAGGTGTGGTGGAGGGGTGTTTTTTGAGAAAAGGCCTGTTTTGGCCAGGGCAACCCCATTTTTCTGGGCATAAAGGGTCAGACTGCCCTGGGCGATGATTGCGTCGTAGAGCTTGCTGGCCTGTTCGAACAGAGCGGATTTGGAGCGTTCATCTTTGAGCCTGGCAATGATGGTGTCCTTCACTTCGTCAAACGGCCTCAATCCGGATGGTCTGATCTCATCCAGGCGAATGATGTGCCATCCGAAGTCGGTCTTGACCAGGCCGGAAAGCTCGCCTGGCTGCATGGAAAAGACGGCATCTTCAAAGGGTTTTACCATCATGCCCCTGCCGAAAAGGCCCAGGTCTCCGCCTCTTTGGGCGCTGCCCTGGTCATCTGAGTATTTTTTGGCCACTTCCTCAAAGGATTCCCCTTTTTTGAGTCTTGAGAGCAGGTCTTCAGCCTTTTTCCTGGCGGCGGCCACGGTGCTTTCATCGGCGTTTTTATCGGTTTTTATGAGGATGTGATGGGCATGTCTCTGTTCTTTGGCTTCGTAATCACTTTGATGCTCTTCATAATATAATCTTGCATCTTCATCTGATATATTGATAGTGTTGGATACATCTGTTTTTTTGATTTCAATATAATTTAGTGCTATTTTAGGTGCAGTTCTATATTTTTCCTTATTGGCTTCGTAATAAGATTGTAACTCATCGTCTTTTAGTGTAATTTCTTTTGTGAATGTGTCAGGATTTATAGTGAGATATGCCAATTCTCTCATTTCATTTTCATATTCATATTGCTCTTTAGCTTCTGATTCCGGTATTGTTATGCTGTTTGTCAAAAGATTGGATATTTTTTCAAATAACAATTGTTGATGGACTTTCTTTTCAAAATCCGCCGGAGTCATGCGATTGGCTCTGAGTGCCCTTTCGTAGAGATTTTTGTCGAATTTTCCATTGGATAAAAATGCCGGTATTTTTAATATCTCCTCCTGAATCTCTTCGTCTGATAGATATATATTCAGTTTGGAGGCAGCTTCCTTCATGAGGAGATTGTTGATCAAGTTATCGAGCACCTGGCCTTTGATGTTCATTTTTTCCAGAAAGCCTTCAGGCATTTGGCCGCTGAAAAGCTGTTTGTATCTCTCGATGGTGTTGATGTATTCCATTCGATATTCTTCGTAATGTATGTCCTCGCCATTGACAGTGGCCAGCGACGTGACCCTTTGGGAGCGGAAGGTGCCTATGCCCCAGAATACGAAGACCAGGGCTATGGCCCCCAATATGATTTTTACTGCCATGGAAGAGGCATTTTTGCGCATAAAATCCAGCATAGTCGTGTGTTCTCCTTGCGTTGTTTGAAAACCAAACGGAAATTATTCTATATAAAGCCCTTTTGCAATCCCATTTCTATAAAGTATGGGGTTCTTTTTGGGCAACGAGGTGTTTTACATAGCGCATGGCGGCCTCTTTTCCCCCACCGAGCATACGGGAAAGCTCTTCCATGCGTTCTGCGTCGGAAAGTCTGTGAATAGTCGTGACGGTGCTGCCGTCTGCGGTTTGCTTGCAGGCCAGCAGGTGTTGATCGGCCAGACATGCTATCTGAGGAAAGTGTGTGACCACTATCGCCTGGCCTTGTGACGCCAGGGCCTTGAGCTTTTGCCCCACCCTTTCGGCTACCTCACCTCCCAGACCCGTGTCGATCTCATCGAACACAATGGTCTCAACGCCTGTGTTGCGTGCAAGGGCAGCGCGCAGCGCCAGCATGACCCTTGAGAGCTCTCCCCCTGATGCTATGGATGTGAGGGGCAGCAATGGTTCCCCCACATTTGGGCTGAAGAGAAATCTCACCTCATCCATGCCCGTTGGAGATATTTTGGCAAGGTTGGGGTGTTCGGGTGTCAGTATCTCTATGTTGAAACGGGTATGCTCCATTTTCAGGTGGGCCAGTTCGTTCAGAATGGCGGTTTCCAGCAGGTGCGCCCCCTGTTTTCTGAGGTTGGAGATGCGGTTTGCCTGTGAGATCAACTGTTTTTCCAGGGCATCGAATGTATTTTGCAGGGTTTGTGTGTCCTCTTGCAGGTGCTCCAGTTCGACGATGCGTTTGTCCAGGCTCTTTCTGATGTTCAGCACATCTTCAAGGCTGGGGCCATGGCGCCTTTTCAGCTCTCTGAGGGTGTGATAGCGGTCTTCCATGGCCTCCAGTTTGCCGGAGTCGGTGTGCAGCCCGTCCAGATAGTCTCTGACAGCCAGCGCCGCATCCTCCACTCGATAGGCCGTATCTCTCAGGGCCTCGGCTGTTTGCGTGAGTCTGCCGTCGATGGCCGACATCTTTTCTATGCGCTGAATGCAGTCGCGCAGCAGTTTCTGGACGGAGTTTCGTTCCATGTAGAGGGCCGAATATGTGGCGTCGCCCAGTTCCCGCAGCGTGGCGGTCTGTTTCAGGATGCCTATCTCCCGTTCCAGGGCGTCGTCTTCATCGGGTTTGGGGTCTATGGCGTTCAATTCCTGTTGCAGCTGCAATAATCCATGCAGTTCCTGTGCGGCGTTGCGGGCGGTTTCCTGCGCCTTTTTCAGGGTCTTTTGCGCTGTTACAGTGCGTATATGCAGGTCCTTGAGGGCCTCGAGCTCATTTTCCAGGTGTAAAAATGTATCTAACCAGAGGCAGTGGTTTTCGCTGTTCAGCAGCCGCTGATACTCGTGCTGGCCGGCGATACTGATGAGATACGGAGAGATGGTCTTCAACAGGGCAAGAGGAGCCAGCATACCATTTATATATACCTTGCTTTTGCCGTTTTTCTGAATGATGCGGCGGATGGATATGTAATCCTCGTCACATGGAATGTCCTGTGCCCCCAGCAGGCCCTTGACCTCATCAGTGGCCTCGAATGCCAGCTGAATGACGGCCTGTTCTGCACCGGTGCGGATGTGTTGCGGCTGGGCCTTTTCTCCCAGGGCCAGTTTGATGGCCTGAATCACCAGGGATTTGCCGGCGCCTGTCTCACCAGTGATCGCAATGAGTCCTTCGGCCAGTTCCATGCGTAACTGTTTTATAAGAATAAAGTTTTCGAGGAATATTTCTTGTAGCATGTAGTCGCCTTGATGAATTTCATTATGTTTTATAATTGTAAAATACCTTTGATGTTTTATAAAGAGACATAGAGGTTATAAATACTGATTAAGCTGGGTTGTCATGACAGAAGAGAAGAATTTTTCCTATAGGCCGTTTGACGGTCTTGAAAAACTTGTAAGGATAAAGCGTCCGGTTTCATCGGCGTCTTCCCATAGCTCTGCCGGTAACCACGGCCCTATGAAATTCGGGGCTGTGGAAAGGCAAGGCGCCGGGAATGCCGTGGCCACCCTACAGATGAAGACCGCCTCCGTTGAGTTGTCTGCAGAATCCGGCGAAGAAGACGTCCTGTTTTTGAATGCCATGCGGGAGGTGACACCTCTGAACGGCGAAAAGGCGCCTTTGCATACTGAAGCGGCCTTGCCCGATTTGAATGTGAAAAATGCGCAAAATGAGCAGAAGCTTGTCATGGGGCAGTTAAAGGCCATTGTTTCGGGCAGCGCCGAGGTCCCCGTGTCTGCAACGCCTGAATTCGTTGAAGGGATCGGCTGGGGAGCGGACAGGCTTCTTGTTCAGCGATTGCACAAGGGGGAATTTTCGGTGCAGGCCTATTGTGATCTGCATGGCATGGATCTGTTGTCCGCCATGGAGCGCTGCGAGGAGTTTTTGAAGGAGGCCATTCACACCTTCAAGGGCTGCGTGGCCATTATTCATGGAAGGGGGCTTTCCTCCAGGGGAAGACCCGTGATAAAGGAAACCGTCATACATTGGTTGCATTCAGGGCCTTTCCGGCGTTATATTATTGCCTTTTCCAGCGCACCATCATGGGACGGCGGGGCCGGTGTCACCTATGTGCTTTTAAGACAGAGGCCGGCTAAAAGAACAAACCAAAAAACAGGTCAAAATAAGATAAGGGGTTGAATTGAAAAAGGGGTATCTGTTTGTTTTGGAAGGCATAGACGGCACTGGCAAGACTACCCTGGCCGGCATGCTTGCCCGCAGGCTTTCAGAGGAAGGATATGCGGTGGAATTGACCAGGGAACCCTCGGATAGTGTGTGGGGCAGGCGCATACGGGAGAGTTTTCTCGGCCATGTCAGGCTTGATTTGCAGGAAGAGTGCAGGCTTTTTGGGCTGGACAGGGAGGCACATGTGGCCGAGGTTATAGCCCCGGCCCTGAAAAACGGCAAGCTTGTGGTCTGTGACCGGTATTATTTTTCCACCATGGCCTATCAGGGGGCCCGAGGGGCAAATGTGGAGGAGATTCAAATGCAGAATGAACGGATCGCACCGATCCCTGATAGGGTATTTTATCTTCAATTAGCCCCTGAAAAGGCATTAAAGCGCATTCAGGAACTGAGAGGGGATGTGCCTAATAACTTTGAATCATTGGAATATCTGCGCAAGGTGGCCGCCATATTCGATGCCATGGATTTTCCGTTTTTCAGGCGTATTAATGCAGACAGGCCGTTGGCCGCCATATTGCAGGACCTGCTTTGTGAGGTGAGGCTATGTTTGGAATAGGTGGCCCGGAGCTGTTGTTGATATGTATCCTGGCCCTGATCTTGTTGGGGCCTGAACAACTCCCCAAAGTGGTGTCTTTTATGGGCAGATGGCTTGGGCAGGCCCGAAAGACCGCCGATGAATTCAAGCGCCAGCTCAATCTGGATGCCCCTCTTTCAGAGATAGAGGAATTAAAAACAGACCTGAAAAGCAGGCTTGAACTGCCGAAGATCCCCATAGACGACAAAAAATGATTGATTCCGGCCATGCCTTTCTCCTTTAATGATTTCCCATGGATGCTTCACCTGAAAGAGCTGCGTTTCAGGCTCATTATATATGGTTGCACCCTGCTCGTTTTTTTTTCAGTCTGTTATGCCTTCTCCGGTGATCTCATAGCAATTCTCATGCGGCCCATAACCCACGCCTTTCCCAAGGGTACGGATATGGTATTTACCGCCCTGCCGGAAGGGTTCATTACGCATTTGAAGGTCTCTTTCTGGTTTGCCCTGTGGTGTTCCCTGCCGGTTGCCCTGTATCAGATATGGCGATTCATTTCACCTGGCTTATATCTTCGTGAAAAACGTGCTATTCTCAAGATATTGTTCTGGGCGTTGTTTTGTTTTGGAATAGGTGTGTGCGTTACATATTTGTTTGTCATTCCAAGGCTTCTGACATTGGCTTCCCGTATTGCGCATTACGGGATAGAGCCTCTGCCAAGACTTCAGAGTTATTTTCTGTTTGTCATGGAATCGTTGCTGATGGTCAGTTTGTTGTTTGAGTTGCCGCTTGTGCTCTATCTCTCGGTGCATTTCGGTCTTTTTGATGTAAATTTTTTGCGCAGAAATCGAAAGATAGGTTATATTTTAATGTATGTGCTGGTTGTTTTTATTCTCCCTGATGATATTTTTTCACAATTTTTGTTGATGTTGCCTATGATTTTAAGCTATGAAGCTGGTATATCCATGAGTTGCATCTTGAAGCGAAAAAAAACATAGGGAATCGTTTTTTATCTTGTGTGTTATCATTTTTTTGGTATAGTTTGGTTGTAGTTTAATTTATATCAGGAGGATTATATCATGCCAGGAAGACGTAGCAGGCCTTACAACGTAGAAGATGTGGAGTTCGTGTTTGAAAATTACGCCAACATGACCGCAAGTGAGATAGCCGAAACCAGAGGTATCAGTAAGTTTCAGGTCTCCAAGATTGTAACGGATTTGCGCAAGCATACGGATCTGCCCAAGAAGAGCTTCAAGCGTCCCAATCCAATCTTTCAGTTTCTTGAAAAGAAGGGTATCTCTCCAAAGGCGGAAGGCAAGCCAGCCAAGGCCGGTAAAAAGAAATAGTTTCGGGCGCATGAATTCAGGGTGAATACCAATGGACTATGAAGCGGTAATCGGTTTGGAGGTGCATTGTCAGCTTCAGACTTTCACAAAGATCTTTTGTGGTTGTTCAGCGCAATTCGGGGCATCTCCCAATACACATGTCTGTCCTGTGTGTCTGGGTATGCCGGGGGTTCTGCCGGTACTGAACAGGCAGGTGGTGGAGTATGCCATGCGCATGGCACTGGCTGTTAATTGCACCATAAATCCCATGAATCGCTTTGCAAGGAAGCATTATTTCTATCCTGACCTGCCCAAGGGCTACCAGATCTCCCAGTATGAATTGCCCCTGGCCGAACACGGCTGGGTGGATGTGGAGATTGACGGCAAGACCAGGCGTATAGGCATTACGCGAATTCACATGGAAGAAGACGCCGGCAAGCTGATACACAGCGCCACTCAACCCACAAGCTTTGTTGACCTGAACAGGGCTGGTGTGCCCCTCATAGAGATTGTCAGCGAGCCCGACATTCGTTCGCCTGAAGAGGCAGCCCTTTATCTCAAAAAGATTCGGGAACTGGTGCGTTATCTTGGCATCAGTGACGGCAATATGGATGAAGGCAGTCTTCGGTGCGATGCCAACATCTCCATGCGGCCTGTTGGAGAACAGCGTTTCGGTGTCAAGTCCGAGCTGAAAAACATGAATTCCTTCAGGCACGTACAGAAGGCCTTGGAGTATGAGATTCGGCGTCAGACAGCCCTGCTTTTGGATGGCAAGGATGTGGTGCAGGAGACACGGCTTTGGGACCCTGCAAAGGGCGTCACTATCTCCATGCGCGGCAAGGAGGAGGCCCATGATTATCGGTATTTTCCTGAGCCTGACCTGCCGCCCCTTCAGATTACCGTGGAATGGTTAGAGGATGTGCGGGCCTCGCTGCCTGAATTGCCTGATGTCAAAAAGGAACGGTTTGCGCAGCAGTACGGCATTCCTGTTTATGATGCAGGTGTGCTGACGGCCTCCCGTGAACTGGCCGATTATTTTGAAGAGGCTGTTCGTATCTTTCCTCAACCCAAGACGGTCAGCAACTGGATTATGGTGGAACTCCTGAGGCTCTTGAAGGCGGATGATCGCGAGATACAGGATTGTCCTGTAACGCCCCAGGGGCTGGCAGGGCTTCTAAAGATGCTGGAGACCGGAGTCATCAGCGGCAAGATGGCCAAGGATGTGCTGGAACAGGCCTATCGTGAGGCGAAAGACCCTGTTGAATTAGTCAAGGCCCAGGGGCTTTCTCAGGTGACGGACGAGTCGATACTTCGGGATGCCGTCAAAAAGGTCATTCAGGCCAATCCTTCAGAGGTGGAGAAATACCGGGCCGGCAAGACCAATGTCCTGGCCTTTTTCGTAGGCCAGGTCATGAAGGAGACCAGGGGTAAGGCCAATCCCAAAACCGTAAACGAATTGCTTCGGGAGATGCTTGCATCATGAGCGGCCCTGTTTCCAATACAGCGGCATCCGCCCTTGCCCTTTTGGAGCGGGATGGCGCTTCATCTGTGTGTCCTTTGCGTTGGGAAGGCGGTTTCCTGTATCTTTTGGATCAGCGTCGGCTGCCTGAAGAAGAGATATGGCTGTCTTATACCAATGCCTCAGAGGTGGCCGGTGCCATTCGCTCCATGGTGGTGCGCGGGGCGCCGGCAATCGGGATAGCCGCGGCGTTCGGGCTGGTTTTGGAGGCATACGCACTTCAGGAGGCGGAGAGTGCGGCCTTCGATGAGCTTTGGATGCAGGCGGCAGGGCTTTTGCAGGCAGCGCGTCCCACTGCCGTGAACCTCATGTGGGCGGTGCGGCGAATGGTAAACGTGTTCTCACTCAACAAAGATATGGATAGTATGGATCTGCCCGAACTGCTTGAAAAAGAGGCCATTGCCATTTGGAATGAGGATGTGGCTGCCAATCTGCTCATGGGGCGCATGGGCGCGAGTCTTTGCCCTGCCAAGGTCAATTTCCTCACCCATTGTAATGCAGGTGCCCTGGCCACAGGCGGTTATGGTACTGCCCTGGGTGTGGTGCGTGCCTGTAAGCAGATGGGCAAGACCGTTCATGTCTTTGCAGACGAGACACGGCCCTGGCTTCAGGGTGTGCGCCTTACGGCCTGGGAACTCATGAAAGACGGCATTCCTGTTACAGTTATAGTGGATTCAGCCGCGGCCACGCTCATGCGTCAGGGAAGAGTGAATGCCGTGATCGTAGGTGCGGATCGCATAGCCGCAAACGGCGATGTGGCCAACAAGATCGGCACCTATAGCCTTGCGGTCCTGGCAAAGGCACATAATATACCGTTTTATGTGGCCGCGCCCATCTCCACCATTGATTACAACATGGATTCCGGCGTTCACATCCCCATAGAGGAGCGTGCTGCCTCTGAATTGGTCTCTTACACATCCTTCAGGCCTGATATTCACAATCCTGTCTTTGATGTGACACCCAATGAGCTGGTAACCGCCATCATTACAGAAAGGGGCGTGCTGGTCCCACCCTTTAGCCACACCATCAAGGCCGTTTTGCCCCCTCTTTCCGTTCAATAATTCAGTGAAACGGCGTTTCATATCGTCAATTCATGTTTGAGGACGATGTCTATTACATGCGATTGGCCATCGAAGAGGCCCAAAAGGCCTTTGCGCTTGAGGAGGTGCCGGTAGGTGCTGTGGCAGTGGCTGCCTCAGGGGAGGTGGTGTCCTCTGCCCATAACCTGTGTATCTCTCTAAATGACCCCACGGCCCATGCAGAGATGCTCGCCCTGCGCCAGGCTGCAAGAGAGCTGGGCAACTATCGTCTGTTGGGTGTCACCCTCTTTGTAACCATCGAGCCTTGTGCCATGTGTGCAGGCGCCTGTGTGCTGGCGCGCATTGAGCGACTGGTGTATGGTGCACAGGATTTAAAGGCAGGCGCCTGTCAAAGCCTGTATCAGATCGTTCAGGACAAGAGGCTCAACCATCAAATACAGGTGACCTCTGGAGTCCTGAAAGAGGAGTGTCGCAGTCTGATGCAGTCTTTTTTTCGTATGAAGCGCTTGAAAATGTGCCTGTGACCATGTAGTTAATAAGAAGTCAGGAGAGGTGCCGGAGCGGTCGATCGGGACGGTCTCGAAAATCGTTGTGGGGGCAACTCCACCGTGGGTTCGAATCCCACCCTCTCCGCCAAACCCTTTCAATCCCTTATCAGCCAGCGAGTGAGAGCATGTTAGAGATCAAATTCATACGAGACAATCCAGAGAAGGTCAAAAATGCCCTGAAGGCTCGAAACAACCCCTTTGACTTAGACGCCTTTTTGCAAAAGGATGCCCAGCGCAGGGCGCTCATTCAGGAGATAGAGGAGTTGCGCAGTGAGCGCAACAGGGTCTCTGAGACCATAGGCCAGCTCAAAAAGGCCAAACAGGACGCATCAGAGCTCATGGAGCGCATGAAGGCCGTCAACAGCCGCATAAAGGAGATCGAATCAGTGCTTGAGGGCCTGGAGCAGGAGGTGGCAAACGGGCTCTTGAGCATTCCCAATATTCCACATGAGACTGTGCCCATCGGCAAGGACGACACAGAGAATCAGGTGGTCAAGCTCTGGGGTGATAGGCCCACCTTTGATTTTGAACCCCTGCCGCACTGGGATGTGGGTGAAGGTTTAGGCATTTTGGATTTTGCCAGGGCCGCCAAGGTCACAGGCGCCCGTTTCTGCGTGTATCACGGTGCCGGCGCAAGGTTAGAGCGTGCCCTCATAAATTTTATGCTGGACCTGCACACAAAACGGCACGGCTACAGAGAGGTCCTGCCGCCCTTTATCGTAAACGACGACTCCTTGAGGGGAACAGGCCAGCTCCCCAAGTTCGCCGAAGACCTCTTTAAGTTGGAGGGCCTTCGTTACTACCTGACTCCCACTGCTGAGGTGCCTGTCACCAATCTACACAGGGATGAGGTCCTGGAGGAATCAAGCCTTCCCCTCAAATATGCTGCCTATACACCTTGTTTTCGCTCTGAGGCCGGCGCCCATGGCAGGGATACAAGGGGAATAGTGAGGCAACACCAGTTCAACAAGGTGGAGCTGGTAAAGTTTTCCACACCTGAGCGCTCCTATGAGGAGTTGGAGGAGCTTTTGCTGGATGCAGAGGAGGTCCTGCAGTTTTTGAACCTGCCCTATCGCGTCATCTGCCTCTGCACCGGCGACATGGGCTTTTCTGCTGCCAAGACCTATGATATCGAGGTCTGGCTGCCAGGCCAGAATCGTTATTGTGAGATCTCCTCTTGCAGCAATTTTGAGGCATTTCAGGCTCGAAGGGCCAATATCCGCTGTCGTCAGACAGGTCAGACCAAGACTCGATTGGTGCACACCCTAAACGGTTCCGGGCTTGCCGTAGGCCGCACAGTGGTGGCCATTTTGGAGAACTATCAGCAAAAAGACGGCACAGTAGTGGTGCCGGATGCCTTGATTCCCTACATGGACGGCCTGGATGTGATTTCAGGTCCATAGCTTTTCTTTTGAATGGACGCCTTAGGCTGTTTGAACGATGCGCAGCGCAGGGCCGTCTTGGCTTCATGCCCGCATCTTTTGATTCAGGCCGGGCCTGGCACAGGCAAGACTCGTGTGCTGGTGAGCAGGATCGTGCACCTGTTGACTGCCAGGAACCTGCCTCATGATGCCATTTTGGCCATCACCTTTACTCGGCATGCAGCCCAGGAGTTGGTCAACCGTATAAAGGCCGCATGTTCCGTGCCCGTCTCTTGTCATACCTTTCATGCCTGGGCCTATGATTTTTTGAGGGATTGGCAGTCTGTTTTCAATTCAACTTCTATGCCCTTTAGGCTGCTACAGGAACAGGAGGCCGCTGAAATCTGTAACAGGATTGCCTGGGAGTTGGGGCTTGCCAAGGGCCGCAATTGGTATGGCCTGCTTTCTGAGGCACGGCAGTTCTGGCCTGTTGCCTTGAATACCTGTGAGTTGAAGCAGCTCTTTTTCGCATATCAGGAGTATTTACAACGAGAAGGGCTGTGGGACTACGACCATCTGCTGCTGGAGGCATTAAATGTCCTGCAGACCTCGGCGGGTAGGGACTTTTTTGCAGGCCGTACATTTCATGTGCTGGTGGACGAGTTTCAGGATGTAAATGCCGTGCAGTATGAACTGTTGCGGCAGATGGCCCTGGCAGGGGCCAATATCACCGCAATAGGCGATGCCAATCAGGCCATCTATGGCTTTAGAGGGGCCTCTCCTGCCTTTATGCAGCTATTTTTACAGGACCTTGAGGGTGCTGAATGTGTCAGCCTACAGGAGGTCTATCGCTGTCCTCAGGTCTTTTTAAATGCCGCCCAGGCGGTGGTGTGCCCAAGTCAGGAGGCAACTTTAATCTCGGCCAGGGGGCAGGGAAGGGCCATAGAGCTTCGAGTCTTTGATAATGCATATCAGGAAGCGGACTGGGTGGCCCAGGAGATCGAGGCCCTGGCAGGCGGATTTTCCATGGAGCGCACGGAGAATGCCATGTCCGTTGGCAGTCTGGCGGAGGTGGCCGTGCTCTATCGCACGCACAGTGTGAGTGACGAGATATGGCGGAGATTGAATGAAAATGGCATTCCCTGTGCCCGTGTGCAGCCCAAGGCCGTGTCACAAGACCTGCAACTGCTCTTAAAAGGGCTTACTCGGCAGGAGTTTGAGGAATGCGCCAATGTGCAGACATATCTGGGCCAGGTCTTAAAAAGATTGGGGTTGCAGGCGCCTTCCCCGGGGCTTTCGGCCTTTTTGCAGTTGGCTGAAGGCGTCTCCAATTGGGAGGAGCTGCAGGAACTGGCCACAGACCTCTCCTTTTTGGACACTGCCATGCGAGAGCCACTGGCCGTGGGTTTAGAGGCTGTGTCCATGCTCTCCATTCATGCGGCCAAGGGCCTGGAGTTTTCAGTGGTGTTTCTGGTGGGCATGGAGGAGGGTGTCTTGCCCCTTTTCAGCGCAGACGAGGCGGAGGAGGCCAGGCTTTGTTATGTGGCCATGACCCGTGCCAAGGAGCGGCTTCATGTGAGCTGGTGTAGGCATCGTCACTCAAAACAGGCCCCTTCTAACCCGAGTAGATTCCTTGAAAGGATTCTGCCGTATGTGGTGACAAAAGCCGAGGTGGGCTCAAGGCAGAGGAGAAGGCCAAAACAAAAGAGGTTGTTTTAGGGCATTAGTGGGTTACATCTCCTATTCTCTATTGAATTTTGTTGGAATGAGTAATAATATCTTACAGTTTTTGAGAAGCGTTAAGGCAGTATAAATAGGAGGTCTTGCGTGAGAATAACTCCGGATGAGGCAGCACATGTGGCGCATTTAGCCCGTCTTTCTTTTTCTGAAGAGGAATTGCAACAATATACAGGACACTTAAATGCCATTTTGGAGTATGTTGCCCAGTTACAGCAGGTGAATACTGACGGCGTTGAGCCCATGTCCCACCCACTGGCCATAGCCAATGTCTTTAGGCAGGATGAGATGCTTTCATCCCTTGCCAATGAAAATGCCCTTGCCAATGCCCCTCAAAAGGATGACGGGGCATTTGTGGTACCCAAAATCATATAATGTCCTGGAGAAAATAAATGTCTGATTTAACCAGATTATCCATAAAGGAACTGCACGATGCCTATCGGGCCAGAGACATAAGCCCTGTGGAGGTGACTCAGGCCTATCTGGAGCGCATCAGCTCCGTTGATGCCAAGGTCAAGGCATATCTGACTGTTACAGGCGATTTGGCCATTCAGCAGGCCCAAGAGGCGGTGAGGCGTTTTGAGAGCGGTGAACAGGTGACGCCTCTTACAGGCATTCCCTTGGGCATCAAGGACCTGCTCTGCACTCAGGGTGTAAAAACCACCTGCGCCTCCCGCATGCTTGAAAATTTCGTTCCGCCTTATAATGCCACGGTGGTGGAGCGGCTGAACGGCCAGGGCGCCGTGATGTTGGGCAAGCTCAATATGGACGAGTTCGCCATGGGTTCCTCCACTGAAAATTCCGCCTTTCACTGCACTCATAACCCCTGGGACTTGAGCCGTGTGCCTGGCGGTTCCAGCGGAGGTTCCTCTGCTGCTGTGGCGGCGCGTCTTTGTGCGGCTTCACTGGGTTCGGATACCGGCGGTTCCATTCGCCAGCCCGCCTCTTATTGTGGTGTGGTGGGTCTTAAGCCCACCTATGGCCGTGTCTCCCGTTTTGGGCTCATAGCCTTTGCCTCATCCCTTGACCAGGTGGGGCCTTTCACTCGCGATGTGACGGACTGTGCCCTGCTAATGAATGCCATTGCAGGCCATGACACAAAGGATTCCACCTCGGTTGCGGGCAAGGACATGGACTACACACAATGCCTGCAAAAGGGGCTTAAAGGCATGAGATGCGGACTGCCTCAAGAGTATTTCATAGAGGGTGTGCAAAGGGATGTGCGAGAGGCGGTGGAAAGGGCCATAGCCGCCCTGAAGGACATGGGTTGTGAGATAGTGCCGGTCAGCCTGCCGCACACCCCCTATGCCGTGGCCACCTATTACATCGTTGCCACCTCAGAGGCCTCCTCCAATCTCTCCCGCTACGATGGCGTCAAATACGGTTTCAGGGCCTCTGAATATGCCAACCTGCTGGAGATGTACAAAAAGACGCGTTCGGCAGGCTTTGGCCCGGAGGTAAAACGCCGCATCATGCTCGGCTCCTATTCCCTGTCGGCAGGTTATTACGATGCCTTCTATAAAAAGGCCTCTCAGGTGAGGGCCTTGTTCAAAAGGGATTTCGACAATGCATTTAATGCCTGTGATGTGCTGATAACGCCTGTAGCCCCCACCACCGCCTTTAAGATCGGTGAGAAGACAGCCGACCCCATTCAGATGTATCTGAACGACATCTTTACGATTCCAGTGAACTTGGCAGGCATTCCAGCCATCTCCATACCCTGCGGGTTTGATGGAAATGGCCTGCCCATAGGCGTCCAGATCATGGCCGATGCCTTCAGGGAGGACAACATGTTTAAGGCGGCCTACAACCTGGAACAGGCCGTAGGCGGCATTCAGAACTGGCCGGAGCCTTGATATGCAGCGCATTCCCCTCAATGCAGCAAAACCCGGCATGAAGCTGGCCAAGGAGGTCAAGACCCCTGATGGTCAGGTCTTGTGTGGGCCGGGCTTGGAGTTGACTCAGGGGCTTCTCGACAAGCTTTACAAGTCGGATGTGCATGCCATTGTTGTGGAGGGGCATCCAGTGGAACTGCCCGACGACAAGCCCTTGGCCCAGCGGATTGTGGAGCTGGAACAGCGTTTCGGCAAGGTGAAGGACGATCCTGTGTTGCGCGCCCTGATGAAGCTTGTCGCAGAACATATGATCGAGCAGGAGATTCAGAAATAACAAACGGTTATGACTGACGACAAAGAGACCAAAAGACAGGAGATTCGGCGGAGACTCAGAGATATACAGTCTCTGCCCACTCTGCCTCCAATAGCCGCCAAGCTGAACAAGATGGTGGAGGATGAGGACATCACCGCCAATCAGTTGGGCAATGTCATCGAGCGGGACCAGGTTTTGACCAGCAAGCTTTTGAAGATGGTCAACTCATCTTTTTATGGTTTTCCCCAGCGGATCAGCACCGTTGCCAATGCCATCGTGCTCTTGGGCATAAACGTCATCAAGACCCTCATCGTCACCTCCTCCATCTTCGAGATGATGCAGTCTTCTGATGTGGGGCTCTGGGAGCATTCCCTGGGATGCGCCACCATAGCAAGCCTCATAGCCAAGAAGAAGGGGCTTAAGAATCCAGAAGAGGTCTCCACAGCGGCCCTGCTGCATGACCTGGGCAAGGTGGTGGTGAGGGCAGAACTGCCGTCCGAATACGATGCCCTGCTGGCCCTGGTGGAACAGAAGGGCATCTCCATGCGGGAGGCGGAAGAGGAACTGCTTGGTGTCTCCCATTCGGAGATCGGCGGCTGGCTGGTGCATCAGTGGAACCTGCCGGACCGGCTTGTCTTGCCCATCACCTGGCATCACAGGCCTGAGGAGGCGCCTGATCACAAGGATGTTACGGCCATTTTGCACTTTTCGGATATTCTGGTCAGGGCTGTGGGTTTCGGCTTTGGAGGTGACATGTGGGTGCCTCCCCTGAATCAGGACGCATGGAAGCGCATCAAGCTCTCCAAGAGTGAAATGAAGGAACTGCTTGTGGAATTGGATGAAAAACTTATAGAATTACAGGATTTTTCTGCTGAGATGCAGAATCTGGGTTGACGGGGTTTGTCTTGGCCGACATCGCAATAATCGCCACAGAGCCCTTTTTCACAACGGAAGAGCTTTCATTGGTGGAGGCTAGGGGCCATAGATGTATGGCCAAGGAAGACCTGTCCAAGGCCATGGAGTTGATTCTGGCAGACCCGCCGGAACTGCTCATCGTTCAAAAGGACCTGGAGAATCAGTTGGACCGCATGGTCATTCAGGCCATGAAGACCAGTCTGCAACTGGCGCTGATGCCCATCATCCTCTCTGTACCACCTGCCTGTAATCTCACCACCCTGGACTGGAAGGTCTATGCCGTGGATGATGTGGTCTTCTCCAATGCCAATGTCCTGGAGAAGATAGCCCGTGTGGAATTGGCACTGGAGCGCATGGAACGAGTGGGAGACAACAATCCGCTCACCAAACTGCCAGGAAACTCCTCGATTTTGAAATATATTCAAGGGGTTCTGGACAGAAATGAGCCTAATGCCGTGGCCTATGTGGACATAGACAGTTTCAAGCCATATAACGATCGATATGGTTTTTCCAGGGGTGACGAGGTCATTCGCATGGTGGCCCGCATATTGGTGAACACCGTGCAGGAGATAGCCGGTCACAGCGGTTTTGTAGGGCATGTGGGTGGCGATGACTTCGTGTTTGTGACGCCGACTGAGTGCGTGGAACGGGTGTGCCAGAAGATTTTGCTGAATTTCGATGCCTTGATACGCCTCTTTTTGGATGAAGAGGACCTGGAACACGGCTGTTTTTTATCCGAAGACCGGCAGGGCAACAAACAGACCTTTCCCCTCACCAGCCTTTCCATCGCAGTGATTCCCTGTGTGGCCAATCGCTATAAACACTATGGCGAAGTGGCTGCCGTGGCTGCGCAACTGAAAAAGAAGGTCAAATCCATGCCCGGCAGTAATTATCTGATTGACAGAAGGAGTTGTGAAAAGAAATCATGAATATGAAAACAAAAGACGTTCAAAAAATAGTCCTTGCCTATTCCGGCGGCCTGGATACCTCTGTAATCCTAAAATGGCTGCAAGAGAACTACGACTGCCCTGTGGTGGCCTATTCAGCCGACATCGGACAGCAGGAGGATTGGAACGCAGTGCGTCAGAAGGCCTTGGCAACAGGGGCCTCTGATGTGGTCATTCGAGACCTGAAAGAGGAGTTTGTTCGAGACTTTGTGTTTCCCATGTTCAGGGCCAATGCCATCTATGAAAGTGCCTATCTCCTGGGTACCTCCATTGCCAGGCCGGTGATCGCCAAGGAACAGGTGGCTGTGGCCAGGGAGTTCGGCGCCAATGCCGTAAGCCATGGCGCCACCGGCAAGGGAAATGACCAGGTGCGTTTTGAACTGACCTACATGGCCTTAAATCCCCATCTGCACATCATAGCCCCCTGGCGCATATGGGACCTCAATTCCCGTCAAAAACTCATGGATTTTGCCAAGACACACGGCATACCTGTGCCGGTCACGCAAAAAAGACCATATAGCATGGATGCCAACCTGCTACACATCAGCTATGAAGGCGGTATTCTGGAGGACCCGTGGTTTGAGCCGCCTGCGGACATGTTCGTATGGACCAGCTCCCCTGAGGCCGCGCCTGACAGTCCTGAATATGTGGAGCTGGAGTTTGAACAGGGCGATCTGGTGGCTGTAAACGGTGAGCGCATGTCCCCTGCCAGCCTCTTGGCGTGTCTGAACGGCCTGGGGGCCAAACACGGCATAGGCCGCAGGGATATAGTGGAAAACCGTTTTGTGGGCATGAAGTCCAGGGGTGTCTATGAGACGCCTGGCGGCACCCTGTTGCGGGAGGCCCATATCGCCCTGGAGTCCATTACTCTGGATAGAGAGGTCATGCACATTCGAGACAGTCTGGTCCCGCGCTACGCTGAGTTGGTTTATTATGGTTTCTGGTTTTCACCTGAACGGCAGATGCTTCAAAGATTAGTGGATGATACGCAGGTAAATGTCGCAGGTGTGGTGCGCCTGAAGCTTTACAAGGGTAGCTGTATGGTGGTGGGCAGAAAGGCGGTCAATTCCCTTTACAGACCGGAATTTGCCACCTTTGAGGAGGATGATGTCTATCGCCAGGCCGATGCAGAGGGCTTCATCCGCCTGCAGGGTCTGCGGCTCAAGATTCGTTCCATGGTGGGTCTGACAGCAAAAAATTGATGTCACCTCGCAAAAATATCCTCCTGGTCACTCCAACTCATTTGGAGCTGCATGGCATGGGGCTTTCATCAGACCATTCGCTGCATGGCCTTGAGGTCAGCGTCTGTGGTTTTGGTCCTGTTTCTACGGCCATCTTCCTCACTCAGGTCCTTTTGCGGCGTCGATATCACATGGTGGTGCTTGCAGGCCTGGCAGGTGCCTATGAAGGCATGGGAGTAGGGGTAGGCGATGTATGTGTGGCTCAAAGCGAGGTCTATGCAGATATGGGCAGGTGTAAGGGAATGAATGTGGAGCCCATTGAGGATGCCAATTGTCTGCGTTTTGAACTCTTCAAGGCTTGGAATGCCTCGTTGTCCAGTTGTATTCAGGAAATCATAGCAAAGGGTGAGGCAAAGCTGGTGGATATGGCCACTGTTTGTGGAGTCTCTTGCAGTATGGAGCGGGCTAAGTTGATTGCAGCACGCTGGCGAGTCGCCTTGGAAAATATGGAGGGGGCGGCCGCAGCTCAGGTCTGCGAACTCTATGGCATTCCGCTTTTGGAGGTGAGGGCTGTCAGCAATCTGGCAGGTGATTGTGACAGGTCCAACTGGCAGATTCAGTCCAGCCTGAAGGTATTGGGTGCATTTCTCATGAATTTTAGTCGCAACTGGGCTATTTTACATGAATAAGGTCATTTCTTTAAGGCTAAAGGGGGTATATTTGAAAAATATATTCCCAAGATTATGATACATAATGAAAATTTACGCCTGGAATGAAGAAAAGAATAAACTGCTTAAGGCTGAGCGGGGTGTGTCGTTTGAAGAGGTAATTCTGCACATTGCAACTGGCGATTTGCTCGATATCGTTGAGCATCCACATGTGGAAAAATATAAGGGGCAACGTATTTTTATCGTCAAAATCCATGATTATGCGTGGCTTGTCCCATTCCTGGAGTCAGAGGAGGAGATCTTTTTGAAGACAATCATTCCGAGTCGCAAGGCGACAAAAAAATATCTGGGGAGATGAACGAAATGAACCACAACTTGAAATTAGAACCAGGAGAGCAGGAATTGCTGGAATCCTATGAGCGGGATGAATGGCAGTCCGTTACCAGATTGCAAGAGAAATTGCGTCAATATCAATCTTATGCCACTTCCATCTTTGAATCAATGGGATTGGTCAGCATTGCCCTGCCGCCAGAGGACCTTAAGGCCCTTCGCGAGAAGGCGGCTGCTACGGGGATATCATATCAAACACTTATTGCCAACATTTTGCATCAGTATGTGACAGGGGGCATCGTGGAAAAGCTGCGTAGCCACTGACATGCAGTTTCAGCCGATAAATAACTATATTCGAATAGTGTTACGGCGATTCCGTGCCCATGTTCCTATTGAGTTGCAGGTGGTTATCGTACATGAATAAGGTCATTTCCTTTGGGCTTTCCCCTTGTCCCAACGATACTTTCAGCTTCTATGCCATGTTACACAATAAAATTCCCATGCCTTTTGCCATAGAGCCGCACATGGCTGATGTGGAGTGTCTGAATCAATGGGCGCTTCAAGGCCGTTTGGCAATGACCAAGGTCTCTTTTGGTGTCTTGGGCCATATCTTGAAGGACTATGTGCTGTTGCCTTCAGGAAGTGCGCTGGGCAGGGAGTGCGGTCCTTTGATAGTGGCAAAAAAACCCTTGACAGTTGAGGACTTGAGGGGTTTAAGGGTTGCAATTCCAGGCGAGCACACCACTGCGGCCCTGCTTTTGAGGCTGTATATGAACGGAGGAGTGAACACCGTGAGTATGCCCTTTGACCGAATAGTCGAGGCTGTTTCTCAAGGCCAAGTGGATGCAGGGGTCATAATCCATGAGACGCGATTTACCTATGGTCTTTATGGGCTTCAGTGTGTGGTGGACCTGGGTGAGTGGTGGGAAAGGCAGACAGGCTTGCCCATACCACTGGGTGGAATAGTGGCTAAAAGGCATCTGGCGGAGAGTGTCTTGCAGGACCTAAACGAGACGCTTAAAATCAGTGTTTTGTATGCCCGGTCTCACAGAGAGGAGCCCATGGCCTTTGTGAGGCAACATGCCCAGGAGATGGATGTGAATGTCATGAAACAGCATATTGCGCTCTATGTGACTTCATGGACAGTGGATTTGGGTCAAGACGGCAGAAAGGCAGTAGAATATCTGGTGAATCTGGGTAGAGAGCTGGGACTTTGGCCCGGTTCTTCTGCACATATTTTGATTTGAGAAGGTAACGGTATATGCAAGTGGAGGCAACAGCAAGTATTTGGAGTATGGTGCTCGGTTCCGGTCCGGTGGTACAGGGGGTTCTGATCTCCCTGATCCTCTGCTCACTTCTGTGCTGGACCATTATCTTTGCCAAGATCAGGCGTTTTAGGCAGTTAAACAGGGCGAATGAGGAGTTTGAAGACATATTTTGGGGTACTGACAGCCTGCCTCAGATACAGACCAAGGCCAGAAAGATGCTGGCTGCGCCCATGGCCGGAGTGTTTTTGGCAGGTTATGAGGAGCTTAAGAATCTACAGGATACGGCCAAGAATCTGGGGATCAATCTGAGCCACAAGATCTGGATAGATTCCCTGGAGCGAAGTCTGCAAAAGGGGATAAAGGAAGAATTGACCAATCTGGAATTCGCCCTGCCAATTTTGGCTACCATCGGCAATGCAGGGCCTTTCATAGGTCTATTCGGCACGGTTTGGGGGATCATGCGCAGCTTTCATGATATAGGTGCTCAAGGCTCGGCCAATCTGGCCACAGTAGCCCCTGGTATCTCCGAGGCATTGGTGGCCACGGCCACAGGCCTTGCAGCCGCCATACCTGCTGTCATCGCCTTTAACATGTTCATGAGCCAGCTCTCCAGGCTTGAAGGCAAGCTACAGGGGTTTGCTGGCGATTTTATCAATCTGGTGGAGAGAAGGCTCTTGCCCCGCACCTCCCGTGCCGGCAGCCAGGGTCAATCCGGAGACGAATAGCCATGGGTATGTCGTCTCCCTCCAAGAGAGGTTCCTATATGTCGGAGATCAACGTGACCCCCTTGGTGGATGTCATGTTGGTTCTGCTCATTATATTTATGGTCACGGCGCCCATGATGACAGCCGGACTGGATGTCAAGCTGCCCAATGCCACAGCCAAGCCCCTGCCTCAAAAACAGGACCCTGTGGTGATTACATTGAATGCCGCAGGCCAGATATATTTGAACAAGGATATGGTGAATGAGGCCGGCCTTGTCCAGAGACTTTCCCAGATGAAGGCCAGGGGCGAGACCTCACAGGTCTTGTTGCGGGCAGATAAGGATGTGGCATATGGGCTGGTGGCCGCTGTGGTGGCCGCTGTGCGTACCGCAGGCATTCAGGATTTGGGTCTGGTCACGGATCCCACGGAACATCTAAAAAGGGAGCGTTATGACGCGAAGGGCGTTCGGACAGAGAGATGAGGGTTGGTATCTGGCCTTAGCCAGCGCCATCTTCATTCATGTTTTTATCGTGGTCATATCGGTGGCTGTGAATTTTTTCTGGAAGCGGACGCTTACCGTGCCCATGGTGCAGAATGTGACCCTTTTTGATGTGGCATCCCTGCCCCAGGCACAAAAGGGTCAACCCCTGGAGCAGAAATCAGAGGAGGGCGGGGCTGTAAAGGAAAGGCCTGCGGAACAGCCTGTCACGCCTAAACCTGAGCCCAAAAAAGAGGTCAGCCCTCCACCTCCACCAAAACCCGAGCCCAAGCCCGAACCACCCAAGCCCGAACCACCCAAGCCGGAGCCACCCAAGCCTGCTCCCAAGCCCGAACCCAAACCAGAGCCCAAACCGGAACCGCCAAAACCTGCGCCCAAAGAAGAGGTGTCTTTGGCCCCCAAGCCTGAGCCGAAGAAGCCCGAACCACCCAAGCCGGAGCCCAAACCAGAGCCCAAACCAGAGCCCAAGCCCGAGCCTAAACCAGAGGTGCCTCCAAAGGATGTGGCAAAGGAGATAGAGAAGATACAGCAGAAGGTAGCACAGGAACGTCAGCTTGAAAACAAACTGAAACAGATCGAAAGTGCGGCCAAGGAGAAGCAGGTCCTGGACAAGATCGGGGCAATGGAGGGACAGTTGTCTGAAAAGGCCTTGCAGGCCAAACTGGCCGCCCTTGAGGCCAAGGCGGGCGCCCGTTCCGGTCAGATGGGTGAGGCCCAGAGCCGTGGGCAGACAGGGTTTGTGTCTCGGGGAGCGGATGTGCTGTCTGCCTATGTGGGTGCCATTGCAGAGGCTGTGCAGAGACGCTGGGCACTGCCTGACGATTTGCAACAAAAAGGCGGCCTCTTTTGTATAGTGGAGGTAAAGATCACTCGGGATGGTTCCATAAAGGATGTCAGATTGATAGAGCGTTCCAAAAATTCCTTGTTTGACCAGACCGCTCTCAAGGCCGTGCAGGCGGCCAATCCCCTTCCTGTGCCGCCGGATGCCTTGGTCAAGGATGCCTTGGAGGGGATTGAACTCAAGTTTACGCCAAAGGGTGTAACCAGGTGATGAATATGCAGTGTTTCCGATGGCTGAAATTAACTGAGACTATGAGGCAGGCTCGTGTCTGTCTTGAGTATAGAATTGAGTAAAGTAAAAAGAGGTGTTGTGATGAATAGATTTTTTTTGAGTTTTTTGTTGTTGGTGAGCACGTTAATCTTGACTACTGCGGGAAATGCAAAGATATATGTGGACATTACGTCCCCTGGTCTGCGCAAGATCCCCATTGCAGCCCCGCCTCTCACTGCCATGCCGGCTGGATTTGAAGCCGAGTCCCTGGGCCGCAAGATATCCGATGTGTTATCCAATGACCTGAATTTTCATGGATTTTTTGCTGTGTTGGACCAGAGGGAGTACGGCGGCAGACCTGATGCCAACTGGCGCTCCTTTGGGTTGGATTATGTGGCCAAGGGTGGTGTCTATGTAAGCGGCCAGAATATGGTGGTGGATTACCAGCTTTTGGATGTGGGGACTGACAGCGTGGTCTTGAGCCGGCAATACAAGACTCAGACAGCGGATTTCAGGGGGGTAGCCCACCAATTCTGTGATGAAATCGTCTTTTATCTCACAGGAGAGCATGGCCTGAGCCTGTCCAAGATTGCCTTTTCTGTGACAGAGGGTCGTTTCAAGGACATATATTCCGCTGATTTCGATGGTTCCGGCATTCGAAGGGAGACCGCTGAGCGCTCTCTGGCCATCTCCCCGCGCATCTCTCCCAATGGCAGACAATTGGTCTATACCTCATACCGGCACGGCAAGCCCCAGTTGTACCTGAAGGACCTTGGGGTGGACAATGCCCGTCAGATCAGTGCCCATCCCGGCCTGAATATCTCGCCTGCTTGGCATCCGGATGGACGGAGAATAGCGGTATCCCTCAGCAAAGACGGCAGTCCATGTATCTATCTCATTGATACTGCAGGGAATGTCTTGGAAAAATTGACCCATGGGCCTGGCATGGATGTCTCGCCCACCTGGTCTCCTGATGGCACCAAGCTGGCCTTTGTGTCGGATAGAGGCGGCTCTCCCAATATCTATGTGTTGGATATGGCCAGCCGTTCTGTGAGAAGGCTGACCTATTCCGGCTCATACAATACCGATCCCCAGTGGTCTCCAAAGGGCAATCTGATTACTTACACCACGAGGACCAACGGGCATTTTCAGATCTGCACCATCTCCCCTGAGGGTGGAGACCCCACTTTTCTCACGGATGGTGCCAATAACGAGGCGCCTGTGTGGTCGCCTGACGGCCGCCAGATACTCTTCATCTCCAGCCGTTTGGGTAGAAAGGCCTTGTTTGTGATGCACTCCAATGGTTCAAATCAGAGATTACTGACGCAGGTGCATGGCGAGGTGAGTCATGTGACCTGGGGCCCCAATGCAAGTAGATGATTCAACTATCGGGTGCCTTGTTTTTGGACGAGAATTCCAATTTTTCAAGGCTCCCTATCTGGTATTTTGCGCTAAATGCAGTATGATATGTGATACAAGACGGTAATGGTTTATTTTCCAAGGAACCCATGAAATTATCAATGTTTGGAGTGGTTAAATTTTAAGTAATAGGAGTATGTCCATGTCCCTCATCTTAAACAAAAAACTACTGGGTGTCATCGGTATTTGCCTGCCGGTTTTTCTGGCCAATTGTGCGCCGCAGGATAAGGTGGCCATGCTTGAACGCAGAATCGACGGTCTTGTGCTGGAGAACGCCTCATTGAACAAGAAGATCAATGCCATGCAGGGCGAGCAGGCTATGACCCTTAAAAGCGGCCAGGCAGATTTATATAACAGGGTGGAGCAGGTGGAGGCGGAGATACTGCGTTTGAATGGTTTGATAGAGCAGATCGAGTATAGAAACAAGCAGGATAAACAGGAGGTCATGCGTTTTGCCAGCGAGGTCAAGGAACAGATAGACAAGATCAACGAGCGTAACAAAATGATGAACGAGGCCATGGCACCAGTTGGTCCGGAGATACCGGATGATGGCCGTAAAGTAACTGCGCCGGTACAGACCGGTGCACCTGTGGTGGCACCCCCTGCCCCTGCTCCAGTGAAAGAGGTCAATCCCTATGACCGTGGTGTGGAGTTGTACAAGCAAAAGGATTTCAAGGAGGCCAAAAAGTCTTTTCAGGTCTATATCGACAAGAACCCCAACGGAGACAAGCTGGACAGTGCCTATTTCTGGCTGGGGGATTGTGAATTCGGAATGGGGCGTTATGAGGAGGCCATTTTGGAATATCAGAAGGTCATAAGCAAATTTTCCAAAAGTAACAAGGCACCTGCGGCACTTCTGAAACAGGCCATGTCCTTTGAAAAGTTAGGGGACAAGCAGAGCGCAAAGATCCTCTATGAGAAGTTGCTGAAACAATATCCGAAAAGCGAACAGGCCCCTGTGGCACAAAAAGAACTGGCCAAATTCAAATAAGGGAGTGGTGATTTCAAGGGATTTCATAAAATGGGCGCTTTTACAGCGCCCTTTGTGTTTCAAGGAGGCTGTCAGTGAAAATTAGGCCTTTTTTACTTACGATTTTTTGTGTGTTGTTTGTCGCAGCATTCAATGCAGATGCTGAGCGTGATCTGGCGGATATAATGGGACTTGTCGCCAAGGATGACGGCAGAGGAGAGATGCAGGTGGGTGTGATCGTATCCAGTCAGGATGACCAGCTATGCCCTTTGCTTCAAAAGACCCTGGAACAGGCCGTTTCCAGCGTGTGCGCCATGGAATCCTGTAAAAAGTGCCGAATTACACCGATTCTGCGCTGTGTCCAACCGGAGTTACAGGTGGTTTTGAATGAGGCCAAGACCCTTACCGAAAAGAACGGAGTCACTCTGTTGATAGGGCCTTTTGATTCCAGATTCGTGCAATCTTTGTCGAATTATGCTGCATCCGCTTCTGTGCCTGTATTTTTGACTGACAGCCCCTCCCTGACCTACAAGACAGGGACAGCCCCTGCTGACAACTGGTCGTTTCAGCTGGCATCCAATACCTTTGAGGAGTTTAAGGCCTTTTTAAAGGCCATGGGGCCGAATCTGGAACGGGTTTTGGTCCTGTTGCAGGATACACCTGAAGATCATGAGACAGAGGTATTGTTGCGGGCCTATGCCACAGAGACAGGAATGAAGAACATCCTGTTTTTCTTTGCCCCTGCATTTGACCAACCTGGCATCAAAAAACAGGAGGCCTCCAGTGAAACAGATGGCGCTGCTTACATCTCGCCGGTTTATAAGGCTATTCGTGGATTTGAGGCGAAAGTGATCAAAAAACAGGGAGACCTGCAAAAGTCCGCTGTGGTGAGCCTTTTACCGCCTCATGCCCTGTTTCCGGCCCTGCCCGAGGGTGCACAGATTAAATCCATTTTGTTTATTCCAGCCGCGGCCCTGGAGAAGGATGTGGTTAATAGGTACGAAGGCCGTTTTAGGCTCATGGCATCCTTGCCACCGGCGGTATTGGGAGGGGAGTTGCCTTCAGAACACCCCTGCGCCATGGCGGTCATGAGGTTCTCTCTGGCAATGGAGGAAGATGGTAATGACGATGTCAGGCACTTGACTTACAGTGCCATCCTTTGGGATGCCTTATGGTTGGTTGCAGAGGCCCTGCATCAAGAATGCAGTCTGCCGTCCAATAAGTGGGGCACGGAGAAGGAAAGGCAATGGTTTCTTGAGACCCTCGAGGGTTCACAGCGCACCTTTACTGGCGCTACTGGAAGGTTCGGTTTTAGAAAAGGGGCCCATAGAAAGGCTGTTTTTGATACGAATGTCATTGCAGAGCGGAAGGATGGGGCATGGCACCCTGTAAAGGAAACGGCTGCGGGCATAGAATAGATAAAAGTTATCTTTAACTATCCGCCCCTTGCCGCCCTCTTGGCTGCCTTGAGCGGGTTGACCTTTTTGCCCTTTTCGTCTTTTGGAACTTCCAGCTTTACATGGGTTGCAAAGTTACACAGGCCTTTACGCCACTTGGCTGCGGGCATCGGATAGACTGAACATAATTTTTTCTCGGCCTGGACTATGATACGGCCGCATCCTTCGCATTTGTCGATGATCTCCTGGCAAGGCACACCATTAAAAAAGATCTCGTTATTTGTAGAAGTGGTGGTTGATTCCATTTGTTGCTCCTGTGGAGAATAAAAATTAAAGGTGGTGCCGAAGGGGAGGCTCGAACTCCCACGAATTTGCATTCACTAGACCCTGAACCTAGCGCGTCTACCAATTCCGCCACTTCGGCAACGGTAATCAGCTATTTTAATTGTATTGCCTTGTCATTGTCAAGCCGTTGATGTAAATTTTCTGGAGGTTCTTGTTGGAACCCTTATTTTTACCATCTTTTGTTTGTCGAAGGAAGGAAAATGCAGATATATAACGGGTTGCACGAAATATGCAAGCCATTTCATGAGCCGGCGCTGGTAATAGGCAATTTCGATGGCGTGCATCTGGGGCATCAGGCGCTTTTTCAGAAGGTGGTGGAGGTGGCCGGAGACGGAGACAAGCTGGCCCTGACATTTGAACCCCACCCCATGGTTTTTTTGCGGCCTGAGAGGGGGCTTAAGCGCATCTCCACCCTGGAGCATAAAATAGAGATGATTCAGCGTGCAGGTATAGGGCATCTCATCATATTGCCCTTCAACAAGGAGCTTGCCGACACCACGGCGGAGGACTTTGTGAGACATGTCCTGTGTGAAAAAATCGGAGTCAAGCACTTGGTCGTAGGCTATGATTATGCATTTGGTAAGGGCAGACAGGGGGATATCCCGTTTCTTGAGCAAAAGGGTGCGGAGTATGGTTTCAGTGTGCATGTGGTAGAGCCGGTTCTGGTGCATCATATGGTGGTCAGCAGCACAAAGGTGAGGGAACTGGTCGCCAGGGGCGAGATGCGTCTGGTTTATGACCTTCTGGGCAGATACTATCAGATTCGGGGCGAAGTCAGACATGGTCAAAGGCGTGGTGGAAGGCTTTTAGGTTATCCCACTGCCAATCTGCATCTGGAAGAGGATTACTTAAGCCCTGCTTCAGGGGTTTATGCCGTACAGGTGATCTGCCTGTCCAGCTGTTTTTGGGGGGTGTTAAATATAGGTACAAATCCCACATTCAATGGCCAGACCGTGCTTGCAGAGGTGCATCTCCTGGATTTCGACGGTGAGTTATATGGCAAACAGATCAAGGTGAATCTGGTGGAAAAACTGCGTGACGAGCGAAAATTCGACAGTGTAGATGCGTTGAGGATGCAAATCGGAAGGGATATTGAAAAGGCCCGCGTAATTTTGTCGCAGGAGCCTGGTCTTGGAAAGGGGTGCGTGGAAGGGATTATGCCATGATGATTTTGCCCTTATGTTCATCGCATAAGGGCAAAATGTTTATGGGAGCCTTGAAAAATTGGCCTTGATTCTAATTTTTCCAAGGCTCCCTTGTGCCAATCTTTATGTCGGCATGGCTGGTGTCAGACACACAGTCGTCTTGTGTGGCACCATTAGACCTCTTCCACTGTGATGGCTCCCACAGGGCAGACCTCTACACAGGTTTCGCACCCAAGGCAGTCATCCTGCCTGGTTGGTACGGGCTTGCCGTCTTCAAAGTCATAGACCTGAGCTGGGCAGGCGTTTACGCACTCTTCATCGCCCTGACATTTGTCGTAATCAATGGTGATCTGGAACATATTTTCCTCCTTGTTGTTTTTTGCCTTTAGGCTATTCAATGTTCTTCATATAGACCGAACAGTTGGGGCTTGTCAACTAAAAAAAACGGCGGGCGATAATTTTCTGTATTTTTGGATTATTTTCAGGAAAACCTTTTGAAACAGCATATTATGTCTGATATTATGGGCTTTTGCCCTATAAATTTTTAGACTGTGTGTATTTTACTATAAGTATCGGGTTTGTTCCGCAAAATCCGAGGCCTTTTGAAGCAGACCCAGTGCCCATTCACTATGGCTCAAGGCGTGGATATGCAGATATGTGCCGAAGATGTTTTTGTAGCACAAGCCGTCCGATTTGCCGTCGAAGCCATGCCCGCGCACGACCCTGGCACTGAGACTCCCCGAATTTCGCCCATCCAATGGAACAGGCCGTGAATAGTGAAACTCATGTCCCTTGAGCAGGGTGCCTGCCTTGTAAAATGGGGTGTCCTGCATGATCTCCAGAGTGCAGTAGCCATGTCCTACGGGTGTATCCTGGAGTATAAAATCCCAGTCGATCACCTGAAGCATCAGGTGTTTCATGCCCTTCCAGTGTATGTGTCTGCCCAGATACATCAAACCACCGCACTCTGCATATACGGGCAGCCCGTTTTCGATGGCTGCGCTCAATTGTTGCATAAGGGACAGATTTTGCGAGAGCCTTACGGCCTGAGTCTCCGGAAATCCTCCGCCGATGTAGAGTGCATGGAGCGGCGGCAAGGTCTGCTGGGAAATGGCATCTATGAAGACCAGCTCTGCCCCTCCTTTTTCCAGGGCCTCCAGGTTCTCAGGGTAATAAAATTGAAAGGCTGCGTCCCGTAATATGCCGATTTGCAGATGGTCTTTTACAGGCGTGTGCAGTGGTGGCTGCGATGCAGCCGCGCATTCTATGGCCGGTGCTGATGCCGCTGTTTTTAGAATGGCTTCCATGTTCACCTGTTCATTTATAAGGGCCGCTATGCATTCCAGATTTTTTTCTGCATTTTCGTATTCATTGTAAGGGGTTATGCCCAGATGGCGCATTGGCATAGGGTCTTCCTTGAGGCGGTGAACGGCACCGAGTACAGGAATGCCAGTGGCCTGTTCTATGGTGGTGGTAATCAGCCTTTTGTGCCGCGTGTTTGCGATATTGTTCAGTACAATACCGGCTATGTTCAGGTCCGGATCAAAGATTTTACATCCAAGTGCGAGGGCGGCCATGGTCCGCGTGGCCTTGGTGGCGTCCATAACCAGAATGACCGGTGAAGAGAGCAGTTTCGCCAGTTCTGCGGAGCTTCGGCTGCCCTGTTCGTCCACTCCGTCAAAAAGCCCTCTGTTTCCTTCCACAAGGCAGAAAGAACCGTTTTGCCCCCTCATGCAGAAGGAGTTGAGGATTGTCTCGCTGCTCATGAGGTATGGGTCGAGATTGTAGCAAGGCTGTCCAGCTGCCTTTGCCAGCCAGGCTGCATCGATGTAATCAGGCCCTTTTTTGAAAGGGATCACTTTCATCCCTTTATTCGCCAGGCACCTTGCGATACCCAGGGAGAGAAGAGTCTTGCCAGAGCCACCGCGCGTGGCTACTATGGTGATTCGAGGTGTAGAAAAAGACATTTTGTAATCCTCACATCTCTATGATTTTTTAATTTAACATGGATTTTGCGCTTGAGATATGTATTTTGTGAAATCTGTCCATAAATACAGGGAGCAGCGTATATGGAGATAGAATTGGCCCGTGTTGCAGGGTTTTGCATGGGGGTGAAAAGGGCAATGGAGATCACTCTGGCCATGGCTGATAGGGCACAAGGTCGGGTTTATACCTATGGGCCGTTGATTCATAACCCCTCAGCAATAGAATTATTGGCTTCCAGAGGGGTGGGCATACTGCAAAGCATACCTGAAAGAGGCTCCGGCATCGTTATCATTCGGGCCCACGGCGTGCCGCCTCAGGAAAGGGCCATGCTTTTAGCAGCAGGTTTTCAAGTGGTGGATGCCACATGTCCAAAGGTGGTAAAGGTGCAGATGCTGGCCAAACACTTTGCATCCAAGGGATATCTGTGCGTTCTGCTGGGTGACAGGGGGCATCCTGAAGTCAAGGGTATTATGGGTTATGCAGGAGAAATGGGATGTCTGGTCTCTGATTATGAGAACGAAAGACATCTACCATGCCTTCCGGAGGGTCGGAAATACATAGTGTTGGCCCAGACTACGCAGGACGAGTCGCGATATGAGGCCATGGCAAGGGATATCCTGGCCCGAAATTCAAATGGCCGCGTATTCCATACCATATGTGACTCCACGCATCTGCGGCAGTCGGAGACAAGGCGCATCGCCGCAGAGGTGGATGCAGTGGTGGTGGTGGGTGGACAAAACAGCGCCAATACGCGACGGCTTGTGGAGATTGTCAAGGAGGAAGGTCGTCCTGTCATTGCCATAGAGACTGAAAACGATCTGGATAGAGATATGTTCGCAGGTTTTAGCCGTATCGGTATCACAGGCGGGGCATCCACGCCGGATTGGGTGATAGACAGGGTGGCGTACTGTATAAGAACCTTTCAGGTGGCATAAGTGGCTGGTATCCCTGGGCTTTTTTATCATGATTTTCTGGTAAAGGGCGACACTCTACAGAGTTGTTATGAACAGGTATCTCGTTTTTTGACGGGTTATACCCTTGTGTCTTATGAACGCATTCAGCTTTTGGAAGAGCGGTCCATTCCCCATAATCACCCTGATTTTTTTGAAAGATTGCAGGGGTTGGTGCAGGAAAATGAAACTTTTCTGAAGACGCTCATTCAGGAATTGGCGGCTGAAGGCTTTCACAACATGGATGATCTCAGGGGGCTCCCCACAGGTTATGTCTCCAAACTGTTTCATGTTACCGCACACATGGTGGACGGTTTTTTTGGTATAGATTCCCGATTTTATAATTTGGTCGAAGGGTCCCATGGTGTCAGTCAGTCCCTGCGAATGAAATTGAGTTCGCCTGATGCCGGAGATGGCTATTGGCTTACAGCCGTGGAGTGTGCCTACTCAGACGCATTGGTGTGGCAGGAGCACCGGGCTTGAACTGCCTGATCGAAAGATTGTGAGGGACAAAGTGTGATTTTAGGGCTTGACATGTTTTTGTATCGAGTTTATACATGACAAAACTGAATGTCTGTTCAGAAATTACAAGTCTTGTACATAGGTCATTGCAATGGACTGGAAAGAATTATTAAGCAATCATAAAAAAGATATTTTCAATCATTGGTATGATTTGGTGGTTGCGACCTATCCGGAAGAGACAGCCAAATTTCTGAAGAGCAAGCAGGATCAATTCGCCAATCCGGTGGGTTCGACCTTTCGCAGCAGTATGATGGGAATACTGACTGGTCTTGAAAACGGCAAGGCGCCCGAAGAACTGGTTGGTTTTATAGATGATATGATGCATGTCAGGGCTGTGCAGGACTTTATGCCGTCCAGGGCTGTGGCTGTCTTTTTGTTGCTGAAGGAAGCAATCGGTCATCTCATCGATAAAAAACATATAGATGCCCCAGGCGCCTTGATGGAGCTTTCGGGTCTGGTGGATAGACTGCAACTCATTGCCTTTGACACCTACATGAAATGCAGGGAAAAATTGTGGGAGATCAAATATAACGAGTTCATGCAGCGACCGTTTTTTGCAGAGGTTGGTATGTGTCCGTCATATCTGCTCAAGAAAGGTATCCTGGGCAGACAGGTGGACAAGAACAATATAAGTTGAGAGGTGTGCAATGGGAATTCAATTCTCTCTTGGTGTGGTTCTGGCCATTGCCGTAGCGGCCTTGGTTGGGGCCCAGGTCAAAGGGCTGCAGTATGTGTTGGGCATTCTTTTGCCATACGCTGCCTTTGCCACGTTTCTCGTGGGTTTTGTGTGGAGGGTATTGTACTGGGCCAAGTCTCCGGTGCCGTTTCGTATCCCTACGACTGCCGGTCAAGAGTTCAGTCTGCCCTGGATCAAACAAGCCAAGCTGGACAATCCCAGCACCTTGCCTGGAGTGCTTGGCCGCATGTTTTTCGAGGTCTTTCTGTTCCGGTCGCTTTTCCGAAATACGAAGGCCGAATTGAGGAGTGGTAATCTGGTCTATGGCCCAAGTAAGTGGCTGTGGCTCTTTGCCCTGCTTTTCCATTGGTCGTTTTTTGTCATTGCTGTAAGGCACTTCAGGCTGTTTATGGAGCCGGTGCCGGGTTTTGTTCAGTTATTCGATCACCTTGATGGTATCCTTCAGGTGGGAGCTCCACCTTTGTATCTTACGGATGTATTCTTTACCTTGGCGATTCTGTTTCTGTTGGGCAGAAGATTTTTAGATGCCAAGGTGCGCTCTCTCTCACTACCGGCCGACTATTTTCCGTTATTTCTGCTACTTGGCATCGCTGTCACAGGTATTCTGATGCGTTTCTTTGTGCGGGTGGATATTGTCGGCATCAAGAGCATTTTGGTGGGGCTGGCCACATTCCATCCCACTTTACCGGATGGAATAGGCGCTATCTTTTTTGTCCATGTGGCATTTGTGAGCACCTTATTGGCTTACTTCCCCTTCAGCAAGCTCATGCACTTCGGCGGTGTATTTCTGAGCCCCACGCGTAACCTTGCCAACAACAATCGTATGGTCAGGCATGTGAACCCCTGGAATTATCCAGTCAAGGTGCATACCTATGAAGCTTATGAAAATGAATTTAGAGATATTATGAAAGATGCCGGCATTCCGGTGGAGAAGGAGTAGCAATGGCTAAAAATCTTAAACCACAAGAGATGCTCAGAATAGATTTGAATCCTTCTGGGCCTGGTTGGCTGGAAGAGCCTGTTAAAATCAAGCCAGGCATGTTTTGCCATCCCGCCAAACCACAGAAGATAATAGATGTTGGTATGCCCAATCCCCATGAGTGGGCACCTACCAACGAGGACTGGAATCTGCCGGAGGGGTGGAAAGAGACCTTTCTTGAGGGCATGCGAGAGAGACTCGACAAGCATCGCTCCTTCAAGATATTCATGGACATCTGTGTGCGCTGCGGCGCATGTGCAGACAAATGCCATTTCTTTCTTGGTTCCGGCGACCCCCGCAACATGCCTGTGGCCAGGGCAGAGCTTCTGCGCTCCGTTTACAGGGGCGAGTTCACCAAGGCAGGGCAGATTTTGGGCAGACTGGCCGGCGGCCGCAAGCTTACACCGGAGGTAATCAAGCAGCTCTGGTATTATTTCTTTCAGTGCACGGAGTGTCGGCGTTGTTCCCTGTTCTGTCCGTACGGCATAGACACAGCCGAGATCACCATTATCGGCCGTGAGCTTTTGAACCTGCTTGGTCTGAATATCAACTGGATACAGGAACCTGTTTCCAACTGCTATAGAATTGGTAACCACTTAGGATTGCAGCCTCATACTTATAAAGGCAACATAGAGTTTCTTCTGGATGATATAGAGGCCAATGTAGGTATTCGTATCAATCCAACCTTCAACCGCAAGGGCGCGGAGATCCTCTTTGTAACGCCATCAGGCGATGTCTTTGCAGACCCAGGTATATATACGCTGATGGGTTATCTTATGCTTTTTGAGCATATCGGTCTGGATTACACATGGAGCACCTATGCCTCTGAAAGTGGAAACTTCGGTTTCTTCACCTCATTGGAGATGGCCAAGCGTTTGAATTATAAGATATATGCCGAGGCCAAGAGGTTAGGTGTCAAGTGGATACTGGGTGGTGAGTGCGGTCACATGTGGCGTGTTATCCATCAATATATGGACACATTCAACGGCCCTGCTGACTTCTTGGAAGAGCCTGTATCACCCATCACCGGTACGAAATTCGAGAATGCAAAGAGTACCAAGATGGTGCATATCACTGAGTTTACTGCGGATCTTATTAAACACAATAAGCTGAAGCTGGATAAGAGCAGAAATGATTATTTGAAGGTCACCTTCCACGATTCCTGTAACCCATCAAGGGCCATGGGGTT
This sequence comes from Deltaproteobacteria bacterium, assembly GCA_028695735.1. Lineage (GTDB taxonomy): Bacteria > Desulfobacterota > Dissulfuribacteria > Dissulfuribacterales > DYLC01 > JAQVIJ01. The sequence continues at coordinate 166,974 of JAQVIJ010000001.1, read as the reverse complement.
GCTGGAGGAACCTCGCTATGTCATCAAGAATGTGTGCAATCATTTTTATGAGATGCCTGAAAATACCATTCGCGAGCAGACCTTCTGCTGCGGCAGCGGTTCAGGTCTGAATGCCAGTGAAGACATGGAATTGAGGATGCGCGGTGGATTCCCCAGGGCGAATGCGGTCAAGTATGTAAGGGATAAGTACGGTGTCAATACCTTGGCCAATGTATGCGCCATAGACAGGGCTGTATTGCCGGCATCCATGGACTATTGGGTCCCGGGCATCAGAGTGGCCGGTGTCAGTGAATTGGTGGCCAATGCCCTGATTATGGAAGGAGAAAACGAGCGCACCACCAATCTTCGCGGCGAAGAAATAGCCGATTTGATGGAGGGTTGATATGTACGATCTAAACAAGATTCTGGTAGGATTGGCGATATTCCTGCTGTTTTTTACCTTTCCTATATTATATGGCATGGGTTCGGCTGTGCCTGCCCCCAAGCCCAAGCTGGATACCCCTGAGATTCAGAAACTCACCGACAAGAAGTGTGTGGAAGACACGCATTTCATGAGGACCTCTCACATGCAGTTTTTGAATTATTGGAGGGATAAAGCGGTCAGGGAGGATCAGAGGACATATGACAGCAAGTTGAACGGCAAAAAATATGATATCAGTCTGCAGAATACCTGCATGAAGTGTCATTCCAACAAAAAAGATTTCTGTGACAGCTGCCATACATACGCAAGTGTCAAGCCTTATTGTTGGGACTGTCATATTGAACCGAAAGCTGCAAAGGAGTCTATGTGATGAAAGCATCCAGGAGAGAATTTTTGAAATTGGCGGGGGTTTCGGCCCTATTTGGTCTGGGTGCCAATGCTGCCTTTGAGTTATTGACGCCTGGGGCATTGGAGGCCTCATCCGAAGTTGCTCATGGAGCGGCCCATGGCGAGGCTGCCGAAGGCGTTCAGGCCGCAACGAGATGGGCAATGGTGATCGATGTCCGTAAATGCATTTTGCAGGAGGACTGCCAGGATTGTGTATTGGCCTGCAATTCCACTCATAATATTCCGACTGTGGGCAATCCAAAGGAAGAGATTAAGTGGATATGGAAGGATACATTTGAGCATCTCTTCCCCGACCAGCATAGTCAGTATGTGGATGAGGGGCTGGAGGGCAAGGCGTTTCCTGTCATGTGTAACCATTGCCAATATCCGCCTTGTGTGCGGGTATGTCCCACCAAGGCTACATTCAAAAGACCGGATGGCATTGTTATGATGGATATGCACAGGTGTATAGGCTGCCGTTTCTGTATGGCTGCCTGCCCATATGGCGCCCGCAGCTTCAACTGGCGGGATCCTCGCAAGTATTTTGAGGGCAAGGAGGCCATGTTAAATCCGGAGCAGCCGACACGCACAAAGGGTGTGGTGGAAAAATGCACCTTCTGCCCTGAAAGATTGGCAAAGGGGCTGGAGCCGGCCTGTGTGGAGGCATGTAAAAAACGTAAATCTGACTGCCTGATTTTTGGCAATCTCAATGATCCTGAGTCTGAAGTGCGTAAGATACTCAGAAAGAGAACTTCTATTCGCCGTAAACCCGAGTTAGGCACACAGCCTTCGGTATTTTTCTTGGTGTGAGGTCGATATGATTGAAAGGGCATTGAAGGGAAATGAAAAATATTGGGGCTGGGTTGGTCTGCTCTTGCTCCTGATCGGCGTTGGTTTTGCCTGTTATATCTATCAGCTCTATAACGGCCTGGGTATAACCGGCATGAGTAGAGACATATCATGGGGTGTTTATATTGCGCAGTTCACCTATCTGGTGGGTGTGGCTGCATCCGCAGTTATGTTGGTTATTCCCAAATATCTGCACAATTATAAAAAGTATACCAATGTGGTTATCTTCGGCGAGTTTCTGGCAATCGCAGCCGTTACCATGTGTATGTTATTCATAATTGTGGATATAGGTCAGCCTGCCCGCGTCTTGAATGTGCTTTTACATCCGACTCCCAATTCCATTCTGTTTTGGGATATGATAGTGCTGAACGGCTATCTGATTATCAATGTAATCGTTGGCTGGAACACCCTGTTGGCTGACAAAAAGGATGTTCCATCTCCGGGATGGGTCAAGCCATTCATATACCTGTCTATTCCATGGGCCGCCAGCATTCACACAGTCACCGCATTTTTATATGCAGGTCTGCCTGGTCGTCACCTGTGGTTGACTGCTATCATGGCCCCCCGTTTTCTGGCATCGGCCTTTGCATCAGGTCCGTCCTTGCTCATTCTTCTGCTCTTGTTGGTGAAGAGCGTGAGTAAATTTGATCCGGGCAAAGAGGCTATTCAGTCCCTTGCGAAGACCGTGTGCTATGCAATGATTATCAATGTATTCTTCCTGTGCATGGAGTTTTTTACCGCCTTTTACAGCAATATCCCCGGTCACATGTACAGCTTGCAGTATCTCTTCGCTGGGTTGCACGGCCATGATAGACTGGTGCCATGGATGTGGACATCTGCATTCCTTGCTGTAGTCGGTATCTTCATAATGCTGGTTCCACCATTGAGAAAACAGACGGCTTATTTGGTGCTGGGTTGCGCATCGATCTTCCTTTCTACATGGATTGATAAAGGCGTTGGCCTTGTCATAGGAGGTTTTATTCCCAACCCGTTCGAGACTGTAACTGAGTATTATCCCACATTCCCTGAGATCGCCATTTCCATCGCCATCTGGGCTATCGGCGCCTTGGTCTTGACGATCCTGTACAAAATTGCCATATCCGTCCGTGAGGAACAGCAGATGGCGTAAGGTTCCCATTATATCTTTTTTTGAAAGGCTGCCTGTGGGCAGCCTTTTTTGTGGAGGCGAACATGTTGGAAAATCGTTATATGCAGGTCTTCGTGGCGGTCTTCAAGACTCGCAGTTTTTCCAAGGCGGCGCATCAGCTTTACATCACGCAGCCTACTGTCAGCGGTCATATCAAGACACTTGAAGATGTACTTGGAGTGGTCTTGTTCGATAGGACAGGAAAGTCAGTAATTCCGACAAAGGCTGCCATGGTCTTGTTTCCATTTGCCTCCCAGATAGTTTCCCTGACCACCCAGGCCGTCAAGGAATTGAGCCTTTTCAGGGACCAGCAAAAGGGCAGTATCGAGATAGGCGGTAGTACCATTCCGGGGCAATATATCCTTCCGAGGCTTATGAGCCGTTTCAAGGATACAAGACCTGGTATTCATATAGTTATAAAGATCGGCGATTCCGCTGACATAACTGCAAAGGTCATGACAGGGGAGATAGAATTGGGTGTGGTGGGGGCATTCCAGGAACAGCGTTGGCTGGTTGGCCAGGAGTGTTTTCGAGACGAGCTTGTCTTTGTAACGCCGAAGGGTCATTTGTTGGCTGACAGGGAATCGGTGACATTATCTGAGATACTCAAGGCCAATGCAGCTTTTGTTATCAGAGAGATGGGCTCAGGGACTCGAAGGATCATGGAGCATGCGTTGAAAAAGGCGGGTCTGCGCCGTCTGGAAGACCTGAATATTGTTGCTGAAATGGGCAGCTCGGAGGCAGTGAAGCAATCGGTTCGAGAGGGCGTGGGGTGTTCCATTCTATCCCGGCGGGCGGTGGAAGAAGAGATCCGCAGCGGTTCCATCGCATCCCCGCGATTTTCAGGTGTGGAATTGACAAGGAATTTTTATCTGATCTGGCATGAAAAAAGACCGCTTTCTCCACTGGCTAAGTCATTGAAAGAGTTTATTGCGGCATCATGTGAGATTAGATGAGGCATGTTTCAGATATACCATATCTCACCAGTAGAAACATTGATTGTTTGATGGTCCTCGGTCTCCAGCACCAGATTGCCATCGTGAGCAATCCCTGCGGCGGTGGCTCGGAGTTCCGGGCGGTTCATGGCGTCATTTCCATACAGACAGGTTTTACCGATGGTATTGGTCACGGCATGCCAGTTCAGCAACACGGGGTTGGTATGGCTTGCAATAATGGGGTCCTCCATCAGGTTTTCCGCCTCCCATTCCTCTATTTCACCAAAAAGCCAGCATATTTCCGCCAGGACAGCCCCAGTCAATTCGGTGATATCCCATTTCTGACCTGTTTCCATCAGCAGTGAGGTGGCAAAAGGCAGATTTGAAGGGAATGCCTGTTGGTTTACATTGATGCCTATGCCGAACAGGAGATAGGTTTCATTTTGAGAGTGCACGGTTTCACTCAAGACCCCCGCCAGTTTTTTTCCGTTCAAAAAGACATCGTTTACCCACTTCACAAAGGCCGTTATGCCCAAGTTACGCAGGGCATTTGCGATTCCTGCGCCTACTGCAAGGTTGTAATGTGCCCAATTTCTGTGCAGTAAGACCGGATGAATGGCGAGGCACAGATAGATGCCGCCTTTCGGAGACCACCACTGTCTGGTCATGCGGCCTTTCGCCGAAATCAGCTCTTCTGCCACCCAGAGACATCCTGATGGAAGGCTTGAGCCCATTGCTTCGGCGTTCAGAATGGCCTGCTTGGCCAGGGGCATCAGCCGTTCCGTGCTTTTCAGATGGTATATACGCTGGCATGCGTGGTTAAACGCCCGTTGAAAAATGGAATCATGCCCGTTGTAACCGGCCTTTTTGCGTTGTAGATGGTCGATCACCAGTTTTTTGATGCGATTTTCCATTTTTTGTGAATCGATATGGTTGAACAGCAGCCATTGAAGGTGTGGCAAGAGAAATCTATGGTGTCTTCACGCGTTTCAGGGCGGAACGGGCATGGGCGTCGAGACCTTCAGCTGTCGCCAAGCGGAGGATGTCCTTGGCGTCCCTTTCCATGGCCTGTTGCGTATAGGACAGGACGTTGGATCGTTTGAGAAAGGTGGCGACTCCAAGACCTGATGAAAAACGTGCGGTGCCCATTGTGGGCAGGACGTGATTTGGACCTGCGATATAGTCTGCGGCGGCCTCTGGTGTCCATGCACCGAGGAAGATGGAACCGGCATGTTTGATGAAAGGCAAGAGGCTCCATGGGTCGGCGACCATTATCTCCAGGTGTTCGGGTGCCATTTGATTCGATATGCCGGCAGCTGTAGGCAGGTCTTTTGTAAGCAACAGCATGCCGTTTCTGGAGAGGGATTGCATGGCGATGTCCTTTCGAGTGAGGTCATTCAGCTGTTTCTCCAGTTCATTTTGCACAGCCTGTGCGAGTGCATGGGATGTTGTGATCAGAAGAGAGCTGGCCATGGAGTCGTGTTCCGCCTGAGAGAGCAGATCGGCCGCCACAAAGGATGCATCGGCTGATTCATCGGCTATGATCAGTATCTCACTGGGGCCTGCCACCATGTCGATTCCCACCATGCCTGAAAGCAGTTTTTTGGCCAGGGCAACATAGATATTGCCGGGTCCGACAATGACATCCACCGGAACTATGGTGGCTGTGCCGAAGGCCATGGCTGCTATGGCCCATGCACTCCCCATCTTGTATATCTTTGTGACTCCGCATTCCTTGGCCGCCACCAGCAGATGTGCATCAAGGGTACCGTCTTTTCTGGAAGGGGAGGCAAGTATGACCTCCTCAACTCCGGCTATCTTGGCCGGAATGGCGCACATGAGTACCGTGGAGATGAGCGGAGTGGTGCCGGCCTTGCCGCCGGGCGCATAAATACCCACCCGGTCAACCGGCCTAACCATTTGCCCCATAACCGCGCCGTCTTCTCTGGTCATGAACCAGGAATTTTGTGTTTGAGGAGAGTGAAAATTTTTTATATTGGTAATGGCCTTGCGCAGTGATTGCAGGAAGTCTTGAGATACTTCGGAATATGCCTGTTGAATCTCGTTTTCATTCACCATGAGATTTGAAATGGATATCGCAGGCGCATCGAAGGTTTGGCACCAGTGTATTACCGCTTCATCTCCCCTGTTCCTGACATCCTGCAATATCTTTTCTACCTTTGCTTCCATGTCTTTGGGCAGGTCGAAAGGACGATTTTTAATTTGACGCAGTCTGGCTTCGGCCTCTGCTGTGTTATATTCAAGTATCGGAAGCATATGATTGTCCTGAATGTAGATTGTATCCGCCTGGCTGTCTGTCTTCATCATTGAATGGATGAAGTCAAGCCAGGCGGTTTGTTATCAGATGTAACGGATTTTTCGAACCCAGGTCTTATTTCAGTCTTATGGCCACAAATCGGCTCATCGTACCGGCGCGTATCTTCATTACCAGGACGTTTTTGGCCGAGGAGGCTATGGCCTTATGAAAATCCGCCTGGTTCTTCACAGGGTTCTGGTTTACTGATTCGATGAGCTGACCCGGTCTCAGACCTGCCTGATCCGCAAGGCTGCCTTGTTCCACATCTGTGATGATTACACCTTGTCCCATTTTATAGCCGAATTGCTCAGCCAGTTCCGGAGTGAGATTCTGCACGGTTATTCCCATATCCTTGACGAGCTTCGGGGTATCCAGTTTGGCCATCTTTGCCGGATTTTGTTCCCCTATCGTTACGGAGACCGGCATCTGCTTGCCGTCACGCAGGATCGTGAATTTTACCACGGTATTCGGGCGCATCAGAGCAATCTTGTTGCGCAATTCACCGACATCAGTGGTCTTCACGCCGTTCATGTCCAGAATGATATCCCCGTCCTTTAGACCGGCCTTTTCAGCAGGTGAATCCTTGGCGACCTCGGCGATCAACACCCCTTCCTTTGCACTCTTAAGCCCAAAGGATTGAGCGATATCTTCATCTATTTCCTGAATGATAACGCCAAGCCAGCCGCGAGTGATCTTTCCTGATTCAAGCAGTTGATCCTTGACGCTTTTTGCCATGTTTATGGGAATGGCAAAGCCGATACCCATATAGCCACCGCTTCGAGAGAATATGGCGGTGCTCATGCCTACGACCTCACCCTGTATGTTGACCAGAGGTCCGCCGGAATTGCCTGGATTGATGGCCGCATCCGTCTGAATGAAGTCCTCATAATCGTTGATGCCTATGCGGCTTCTGCCCTTGGCGCTGACCACGCCCACTGTGACCGTATGTTGCAGGCCGAAGGGATTGCCGATGGCTATGACCCATTCACCCACTTCGAGTTTGTCTGAATCCCCCAGGGTCAGGGCATGAAAATTGTTCCCCTCTATTTTAATGAGTGCCACATCCGATGGTGGGTCGGCCCCAATGAGTTTGGCCTTCAACTCGCGTCCATCGGCCAGTTTGACCTTGATGTTATCGGCGCCGTCAACCACATGGTTATTGGTAAGGATATAGCCGTCTTTTGATATGATGAAGCCTGAGCCCTGGCCCATGGATTTGGGCTGGTTGTGAGGCGAACGTTTTGGCCGCATCTGCGGGCCGAAGAAGTGTTCAAAGAGCGGATCGTCGAAGAATCCGAATGGATCGCCTCCGTGAAACTGCATCATGCCTGCAGAGCTTGCCGTCTTTTCCACCTGCACTGCCACAACGCCAGGCGTCACTTCCTTTGCTATGCTTGCAAATGCCTTGGAAGTGCGTTGAAGCAAGGCCAGATCTTGGTCCGACAGATTGGCGGAGAGCGCTGTCTGGCCCTGGAGCAAGATGACCGCCATGAGTGTGAATAGGAGATAAAAGCCGTTTTTGACGCTTGCCGTCATTTTTCTGCTTGCGTACCCCTTTTTGATCGCCTGTGATGTTTGAATCATTGCCGTGTGTTCCTCCTGTTTTGAGAATTTGAAGGTGTAAAAAAAACATCCTCCCCCTCTTCCCCTCCGTAAAAAACACAAAGCCTTTTCCACGTTATACCCAATAACCGTTTCGTTTTTTTATTGAGCAGCCAGCTCCTTGAATTCCTCGGCACTCATTACCTCTTGCTGTAGCAGTTTTTCCGTGACAATTTCAAGGGAGTTTTTCCTGTTTGTCAGGATATCCCTGGCCCGTTCCTGTTGTTCCATCAGGATCCGTCGCACTTCCTTGTCAACCTCCGTGGCCAGTTCAGGGCTCATGGCCTCTGATTGGCCGGGCATGCCCTGAAGCTTCAGAAACGGATTGGTCTCATGATAAAGTGAAAGGGGGCCGATCTTTTCGCTCATGCCAAACCGGCAGACCATGCCGCGCGCCATCTCTGTGGCCACTTCCAGGTCGTTTTGCGCACCGGAGCTGATCTCGTTGAACATGACCTCTTCCGCCATTCTTCCGCCGAGACTGACACATATCTTGTCCAGCATCTCGCTTTTCGTAAGCAGAAACTGTTCTTCTTCAGGCAATTGGAGCGTGTAGCCCAAGGCAGCCCTGCCCCTTGGTATGATGGAGATCTTGGCGACAGTGGGTGCTGTCGGGCAGTTGAATGCCACGATGGCGTGCCCGGCTTCATGCACAGCCACGCGTCTGCGTTCCTTTTCTCCGATGCGTCTGCTCTTTCGTTCAGGGCCAGCCATGACCTTTTCAACCGCATCTTCCATGTGTTTTTGATGTATTTGAGAAAGTCCTTCGCGGGCCGCCAATAGGGCTGCTTCGTTGACCACATTGGCCAGGTCAGCCCCGGAAAAGCCGGGCGTTCTCATGGCAATGGCCTTTAGATTTACATCAGGCGCCAGTGGTTTGCCCTTGGAATGGACAGTCAGAATGGCCTCGCGGCCTTTGGCGTCAGGTGCATCCAGAATGACCTGCCGGTCAAATCTGCCTGGTCGCATGAGGGCAGGGTCCAGCACCTCAGGCCGGTTTGTGGCCGCCAACAGAATCACGCCGATATTGGGCTCAAAGCCGTCCATCTCCACCAGAAGCTGATTCAATGTCTGTTCCCGTTCCTCATGGCCGCCTGCCATCATGCCTCCGCTTCTGAATTTGCCGATGGCGTCTATCTCGTCTATGAAGATGATGCATGGGGCGTTCTGTTTGGCCTGATTGAACAGGTCTCGCACGCGGGCCGCACCCACTCCCACGAACATCTCCACGAATTCAGAGCCCGATATGCTGTAAAAAGGTGTGCCCGCCTCACCGGCAAGGGCCTTGGCAAGAAGCGTCTTGCCTGTGCCTGGAGGGCCGAGCAGCAATACGCCTTTGGGGATTTTAGCGCCCAATGCCTGGAATTTCTGGGGTTCTTTCAGGAATTGGACTACTTCCTTGAGCTCTTCCTTGGCCTCTTCGCATCCTGCCACATCGTCAAATCTGACCCCTGTATCCTGCTCCACATCGATCTTGGTCTTGGCCTTGCCTATGGACAACAGCCCTGCACCTGGTTTCCCCATGCCGCGCAGAATCAGAAACCAGAGCCCTACCCAGAACATGATGGGCAGAAGGGTCCCCCAGAAGAGTTGTCCCAGCAGGCTTTCCTGGGCGCCTGAGTAGTCTATGCCGTTTTGATCCAGCAGTTCCACCAGTTTTGGGTCTTCCACCTTGACTGTCTGAAATAGTATGATGCCGGCCTGCTTTTCCTTGTTGCTGTCCAATTCTTTCAGCCAATCCTGAAGGGAGCCTGTTTTGATGGTGTTGAAAATGGCTGTGACATCCTGTTTTTCTTCGATGTTTTTAAGAAGGCCCTTGATGCCGGGCAGCCCTTCCATCGGGCCTTTATAGGCCAATCCACGAATCTCCGACGGTCGTATCTTGAGTTTCAGAATGCGGCCGTCCTTGAGCCATGTCTTGAATTGAGAATAGGAGATTTCCTGGGTCTGTGAATGCAGCCACAGTTGAGGAAGGCCAAAGATTATGAATAGGCCTATGGCCCAATAAATGGCGTGAAAGATCAGCCGTTTTTTGTCTTTGTTCATTCAAAGGCCCTTTTTATTGGATTAAACTACTACATTTCAATAAATAAAATCGAATGTTGCAAGAATCGCAATAATTATGTGTCCTAATGAGCGGATATGCAATGGGGCGCAAAAACTTTATGGCTGCGCCCCATTTTTATTAAGAGAAGGTCAAGGAATGGCTATTTCTTTTTGGGAGTTGGAGCCGCCTTGGGTTGAGTGGCTGCAGGAGCTGCAGGTGCAGCAGCAGGGGCCTTTCCTGTTTCATCAATAGCGGTTTCATTTATCTTGACAGGATACTGTTTTTTAAGATTCAGCAGCATGGCGTCCAAGGCCTCCCTTCTCTTCTGATTGAGGAGGTTCTGTTTCACCTGGTCCTTGACCTCGTCAAATGACTTCTCATGGGCGTCTTTTTTCTCGACTACCTTTATGAGATGGTATCCGAAGGGCGTCTTGACAGGCTGGCTGACCTCACCTGGTTTGAGTGCAAATGCGGCTGCCTCAAACTCGGGCACCATGCGGCCCTTGGAGAAGAAGCCCAAATCACCGCCCTTTGCCTTGGAGCCTGGGTCATCAGACATCTCCTGGGCCAGCTTGGCAAAGTCTGCCCCGCCATCCAACTTCTTTTTGATGTCCTTGATCTTGACCTCGGCATCCTTCCATGCCTTTTCATCGGCGTCCTGCGGTACCTTGACGAGGATGTGGCTGGCCTTTACGGACTCAGGCTCACTGAACTCGGCCTTGTTTTTTTCAAAGTATGCCTTTACATCGGCATCCGTTACATTGATCTTCTTTTCGATCTCCTTCATCACATATTCCTGGGCAAGGATGAAGGTCTTGGCCTCGTCCAACTTATTTTTTACGGCTGGATCCTGGTCTAATTTGGTTTTTTGCGCCTCCAGGGCCAGCAGATTGGTGTCAACCCACCTCTCCACAAACTGTTTCTTGATCTGTGGATTTTGAACGAGCATCATCTGCATCTGAGGAGGCAGATTGGCGATCTGTTCCTCCAAAACCTTTGCTTCCAGCTTCTTTCCGCCGACCTCGGCCAGGACAGCATTTTTGTCTGCTGCTATACCGTGGGTTGAAAACGTAGCTACGCACATAAGTGCTGTGCAAGAGATTGTAAGGGGTTTGAGCCAGGATGTCTTTTTCATTGGTTCTCCTTTATTTTATGCTGATATTTCAGCAGATTTTGATGCGTGCTTCATATAATCCAGGGCCTGCCGTGGTGTTGGGATATACCACAGACCGAGGCCCTATGATGGTGCCAGGGTTGCATACCGTGTTGCAGCCTGTCTGCACTGCGTCAGCCAGAACAGCCCCCATCTTTTTGAGGCCGGTATCCACTATATTTTTATTTATTCTAATCCGTACCGTGCCCGATGTAAAACGAAAATTAGCAAGTTTTGTGCCTGCACCTAAATTTACATTGCCTCCCAGGATACTGTCTCCGATGTAGGCGAAGTGACCTGCCTTAGCGCCTCGCATAAAAATGGCGTTTTTGACCTCTGTGTCGTGTCCCACCACGCTTTCAGGCCCGATAAAGCAATTGCCTCGTAAATAGGCGCCGTGCCGAATCTCCACATGGTCCTCCAGTATGATAGGGCCCTTTAGAAAGGCGCATGGCTCTACAGTGACGCCGTGGCCGATTTGAATGCGTTCATCTGCAAAGATTGCACCTGCGCATAGGATGCTTGCATTCAACACGGTCTCATTGGCCTCATCTTTCAACACTGGTCTGCCCTTTGAAGACCAGCCAAGGCAAAAACCTGCCTGCTTTAGCCCTGCTTCTGAAAGCCATTGGCCATGGGGCAAGAGTACCATGGTATGGGGCAGGGGCCTGCCTGTCTCGAAAATGGCTTCTATGTTGGATTGGGTTGTGGAATGCAGGTAGTCTGAAAGCCTGCGAAGGGGTTCCCAGACATTCTGCCAATCAGGCCATTGGGCCTGCCCATTGAAAAGTTCAGTGATGGCGCTGGGTATCTCTGCAAAAAACGGTATTGTCATGGTCGGTTCATGTGTCTTGAGGTTAGCATAACCTAAAACCTTCTTTGTGTGTGGTCAATAGGTTTTGCTTAATTGAATGAGAGTTGTAATATCTTTGATTTTCTATAACCACCCATCTCTTGAATTCTGACATTATGCGCCAGTAAAAGCTCCTTACACGCCTGTTCCATGGCATTGGGCACTAACAGAATGACTTGCAATCCGCTGAATTTATTTTGGTTCAGGCAGTCCTCCAGATTGGCTTCGGCTATTTTGTTTTCTGTATGCCATTGGAGATATAGGATATCCTTGCCCGTATAGAAGGGAATGCCGTCTATGAAGGTCTCGGTAAGGGACCAGATTTGCGTATCGGGCTGTGAAAGCACAGGGATGTGTTGCACAAGCCTGCGCGCATCCTGCTGAAAGGGTAGGTATGCGGCAGTCCCCTTTAGCACTACGAGCAGGCAGCACCAGGCCAAAAGCCATTTGGTGAAACTGCCTGTATGGATATTTGCCTTTGTCAGGTGTCTGGCGGTCAAAAGGCTGAGGGCCGAAAAGACCGGCAGTATGTAAAGGGGGAGCTTGGAGCTGGCCAGAGAAAACACTCCAAGGGGTACCAAGAACCAAAAATAGGCCAGAAACAGCCCTTCGTCTTGAAAGATTGCCTTTGAAACCAGAGAGGTCTTTGCCTTTTTGAGCAGGATTCCCAGCCAGGGCATGGCGCCCAGCAAGACCGTGGGAAGATAGATGTAAAGGGAGGCCAGAAGCCCGCTGTTTCGATGATGTACATTTCCAATGAGCCTGCCCGTGACCTGTTCGGTGATGAAGAACTGTAATCGGCTGAAATCATTCAAAATCAGGAGAAGATACCAGAGGCCTCCAGTAAGCATGAAGAGGCCCAGCATGACAGGACCAAATGGAAAGAGTTTAAATGCCCTTCTGTGAAACCACCAGAAGATCAGAATCGCCGCACCGACCGGCAGTATGGCAGGCCCCTTGGTGAGAAAGGCCATGCCCCAGAACAGCCCCATCAAATACGACCAGATGCGGGCCTGCCTGCGTGTGGCCGCTTTATAGCAGTTGACAAAGGCCCAGACGGCGCAGACCTCCCACATTCCAAGCAGGGTGTCGGTGGTGATTATATTGGAGGCTGCAAAGGGTACAAGGCTTGTCATGTAAATAAGCCCTGCAAGCCTGCCCGTGTCTTGGTTCCAGAGTTTGGAGGCCAGGAGCACCAGCAAAAATGTGGTTACGCCAAAGGCTACGGCATTGGGCAGACGCGCAGCCCATTCGTTTATGCCGAATACCTTCATGGAGGCAGCTATGGCCCAGTAGGTAAGGGGTGGCTTGGTGATATGAGGCCGAAAATCCCGCTGAGGCACCAGAAATTGGCCTGAAATCAGCATTTCACGGGCGCATTCCGCATATCGAGTCTCGTCTTCATCAAAGAGACCGCGTGTCCCCTGAAGGCATAGGGCGAGAATCAGGGCGAAAAATAGGATTTTGACCGGCGAGTCTGTCAATGCGCGCCAGAGGACCGAAAGCAAGTGTGAAAAATCGAGTGTCGCTCTATTCATGTATTTCCTCTATTGCAGATAGGGTATCCCTGAAGCCGCAAAGGCCGTTCCAGATGGCTTTTTTGAAGGAGTTCGTCGTCTCTGAGAATTTTCTGAGTCGGGCCGTCTGCCGCTATTTGCCCGTTGTGAAGGACTATTGTGCGTTCACACAGGTCCATGGCCATGTCCAGGTCGTGTGTGGCGAGTATCTTGGTGTGTCTGAAGGAGGCCAGGAGCTCTATGAGCAGCCTGCGTCCGTGCGGGTCCAGACCGGTTCCTGGTTCGTCTAAGACCAGGATGTCAGGCTCCATTGCCAGTACCGAGGCGATGGCCACGCGGCGTTTTTCACCGCCGGAGAGGCGATGAGACAGGCGCTTTTTAAGATGCAGGGCCTCTACCTGTTTCAGGGCCTGGTCCACGCGCGTGTTTACGTCTTCGAGGGGCAATCCGAGGTTCAGCGGTCCAAATGCCACGTCCTCTTCCACAGTGGGCATAAAGAGCTGGTCATCCGGATCCTGAAATACCATGCCGACGGTGCGGCGTATGTGTGAAATGGTCTGGCGTGTGAGTGGCATGTCTCCTATGCGCACCTCACCGGTTTGAGGCGTGAGATAGCCGTTTAGATGCATAAGCATAGTTGACTTGCCGGCGCCGTTTGCCCCTACGATGGCCACGGACTCGCCGTGAGTGATGCGAAACGAGACGCCGTTTAGGGCGGTTGTGCCGTCTGTGTAGCGGTAATAAAGGTTTTTGACCTCGACTATGTGATGGCTCATGTCAGAAAGAAGGCCCCGATTCGTCTGATTATATGGGATGGAATGCCCGTGCGAAACAGGTAGAAGGCTGCTGACCAGGCTGCAACAAAGACTATGTCGGTATTTTTTATGGTGGAAGGCCTCAGAAGATGTATCTCTCCAGTGAATCCTCGCGAAAGCATGGCCGCATGGACGCGCTGTGCCCTGTCCATGGAACGCAGCAGAAGCTGGCCCAGCATCGGAATGAAATAGCGTAGTTCGGCGCCTCTGCCGTTAAAGCTTCTCAGGCTGCGGGCCTGAATGAGCCGGGCTGCCTCCTCGGCAAGAAGGAATATGTATCTGTGTAACAGCATGAGCTGTATTACAAAAGGTTTGGGAAGGCCCAGGCGTCTAAGGCTGTGACAGATTTCATGAAAGGGTGTGGTGGCTATGAGTAAAAGGCTGGCGGTTACACAAAGAAACATTCGTAAAAAGATGGATATGAAGGATACAAACCCGCCGGTGAGGTATATGTTTCCCAGTTGCAACATGGGTGTTGTGTCGAAAAACGGGTTCAGGATGCCCACGAACAGCGTGAACGGCGCTGCCAACAGCATTTTTTGCAGGATTACGCGGAGTGGCAGGTCAGCCAGCACCAACATGGTGACAGGGAATATGGTGTAGGGCAGCAGAGACAGGATGGCATAGCGGTTATGCGATGTCACGAGGACGATGAAGATAAGGGTGGTCAGGAGCTTGGCCGCGGGGTTCGTTCTGTGTATGGACGTGTCCTTCTGGGCGAGCAGGTCAAGAATTCTAAAATCAAGTGAATCGGAGAAAGTCGTAATGTCAGGTGCCTCGTTGTATCAATTGATCTGTGCGGATTAACTTAAACAACTTCAATGTGTTGGTCAATGCTAAAGGGAGCCTTGAAAAATTGCCTTGATTTCAGAATTCTATTCGTTCCCCTTTGGCCATGGCCTCGGCCAGTCTTTTCACATCCGCCATGGCCGTTTCATGGCCTTTTATCTCTCCTTTGGCATCGATGCCTCTATAGAGTAGGCTTCCTGCAAACCGCATGTCCAGGGCATCGAAGAAGTATTTCATCACCCTTTGAGCGCCGTCAAACAGGGATTTGCCTCGCGTTGCCCCTATGCCGATAAAGACCGCCTGCCCTGGTTTTTGGCGTTTGACGAGGCCGTTTAGGCGATATTTGGAGACCCAGAGGGCCTGTGAGCGCTCCACCAGGGCCTGCATTTGAGAGGAGATGTTGTAGAAAAACATGGGAGAGGCCGCCACCACATAGTCTGCCTGCAGCAGGCGTTCATAAACAGGAGTGAGGTCGTCCTGCAACACGCACACACCCGTGTGGTCACAGCCGCCGCACTCGATGCAGCCCTGAAATCGCATGGCATAGAGCCGAAGTTTTTCTGTGACCGCACCCAGCGCTTGAGCATGGGAAAGGAGTGCGTCCATCAGAATATCTGTATTGCCGCCCATTCGAGGCGAACCCATGAGACCAAGGATGGAGTAGGGCATAAGACCTCCTTAAAGCAAAGGGTATTTTGTGCCGATAAATTATAGGGCGCCTTGCAAAATTGCCCTTTCGCCCCATAACTGCGTTGCTCGTCGGCAAAAAATGCTCACATACATGGAGTATGCTCCGCTTTTTCGCCTTTCATCGCGCCTTGTTCTCGGACAAAAATTCTAATTTTTCAAGGCGCCCTATACACAATAACAACGGAGGGTCGTCACATGTTCACACTAAACAGTATTTTCAACCGATTCTCAATCCCTCAGGCACTTACACCTGCCCTGCCTCAGACGCCTGCTCCCAAGGCAAACGAAGACCGAATTGCCAAAAAAGATGCCCTGGTGCGGCAGGCACTTTCTGCCTCTTCAGGCCTAACTACTCGGGCAAACGGGTCTTTTCTATCCTTAAATGACCTAAAGGACATGGTGCAGACCTTGGCCCGGCGCCTAAATGACAAGAAGGCCGACGGCACACTCAACACAACTGACATAAATGACTCAGCCCTGCTTCTCAAAAAGCTCATCATAGACCGCTTGACTCACAACAACCCCTCTGATGTAAAGGGATTTATCGAGATGAGGCCATCAGTCAGCCCCGGCCTGGAACTCCAGCGAGCCGCGGCCGTCTCCGCTTCGTATCTCTCCCTTGACATACGAATCGAGCTTCAAAATGGCACTGCCATGCAGGGCAGGGCAGGCCTGCTGGCAGACAGCATAGCCATTCACCTGGAATATCTCTCCTATTCCGCCTTGACCGTGAATTACAGCAGCCATGGCTTGACGCTTCCTGCCCCAAATATAGTGGATACGGGCCAGTACCTCATAGGTTTTAAAAACGAGATGACAGTGGAGATATACGAGAAATTCTCCAGGCTCTCCACGGTGATCTGGGGGGATCCCCATGTGGACCTTTCAGATGTGGAGGGGGCCGTCAATGGAGAGTTCAGCGACCTGAAAAAAAGCGACCTCTTTACGGTCTTTTCCCTGCAGGACGGCACAAAGGTCCTGTTTACCGCCCCTGACTCAGGTAACATTCGCTTTGTGGATGTCATCAAGGGCAATGAGCGCATGCATGCCGTAGGAGGTGGCGCCGCCTCAGAAACCACGGCCACTGCTGGCGTCTTCTTTCGTTTCACAGACTTAACTGACCTGAAGGCCCCATTGGAACAGGCTGACAGGGTCATGGCAGGCGGGGATGGAAACGACTGGTATGATGAGCATGGCAGGCTTTTATGGGGCAATAAGGCTACTGCTTGAGTAGCCCTATTCTATGGCCTATGCCGTCCATCACGGTCTTCACCTCCTCTACCCGTAACACATAGACCATGCCTGCATAAAAAATGGCGCCTGCCGCCACTGCCATCAAAAGGCCCAGTGCCTGAAGCCACATCCCCTGATGCTGCCAGAGATTTCTGCAAGACATCACCAAAACGCCCATTACAAGGGAGGATGCCCCTATCTTGAAAGTGGCCCTCAAGAGCCTCTTCACACATAGCCCGCCGATCTTTTTGTGCAAGACTCCGGTGAGCAGCGCAAGGTTTGCCATGGCGCTCAGAGAGGTGGCAAGGGCGATGGCCCTGTGTTCCAGTTGCGACAGTGTGGCCAGAATGAAGAGGATGTTGCAGATGACCGCCAGGAAACTGCCCATTACAGGCCATTTGGTGTCGTTTAGGGCATAAAATACGGGTGCCATGACCTTGACGCCTGCATATGCCGTAAGGCCGAGGGCATAGAGTTTGAGCGCCTCTGCGGTCATGTGAGTGTCATGGGCCAGAAACCTGCCGTGTTCATAGATGAGCCTTATGATGGGCTCCGCCAGAATAAAAAGCCCCACAGAGGCAGGGACAGCCAGGGCAAGGCATAGAATCAGGCTGGATTGCAGCACATCCTTCATGCGCCTTGTGTCCTGACTGGCGGCCATGCGCGAGATGGCAGGCATGCTGGCCACGGACATGGCTACGCCGAAGAGTCCTATGGGAAAGAGCATAAATCGAAAGGCATAGTTGAGCCAGGCCACACTTCCCTGGCCGCACTGTGAGGCGAAGTTGGTGTTGACGAAGATGTTGATCTGTGTGGCGGAAAGCCCTATGACAGCGGGCAGCATGAGCCGAAAGATGCGTTTCAGCCCTGGTTCGGCGAGGTTCCAGGCAGGTCTGATGGAAAAGCCTACTCTTTTCAATAAGGGCACTTGAATGAGAAACTGCAGAATGCCGCCTGCCAGGGTGCCGATGGCCATGCCCACGATGCCGTTTACTCCAAAACGAGGCAGAAACAGGGCCAGGCCTGCGCCCACGCCAATGGAGCCCAAGTTAAAACAGGCGGATGAAAAGGCAGGTATGAAGAAAAAGCCTTTGGTATTTAAGATGCCCATGAGAATGGAGGCCTGGGACACGAAGAGCAGAAACGGCGCCATGATCAGAGTTAGATCAGTGGTGAGCCCTGTCTTGCCTGGAATGGCCTGAAAATCAGGGGCCATGAGCTGCACCAGTTCCTTGGCAAAGACCATCTCCAACACCACCACCAGAGAGACCACAGCAGCCATCACTGTAAAGACATTGTTGACCAACTGTTTCAAGGCCTCGTGAGTCTGTCTTTTTTCATAATCCGTAAAGACCGTGACAAATGCAGAGCTCAAGGCCCCTTCGGCAAAGAGGTCCCTTAAAAGATTTGGAATGCGAAAGGCCACCACAAAGGCATCCGCGGCCATGCCTGCGCCAAAAAGCCATGCAAATACCTGTTCCCGCACCACTCCCAGAATGCGGGACAGGAATACCGCTACTCCTACGGCCCCAGCCGAACGGGCGATGTGCCGAGTATCACTTGCAGAGGTTGGTGTTTGCATCGAGTATGCAGTAGGAGCCGCAATGAGTATTGATGCCGATGGTCTTCATGCTTGCCTCCTGAAGATAAAATCGACGTATTAAATATCAATTGCCAAGGCTTTGCAATGAAAAGGGAAGGAAGTGTGGCAATGACATTAAAACAAAAAAACAAAAGGACAGACACATTTCTGAACACATTTCTGAACAACTTTTTTAATTAAATCTCTTGAGGGCGGCAGTGGTGAAGCATTTGTTCCATGCGGCGCATAACTGCCCTCCCTGGCGGTTATGTGGGGCATGGAACAAATATCGGCTGCTCATCGCCCAGATATTGTCCTTTTTTATCAGCCTTTAAATAACGGACGATGTGCCGTGTATCACTTGCAGAGGTTGGTGTTTGCGAGGCTGTTCAAAGAATGAAATTTTCCATTGACCTGGTTTTTCGTGTAATGTATTTAAAAACTTTAGGCATTACTGGTGTCAAAGGAGTTTGTAGGGGCGCAGGGCTTTGAGGCGGCAAGGCATGGGATTCAATTAGGGGGCATATAGGGTATGTCCCCAACACAATAAGGAGGAAGATGAAATGCAAGGGTCTAACAAGACGGTTTTTAGGGGTAACGGTAGGGTCTTTTGGTTCTTTCTGCTTGTGGCGCTGATGCTGACGCCGGCGAGCCCCGCCCGCGCGGTGAGTACCATCTACGTCTCGACCGCCGGCAACGACACCAGCGGCGATGGCAGCCTCGCCAACCCGTTTCGCACGATTGGCCACGCCCTTACGATTGCCACATCGGGCGATGAAATCGTCCTGCGCGGGACGCCCGCCCTAGTCCACAACATCTACGCCGAATCTATCCGCATTCAGCGGCCCAACATCACCATACGCTCGCAAAGCGGCGAGTGGGCTATAATCCAGTGCCCGACGAACGATGAAAACATTGGTCAATGCGTGCGTTTCGACGTGGACAGCGACGGCAGCCGACTGCAACGCGTCGAAGTCATCGGTGGCTATTACTACGGCATCAAACTGGAGACCAAATGGGATTGGGGCGACCCGAACGACCGCAGGGGAGCGTCGCATATCCTGCTCGAAGATATTAAGGTGCATGATACCGCTCGCGACGCCATCAAAATTACGCCCGGCTGTGACGATGTCACCATCCGCCGCGCCGAGATCTTCAACACAGGCATACGAGACAACTCGAACGCCGAAGGCATTGACAACGTCAACGGTGACCGCATGATCGTGCAGGATAGTTATCTGCATGATATTGCCACCAACGGCATTTACTTCAAGGGCGGTTCGACCGATACCCTTATCGAGCGAAATCGCATCGAACGAACCGGCGGAGCGGGCATTCTGGTGGGCTTTGACACCAGCCCGGAATTCTTTGATCTGACCGTCAATCCCCAGTATTACGAAAGCATTCGCGGGGTGGTGCGGAACAACATCATTCGCAACACGCAAGGGGCAGGTATCGGCCTATATGCGGCGAAGGATGCGCAGATTTGGAACAACACGCTCATAGATACGGCGCAGGCGTATCACAGTCCGATTTATTTTGGCATTACCTACCAGGATTGGGACCCCCATGCCGGACGCCCGCCCTCGGTCAACCCCATCCTTCGCAACAACCTGGTCTATCAATCCAGCAACTTGCCGACGGAATGCGTGTTCGTCCGTTATTCCAACGATCTGGGTGGGCTGTCCGCACTCGCCGGAATGCCGGCCATGGATTACAACCTTTATTTTCACGCCGGCAGCAACTGCCAGTTTACAGACCGAAGGCCCACCAGTCCCCTAGATCATGGAACGTTCTCTCAATGGCAATCTCACATCAACGGAGAGAGTCACAGCCTGACCAGCACCCCCCAACTGACCACGGACGGGCACTTGCTTGCCAGCAGCCCGGCGATTGACACGGGGGTCTGCACCGGCGCACCCACCGATGATTTCGACGGCGACCATCGCCCTCAAGGCCCCGCCTGCGACATCGGGGCTGATGAGCTCACAACAAGCGCAAAAACTCTCACCGTCACCAAATCAGGTAACGGCAGCGGCACGGTGACAAGCTCGCCAGCAGGCATAAGCTGCGGTAATGACTGCACCGAGCCATACACCGCCAACACCTCGGTTACTCTGACAGCGACAGCCGATTCGGGTTCAAGCTTTGGGGGCTGGGGCGGTGATTGCTCTTCTTGCGGTGCAAACACCATATGCTCCTCCATCACCATGGACGCAGCCAAGTCCTGCACGGCCACATTTACACAGAATCCGCCCATTCAACAATACGGCTTGACTGTGAGCGCCTCAGACTTTTGTAATCCAGAGGTATATGGCGGCACGGTTACAAGTGATGATGGGTCCATCAACTGCGGTGGGAATATAAGCCCAAGTAGTTGCGAACACATCTACAGTTCCATACAGCCCGTCACCCTTACTGCCCAGCCTAAGGCAGGCTATACCTTCATTGGCTGGGAGGGGGTTTCCTGTGGTAGTAATCCTGTCTGCAGCCTTGAGCTGAATCGTTCTGTATATGCCAAGGCAGTCTTTTCCAAACCATTGGCATTACCGCCTTCCAGTGGTTCGTTCATTGACTTTGGGCCTGTGTTTTTTGCCTCATGTGTTGACCCCATTGGAGTGGGTATGGCCTCTAAGGGGAATGGTTATGTGGACTTACGAGTGATGCTTGCGGGTTTTGTGGCGCCCATGGACCTCTATTTAGGCATATATCTGCCTGATTTGGACCCCGCCCATATCTATATCGTAAAGCCCAATGGAGACTTTGGAGTATTTAATGGGCTGACCATGGAGAGCCGTTGGCGTTCCAGTGTGAGCAAGCCCTTTTGGGAGCAGCCGATCAGCAAGTGGTATAATGGGGTTATGCCATTTGGCATAGCAGTGCCTTCAGGCAGATATGAGTTCTACCTCTTGGCCGTGCCTGCCGGCAGCAGCGATTTTACATCCGGCTATTACCTCTGGAGGACAGCGGCCATCGTGCGGTAATACGCCTTATTCTCTGACATTCAACAGGGGCAGATATAACGTCTGCCCCTGTTTGTTTTTATGGCGATGAGCAGCCTTGGTTACCGGCTCATTTCAATGTTTTTTATTCTTGAGATTTAATTGCTGAATTTGGCTACTTATTTTTCTGGTATTCCCTTAAAATTTGTTGTAATTATATTATATATGCCTATTTCATTTCAAACGGGGTGTTAATTATGGATATGGATACAGCGGTGTTAAAGGCAGCTATGAGGCGTGAGCTTCCGCAGCTTTTGGAGGAGGAACCTGTAAAGGAGTCTGTAATAAAAGCCACACAGGGTCTCTATGCCGATCAGCAGAAGACAGAGGATCGGTTTTTGATGATGATGGAGGAGTTGAGACGGGATCGAGAAGAGAATGCACGCAAATGGGAAGAACAGAATAAAAAGTGGGAAGAGTGGAACAGAAAGTGGGAAGAAGAAAAGGCCGAA
This sequence comes from Deltaproteobacteria bacterium, assembly GCA_028695735.1. Lineage (GTDB taxonomy): Bacteria > Desulfobacterota > Dissulfuribacteria > Dissulfuribacterales > DYLC01 > JAQVIJ01. Next base: position 145,183 of record JAQVIJ010000001.1, on the reverse strand, counting down.
GACCGACGCAAATGGGAAGAACAGAATAAAAAATGGGAAGAGTGGAACAGAAAGTGGGAAGAATGGAAGGCGGAAGACCGTCGTAAATGGGAAGAACAGAATAAAAAGTGGGAGGAAAATAATAAACGTTTTTATGAGGTTCATGAAGAGATCATGAAAATGGCTGATAAGCTTGACCGCAAGCTAAGTGCCATTGGGGCTCGATGGGGAATGCAGTCTGAAATGGCCTTTAGAAATGCCCTGGCAGGTATCTTGGAGGAGAACTTTGGTGTAAAGGTCTTAAATATTCGTGACTATGATGACACTGGTGAGGTATTTGGCCGTCCTGACCAGGTAGAACTGGATATTATCATCAAAAATGGCATGCTGATAATCTGTGAATTGAAGTCCTCTATGAGTAAGGGCGATATGTATGCCTTTGAGCGCAAGGTGCGTTTTTATGAGAAGCGGCATCAAAGAAAGGCGGACAGTCTGATCGTCATCTCTCCCATGGTGGATGACAAGGCCATGTCGGTTGCTCGGGAGCTTGGTATAAGGGTGTATAGCGATTCAACGGAGGTGGATAGCCTTTAAATAACGGGCGATGTGCCGAGTATCACTTGCAGAGGTTGGTGTTTGCATTGGGTATGCAGTAGGAGCCGCAATGAGTATCCATGACCTGAAACCCCATGGCATATAACTCCTGCCTGAGGCCGTCGGCCTTGGCCCAATCCTGGGCTATTTTGGCCTGTTCACGCAGATCAAGCAGTTTCTGGGCGGTCTGCGGCAGATAATCGGGCGCCAGGACCTCTCTGTTTAGAATGCCCAGTATGTCGTCTATCTCCAATAAAAAGCTGGAGATGGCCTCCTTTTCCGGCCTTAAAAGGGGTGATCTTTGCTTTATAGCGTAAACACCCTTCATGAACCCCAAAAGGGCGGTGATGGCATTGGAGACATTGAGGTCGTCTTCCAGGGCATTAAAAAACTCCTTTTTGACTGCATTCAAGAGATTGGAGATGGCCTCCAGGGTTGTGGCATGGTTCTTCACTGTGTCCTGTGTGGGCGCCAATACCACCTCATACCAGAACTCATCTATCTTTCTAAGAAGCCTGGCCGCCTCCTTTATTTGAGTGCAGGCGTAGTGAATGGGCTTTCTGTAGTGGGTTTTTAGAAGGAAAAAGCGAATCTCTCGGCCAGACCAGCCCTGTTCTAAAAGCTCTCTTAAAGTGATGATGTTGTCGTTTTGCCTGGAGATCTTTTTGCCCTTCCAATAGACCAGGTCGCTGTGCAGCCAGTAGCGGGCAAGGGGTTTGCCGGTCAGGGCCGTGGAGATGGCTATCTCGTTTTCGTGATGGGGGAATAACAGGCTCTTGTCGCTGGTGTGAATGTCAAAGAGGTCGCCTAAGTATTTTCGAGACATGGCCACGCACTCGATGTGCAGGCCCGGCCTCACTCTGCCCCACTCCGTCTGAAACCCTATGCCATACTTCAGCTCCTGCAGGGTGACCCTCTTAAAGAGGGTAAAGTCCGCTGGGTTGTCCTTTTCGTAGTTGTCCAGGTCAACGGTGCGGCCTATGTCCAGCCCATTTGCATCTATGCGGGAAAGCCTGCCGTAATTGGAGAGTTTGGAGATGTCGAAATAGATAGAGCCGTGTTTTACATAGGCATAGCCCTTTTGCAGGAGTTCTCGAGTGATTTCCAGCATCTCTTCTATGTGTTCACTGGCCTTGGGATAGAAGGTGGCCGGGCGTACATTCAGCAACTTGAGGTCGTTTAGAAACCTTTGAATATAGCCCTGAGTGAGCTCGGAAAGGGAGACATGGTTTGCGATGGCCTCTCGAATGGTCTTGTCATCGATATCAGTGATGTTCATCACATGCACCACCTTCATGCCCTTGGCCTCCAAAAGGCGCTGAATCAGGTCAGAGACCAGCACTCGTCGGCACAACCCTAAGTGTGTCTCTTCATAGGCAGTGGGGCCGCAGCTATACATCCCTATGCGTTTTTCTGCATCAGCCGGCTCAAACCGTTCCTTTTTTAAAGTCATGCTGTTATAAAAACAGAGGCCCTCTTCCTTTTGCGCCTTCCTTTTTTGCGAGGCCACAGAGAAGAGACCTGTGCTCAAATAGCGCTCTCCGCCGTCTGGAAAGATCACCACCACAATGCCTTGTTTAAGCAGGGCGGCCTCCTTCAGGGCCGCTGCAAAGGCTGCACCTGAACTCATGCCCACAAAGAGCCCCTCTTCCCTTGCCAGACGCCTGGCGTATTCAAAGGCCTCATCATCGTGAATGTTGACAATGGCATCGGGCAGGTTTTTATCGTATATCCCTGGCCGGTAGGACTCCTTCATGTTTTTAAGCCCCTGAATCCTGTGGCCGAGATACGGCTCCACCCCCACCATACGGACCTGCGGATTCAACTCCCTCATGCGCCTGGTAATGCCCATCAGGGTGCCTGTGGTCCCCATGGTGGCCACTATTACATTGACCTGGCCGTGAGTCTGTTCCCATATCTCCAGGGAGGTGCCGTTGTAATGAGAAAGCCAGTTGTCAGGATTATTGAACTGATCCGTGAGAAAATAGCGGTCAGGGTATTCTCTGCCCAGGTTATAGACCGCTTCAATGGCCCCATCTGTGCCTTGTTTGGCAGGTGTCAAAAGTATCTCTGCCCCAAATGCCTGCATAATCTGCCTGCGTTCTATGCTGGCCGATTCACTCATGGCTATGAGGCAGCGATACCCCTTTACGGCGCAGACCATGGCCAGCCCGATTCCTGTATTGCCACTGCTGGCCTCCAATATAATGCGATTGGGCGAGAGTTCTCCCCTGGCCTCCGCCCTTTGAATCATGGAGAGGGCGATGCGGTCCTTTATGGAGCCGCCTGGGTTGAAGGCCTCCATCTTGGCCAGTATGCGAACATTTTTATAGGGGTTGAGACGGCTTATGGGAATGAGGGGGGTGTTACCAATTTTACTTAATATGGAGTCGGCTTCCATGATTGCCTCCAGAAAATACCGAAAATGGAATTGGCATATTAAATATCAATTGCCAAGAGTTTGCAATGAAAAGGGGGAAATATGAAAAGTCACTGCCCCTTGACAGCTTATAGCCATATGGCTATATTGCTATTTATGAAAAGGCTCATCACCTCCCTAAAGGCAGTTGCGGACTCCACCCGCTTTAAAATACTCAAACTTTTGGCATTTCAGCCTGCCTGTGTCTGTGAGTTGACAGCGGTTTTGGGCCTGGCCCAGCCCACTGTCTCCAAGCATCTGCGCATATTGGAGCATGCAGGCCTGGTGGAATCGGAAAGAAACGGCATGCGTGTGGACTATCGTCTTCATTCAAACCCTGATGGCGAGGCCAAGGAGCTTTTGGAGTGTGTCTCTCGCTGGCTGGAGGGGAATGCTGAGATAGAAAAATTGCGGAAGAGGCTTGTAGCGGTGTGCGGCAAGGTCTGTGATGTAAAGGAGGATGTATGCTGAAGATATTCACTATGCTGGCGAATCTGGTGGTCTATGACTGGTTGGGCATGGAAAAGGGCAGGCACCTGACCGAGGCCCTGCATTTCTTCATAGAAGACACCACCAAGATCTTTTTCTTACTGACAGTCATCATCTTCTTCGTCTCCATTATTCGCAGTTTCTTCACACCTGAGCGGACTCGCCGCTTTTTGAGTGGCAAAAAACTCTTTTTGGGCAACATACTGGCTGCCATGCTGGGGGTGGTCACACCGTTTTGCTCCTGTTCCGCCTGCCCCCTGTTTATAGGTTTTGTGGAGTCGGGCATTCCCTTGGGAGTGACATTCAGCTTTCTCATATCATCTCCCATGGTAAACGAGGTGGCCCTGGTGCTGCTTTTCGGCCTTTTTGGCTGGAAGATTGCAGGGTTATATCTTATATCAGGGCTTTTGGTGGCCATTGTGGCCGGCATTGTCATCGGCAAACTCAATCTTGAGCGCTATGTGCAGGACTATGTCTGGCAGATTCGCATGGGAGAGGTGCAGGAAGCGGTCATGAGCTGGCGGGAGCGCATCGAATACGCCAGGGGCTATGTCAAGGACATTCTGCGCCGCATCTGGCCCTATGTGTTGGGCGGTATCGGCGTAGGTGCGCTGATTCATGGGTATGTGCCTGAGGATTTCTTATTGCGATACGCAGGCCCTGGCAATCCCTTGGCTGTGCCCATAGCAGTTTTGATCGGCGTGCCCCTTTATAGCAATGCTGCTGGCGTCATTCCCGTGGTGCAGGCCGTGATGTCCAAGGGCTTGCCTCTGGGCACGACTCTGGCCTTTATGATGGCGGTTACCGCTTTGTCACTTCCGGAGGCCACCATCCTCACTCAGGTATTAAAAAAAGAACTGCTCATCATATTTTTTGGCACAGTCTCCGTGGCCATAATTCTGGTGGGCTATCTGTTTAATTTTATTTTATCATAAAAGGTTGCTATGGCTGAAAAGATCTGTTGGTGTTTTGGTTATACGGACGAGGATATTGTCAGGGATGTGCAGGCTCACGGCCGTTCTTCCATTCTGGAGGCCATTATGGCGGCTAAAAAAGGCGGCAAATGCGATTGCAGCCATAAGAATCCCAAGGGTAAGTGATGTATTGCTGATGTCCGCCGGGTTGCGGACGAGGCGATGAGGGCATCTGTTAAGTAAAATTATATTAAAATTTAGGAGGATGTAAACATGAAGATCGAAATTTTAGGCCCAGGTTGTGCCCGTTGCCAGCAGCTTGCCAAGAATGCCGAGGAGGCGGCCAAGGCACTGGGGATTCCCTGTGAGTTGGTCAAGGTAACCGACATGGCCAAGATAGTCGGCTATGGCGTTATGGCGACACCAGGCATAGTGGTGGATGGAAAGCTCAAGGGTTCAGGCAAGCTTTTTACGGTGGATGAGATAAAGGGCTTTCTGGCTGGTTGAACTCGGTCAACAGGCGTTCTCTGCCTGAGTCTTGGAATGCCTGAGTACCCAGACTGCTGCAATCAATATCAGTATCAGCACCCCCAAAATGGCGGTCTCCCACATGGCATTTTGAAATGCCTGTTGAGACAGGGGGTTTTCTGCATGGGCCGTTTGAAGGGATATGATGAGTATGCGCCGAATGCTCGCTATTATGCCCACAAAGAGAAACGGCTCGATGCAGGCTATGTGTAATTTGCCCCGCAAGACCACCTCCACTGTGTGAAATATCTCCAGAAACATGAGGGCCAAAAGCAGGTTGTCCACCGAGTGAAAGATGACCGAGAAGAATGTGGCGCCTTTTTCAAAGATGTGCAGTAGGCCTATTACAGCGCTACACAAGGATACCACAGCGGTGCAAAGCAGGCCTATGCCCACGAGCAGATAGAGCACGCGTTCTATTCGCAGGCAAAGGCTGCGGGAGCGGGATTCCCAGTTGGGTATGTTGTCGTTTAATTCGCTCATTGTTATTCCTTCCTTGCAGAGTGACAGGTCTGTCAATCATACCAGCATTCAAATAATGAGCCTTGTGAACACCTTACCTCAATTTTTTCCATAATGCCATTTATGAATAAGTTTCGCAAGGGATTTGAAAACTCGAAGCCATCGTAAGTGCAAGTCCATAATCACAGGATGCTATAAAATGTGAGTGCAATTCAAGACATTTTGTGTTAAAGAATTCCCATTCAAGTGTTACACTCGAATTGAATAAACCGGAGGAGGATGGAGAATGCCAGTGCGTGCCAACGAAAACAGGCGATACAGGCGAATATATTTTGATCCTGCGGATTGGATGATGGCCACATTTGAACCTCTAAAAGTGGGTGAGCCGCCGTTTCATGGACAGCTTATGAATATCTCTATAAACGGTCTGGCCTTTCAGCTTGTGGGTAATATTCAGCTGCATGTGGGGGATATATTGACACTTACGCATCTGGAAGGCAGATTGCCCATCACTTTCAGCGGAAGATTGCAATTGCAGGTCAAGTGGATTATGGCCAATAATTTTTTTGAGCATCCTGCTATCGGCTGTGAGTTTGTCAATCCGCCTTGTGAATTCACAGACAGACTTGGTAATTTTATCTATAATGAGGTCAAGTGAAAGGCATGGAGACGATCCTTTTCATTATAGAAAATGCTACGCAATGTTTAAATGCATATGAGAAAATAAAAACATCATATGATAATTATCAAGTAATATCAGTTGTGAGACATGATAATATCATTGATGAGATATCACAGCAGGATATAAAGATCATAATAGTCTGTATTCCTGATATCACAACCTATGATTTTAATTTTCTTTCGCAGCTCACGGCAATTAAGTCGGAGATACCTGTCATAGCATTTGCAAATACAGATATGCCTGTTGTCACATTGGCTGAACGATATGATTGCTTCCGTTTTGTATCCAGCGTGGAGCAATTGGAAAAGTCCGTTGCGGATGCCATGGCAGCCACTCAAAAAGGTTATATATCAGGTGTGTCGTTGCAGGTCGCCCTGCAGATGATAGAATTGGAGTCAAAGACCTGTCTGATTACAGTTAAATCAGACAAGGGAAACGGCATATTGTTTTTTAAGAATGGGGAATTACTGGATGCGAGATGCGGCGAATTGTCGGGCAAGGAAGCCGCTTTGGAGATCGTAGCATGGGACAATGCCACTCTCGAGTTTCAAAATTTCTGTCCTAAAAAGCAAAAAAACATTGATACCCCTCTGACATTCCTGTTGTTGGAGGCATCCCGTCAAAAAGATGAGGATCTGGATTTGCCGGAGGAGCCAAACGGCGCGGAGCTGGCCTCATCTGATGCAACGGGCTGGCAAGGCGAAGCCTCTGCAAGTTCAGATCTGCCTGATGAAGAATTGTCTGGAGTGGATGCCATGGATTTTGACCGAAGGGCTGCATCCCTTTCTTATGACGACATAATGGCTGGCCCCCTTGCCCCACAATTAACTGAAATTCAAAGGGTTTTTGCCCGTGCCATAGGCCCTATAGCCAAAAATATCTTCAAAAGACATCTGGAGGAGTGGGCACGCGATAATGTTATTGCCAAAGAGAATCTGCCGCATCTTACTGAGATGTTGTGTACAGAGATAGACGAAGAAGAAGTGATAGTTGATTTTAGGAAGGCTATTCAAAAGATTGATTGAATATTGCCAGCAGTGATGTGACAATATAAAAGAGGATGCCAGATATGAAGCTGGACATCCTCTTTTATGTTTTACGAGATATGAATCCTGTTAAAATTTACAGTCTAACAATAGATAGACATCCTGTAATGTTTCATCACTCTTTTGTGGGCTACCTACATGGATTCCGCTGAATGTATAATCATAGTCTATAAATGTATAACCAAGTCTTGCAAAAAGATTCTTGTTAAAGGGTTGGATATAATAGAAGTCGTATACATTACCGCGCGTAGCTAACTTGTTGTAGAATTCAAGGCTCGATTGAGTAAACGAGAACCAGTCTTTGCTGCCATGGTTATACTCAAATCCAAGTTTAGGGTTGTTCAGCATCTCAAGCGGCATGGTATATACAAGACCGGCATAAATGGCCCAGCCCGTTTTGGTATCCTGTCCGTCATTGGAAAGCAGACCGCCTCCAAACAGGGGTTGTCCATTGAAGGTTATCATGGTGGTTTTCCCGTTGGGATGGCTTACATCCATACCAAAGGACAGAAATGCATCAAAACCGGATTTCAGGATATTCTGCCCCTGAAGATGAAGACCGAAGAGGTCGAGATCCCCAAGATTGACATTTGTATTCATGGGCATGTCAACCATGTCCCATGCGCGTACATAGCTTAAAACCATCAGACTGTCGGATAGAGACGGGATCTGGCTTTCAAAAAACACGCCCAACAGATTTGTGTCCTTTATGCCCCAGCCGGAATCCCTGTAATTGGCGAAATCGTCGTCATCCTGATAACCTTTGCCATAGGCGAAGCGAAGTCCGGATTCTTTCCATCCAATATAGCGTTCCAGACCTATGGTGGCTATCACACCATCTGCTTCGCCGTCAAAAAGCAGGGAAGGATATGTGGATTGGCGAGGACGATTTTCCCTAAATTCCACAGGAGGGCCTTCGGTGGATGGCTGGCGCCCGAAGGTGATGGCCAGCGGTACCGGCATATTCGGCACTGTCCAGTCCACATAGGCGCGCTCGAAATTGACGTTTGTCGAAGATGCGGCATGGCCGCGATTGAAGTCGGTGTAGAAAAATGGATTGTCGCTGTCAGCCCAGTTCTTTGTGACTGCAAGGCGGCCGTGGAAAAGCAGTTCTTTAGAGATCTCGGCGTCCATATTGATTCTGAAGCGGCTGCTCCAGTGGTTATCATTATGGTCCCGCTCTTCTCCACGAGGTGTCATGTAGTTTTTGTCGTAGAAGTTGTCCAGCCTTGTGCGAATCTCGGCACCCAGATTGAGACGGTCTTTGAGTGTCTTGGTCTCAACTCTGTCCATGGCGTCGTATAGATCGTCTATCTGTTTTTTGACATTTCCGGATGCAGCTGCCTCCTTGGGTTTGCTTTCCAACTGCTCCACCCTTTTTTGCAGGGTATCGAGACGTTCAATAATAGCCTTATATGTATCCGCAGGTATGGTTACGGTCTGTTCTGCCGTTGCCATTGATGGAATGATCGCCGAACCGATCCCAAATACGGATGCCAATCCCAAAACTGATACCGTCAAACGGTTCATAACTACCCTCCTTAATATGACAAATTCTATAAGCAATAATACAAGTAAAAAATAAACAGATTCAAAGTAGATATCTTGTGCTAATAATATCCAGTTAGATCAGTTGTATTATTTAGGTATGATGGCTGCGGCAGGTTGTTCGCTGTCCGCTGCATGTGATACCAGAAAATCGACAATTTTTGCCATGTCAGCAGCCGATATATTCGAGATATCCACAGGATGTCTTGCCCTCTCGAAATATTTCTTCCACACAGCCCCAGCCTTTTCCCCTGGGCTTATAACGGCAGCCGGCCCATCTTTTTTGTGACAGCTGCCACACTTGGACAGAAATAAATCCTGATCACCGGCAGCCATTACATCCATGCCGGCCATAAGGAAGGCACTCGCCATGAGACTGACCATGAATTTTCGCATTTGACACACCTCCGCCCCTGTTGTTCTTTATTATTCATATCGCATAAGACGATCAAAAAACACGCCGGACAATATAACCAACTTGATATGTTGCCCTTCCGGCATCGACAGTATATCCCTTTGGTTTAATAATATAGAAGAAAGGATTGTGCAATAGAGAATTATTTCAAATTCAGCCTTCTATCTGTCAGAAAAGCAAAAAATGTCTTGGCTAGCCTTGATGTTTTGAAGGTGCTGCATTAAGGAACAAAGACCCCCCTCTGCCGCCCCATTCACAGTATCTTTTTTATTTTTTTAGATTCGATCGCGAAATTTGGGTATCTGTGAGGGCATAATAATTTATTCATATTGTCTTTTTGCGGTTTTTTGTTTTATTATAAAAAACAATTTTCACAAGAGGGGGTCATTATGGGAATCGGCAGACGTTTTGGCATACTTTTGGGGGCTATCAGTTTTTTGGTTTTGACGGTTATAAGTATCGCCACGTATTGGATGGGTGTCAACAACGCCAAAATGGCGGCTGAAGAGAAAGGGGAATTGATATTTCTGTATCAACTGGCATCCCTCGATTATTTTATGCAGAAGCAGATACCTCTGGCTATGGAGCTTCTGGAAAAGGATCGTTTCTATCCGGAACTCATGTCAGGTTTTGCTGCATCACGCTTGATACATGAAAATTTCAAGACCTATATGCCTGCTTATGAAATAAAATATGCCAGTCTCAATCCTCTGCGCAAGGAAAATGCAGCTAATCCGGAAGAAACCCGTATAATTCAGGAGTTCAAGGCCCAACCCAATCTTAAACAACAGAAGGGTTTTTTAACCTTAGATAATAGAGGCCGTGTTTATTTTCTGGCTCGGCCTATTGCTGTGAAGGCCGATTGTCTCAAGTGTCATGGTTCTCCTGTGGATGCGCCCAAGGATCAGGTTGCCATATATGGTTCGACTCATGGTTATAATTGGCAGGTGAATGATGTCCTTTCGATGTTTATAGTCTATATTCCATTTGAGCAGGTTTTGATCGATGCCAGATACAATGCCTTCAGGATATTTGGTCTTGGCGCAGCCATTTTGCTGGTAGCTATTCTTATTATCAGTCTGACCTTGAACAAGACCATTATAAGACCCATAGTCGAGCTGAGCAAGCGGGCTGAAGAGATCAGTATTGGTGAAAAATTGGACGAAAAGATAGTATATTCGGGAAAAGATGAGATATCAGAGTTGGCAAAATCTATCAACAGACTGAGAATAAGTATAAATAAAATGCAAAAGATGTTATAGGAGAGACATATGTTCAGAAAAATAATTCTTATATGTTATGCCTTTTTAGCTGTAACTTGTATAAGTACTTCAAATGTTAGTGCCGCTGACTGTAAAGCTGTTATCGGACAGGCTGAATCAACAAGTTCATTATTGGAAAAAAATAAAATTCTGGGGAATGCTATTGAACAGTGTAATAAGGATCCTGACTGGAATTATGCTTATGCCTATTCTCTTGAACGCTTGAGAAAGTATTCAGAGGCAGCTAATTATTATAAGAAAGCTATATCAACAGACAGCAAGAATCCAAAGTATTATGTAGGGCTTGGAGATGTATTAAAAAATAGTGGTAGTTATGCAGAGGCAGCAGAGGCATATAAAAATGCACTGAGATTAAATCCAAATGATCAGAGATTGGCTAAGGAATTGGAAGCATTGACGCCAATGATACCTAAAAAAGAAGTATCGCAACCTAAAATGCCTGAAACACAGGAGATAAAACCTAAAGAACCGCCAGCGGCAAAAGAGATTGAAAAACCTATAGAAAATATTGCGATAAGTATCCAGCAGCCATTTGATAAACAAATTTGTTCATTGAATGCTACTGAAATAGAAAAACAAAAGAATTTGTCGAATATGACAGAAAAATATATCAATGAGTTGAAACAAAAAAACAATATGGATATGGGTTATTTTACAACATTAGGCAGTAAATAGTTTAGTAAAAGGAGAAAAACATGCTCAATAAAATAATCATTTGTTTAAGCACATTGATAATATTAAATATACTTGTGGCAAATAAAATTCTTGCTGATTGTGTGCAAGGAAATTGTATGGATGGTTATGGTGTATTTGAGTACAGCAACAGCAAGTATCTGGGAGAGTGGAAAGACGGTAAGCGTCATGGTAAGGGTAAGAGAATCTATAATGATGGTTCTTATTATGAGGGCGAATGGGTCAATGGCAGGGAGGATGGTTTCGGGATTCTATTGGACGCCAACGGCGAAAAATATGAAGGACAATGGAAAAGGGGGGATAGGCATGGAAATGGCTATCTCACATTGCAGGATGGTTCGAGGCATGCTGTGACCTATGAAAACGGTGTGCTCGTGGTGAATGGTGTCAAGGATGTGGCCGGTGGAAAGGTCTCTGATGTTCATGCTGCTGCGTCTGGAAAGGCGGCTACGCAGCAGATTTATGCCGATGGCGGTTCATACTCAGGGGAGATGCTGAATGGTCTTTATCACGGGAAAGGCATTCGGATATTTGCCGATGGGGCGCGTTATGACGGTTACTGGGAACGAGGATTGCCCTCGGGGAAAGGCATCATGACCTATCCTGATGGAACGGTGTATGACGGCGACTGGAAAAAGGGTGTAAAAAACGGCAAGGGGACCCTTGTGCTGGCTGACAAAACGAGATACGAAGGCGAGTTTGCCGACGGCCTGCCCAATGGTCAGGGCTATTTCAAGTATGCGGATGGAATGAGTTACCAGGGCGATGTTGTAAACGGCATTCCCCATGGCGAGGGTAAACAGGTTTATTGGAACGGTGATGTATATCAGGGTCATTGGGAGCACGGAAAAAGGAGCGGTCAAGGCGCCTACACCACATCGGCCGGAATCCGCTATGGCGGCAGGTGGTTGGAGGATCTGCCGGCAGGGGAGGGTGCCTTGGATTGCGGCAATGGCATAAAGGTGTCCGGTCCCATGAAAAAGAATGACTTTGTGGGTGAGGTAGTAGTTACATACCCTGATGGCGACAGATATTCCGGCACTATAAAAAATGGTCTGCGAAGCGGCAATGGCACATATCTTTTCAAAAACGGGCATAAATATTCGGGTGAATGGTCTGAAAACAGGTTTTCCGGTGAAGGCGTGTATGTCTTTTCTGATGTCAGCAAGTTTATGGGTAAATTCAAAAACAACGCTGCGGAGGGCGATGGCATTTACATAGACTCAACCGGCAAAAGATATGTGGGCAGGTGGCACCAAAATCATCTGGTAGGTAGATAGGACCGTTCCCTTTACGGGGTATTGTTGCATAGGGGTGCCCTCAAAAATAAATCATCACCATTATATCAGGGTTTGACAGCCTGCCGTGGTATCCTGTAATTTGGAATGAAAAATTCCGATACGGCGTTCAGCTACCGAGTGTGACATCTTTTTATAGCGGTGTCGGTCAATTCTTTAAATGAGGCGGTTCAATCCATGGAAATATCTGACACCTTGACCAGCATAATCGAATTCGGGGACCAACAATCCATCGACATTCCAGATCAATTGCCCCTCATGGCGGTAAGAGACATAGTTATTTATCCATCCATGATCGTCCCGTTATTTGTGGGAAGAGGCGCATCTGTGGCGGCGGTCAACGAGGCCATGGCCACCAATAAACTCATCTTTCTCGTTACGCAGAAGGATTCAGCCGAAGAGGACCCGGGCAAGGATGGGCTGTATAAGATAGGGGTGGTCGCTGTGGTCATGAGGGGGCTTCAGTTGCCTGACGGACGTCTCAAGATACTCGCTCAGGCCATCATGAAGGCCAAAATACTGACATTCGTTCAGGAAAAGCCGTTTATCTCTGTGAGGCTCAAGCCCCTGCCTGAGGTGCCGCCCAAGGGAACAGGGGTCGAGATCGAGGCCCTTATCCGAAATGTCAGAGAGCAGGCAGAAAAGCTTTTCGGGCTTAAGGGTGTATTGAACCCTGAATTGACCGGCATTTTGAATGAGATTGACGACCCCGGCAGATTGGCCGACATGATCGCTTCCAATATGCGTTTTGCACTTGCTGACGCACAGCATCTGCTGGAACTCGTTGATCCATTGGAGCGGCTCAAGGTCTTAAACGACCTGCTCTCTCGCGAGCTGGAGATATCGTTTGTGCAGGCCAAGATTCAATCCGAGGCCAAAGAGGAGATGAATCGCACGCAACGGGAGTATTTCCTGCGTGAACAGCTTAGGGCCATAAAAAAAGAACTCGGAGAACTCGACGAAAAAGAGGATGAACTGGAGGAATTGCGCGAGGGTGTTTTAGAGGCGAAGATGCCGCAGGATGTCTATGAAGAGGCCATGAAACAGATAGACCGCCTGGAGGCCATGCATCCAGATTCCGGCGAGACCTCCATGGTGCGTACGTATATCGAATGGCTCATCGATCTGCCGTGGTCGTCAGCGACGCGTGACAAGATGGATGTGGCCTATGCCAGACGGGTGTTGGACGAAGAACATTATGACCTGGAAAAGATCAAAGAGCGGATATTGGAGTACATAGCCGTCAGAAAGCTGAATCGTCAGGCGAAAGGCCCCATTCTGTGTTTTCTGGGGCCCCCGGGTGTGGGCAAGACCTCCCTCGGCCGCTCCATCGCCAGGGCCATAGGTAGAAAGTTCGTGCGCATCTCCTTGGGCGGAGTGAGGGATGAGGCGGAGATTCGAGGCCACAGGCGGACATACTTAGGCGCCATGCCTGGCAGGATCATACAGGGTCTCAAACGTGCCGGCACCAATAACCCTGTCTTTATGATGGACGAGGTGGATAAGATTGGAACGGATTTTCGAGGGGACCCTGCATCAGCCCTTCTGGAGGCATTGGACCCCGAGCAGAACAACAGCTTTGTGGACCACTATATCGATCTGCCCTTTGACCTCTCCAAGGTCATATTTATCCTGACGGCCAATGCCACGGATACCATTCCATCCCCTCTTTTAGACCGTTTGGAGCTCATAGAGCTGTCTGGCTATACCACTGAAGAGAAAAAACAGATAGCCATGCGGTATCTCATTCCCAAGCAGACCAAAGAACACGGAATAAAACCGGATCAGATGGAGATAACCGAACCTGCCCTCACAGCTGTCATTACTGATTATACCCGTGAGGCCGGTGTGCGTGAGCTGGAGCGTCAGATCGGTGCAATTTGCAGAAAGGTGGCCAAAAGACTGGCTGAGGGTCAGGAGGGGCCGTTCAAGGTCACTCCCAAAAATCTTCAGCGATACCTGGGTGTGGCCAGATACCAGCCTGAGTTGGCCATGGAAGAGGATGAGATAGGCGTGTCCACAGGGCTGGCCTGGACACCCTATGGAGGGGAAGTCCTGCGTATAGAGGCGGCCCTTGTGAAGGGCAAGGGCAATGTGGTGATCACAGGGCTTCTGGGCGAGGTTATGAAGGAATCCTGCCAGGCCGCCCTGAGCTATACCAAGTCCATTCTGGAGAAATTGGGCATAGACCCCAAATTTTTCGAGGAAAAGGACCTGCATGTCCATGTGCCCTCCGGCGCTGTCCCAAAGGATGGGCCCTCCGCAGGCATCACCCTCACCACCGCCATCATATCGTCGGCCCTTGGAAAGGCTGTCCGGAAGAATGTGGCCATGACCGGAGAGATCACTCTGCGAGGCCGTGTCTTGCCCATAGGCGGGCTGAAAGAAAAGGCCTTGGCTGCCCTGCGCTATGGAATCGAGACGGTCATAATCCCTGAACAGAACCTGAAGGACCTGGAGGAATTGCCTGCGTATCTCAGACGTGCCGTAAACTTTATGCCGGTCAGGCACATGAATGAGGTTTTGCCCCTGGTCTTCAAGGATAAAATCAGCAGTAGGGGCGACCGGCCGGTCGCCCCTACATTCTGAACTGGATGTCATTAACATGAATTCGAATCTACAACGACTGAGCGATACATTTACAACCCTTGTGAGAATCGACAGCCCCTCAAAAGAAGAGGCCCAACTGGCCCATTGGCTTAAATCCCGTCTTGCGGCCCTCGGTGCAGAGGTATATGAGGATGACTCGCAGGCAGTGACAGGTTCCAATACAGGAAATCTGATAGCGCGCCTCCCCGGTGATTCTGCTGTCACGCCCCTGCTTTTTTGCGTGCACATGGATACGGTGGAGCCCGGCCGTGGGATTCAGCCGCAATTCAATGACGGCATCTTTACCTCCAGCGGCGACACCATTCTGGGGGCGGATGACAAGGCCGCCATAGCCATACTTCTGGAGGTGTTGGCTCTCATACAGGAAAACGGAATACCTCACGGGCCTTTGGAGTTCCTCTTCACTGTCTGTGAGGAGATCGGTCTGCTTGGTGCAAAGGCCTTGGATATCTCGCTGTTGCAGGCCAGGTCAGGTTACGCCCTGGATGCCACCGATGTCTATAAGCTCATCACTCAAGCGCCGTGCGCCACGCGTTTTAAGGCCAGTGTTATCGGCAAGGCGGCCCATGCAGGCGCCAACCCTGAGGCCGGAATCAATGCCATTCAGCTGGCGGCCAAGGCCATTTCCGCCATGCCTTTAGGCCGTGTCGATGCCGATACCACCGCCAATATCGGCCTGATTCAGGGCGGAAAGGCTACAAATATCATACCTGATCTGGTGGAGATACACGGCGAGGTGCGCAGTCATGACCCGGAAAGATTGCGTAAAACACAGGATGAGATACTGTCCTTGCTGCACAGGGTCATAGAGGATTGCCCCAAACAGGACGGCCTGCCCCGATTGGAGACATCTGTTCAGAACGATTATCCGGTGTTGCATATAGACAAGGAACACGCAGTAGTCGCCGCGGTCATGGCAGCGGCAGCCTCTCTGTCCAGGGAACTCGTTTTGGGCAGGACAGGCGGCGGAAGCGATGCCAACATATTGTGCGGAAAGGGAATCACCTGCGCTGTCATGGGCATCGGCATGGAGCGGGTACATACCGTAAATGAATTCATACGACTCAAGGATATGGAGAACTGTTGCGAACTGGTACTCGCCATCATAAGAGAGTGGAGATGAATAGTGGGGTGTTTTGCCCCGTCATAAGGGGGTATTTTGCCCGTTTATTTGCGGCTTGCGAGTGAAAATTCCGCATTGTGGCCCTTGAGCGGCCATTAAAAGAGGCAAGATGGCCTCTTTTGAGTAGTAAAAATCGCCTGTTGTAACGAGTGTCGGGACTGATTCCGGCCCAAAATATTTGGGAATAGTGTGGCATGTTTTTGGCTATTTTTATTCCCTTTGAGACAGAAAAAGGGGGTTATCACCCTCCCCTGATAAGGGGAGGGATGGGGTGGGGTTATCAGAATCAAAAACCCCCCTCAATCCCCCCTTATCAGGGGGGAAGTAGGGGCGACCGGCCGGTCGCCCCTACGATAGTGACGAATATAACAGAAAGCTATTAAAATATCCCTAAAAAGAAAGGAGAGAGTTTATGAAGTTAGATCCCACTACCATGAAGGACTGGCAGATCGCAGAGGCTGCCGAGGAGAACATGAAGACCGTCTATCAGCTGGCCGAGGAGATGGGGCTCGAAAAGGATGAGCTGCTGCCGTATGGCCACTATGTCGCTAAAATAGACTATGCCAAGGTGTTAGAGCGACTTAAGGATAGGCCGGACGGCAAATATATTGATGTCACGGCCATCACGCCGACTCCATTGGGAGAGGGGAAAAGCACGTGTTCGGTGGGCCTGATGGAGGGCCTTGGCAAGCGCGGCAAAAATGTAATGGGGGCCCTGCGTCAACCTTCAGGCGGGCCGACCTTTAATATCAAAGGCAGCGCGGCTGGAGGCGGGCTTGCACAGGTAATCCCCCTTGCCAAGTTTTCCCTGGGGCTTACCGGCGATATCAACGCCATTATGAATGCCCACAACCTGGGTATGGTTGCCCTGACCGCCCGTATGCAGCATGAGGCCAATTATTCCGATGAAGAACTGGCCAAGAGAGGTCTCAAACGCCTGAACATACATCCAAAGATGGTGGAATTCCGCTGGATTATAGATTTCTGTGCACAGGCCCTGCGCAATATCACAATCGGCATGGGCGGCAAGATGGATGGTTTTACCATGCAGAGCGGCTTCAATATAGCGGTCAGCTCCGAAATCATGGCCATTCTCGCCATTGCCAACGACCTCAAGGACCTGCGTGAACGCATAGGGCGTATTGTGGTGGCCTATGACCGCAGCGGTAAACCTGTTACCACGGAAGACCTGGATGTGGCTGGCGCCATGACGGCATGGATGGTTGAGGCAGTGAATCCCAACCTGATGCAGACCATTGAAGGCCAGCCATGTCTCATCCATGCAGGGCCGTTTGCCAATATAGCCATCGGCCAGTCATCTGTCATAGCCGATCGCGTTGGGTTGAAACTCAGTGATTATGTGGTGACAGAAAGCGGTTTCGGCGCAGACATAGGTTTCGAGAAGTTCTGGAATCTCAAGTGCCGTTTCAGCGGCATAAAGCCTGATTGCGCTGTTGTGGTTGCGACCATACGGGCCCTGAAGTGCCATGGCGGCGCCCCTATTCCGGTTCCAGGAAAGCCAATGCCTGAGGAATACAGCAAGGAAAATGTTGGCTGGGCCGAGGCGGGTTGCGCCAACCTCCTGCATCACATCGAGACGGTCAAGAAGGCCGGAATTAATCCAGTGGTGTGCATAAACGCATTCTATACAGATACCAAAAACGAGATACAGGCCGTCAGAAGATTGTGTGAACAGGCAGGGGCCCGTGTGGCTGTGTCCGAACACTGGCTGAAGGGTGGAGAAGGCGCCCTTGAATTTGCGGATGCGGTCATGGATGCCTGTAGCGAGAAGAATAACTTCAAGTTCCTGTATGAGCTGGATGTGCCCCTCAGAAAACGCATTGAAATGATTACAAAAGAGGTCTATGGAGGCGATGGTGTCACCTACACTCCGGAAGCAGCCGCAAAGGCGGAGGCCATTGAAAAGGATGCGGAGCTGTCAAGGCTTGGTACCTGTATGGTAAAGACCCATTTGAGCCTCTCGGACAATCCGAATATGAAGGGCGCTCCAAAGGGTTGGAAGCTGCATGTCAGGGATATACTGACCTACAAAGGCGCTGGTTTTGTGGTGCCGGTGGCAGGGGCTATCAGCCTCATGCCTGGTACGGGTTCGGATCCCGCATACAGAAGGGTGGATGTGGATACGGCGACCGGAAAGGTCAAAGGGCTTTTTTAAGTCTTATTTACTTGCAAACCTGCTGGATTAGATATATTGTTTTACAAAGGCTGTGCGATATTTCATGAACATGTAATTAGTAACTAATATGTTGAGATAATATTGTGCAGCCTATTTAAAACACTATCAGGAGGGCACTATGATGAACATTCAACGCATTCTTTTCCCTGTTGACTTTACTGAAAGCTCCCAGAAGATCGTTTCTTATGTAAAACAGTTTGTTCAGTCCTGCAACGCACAACTTTCACTGATACATGTGGTGAGAGGGCCGGAGGATTTCGCCGGTTTTGAGCTCGGAGCGGCCTGGTGGACATCCATTCAGAAAGAGGTGATGGATGGCGCCAATCAGGCTATGGAACAGTTTGTAAAGGACAATCTGGCTGATGTGCCCAATGTAAAAACATTCGTAACCATCGGAGACATTGTGGAAGAGATCATAAGTTACGCCAATGCAAACAAGATCGACCTGATCCTCATAGGCACTCACGGCAGGAAAGGGCTGGAAAAGGCCATGTTCGGAAGCGTGGCGGAAGGCGTTGTGAAGGCCGCGCCTTGCCCTGTTATGACGATCAATCCTTACAAGATCAAGTCCTGATATCTGTTTTTTTCGAACAATTCAGGGGGCATTCAGCCCCCTTGTGTTTTATATTATCTTCCTGACTTGTCTCATACAGACTCTCATTCTCTCACTGTCATCACTACGCATGTCAATGCCGATTTTGATGCCATGGCATCTGCAGTGGCGGCATCCAAACTCTATGCAAATTCTGTAATTGTTCTGCCTGGCTCTCAGGAAAAGGGTTTGCGGGATTTTCTGGCCGGGCATTCAAACGCGGTGAGGTGTCAGGCGGCCCTCAAGGATATCGATCTGAACGCCGTGGGTCTGCTGGTGGTGGTCGATACCCGGCAGAAAGACCGCATAGGTGTCTTTGCCGACCTGCTGAATCGGGATGGAGTGGAGATACATGTCTATGACCATCATCCGCCTTCACCTCAGGATATTCAAGGACATGAAATGTTTTCTGATGATGTGGGGGCGAATACCACAATCATGGTGCAGTATCTCATGGAACGGAATGTGGTTCTGGAGCCGGACGAGGCCACGCTCATGGCCGCAGGCATCTATGAAGACACAGGTTTTTTCGGTTTCAATTCCACCACCGCCAAGGACATGAGGGCCGCTGCATGGCTTCTGGAGCAAGGCGCCTCCGTGCAGGATGTATCGCATGTCTTGACCAAGACACTGACCCCTGAACATGTAGGCATACTGGACGACCTGCTCACCCATGCCAGTGCCTATTCCATAGCAGGTATTCCCATCACCATAGCCAAGACCAGCATGAACCAGTATGTGGAGGATTTCGCTGTATTGGCCCATGAGATCATGGACATGCAGAAGCTGCCATGCATCTTTCTGGTGGGCATGATGCCGGAGCAGACCATTGTGATCGGCAGAAGCAGGGATGCACGGGTCAATGTGGGTGACATACTGAGAAAACTGGGGGGCGGCGGCCATGCTTCCGCTGCATCGGCCACCCTCAAGGGGATGCCATTGCACGAGGCTGAGGAGATGCTGCTACAGGCCGTCAAGACAGCGCTCGGCCCGGAACCATTGGCCATGCACTTGATGTCCAAACCCGTCATATCCATTCCACCTGAAACAACGCTGGCGGCGGCCAGTGAGCTGTTGACCCGTTACGGCATAACGGTGCTGCCTGTGACACAGGATGGCCGCATGTTGGGTGCTATCTCCCGGCGCACTGTGGAAAAGGCCATTTCACACGGGCTGGCCGACCTGCCTGTGACACACTACATGACAACAGATTTCGAGGTGGTGCCTCCGTCTGCGCCCTTACAGCGCATCAAGGAGATAATCGTCAATTCCAGGCAGCGTTTTTTGCCTGTGGTGGAAAATGGCATGCTGGAAGGCGTTATCACAAGGACCGATCTTTTGCAGCTGTTCACCAACGACCCCTCTCTCAAACCCATGCCCTTGCTGGCAGAAAAAACTGCCCACAGAAACATCTGGCCCCTTGTGCAGGAGCGCTGCTCAAAGGAGGTATTGAACTACCTCAAAACAGCCGGGGAGGTCGCGCAAAAACTGCATTACAAGGCATATGCAGTTGGTGGGTTTGTGCGGGACATACTGTTAGACAGGCCGCCCCTTGATGTGGACATCGTAATAGAAGGCGATGGCATTCAGTTCGCTCATGCCATGGCCGAGGTGTTCCATGCCAGGGTCAGGCCCCATGCACAGTTTCAGACGGCTGTTCTGGTGTTTCCAAACGGTTTTAAGCTGGACGTGGCCACCGCCCGATGGGAGTATTATGAATACCCTGCGGCGCTTCCCACCATTGAGCTTTCCTCCATAAAGCTCGATCTGTATCGCAGAGATTTTACCATAAACGCTATGGCCATCGGTCTTACCCCTCAGGAACAGGGCATATTGCTGGATTACTTCGGTGGGCAGAGGGACATCAAGGACAAGCTCATTCGTGTGCTGCACAACCTCAGTATTGTGGAGGACCCAACGCGGGCATTCCGTGCCATTCGTTTTGAGACGAGATATGGTTTCTCCATGGCGAAACAGACGGTAAAGCTCATTCAAAACGCCTTGTCGCTGCAGCTTTTTCAGGGACTTTCCGGTAAACGTATTTTAACGGAGTTGAAGCTCATTCTGGAAGAGGCTGATCCCAGACAGGCTGTCCGGCGTATGTGGGACCTGGGATTGCTTCAGTTGATTCATGCGAATCTGAAATTGACCGATGTGGAAGAACAGCGCCTGACAGCCGTTTATGAGACACTTTCCTGGTATGAACTGCTTTTCAGGCTCAAAAAACCCAGGAAATGGGTGGTCTATCTGCTTGCCCTGCTGGAATCCATGAAGTTGAAGGACGCCATGACTGTGCCGGAACGATTGCAGATCACCGGGGCTGTGAAGGAGTTGTGCGGCAGTGGATTGATAAACGCCAAGAAGACCCTCGGCATGTTGATTCGCAGAAAGAATCTGCGGCCCAGTGAGATTTATCTGATGTTGCGTGGCCTTTCCATAGAACACCTGCTTTACATGCTGGCGGTGGTCGGGCATGAGCATGTCCGCCAATACATCAGCCAGTACATCATGGATATTCAGGACCAACATCCATTGACCACGGGTGATGACCTCAAGGCCATGGGAATCGCTCCTGGCCCGGTGTACAAGGCCATTCTCACACGTCTTTTGACCGCCCGTCTGGATGGGGAGGTTGCGGACAAGGAAGGCGAGCTGGCACTGGTCAAAAGGGAATTTTCATGGTCTGTGCCCCACAGCACGGCGGCGGTTCCTTGACAAGATTCAAATGAAGATTATTTTCTGAACGACTTACGTGTGCGCCGTAGAGGCGCAAAGGGATCGTGAAAAGTTAATGCAAAAAAACAGGAGGAATTCCCATGCCGATCTATGAGTACGAGTGTAAAAAATGCAACAAAATCATTGAACATATGCAGAAAATCTCAGACCCTAACCTGGAGACATGCCCTGAGTGTGGAGGTGAGGTGCAGAAGCTCATCTCTCATTCGAGTTTTCATTTGAAGGGAAACGGCTGGTATGTGACTGATTATGCGGGCAGGAAATCAGGCACTCAGGCGGCATCCGAGGCCCCGGTCCCTGCAAAGAAGGATGAAACCTCCTCCTCTGTTCCTGCCTGTTCATGTGGTTCCTCTGCCAGTGGAAGCCCATGCAGTACAGCTGGCTGATATTCCTATATATTCATGAATGCCCTCTGTACCAATATAAGTGAGGATGTGCTGCTGGCGGCATTCAAGGAAAAGAAGGGAGCCCTACTCTTTTATGCGCCGTATGAGCTCATCCATATGCAATGCAGGTCTGCTGAGAAATGGCGCAGGGTCAAAGGCCGGGTCTTCCATCAGCACTCCGGTTGTTTCCAGTTCCTTCAATTCCATCCGGATCTCCAGGGGGAAGGCCGTCAATCTCAATGTGATATCGGTTGGATAAAGAGAGCCGCTTTGAATCATCTGCGGCCTTCTGTAAAATATCTCCATGTCTTTCAGCCCTAAATACTCAGGAGCCATGGTACTGGAGTCCATAGCCCATAGTCCTGTGAGGCCCTTCATGCCCCTGTATCCGTCGTTGCAGGATATGGCATTGCAAAGCAGGGTATCTTGCGGCATCTGCTGTAGAGGTGAATCCATGCGGCGGTTGCAGGATATTTCCTGATTATCGCATCGAGTCGATGCCTCCCATGGGGACAGGGCGAGCCGTATCTCGGTGGCTATGAGGCGCATGTCCTGGCCACTGAGGCCATGTTCGCTGTCCGCCCAATAAACCATGTCCTCTGATGGCAGTGAAAGATAGACGTTTTCACCGATAGATAGATAATCGAAGATGGGCATGCCGAGGGCCCCGATGCCTGTAAGTCTCATGTTTATGGAATTTGATGTCTTGGCCCAGGTCAGCACTGCCCTGAATTTGGGTTGAGGGTGGTCTTTGAGTATGATCTGGGCGATGACTTGAGAGCGCATTCCGGCTGGTTCGGTCTTGTCTTGCAGCTTGCCTTGGGCAGGACCCGATACGCCGGTAATGGGGGCTGGCGGTGCCTCTTTGGCTGCACAACCATGGAAAAGCAGGCAAGGGCCCATACAAAGGCAGGCGCAGAGCCTTATGATGGTTGGTAATGTCTTTGTTATTCGGGGCATTTTCTTTTTACAGGACATGGTGTAATGGTGTGGCAGGGATTATTGGATGTAACTGGAGTAATGGCTCAACCCCATCTTCTTTATCATACAGGAGAAATGTATGGATGATATCTCAAAGGCCCTTGCTTATCAAGTGAAAAGGGAGATGGCTGAGCAGTATTTCGGCGCCCGTAAGGTGATCGAGGAGGATATCGAGGCCTTGAAGCCGGAGTACAAGGCCTTGCAAGATTTTTATGACCTCAGAATCGGAGTCGATCTGTTGCGTATCTATTCCATGTTGAAGGACAAAGATCTGGCAGAGGGCTTTATGTCGATTATTCATTGGCAGGGGCTTCCTTTTTACGATGATTACATGGTCGCTTCCAGGAATATCGCCAGGCGTCTTCAGGAACCGGTGACCTCATGGGGCATCACGGCATTTTACCGTTTTTTCAATGAATTATGTAACGCTTACGAATTGCTGGAAAAAGATGTACGGGAATACAACGATCGGCTCGAAAGTCTGGCGGATGAGGTGGCCACCATCAACGAGGAGATAGCCCTTTTCGAGAGGAGGTTTTCGTTAGATGAGATGATGAGTTTTTTGCGGACAATGGATCGGGATCCTGCCCTTGAGGGTGTCCTTGGCCAGAATCTCATAGCAAACCCCGATGCGAGGGAGGATGGGTTGAGGCTTGCCAAACTGCCTGATCCAAGGGAGCAACTGCCGTCAGCCCCCGCACTGCCTGCCCTGAGTGACATCAGGCACAGCCTGAAAGACGTGGCTAAGCAGGTTGGGAATCAATGAAGCCCCAATCCCCGTCCTGGGAACGATGGAAATATAGGAATACTTAGAAAAATCAAATAATTATGAGGGTATTTTCAGGTGAAAATTCTAATTTCGTAGAGATGCCCATAAGCCTGTCAGATTATTTGCTGGCCCTCATCACCCGTATTACCCCATCACATTTTTTTATGGCTGCGAAGAGGTTTTGCAGGTGACTGTTGTCTGTTATCTCCAGCAGAAAATGGAAGACCGCTGTCTGATCCGGGTTTGTGGTGACGCGTCCATCCAGGATATTGGTGTTGGTGGCGCTTATGGCGTTGCTGATGGTGGCGAGCATACCTTGTTTGTCACGAGTGACCACTATGATGCGCGCTGGATATTTTTGGGCCTTGTTTTTGACAGATGACCACGAGACATCTATCTTTCTGTCCGGGTCCATATTTCTTACATTGGGACAGGTGGTGCGATGAATGGTCAGCCCCCTGCCGCGTGTGATGTAGCCGATGATCTCATCGTTGGGAAGGGGGTTGCAGCACCTGCCCAGGTGGGTCATTACATCGTCCACACCGTCGATTATGACTGCATTGGTTGCCTTTTCTTTCGTGGCCTTTGCACTTACCAGTCCTTCAACGCCTTCGTGTCCGGTGTCCTGCAAGTCTGTTGTGGCTGCCGCCGTCTGTTCTCTGGAGTCTGTTGAGCCTTCTTTCAGGAGTTTTTTGACTACTTGGGCAGCCGACAGCTTGCCTGTGCCTATGGCCATGAAGAGGTCTTCGGGTGTCTTGACCGATACGGATGAGAAGGCCTTGGACAGTTCGTCCCATTGCCTTTTCAGGACATCGTTTATATCCAGCCGGTGTTTCCTGAACTCCTTTGAGCAGATCTCCTTGCCGATGGCGATACTCTTTTCCTTTTCTTCCTGTTTGAGCCAGTTATGAATGCGGGTGACCGCTTTGCTGGTCTTTACGAATTTGAGCCAATCCCTGCTGGGTTTGTGATGAGGGGATGTTATGATGTCGATGATATCGCCGTTTTGCAGCTCGTGTTTGAGAGGGACAAGCTGGCCGTTGACTCGGGCCCCGGCGCAGTGGTGGCCGATATCCGTGTGAATGGCATAGGCGAAATCAACGGGTGTGGCGCCTTTAGGCAGTTCCTTGATATCGCCTTTGGGAGTGAAGACCCAGATGGCGTTGGGAAACAGGTCCATCTTTACGGATTCCATGAATTCCTTGGGGTCATGCAGCTCTTGCTGCCATTCCATGAGCTGTTCCAGCCACCCGAAGGCCTTCTGTTTTTCTTTGGTGACGATGTTGCCTTCTTTGTAAAGCCAGTGCGCCGCTATACCTTCACGCGCTACCAGATCCATTTCTTCCGTGCGTATCTGTATCTCCATCCGGTCACCGTCAGGGCCTATGACCGTTGTGTGAAGGGATTGATAGCCGTTGGCCTTTGGCAGGCTGATATAATCCTTGAATCTGCCTGGGATGGGTTTCCATAGGGAATGCACGATGCCAAGGGCCTCGTAACATTCTTTCGTATTTTTGAGAATGATGCGAAATGCTATGAGATCATATATCTGATCCAGTGGAAGCTGCCGTTGTTGCATCTTGCGAAAGATGCTGTAAAGATGTTTGGGTCTTCCCAGTACCTTGCACGAAAAACCGTATTCCCCCATTTTTCGGGCCAGAAAATCCTTGATCTCTTCCAGGTAGGTCTTTTTTTGACCAAGTTTCTGCTCAATGGTCTCTTTCAGTTCCCGGTACTCAACGGGGTACAGATACATGAAGGAGAGGTCTTCCAGTTCCCGTTTGATCCAGTCTATGCCCAGCCTGCTGGCCAGGGGTGCGTAGATGTCCATGGTCTCCCGTGCGATCAGTATCTGCTTTTCGGGCTTTTGATGCTCCAGGGTGCGCATGTTGTGCAGCCGGTCGGCAAGTTTCACCAGAATGACTCGAATGTCCCGGGACATGGCCAGAATCATCTTGCGAATGTTTTCGGCCTGTTTCTGAAGTTTGGTCTCGAAATGTATCTTGGAGAGCTTGGTGACTCCATCTACGATCAGGGCCACATCCTCGCCGAACATGTCTTTCAGGTCCTCCATGGTGGTCAGGGTGTCCTCGATGGTGTCGTGCAGCAGTCCAGCGGCTATGCTGGCTGTGTCGAGTTTCATCTGGGCGAGGATGTGGCCCACCTCAAGAGGATGTGACAGGTATGGCTCTCCTGAAAGCCGTTTCTGGCCTGCGTGCACCTTGGCCGAATACACATAGGCCTTTTCCAGCAGTCCTGTATCGGCGTCCGGCAGATAGGTGTGCAGCTGGTCGAGTATGTCTGAAAAACGGATCATGAGCGGACGAAAGACAGCGTCATGATTTCAGAAGCCGCAACGTGGTTTCGATACAGGATGACACTGGCACTGTGAGTTTTTCGTTGTTTTTGCGCAGACTCATCTCCACCATGCCGTCTTTTGCGCCCTTGCCGACTACGATGCGAACAGGTATGCCGATGAGGTCGGCGTCCTTGAATTTAACGCCGGGACGTTCGTCCCTGTCATCCAGCAGCACATCCAGTCCCTGCCTGAGCAGGCCGTTGTAAATGCCTTCGGCTGTTTGAGTCATTTGGGCATCCCTTGGATTGATCAATGTTATGAGGCATGAAAACGGCGCCACTGGTACAGGGAAAACGATGCCGTTTCCGTCGTGGTTCTGCTCTATGCAGGCGGCCACCGTCCTGCCGATGCCGATGCCGTAACAGCCCATGATCATCGGGTGTTCCATACCCTTGTCATCAGTGAAGCAGGCGTTCAGGGCCTTGCTGTATTTGGTGCCCAGTTTGAATACATGACCCACCTCTATGCCGCGGCGGATCTCGACGGGGTTACCGCATTTGGGACAGGGGTCATTTTCCGTGATGATACGAATGTCTGTGGTGGCTGGTAGGGGCAGGTCGCGGTTCCAGTTGATACCTGTCAGGTGTTTTTCAAAGGTATTTGCACCTGCTACGAAGTTTTGGAGGGTTGTAACGCTGTGGTCGGCTGCCAGTGTATAGGAACCTCTGAGCCCGATGGGGCCCGCAAAACCAACCGGGGCACCTGTTATAGCCGCTACCTCTTCGTCTGTGGCCATGCGTAATTCATCTATCCCCAAATGTCTCTGGAGTTTCACCTCATTTATGCTGTAATCCCCGCGAATCAGGGCTACCACCGGCCCTTTTTCGCCCATATAGATGAGTGTCTTCAATACCTGCGCGGGGCCTTTGCCCAGAAATGCAGCTACCTCCTCCACGGAGCTTTTGCCAGGGGTCGGGACCTCCTGCAGGGGCTCAGGCGTGGCGGGTGAGGCCGTGTCAGGCAAGGGACAGGGCGCCAGTTCCACATTGGCTGCATAAGAACAGGCAGTGCAGCAGGCAATCGCATCCTCGCCTGCATCGGCCATGACCATGAATTCATGAGACGCATGGCCTCCGATGCTCCCTGTGTCCGCCTCAACGGGCCGGAAGTCCAGTCCGCAGCGCTCGAAGATGCGGTTATATGCCCCGTAAGTAGCCTGATATGTCCTGTCCAAATCCTCATCGTTCACATGAAAGCTGTAGCCGTCCTTCATGATGAATTCCCTGCTGCGCATCAGACCGAAACGCGGCCGGATTTCGTCACGAAACTTGGTATGAATCTGATACAGATATACGGGTAGCTCCCTGTATGACCTGACGAAGCCTCTTACAATGTCTGTTATGACCTCTTCGTGAGTAGGGCCTAAGCAGAAGGATTTGTCGTGTCTGTCCTTGAGGCGCAGAAGCTCCTTGCCGTAAAGGTCCCATCTGCCGCTTTCCTGCCAGAGTTCAGCGGGTTGCACCATGGGCAGCATGACCTCCTGCGCATCGATGGCATTCATTTCTTCTCTGACAATGGCCATGACCTTATGAATTGAGCGAAGCCCTGTGGGCAGATAGGAGTAGAGCCCGGAGGCCAGTTTGCGAATCATGCCCGAGCGGAGCATGAATTTGTGGGAAATGAGTTCGGCGTCCGCCGGGGTTTCCTTCAGGGTATGCAAAAACAGTTTGGAATATCTCATGGCGCCCTTTCTTTTAATGAATAGTTCCTGTATCTTTTAGTAAAAAGATAATATATATCAAAATCAGGGAATCAGAAAGGTCAAAACATTGCAATTCATCGATTCACATGCGCATCTGGACATGCAGCCCCTGGTGAACAGCCTGCCCGATGTGATGTACAGGGCGGCTGCCAATCAGGTGGGGCAGGTCATGACTATAGGCGTGGACCTGCCCAGTTCCCTCAATGCCCTGCGCATAGCCTCTGACTGGCCACAGGTATTCTGCGCTGTGGGCATACACCCCCACGATGCCTCGCAGATATCTTCATTTGAATGGCTTGAGGACCAGTTGAACCTCATTCGGTTGCAGGATGTCTTATGCAAGATAAAGGCCATTGGAGAGACGGGGCTGGACTTCGCCAAGGAGTATTCACCTCGTGAGGCCCAGTTTCATGCCTTTCGCTGGCATCTGGAACTGGCGCTGAAGTGGAGTTTGCCGGTGGTGGTGCACGACAGGGATGCCCATGAACAGACCCTCGATGTGTTGGCGGAGTATGCCGGCAAGGGGCTGACAGGTGTTCTGCACTGTTTTTCCGGAGACACGGACACTGCACGGCGCGTGCTCGACATGGGATTTTATCTCTCTGTATCCGGTGTTGTCACATTTGCAAAGGCCGATGTGTTGAGGGAGGCGGTCCGGTTCGCGCCGATTGACAGATTGCTCATAGAAACGGATTGTCCGTTTTTGGCCCCTGTACCATATCGCGGCAAGACCAACGAGCCGGGGTATGTGAAATATGTGGCAGAAGAAATCGCAAGGCTCAAGTGTCTGACATTAGAGGAGGTGGCCTCATGCACAACACAAAATGCCCAGGCCCTTTTCGCACTGCCGTCCCTTTGATTCTGGCATCCGCCTCCCCGCGGCGGCAGGATATGCTGAGGGCGCTCGGCCTGGAGTTTCAAGTCATACCGGCATGTGAGCCGGAACCTGCCTCATCGCCGGGAGAGGAACCTGTTGAATACGCCATGATGGTCGCGAGAAAAAAGATTCAGGAGGTGGCGAGAAGAGCGCCTTCTGGTGCGGCGTTGCTGGCTGCCGATACGATAGTTGTATTGAATGGAGAGATATTCGGCAAACCATGCAGCCCGGAACATGCCTTTTCCATGCTTTCGAGACTGATGGGTAACACACATCAAGTTATAACCGGCTGTTGTATTCTGCAGCCGTCTTTAGGCAGGGAGGAGGCCTTTTTTGCGGTCAGCGAGGTGCGTATGGGTTATTTCTCTCATGATATATTGGAAAAATACATCGCCACAGGAGAACCCATGGACAAGGCGGGTGCCTATGCAGCCCAGGGTTCCGGTATGTTCTTGGTGCAGGAGATTCAGGGTTCAGTGAGTAATGTGATAGGGTTGCCTGTCACTGAGACCGTGCAGAGGCTTCTGGCAATGGGCATTGTTGGCATATAACCAGCAGGGAACGATATTATGACATGGTTTATTTTCCAAGGAATCCGGCATGATAGCGGAAAGATTGAATGAGGTCAGAGAGGTAATAAGAAGGGCGGCACTCAAGACGGGCCGGAATGAGGCGGATGTGCGCCTGATGGCTGTCACCAAAGGCGTGTCCGCCGTTACTATAGTTGAGGCGGTTCATTTGGGCCAGTTTCTGTTCGGCGAGAACTACATGCAGGAAGGTTGTGCCAAGATCGAGGATGTCAGAATGCTTCTTGCGGATGAGGCCTTGTTTTCCCGTATCGAATGGCATTTTATAGGGCATCTTCAGACCAATAAGGCCAGACAGGCACCGGGCAGGTTTCATTGTCTGGAGACCCTGGATAGCCTGGATCTGGCTTGTGGCCTGAATCGCAGGTGTGAGGCCATGAATACACATCTGGACGTTCTGGTGCAGGTGAATATAGGGGGTGATCCTGCTAAGAACGGGCTTGCTCCGGGGGAACTGCCTGATTTTCTACAGAAAATGCAACCCCTGTCCCGTGTTTTTGTCAGGGGCTTGATGACCATAACACCCTATTCGGAGGATTTGGAGCAGGTCAGGCTGTGGTACCGGGCGTTGCGGCGGTTGAGGGATGATATGCAGGACAGGTTCGGGACATTGCGCCTTGCTGAATTGTCCATGGGCATGTCTCATGATTTTGCAGTGGCTGTGGAGGAAGGCGCAACTATAGTGCGTGTCGGCACGGCAATTTTCGGAGAGAGATTGTAAATAAAAGGAGTTGATATGTTTGAGATATTTGTAAGAACACATTTTTCGGCGGCCCATTATCTTCGGGATTATCCAGGCAATTGTGAGCATCTGCATGGCCACAACTGGGATGTGGAGGTCTTTGTAAAGACCAAGGAACTGGATGCCATAGATGTGGGCATAGACTTTAAGGTCTTGAAGCGAGTGGTCAACGGGGTGTTGGAAGAGCTGGATCACACCAACATCAACGATCACCCGGCGTTTCAGGGACAGAACCCATCCTCTGAGCGTATCGCTCAATATATTTTCGGCAGGGTGGAACAGGAGCTGGCCAAGCATCAATCTGTCCAAGTTTCGAAGGTGGTGGTCTGTGAGACACAGAATTCCGGCGTGGTCTATACAAGGCATTGAAAAGAAGGCTGAATGTCCTTGCTGCGTGTGACAGAGACCTTTACCAGCCTGCAAGGCGAGGGAGCACATGCCGGATGGCCGTGTTTTTTTGTGAGGCTGACCGGTTGCAATCTCCGTTGCAGCTATTGTGACAGCGCCTACGCTTATTCAGGCGGCGTGGACATGGATTTCGAGGAGGTGCTGTCTCTCTGGAGGAAAAGCGGGACCGGGTTGGTGCAGATTACAGGCGGTGAACCCTTGTTGCAGCCCGCTGCAATTGCCCTCATGCGGGAGTTACTGAATGCAGGAGCTGATGTGATATTGGAGACGAATGGCAGCATTTCCCTGCAAAATGTCCCAGAAAGGGTCGTCAAGGTCGTAGATAGAAAGACGCCCGGAAGCGGCATGGCGCAGGCCTGGTTGCCTGAAAACCTGAGGTTTGTGCATTTGAAGGATCAGATCAAGTGTGTATTGACCGGCGAGGCCGACTATCTATGGGCAAGAGACTGGGTTCGTTCATGCGGGCTTTCATTTTTTGTTCAGGTGATCTTTTCGCCTGCCTGGGGCGGAATAGCCCCCCGGGAATTGGCCCATTGGATTTTGAGGGATGGTTTGCAGGTCAGATTACAATTGCAATTACACAAATTACTTTGGGGCGACAGGCGTGGTGTATAAGAGAGACCGCCGCCATTTTTTTTGAGAGAAAGCCGTTGACAGAGTTCTGTAAATGGAGTAATGACTTTTTCAATATTATGAATGGCTCTTCATTTTTTGCAACTTTTTGGCAGGCTTATTTTTTTAGAACATATATTTTTGAAGGGAGAGGGTCATGATTACCATAAATGTCTTTGACATTTCTTTGCTGGTACAGATTGGCGCCATGTTGTTGCTCATGGTCTTGTTGAATTCAATGCTCTACAAGCCCATGAGGCAGATGCTGAAGGACCGGGAAGACAAGCTTGCTTCCATGCGCAAAGAGGTAGAGAAGTATGAGGGAAATGCGGCTCAATTGTTGACCCAGTTCAATCAGAAACTCGCCGACGCCAGGCGGATGGGGCAGCAGCAGAAAGAGTCATTGAAGGCTGAAGCAAGGGCCGAAGAAAAAGGCCTCATGTCTGCCGCAGCCAAGGAAAGCGATGCCAAAAAACAGCAGCTTTTATCCGAGCTGGCCGCCGACATCGCAGGTGTCAAGCAGAGCCTGGATGCGCAGTGCGAGGTCTTCGCTCGTGAGGTTGCACAGAAGCTTTTGGGGAGGGCGGTATAATGAATTTGTTTGCTGGGAAAAGGGTCTTGTGGTCTGTTGGGCGTTTTTTGGTTGCTTTTGCATTGTGTTCTTGTTTTGCCGCCGTTGTCTTTGCATCCGAAGGCGGTGGGCATGAAGGGGGGCACGGCATAACGCACAGCCAGCTGATGAATTTTGTGTGGCATATCCTCAACTTCAGCATCCTGGCGGTGGTTCTGGTCAAGTTTTTGAAAAAACCCATTACAGACGCCTTGGTCGGCCGTCGTGAGGCTATAAAGGCCTCCTTTGATGAGTTGGACCGCAGGCGGATGGATGCCGAGGCCCAATACGCCTCTTATCAGAAGAAGATGGCCGAAATGGATGCCGAGGCCGAACGTATTCTTAAGAATTTTGTTGAACAGGGCAATGCCGAGAAGCAGAAAATTATTGCGCAGGCCAAGGAATCTGCTGAGCGTGTCAAGATGCAGGCCGAGCTCTATATTCAGCAGGAAGTTGCTCGCGCCAGGTTGCAACTGCAGCGCGAGGTCGGGAATATGGCTGTAAAGATGGCTGGTGAGATTATTCAGGCCAATATCACGGAAGAAGATCATAGCCGGCTCATCAATGAATATTTAGAAAGGGTGGTGCATAAAAATTGATCAGCTCAATCATAGCTAAAAGGTATGCAAAGGCCCTGTTTGCTGTCGCCAAGGAAGAAGGGCAGGTGGATGCAGTCGGGAATGCTCTCAAGTCAGTGGGTGAATTCATGGCCCAGTCTCCGGAGATAGAATCGGCATTGATAAATCCCATCTATCCCATGGAGCTGAAGCGGAGCATAGTGGAAGAGATTATCAAGGCCCATGAATTACAGGGTGTTTTGGTGACCTTCCTGAAATTATTGGTGGAAAGACACAGGATACAATGCCTGGGGCAGATAGTTGAATCTTTTTCCGAATTTATGGACGAAGAGACGGGCGTTGTGAGGGCTGTCGTAAAGACGGCTGTTCCGTTGTCTCCTGAACTTCAGGAGAAATTTGCCGAGGTGCTGGCGGGTATCAGCAAGAAAAAGATACTCCTGCAGGTGAAGTCAGACCCCTCTATAATCGGAGGTGTGGTGGCCAGCATAGGTGATACAGTATGGGATGGAAGCATTAGGAGCCAGTTGCAGGGCTTCAAAGAATCTATAGAGAGGGGTGAATTGGTATAATGGCACAGATAAGAGCAGAAGAAATCAGTGACATCATCAAACGTCAGATAAAGGACTTTGAGAAGACAATCGATCTCGCTGAAACCGGAACGATTTTGTCTATCGGCGATAATATCGCCCGTGTCTATGGCGTCAGAAACTGCATGGCTATGGAGCTGTTGGAGTTTCCTGGGGGTGTAATGGGAGTTGCCCTGAACCTTGAGCAGGACAATGTCGGTGTTGCCGTTATGGGTAACATAGAGGGCATCAAAGAGGGTGACCTGGTCAAGAGAACAGGGAAGATCGCCGAGGTTCCTGTGGGTGAGGCCATGTTGGGCCGTGTAGTGAATGCATTGGGGCAACCCATTGACGGCAAGGGCCCCATCAATGCCAAGGAGACCAGGCGTATTGAGATGAAGGCGCCCGGCGTTATCGATCGTAAAGGCGTGCATGAACCCTGTTATACCGGTTTGAAGGCCGTTGATGCCATGACTCCAGTGGGTAAGGGACAGCGTGAGCTCATAATCGGTGACCGTCAGATCGGCAAGACAGCCATCGGTGTGGATGCAATCTTGGCACAAAAGAACACCGGCGTCTATTGTATCTATGTCGCCATCGGTCAGAAGCAGGCAACGGTGGCCTTGGTTGTCGAGGCCCTTCGTAAGCACGGCGCCCTTGCCTACACAACCGTGGTGGCCGCATCTGCCAGTGAGCCTGCATCCCTTCAGTATCTTTCGGCATTTTCTGGATGTGCAATGGGTGAATATTTTAGGGACAAGGGGCAGCATGCCTTGATCATCTATGATGACCTCTCCAAGCAGGCGGTTGCCTATCGTGAGTTGTCGTTGTTGTTGCGCCGTCCGCCAGGACGTGAGGCCTATCCCGGTGATATCTTCTACAATCACTCTCGTTTGCTTGAGCGTGCATCGAAACAGAATGATGCCCTTGGAGCAGGCAGCCTGACCGCACTGCCCATCATTGAAACGCAGCAGGGTGATGTCTCGGCATATATTCCGACTAACGTTATTTCCATAACCGACGGTCAGGTCTATCTGGAGCCGTCTCTGTTCTTTGCAGGCAACAGACCTGCCATCAACGTCGGTCTCTCGGTCTCCCGAGTCGGTGGTGCCGCACAGGTCAAGGCCATGAAGCAGGTGGCTGGTACCCTGCGTCTGGACCTGGCTCAGTATCGTGAGTTGGCCGCCTTTGCACAGTTCGGTAGCGATCTGGACAAGGCCACACAGCAGCAGTTGAATCGTGGTGCAAGACTCGTTGAGATATTGAAGCAGCCTCAGTATCAGCCTCTGCCCATGGAAAAACAGGTAACCATCCTGTTTGCCGGCACAAGGGGACTTTTGGATGAACTGCCGGTAGAGGTTTTGCAGGATTTCGAGCAGGAGCTCTATGTCTTCATCGAAAAGAAATATCCTGCGATCTTCTCCGAGCTGGTGGAGAAGCAGGTCATCAGTGATGAGCTGGACAAAAAAATGCGGGCGGCCATTCAGGAGTGCGTTAAAGAATTCAAGGCAAACCGTAATATATAAGGGAGTGAAAAATGGCGGCCCTGAAAGATATCAAAAACAAGATTGTAGGCGTTAAAAAGACGCAGCAGATTACAAAGGCCATGAACATGGTCGCTGCTGCCAAGTTGCGTGGCGCCCAGTCGCGTATGGAGGACTTTCGTCCTTATGCAAGCAAGTTTGCTGCTGTCATGGGGCAACTGGCTGGCACGGCCAATCCAAGTACATTCCCTTTGATGGCTGTCAGGCCGGTCAAGACTGTCTTGGTGGTACCTATTACTGCCGATAGAGGGCTTTGTGGTTCTTTCAATACCAATATCCTCAATGCGGCTGAAAGGTTTGCCAAGGCACAGATAGCAGAAGGCCGGAATGTGAAAATGGCCTGTATAGGCAAAAAAGCGGTCAATTATTTCAAGTCAAGGGGTTTTGAGGTAGTTTATAGATTGGCTGATGTCATGGGCAATGTCCAGATGTTCAATGCCAGAGCCGCCGGCCAGGAGTTTACCCGGTTGTTCCTGGAGGGGCAGGTGGATGAGGTTCAGTTGCTTTATGGCCGTTTCGTAAACGTTGTGACTCAAAAGCCCACCTTTAAGAAGGTATTGCCCATCAGCAGTGAGGGATTGGGTGATGCCGACGCCGCAGCGAGTAATTCGGCATATACCTATGAACCTGAGCCTGAGGCGATTCTCAATAACCTTATGCCCATGTATATCAACGTGCAGATATTCCATGCCATGCTGGAAACCGCTGCCAGCGAACAGGCTGCACGTATGACATCCATGGACAATGCTACACGGGCATGCAAGGATATAATCAGCAGCCTGACACTGACATATAACAAGGCCAGACAGGGCGCTATCACCAAGGAACTCATGGATATCGTCGGTGGTGCAGAGGCCCTCAAGGGTTAACATCCAACTAAAAGATAAGCCAAGGGAGGAATGAATAGATGGCTAATATAGGAAAGATTGCACAGGTCATCGGGCCTGTTGTGGACGTTGAATTCGAACCCGGACAGTTGCCCAATATCTTGAACGGGCTTCTGGTGACAAACCCGGCTATCAGTGACGAAGAGGGGAATCTGGTCATTGAAGTTGCCCAGCACTTGGGTGACAATATGGTCCGTTGCATAGCGATGGACACCACTGACGGTCTTGTACGCGGTATGCCTGCTACAGACACCGGCGCTCCTATCAAGATTCCGGTCGGGCAAGCTACATTGGGCCGCATCATGAATGTTGTAGGCCGCCCAGTGGATGGTCTTGGCGCCATTACTTCCGATACCCACTATCCAATTCATAGAAAGGCACCGGCCTTTGTGGAGCAGGATACTACCGTCCAGGTCCTGGAAACCGGCATCAAGGTTATAGACCTGCTGGTTCCGTTCCCAAGGGGTGGTAAAATGGGTCTGTTCGGTGGTGCAGGTTGCGGTAAAACCGTTATCATGATGGAGATGGTGCATAACATCGCCATGCAGCACGGCGGTATCTCCGTTTTCTGCGGGGCAGGAGAGAGGACCCGTGAGGGAAACGACCTCTACCAGGAAATGAAACATTCAGGCGTTTTGCCCAAGGCAGCCCTGATCTATGGCCAGATGACCGAGCCCCCAGGGGCCCGTGCCCGAATTGGTCTTACTGGTCTGACCGCGGCTGAGTATTTCCGTGATGAGCAGGGCCAGGACGTGCTCTTCTTTATTGACAACATATTCCGCTTTACACAGGCTGGTTCAGAGGTTTCGGCCCTCCTGGGTCGTATTCCATCTGCAGTGGGTTATCAGCCAACCCTCGCTACCGACTTGGGTGCCCTGCAGGAACGCATCACCTCAACCAATAAGGGTTCCATCACGGCTGTTGAGTGCGTTTATGTGCCGGCAGACGACTTGACCGACCCTGCTCCTGCTACTACCTTTGCACACCTTGACGGTACAGTCGTTCTCTCACGTCAGATCGCTGAGCTCGGTATCTACCCTGCCGTGGATCCTCTGGATTCTACGTCCCGTATTCTGGACCCGAACGTTGTGGGCGAAGAACATTATCGAGTGGCCCGCCGTGTTCAGCAGTCCCTGCAGAAATACAAGGACTTGCAGGACATCATCGCCATTCTCGGTATCGACGAACTCTCTGACGAGGACAAACTCACCGTCCAGAGGGCAAGAAAGATTCAGAGATTCCTGTCTCAGCCGTTCCATGTGGCCGAAACCTTTACCGGCATGAAGGGTAAGTATGTCAAGGTTGAGGATACAGTCAGGGGCTTTGGTGAGATACTGGATGGCAAGCATGACGATCTGCCTGAACAGGCCTTTTATATGGTCGGCACCATTGAGGAAGCGGTCGAAAAGGCTGCTAAGGCCAAGGCTGCTTAATAACAGCATATAGGGAAATTCTATGGCAAACAAAATTCTATTGGAGGTCGTTACTCCTACACGTTTGGTGGTGAGTGAAGAGGTCGATCTGGCGACTGTGCCCGGTGATGCCGGTGTGTTTGGTGTAATGGCCAATCATACCCCTTTGTTATCGACCTTGAAGATCGGTGAGATGCGTTACACCGTGGATGGAAAGAGCACCAGAATGGCCTTGAGTTCAGGATTTTGTGAGATATCCAAGAACAGAATGACTGTTTTGGCCGAGGCCGCTGAATTTTCCACTGATATTGATGTGGATCGTGCATTAAGGGCCAAGGAGCGCGCTGAAAGGCGGCTTCAGGAGGCCCAGACGCAGCGGGAAAAGATCGATGTGGCAAGGGCTCAGGCCGCTTTTGCCAGGGCGATGACCCGTCTGAAAGTAGCCGGTCATAACACATAGGCCATTTGTTTTAGTAGATTGAAAAAGGCAAGCGAACTGCTTGCCTTTTTTTATGGATATCGCATGGAAAATCTGACTGCCATTGTATTGGCTGCCGGCAAAGGCACCAGAATGCGTTCGATCTTACCCAAGGTTATGCATAATCTCCTTGGAAAGCCGCTGCTGTCCTGGGGGCTGGACGTTATAAAAGAGATGGGCATCTCGCGAGTGCAGGTCGTCATAGGCCATGGCAAGGAGATACTGGAGCCGTATCTGGAAAGCCGCGGCTTGGTCACGGTATTGCAAAAAGAACAGAATGGAACAGGGCATGCCGTGGCTTGCTGCAAGAATGCTTTGCAGGATTTCAGTGGTGATGCCCTGATTTTGTGTGGTGACACCCCGCTTTTGACCGCTTCCACCCTTGAGGCATTCCTGAAACTGCATCGTGCACGGCGCTCCGATGTCTCTGTTCTTTCCGCTGTTGCTGACGACCCAACTGGTTACGGCAGGATAGTCCGGAATGATACAGGCCGTTTTTTGTCCATCGTTGAAGAGAAAGATGCACCGTCATCTGTAAAGGAGATTCGTGAGATCAATACCGGCGTTTATCTTGTATCGGTCCCCCTGATCTTTGAGTTGTTGGGGCATGTTGAGGCGGATAATGCCCAAAATGAATATTATCTGACGGATATCGTCAGTATCGGGCTGAATTCCGGTCTTGTTGTGAACGCCTTTTGTGAGGCATCGTTTGAAGAGGCCTTCGGTATCAATTCCCGTATTGAGTTGTCTCGCGCCGAAGGTCTGTTGTTGAAGCGGTTGAGGACAAAATGGATGTCGGCGGGTGTAACCTTCCATCTTGCCGATAGTATATATCTGGAAGCGGATGTACAATTGGCTCAGGATGTGGTTCTTGAGCCCCATGTGGTCTTGAAAGGGCATACGGTTATAGAGGCTGGTGCGCAAGTGGGGGCCTTTTCTTGTTTGCATGATGTGTTGGTAAAAGGGGGTTGCCATCTTCCGCCATATACAATAATGCGGGGTGCGCTGTATCAGGGTGAAGGGCCGTGCCTTGACGAATGATTGTTTTCTGTTTATTTATATAAAAAAGACTGGAGAAGATAATTGTGGATGATCAGGATATAAAATTACTTGAAGAAAAATTGGACAGCTTGGTTAAATATTGCGAGGCCCTGCGTCTGGAAAAACAGGATTTGCGCAATAGATTGAACGAAGCTACGGCCGCTCTGGATAAAATGCGTGAGGAGAGAAACTCCATACGGGAACGGGTCGTTACCCTCGTAGATAAGATAGACCGTTTGGGGGATATGGCTGCTGGCTCGATTCAGGGTAATTCTGCGGATTGACGAATATGTCTGACCATTGTCCGGCAACGGTACGGCTTGATTTTTTTGGACAGATATATGAACTGAAGGCGGATGATTCAGAAGTGGACATGTGTGCGCTTGTCGATTATTTGAACAGAAAAATTGATGAAATAGAGGCCGGTCACAGTCAGTTGTTGCCGCACAAAAGGGTTGTTTTGGCGTTTTTGAGCATTGGTAAGGATTATATTGCGACACAGAAGAAACTAACTGACCTGGAGAAGGCATATTCCAGTCAAGTGAATAAATTGGTTTCTAAAATAGACAGCGTAATAGCTGTTTGATTTTTTGTTTTTCCCCTGCTGTGTTCGTTAACGGCAGTATGTCTTTGAGCCAACACTCCCAAAAAGGGCAGTGCCTCTTTATATGGCGTGGACAGGATTCCGGTCTTGTCCCCATGAGTATAAATGTACCGCCCACCCTGAGCAATCAGGTTCTTTTGACACTGTCGTGACGGCATTGGCGGGGGATTTATATATTCAGGAACAGATGGTTGTTGCGACATGAACCGGTTGGTTTTTGGTTTAATGTGATGTATCTGATTGGTAGGCGATTATAGAGAACGGTATGCAGACAGGTTTCTTTGCCGCCTGATATTTATTTGCGGGTATCTCCAAGATTGTTGTTTTGCCTGAGGGTGCTTTTTGTTGAGCAAAAACGTCCATATTTTTTGTATATGTGTAACTTTTTGTTCGGTTGAGGCCGCGAATTTACAGCAGGTTCTGCCGGTAGGGTCAAGTGCAGGGTTTGCAGGCAAGCTGTTGTTTTAAGAGATACCTTTTTAAATATAATACAGCCGGGTTTCTGAGCACATGTTCAGGGCCTATTTTTCTCCCGCCTTTATCAGATGTTGCCATAGAATAGCCATTCGCTTACCGGTCATTCAGCCGCCGTCTTTCTTCCCCTGCCTGACAAGGTCGGTTTTCATTTAATGGAAAGGTATTACCATGGAAATTATCTATGTTGTCATATTGATCTTTTTTGCTCTTGCTGTGGGAGCCGGGGCGGGTATCTGGTTTTATCTCTATAAACAAAAGAAAACGGTCAGCGCTGATGCAATAGAACTGGAGCGTTTGAAAAATGTGTTTGAACAGGATGCTGAACGCATCAGACATGAGGCCAGATTACAGGCACAGGAAGAACTTTTTCAGCAAAGAAAGGAGCTGGATCAGGAGATAAAGGCCCAGAGGGCTGAGTTGCATGCCCTGGAAAAAAGATTGCTGCAGAAAGAGAACCAGTTGGACAGAAAAGAGGAGGGTCTTGTCCAGAAAGAGACCGAGATTCGCCAAAAAGAAAAGGAAGTCAACAGATTAGAGCGCAGACATGAGGAAAAGAACCGTGAATACGACAATCTGATAGTTGAACAGAAACGGCTTCTGGAGAAGATGGCTGGAATGTCTAATGAAGAGGCCAAGCAGTATCTGCTGAACAAGATAGAAGTGGAAGTCCGGCAGGATGCAGCCATTCTTGTGAAAAAGATCGAACAGGAGACCAAGGAAATAGCCGATAAAAAGGCTAAGGAGATCATTTCACTGGCTATTTCCCGTTATGCAGGTGATTATGTGGCGGAGAAGACCGTTTCGTCAGTGGCCCTGCCCAGCGAGGAGATGAAGGGCAGAATAATCGGCAGGGAAGGCCGTAATATCCGGGCGTTGGAGGCCATTACAGGCGTTGATCTAATTATCGATGATACACCGGAGGCGGTGTTGCTTTCGAGTTTCAATCCGGTGCGCAGGGAGGTGGCCAGAATAGCATTGGAAAGGCTCATAACCGATGGGCGTATACACCCTGCCCGCATTGAAGAGATGGTCAAAAAGGTTGAAAAAGAGGTCGATAACGCCATTCGTGAGGCGGGCGAGCAGGCCACCTTCGATGTGGGTGTCTATGGCATAAATCCGGAACTGATTCGCATACTCGGTAAATTAAAGTTCCGCACCAGTTATGCGCAGAATGTCTTGCAGCACTCCATAGAAGTGGCGTTTCTGTGCGGTGTGATGGCCTCGGAGCTGGGTATAAATGTCAAAAAGGCCAAAAGGGCCGGGTTGTTGCACGATATCGGAAAGGCTGTGGATCATGAGGTGGAGGGTTCCCACGCCATCATAGGCGCTGACCTGGCTAAAAAATATGGAGAACCGCCCGATGTCATACATGCCATTGCAGCACACCATGAGGATGTCAAGCCTGAGACAGTCCTTGCTGTGCTTGTGCAGGCAGCTGACGCCCTTTCAGGTGCAAGACCAGGCGCAAGGAGAGAGACCCTTGAAAGTTATGTCAAGAGGTTGGAGGAGCTGGAGGCGGTCGCCACCTCTATTCCCGGTGTCAACAAGAGTTACGCCATACAGGCCGGCAGGGAGATTCGCATCATGGTGGACAGTGGACGTGTCTCAGATGCCGAAACATCCCTGCTTTGCAAGGACATAGCCAAGAAAATCGAGACCCAATTGACATATCCAGGCCAGATCAAGGTTGTGGTGGTCAGAGAGACGCGAAATGTGGAATATGCCAAGTGAGTCGGTTGAGTTATAGCTGTTTCGAATTAAGGAAGTGAGGGCGCAAATGGAAAAAGATATAGAAAAGTCCATGGCATTGATT
This sequence comes from Deltaproteobacteria bacterium, assembly GCA_028695735.1. GTDB lineage: Bacteria > Desulfobacterota > Dissulfuribacteria > Dissulfuribacterales > DYLC01 > JAQVIJ01. The sequence goes on along the minus strand of JAQVIJ010000001.1, from coordinate 104,142 downwards.
TTGAGAGGGGCTGTGGAGATCATCGAGGAAGGTGAATTGAGGGCAAGGCTCAAAAAGGCCATCGAGACGGACAAACCCCTGCGAGTGAAAGCCGGTTTCGATCCAACTGCCCCCGATCTTCATCTCGGCCATACGGTCTTGATACAAAAAATGAAACATTTTCAGGAACTTGGGCATAAGGTTATATTTCTGATAGGTGACTTTACCGGTCTTATAGGAGATCCAACCGGCAAGTCAGACACCCGTCCTCCCTTGACCCCTGAACAGGTCCAGAAGAATGCCAGCACATATAAGGAACAGATATTCAAGATACTTGACCCTGAAAAGACTGAGATAGCATTTAACAGCCACTGGATGAATCAAATGCACTCCATGGATATGATCCGTTTATGCGCAAAGCATACAGTGGCGCGTATGCTTGAACGGGATGATTTCAAGAAGCGTTTTCATGCCCAGAGACCTATTGCCATTCATGAGTTTATCTATCCCTTGATTCAGGGTTATGACTCGGTGGCCCTTCAGGCGGATGTGGAACTGGGTGGAACGGATCAAAAGTTCAATCTCCTGGTTGGCAGGCAGCTTCAGAAGGAGTACGGCCAGGCATCCCAGATGGTGATAACGATGCCTCTGCTTGAGGGCCTGGACGGTGTCAACAAGATGAGCAAGTCCCTCGGCAATTATATTGGTATAACAGAGGCGCCCAAGGATATGTTCGGCAAACTCATGTCCATTTCAGATGATTTGATGTTTCGTTATTATGAGCTGTTGAGCGCCAGGTCCATGCCGGAGATAACTGCCATGAAGACTGCTTGTCAGGCCGGTGCATTACACCCGAAAAACGTCAAGATGGAATTGGCATTTGAACTGGTGGCCAGATTTCATGGTCAGGAACAGGCCAGGGCAGCTCGTGAACACTTCGATGCGCAGTTTTCCAAGGGTGAACTGCCGGTGGATATGCCGGAGATTCGTGTGACCGATGACGCCCGGACGCTCTTTTTGCCGCGTTTTCTGAAGGATATGCATCTGGCCGCCAGCGCATCCGAGGCCAGACGGCTCATTCAGCAGGGTGCAGTGTCTCTGAACGGAGAAAAGGTGGCCCAGGAAGAGTTGCGTGTGCAGGCTGGAGAGCACATCCTCAGAGTGGGCAAGCTGAAATACCTGAAGATCGTGGCGTCTTAGTTTTGCCAGGGGCTTCTTAAAATTTGTATGTCTCTCCTGCTGCGGGCAGAATAATCTCTGTTTGCGTCAGGATTTTTCGTACCTTTTCTGCAAAGGCCTTGGATACCTCCGGCTCTCCGTGTACCAGAAACAGCCGTTTGGGTGAGGCCTTTCTGGCCATGTTCAGAAGCGTGCTCTGGCCTGCATGTGCGGAAAATCCATTTATTGTGTTTATCTTGGCCTTGACCGCCACAGGCTCGCCGAATATCTGAACCTCTTTTGCGCCCTCTATGATCTTTCTGCCCAGCGTTCCTTCGGCCTGATAGCCAACCACGATCAGGCTGGTGTTTTCTCTCCACAAGAGGTGTTTGAGGTGGTGTTTTATACGGCCACCGTTCATCATGCCGCTTCCAGCAATGACTATCTTTGGGCCTTCCACAGAGTGAATCGCCATGGATTCCTCTACTGTTTCGGTTAGTATGAGCCCTGGAAACACGAAGGGAGACTGTCGTTTCTGCAATGCCTCGCGCAGTTTCATGCAGCAAAATTCACTATGCGTGTGATAGATGCGGGTTATGTCGATGGCCAGGGGGCTGTTGAGAAACACGGGGATCTTTTTGGAAAGCCTGCCCGTTCGTTTCATCTCCGCTATGTGATACAGGACTTCCTGTGTGCGTTCCAGCGCAAACGCCGGAATCAATGCGGTTCCCCTCTTTTTCATGGCAAATGTAACGGCATCCTCAAATTCGGCCACGGTGTCACTATAGGTTTTGTGATCCCGATTGCCGTACGTGGTCTCCATGATCATGGTGTGTACCGGCTGTACCGGCTCTACCGGATCGCTCATGAGGGGTCTGCCGCCGTCTCCAAGGTCGCCTGTGTATAAAATGGTTTGAGGTTTGCCGTGTTCATTTTCATATTCCAGGTACACCTGAGAGGAGCCAAGGATATGGCCTGCATCCCGCAGGGTCAGGCGTATCTCAGGGGTTGCGCCGAGCTTGACAGTCTGGTTGTAACCCATCTGATGGTTGAAAGCGTCCATGGAATAATAGACGTCCTCTATGGAGTAAAGGGGTTCCCTGGCCGTTATGCCCATGCGGGTCAATTTGCGCCGCTTCCACTGAAATTCCTCTTTGATGACATGCGCTGAATCCAGCAGGATCAGACGCGCAATATCCCTTGTGGGTGGTGTGGAATATATAGGCCCTTTGAAGCCACCCTTTGAGAGCAGCGGAATCCGCCCGCAGTGGTCAAGATGGCCGTGGCTGAGTATCATCGCATGAAGTGTCCTGGGATTGCAGGGCAGGTGTTCATAATTGCGCTGTTCCACCTCCCAGGGGCCTTGGAACTGTCCGCAATCCAGCAGGATTTTTTTGCTGTCTATCTGCAGCAGATGGGCTGAACCGGTGACTGTTCCTGCTGCGCCATGAAAGGTGATCTGGGGCATGGGTTGAGCTCCTTGGGTAATTGTTGTCATTGAAGATGTAGTCCGTAAATAAGGCCATGATAATGTATTAAGGCCTTGCATACAATGCCTTGTGAGGATATTGATGGTCTGTGATAAAAGACTTGAATTGCCATTGACGATTTGTTAGATTGTCTTGTCATTCCATAGATACTTTTTTGAAGAGGAGGTGATGAAGGTTTTGTAAGAGTGAAGCCGGTTTTTTCTCTGTGTTGGTGCCTTTTTGTTTTACATTTAAATTTTTTTAAGGAGGATGAAATGCAGAAAAGCGTTCAGAAGATCCTGGATTCCAAGGATTTCAAACAGTTGATGTCTAAAAGGGCCACTGTATCTACGATCTTGATGGTGCTGCTCTTTGCCATCTATTACGGCTACATCTTTTTGATAGGGCTTAATAAGCAGTTTTTGACACAGAAGATTGGAGAGGTCACACCGCTGGGTATCCCGTTGGGTGTGGCCGTCATTTTGGCAGCCTGGGTTCTGACAGTGATATATGTGGTATGGGCCAATGCCACTTATGACCCTGAAGTGAAACGCCTCAAGGGCCAATTGTTGAGTAAATAATTTCAAAAAAGGAGACAAGGAGAGAGTATGGCTGATACTACCGCAGCTGTTCAAAGCACCCTGGGACAACCCACTGTTCCATCCATTTCATTTTTTATTGTCATTGTTCTGATAACGCTGGCCATTACCTATTGGGCGGCCAAGCGCACCAAGACCACCAAGGAATTCTATGCAGCAGGCAGAAGCGTCAGTGCCTTTCAGAACGGCCTGGCCCTGGCAGGTGATTACATGAGCGCTGCCTCCTTTTTGGGTATCGCCGGTATGGTGGCCTTGAAGGGATATGACGGCATGATCTACGCTATAGGCTGGCTGGTGGGCTGGCCTGCACTGATGTTTCTCATCGCAGAACCATTGAGAAACCTTGGCAAATTTACCTTTGCAGACGTGGTTGCCTTTCGTTTGCGTCAAACACCTGTGCGTATCGCATCGGCCATAGGTGGCATTCTCACCGTACTTTTTTATACCATTGCACAGATGGTGGGCTCGGGCAGTCTTATAAAACTGATGTTCGGTCTGCCCTATGAGATAGCTGAAATCATAGTGGGTTGTATCATGCTGGCCTATGTGCTGTTCGGCGGTATGCTGGCCACTACCTGGGTGCAGATCATCAAGGCATGTCTGCTTTTGGCTGGTGTCAGCGTGCTTACGGTAATCGTGCTTGCCCAGTTCAATTTTCATCCTGGCGAACTCTATGCCGCTGTGGCCGCCAAGTATGGTCAGGCTGCCCTGGAGCCAGGCGGTCTAGTGACCAGTCCTTTGGACGCCTTTTCTTTGGGCTTGGCCTTGATGCTTGGTCTTTTGGGCCTGCCTCACATTCTGCAGAGGTTTTTTACTGTGCCTGATGCCAAGGCCGCCCGTATTTCCGTACTCTATGCCACTGGTTTTATTGGTTATTTTTATATCATTATCCCCATAGTCGGTTTTGGTGCCGCTGCCCTTATCGGCAGAGAGGTCATCACAAATATGGACAAGGGCGGCAATATGGCAGCCCCTCTTTTGGCGGAATTTTTGGGCGGCACCCCGTTTTTGGGCTTCATAGCAGCGGTTGCCTTTGCCACTATCCTGGCGGTTGTGGCAGGTCTCACCCTGGCGGGTGCCTCTGCCTTTTCCCATGATATCTATGTGCATGTCATAAAGGGTGGCAAGGCCACAGAGCAGGAGGAGGTCAAGGCCAGCCGAATTGCAACCTTTATATTCGGTGTTTTTGCCGTGCTTTTGGGCATTCTCTTTAAGGGTCAGAACGTGGCCTTTATGGTGGGTTTGGCCTTTGCCATTGCATGCAGCGCCAATTTCCCTGCCCTGGTCCTGTCCATCTTTTGGAAGAGATTTACTACTCAGGGGGCCGTGTGGGCCATTTTGACCGGCGCCATTCTGGCCGTGGGCCTCATTATTGTAAGCCCGACGGTTTGGGTGGATGTTTTGAAGAATCCCAAGGAGTCTGTATTGTTCCCGCTTAAAAATCCTGCAGTGGTCTCCATGACAGCCTCTTTCATCGTGGGGATTCTGGTCTCCCTCATGACCCGTGAGCCCGAGGCCGAGGCGAAGTTCGAGGACGAAAAGCTCAGGACGTATCTGGGAGTGGGCGCAGAGTAGTTATAAAATTTTTACTTACATTAGTTAAACTGTCAAGGCCGAACGGAGTTTTTTTATAGCTCCGTTTGGCCTTTTCTTTTTGCAGAAAAGCATGTTAAATTTCATGAAAAAGCGAGAAGATATTGCAGGAGGTGGCGCATGGTGTCATGTGAGAGTGAACTATTAAATGCCAAACGGGCTTGTCTGATGGTTATAGACCCGCAGGAAAGACTTATGAAGGCCATTCATGAGGCGGAGCGTGTGGTGGAGAAAACGGCGTTTCTTGTGCGCTGTTGCCAGATTCTGAATGTACCCATCCTGGCGACTACTCAATATGCAAAGGGTATCGGCCCCATTGTTCCTCAATTAGCGGAATTACTTGCCCATATTCCCACTGTGGACAAGTTGGAGTTCAATGCCGCCTCCAATGCACAGGTGATGATTGGCCTTAGCGCCCTTCCAACCTCTGTGGATACGGTGATTCTTGCAGGTGTAGAGGCACATATCTGTATCTATCAGACTGCCATAGGGCTGTTGTCAAAGGGTTATCGAGTATATGTGGCCAGTGATGCCGTTTCGTCCAGGGAAAAGAGGCATGCCAAGGCCGCCCTGAAACAGTTGCAGGCATTTGGTGTGGTAGTGGTGCCAGCGGAGACCATAGTCTATGAGATGCTGGGCAGGGCTGGCACACCGGAATTCAAGGCCATTTTGCCTTATGTAAAGTGACCATGATGGACACCGGCAGGAAAGACGATAAAGTTAAAAGGAATCTGCTGGCCATAGACTGGAATGCCAGTGAGTTACCAACGCTTCCCAAGGTAGCCAATCGACTTTTGGGCATCTTGAATAACGAGGATGCCCTTGTAAAGGACCTGGCGGATTGCATCGACAAAGACCCTGCCCTTGCCACTAAGATATTAAAGGCCGCAAACAGCGCCTTTTATGCCATGAGATTTGAAATCACCTCCATACATCAGGCCATAGTGCTCCTGGGTTTTAGGGAGATCGGCCGCATCGCCCTTTCGTCCCTTTTGGCGGACAGACTGCTTTCTGTTGCGCCCATCGCTAAATCGCACGCCACAGCCCTTTGGAAGCATATGACAGCAGTGGCGGTGTTGGCCAAGGAGCTTACCCCAAGGGATGCGCTGGAGCCTGATGCCTATACCCTGGGTCTGCTGCACGACATCGGATGGCTGATACTGGTCTCGCAGGCACCTGACGTGTTCGTGTCTATGTGTGAGGAGAAGGGGCCAAATACTTTGGAGATGGAGCGGTTATGGGCCACTGATCACTGTCTTTGGGGGGCGAAACTTGCAGAGAAATGGGGCCTGCCGGAGCCATTTCAGATAGTTTCCCTGCGGCATCATGACCCTTTTCAGGAGGTGGAGCCGCCCAAATATCTTTTGCGGGTTGCCTTGGCGGATTATGCAGCCAAGGCCCTGGGTGTAAGCATGTTGAATACGGAACAGAATGAGTTGGATTACCGTATTCTGAAGGCGCTTTCCTTTTCCGAAGACTGGCTGAGCGATTGGCTCACAACGCTTCAAGGGAATATGGACCGGTTTGATGCGATATGGAGCGCCTTTATCTGAAGAATTTCTTGAAAAATAAACCATTATTGTCCTGTATTCGAGCCCTTGTTGAGGAGAGTGACCCCTACGGTCATATAGTGCAGGCCGGATATGACGGTGAGGCCGGCTGTTATCCAATAGACTAACTGAATGCAGTTGGTGATGATTCCCAGATGATTGTGGGCCATGACCAGTAGAATCGTCAGAAGCTGAAAGACTGTGGTGGCCTTGCTGATGATGGAAGGCCGAATCTCCACGCCGTTTTGAAACAGAAATAGGATAATGATGCCTGCCACTATGATTACATCCCTGCTGATGACAAGAATGGTGAGCCATTGAGGTAGAAAGTCAATGGCGCTTAAGGTCAGATAGGCCGATGTGAGCAGGAATTTATCCGCCACAGGGTCCAGTATGGCGCCTGTCTTGGTCTTTTGATTGAATCGTCTGGCAATGAGGCCGTCCAGGGCATCTGTCAATGCTGCGATGGAGAACAGCCCTGTGGCCAGGTCTAATCGTTTCTGCAAAATGAGAATGATCAAAATGGGCGTAAGCAGAATGCGCAGAATGGTCAAGAGATTCGGTAGATTCAACTGCCACTCCTTGTGTGAATATATGGCCAGATGGCCTTCTGGCTGCTCAACTCCCCTGCGTTGAACCAGCTAATACCTGCGTCTGCCCTCATCCAGATGAGCTGCCTTCTGGCATAGTGCCGATGGTCCCGTTTCATGTATTCAATGCACTCGGTTAGGCCGTATTCTCCTTGCAGATGTTGAATGATATGCCGATAGCCCAGGGTTTGCAAGGCATTGAGGGTGGGGGCATAGCCTTTTTGTAATAGCCCTTGCACCTCGTTCAAAAAACCTGCGGCCATCATTTCATGTACCCGTGTGTTTATGCGCTCGTATAGTTCTGGAATGGGCCGCATCAAGCCTATCTTCAGCACAGGATAGAGGGTGGCGAGGCCCGTTGTAGTCTGTGTCTTATGCCAGGACGAGAGGGGTATGCCGCTTTGTGCAAAGACCTCTATGGCCCGCATCAGGCGTGTGAGGTCGTTTTCGTGAATGCGTTGAGCGGAGACCGGGTCTATTTTTTGTAGGTATTCGTGCAGGCTTTTATTGCCATAGTGTAGGCCAATGAGTTGCAATGTATGTCTGATGGCTGCATTCTGGCCAGGACATTGCGTCAGACCATTCAATAGGCTGTAGAGATACATGTTGGTGCCGCCCACCAAGACCACATTTTTCCCTTTATTTCTAATACGCCTTATGGTGAGGAGGGCAAGGCGAATATATCGGGCCACATCATTGGGTTCATCTGGTTCCAGGATATTTATGAGATGATGCGGCACCTCTGCCAGCTCCTGGGGCGTGGGTTTGGCCGAGCCGATATTTAGGTATTTGTAAAGCTGTACTGAGTCATAATTTACGATCTCGGCATTTAATTCTTTGGCAAGTCGAATGGCAATCCCGGTCTTTCCTACGGCAGTAGGGCCTAATATGGCGATTATGGGGGAGGGGGTGGGGGAGGTTGGCTGCATCTTAGATGCGTCTTTTGATACCTGTAATCCCTTCATGTTTTAAGATATACCAGGTCTTTTGTAAGAGATTCGACATGATTTTGGGGTTACTTACGGCTGTCTTAAGTAGCTTTTTTATGCTGTTGGGTCTGATGTCTGTGCCTAAATATCCTGGGCTGAGGCGTCCAAAGAGTTTTTCAATCTCTGATGAGTCAGTCCCATTTTTAAAAAGACTTGGGTATTCAACGGGTGCCTGCATTCTCCACCAGGCCAAAAAACCGTTGGCATCAAATGGATCCGGAAAGGCCTGTTGTAGGTCTTGTCGCTCTCTATACACGATTCTCTGTATCGGTTCTATGAGTGTGCCATCTGAAAATCGTGCAAACGCCCATGGGATTTGGGCCAATGGGTCCTTGCTCAGCTCTTGTGTTTGTTTTTGGTACCAGTTGAGAAGCATTGTGACTGACTTATTTGTACCTATATTCTTGATCACCATGAGGTCATGGGCGCCGCTGTCGAACCCTGTAAAATGATAAAAACCCAGTGGTTCATCATTTACAAAGAAACCCCTTTCAAAATCGCCTGATAGGTGCCGATGAGTAAGATTCCATGAGGCCACATTATGTCTTGGTGAACGCATGATGGCAACACCTTCGAAAAAGGCGGGGACCAGGTCAATCCATCTTTGATCCGTAAATAGACCGTTTTTTATGTCTGCTCTGCAGAAGTGATAGAGCCTATTCGCCCACCAGTTTGCAAAACGACGGCTTTCGTCATTGATTGTTATCCCCAAAAAACCCAGGTTATAAACCCCGTGTTTTAGTGCACATATTTCATTATCCATTACAGCATTCAGGGTTTCTTCTGGTTCAGTCAGATGTGGCGTGAGCAAAAAGGTGCTTTCATTCAAGGCAGTTATGATATCATTTAGGTGAGAAAAGACTACTGTATCGGGGTCTAAGTAAATAATATTTGAGGTTTCTGGGAGCTCCATGAGCCTTAAGAGGGTGAAGGGTTTGATAGCAGTGGCCAGCTCGACTATATTGTGACAAAAGGCCCATGCCTTCCAGTGCGGAATACCCAGTTCAGCTATAGGCCAGATTTTGTCAAATGGTTCTTGGGAGAGGTCAATTTCAGGCTTTAATTCGTCTGCAAGGGCTAAATGTAGTATCCAGTCAGGATGGAATTTACGAATGGATTGAAAGAGTAGTCTTACCTTGGGAATATAATTACATGCTGAACTTGTAAAAAGGTGAATTTGTTTCATCTATTCATTTCCTGTTCTATAAGCTTTTTATGAAATTGTTCAATTTGTTCCAGAATTTCATTGGGGGTACTGTCATAAGATATTATAAGTCCTTTATGATAGTTTTTAATTTTTTCAGCTTGGGCACCAATATCAAAACATACTAATGGAACTTCCATATCGATTAATTCTTGAGTTACATATGAGAATGTTTCTGGACATATTGAGGGCATTAAAAATATATTAGCTCCTATTTTCTCTACAATTATTGGCAATTCATTTGATTTATATGGCCCAGTAATAGATACAATTTTAGAATCACATGGTAATTCTATTGAACCTATTATGGAAATAGATATTGTTTTTCCTTCTTTTTTAATTATATTTGATAATTCTTGAATAATTTTGGCTCCCTTATGTATGTTGATATGACCTACTACTCCAATGTGTAATGCTTTGTTTATAATGATTTTTGGATATTTTATTGGTTTCTTGACAGTATGTGGTTGAATTTTGAAGCTATTATCCGATAATGATGGATAAGCCTTTTTTATAATGTTTTTAGAAGATGCCGAAAAACATAATATCTGTTCTGCCTGGATTAAACACATTTCCCATCTTTTTCGCCATAGTTTTATATCTGCAGCAGTAAAGAGTGTTATAAAACCTTCCCTATTGTTTTTGAGACATGTATTACAAATATTTATATCTGGTACATTACAATAACGACCATTTTGATTTAATAAAAATGGAGATGGACATACTACAAAATAATCATTGATATTTATAACCATTGGTATATTATAAGCTTTTGAAAGATTTGTTAGAAGTATTGGTATATCTTCTGGTTTTTCAAAAGATACAGCAGTATTGTAAATAATTTTTTTTATTTTGATTAAATTTGCTATTTTATATATCTCTTCAATTGAAGATAATTTATATCTCTTTTGTGTATTTGTGGTATGTATTTCCAAAATATATTGTAATGATAATAGATGATATGTTAATAATAATATAATCTTCCCTTCTTCAAGATATTTTTTACTTAATGTATTTCTATATTTATTAGCACCACCACCTAATTCATGGTCAATAATAAGTATAGTTTCAGCTATATTATATTTTTCAATGTCATACAATATTTTTCCAGTATCAAATGTTGAGTCTGATAGATTCGTTATATTCCGCTTTATTTTTTCTATTAGTATATTAGGTTTTACTCTTTGTCTCAAAAGCTCAGTTAGTCTTTTGAATAATACTTTATAAATATAATATTTTTTTTGTTTGGTATGTGTCGCTGATGATGTGTCAAGATATTCTAATGGTGTAATAATAGTGATAATTTCTCCATTTGTCATTTTAATCTCTAAGTTAGCAGTTATAATTTTGCTTGCATCCCAAGCACCATAGACTACAAAACCACATGCCTTTGCATTTTCTATATTTGGAAAAAGTTTAGCTACATCTTCTCTATATTTACCGTATTCAACAGGTAATCTGCTTATTTTACCATTTTCTAAATTAAGTAATAGATTAACATCCTTAATTTTTATGTCTGGATGAAAAAGCCATCCAAAGCCAAATAAACTATTTCTTCTGCATAACATGGCATCAATGCCATATTTAATTGTTGATTTCATGGTTATCGGGAATAATATTTAATTTTGTTAAAATACGCCATGTCCAGTGCTGTTTTATTACTTGGATGTATTTTTTATAATTATCCAATTCTTGAGATAGTTTGTGTATAATATTTAATCTTTCTATAGCGAGTTGTTCAGCGTTTTTTAAGGCATTTTCAGTGCGGTTTAGCTGTTGATTTATATTTTGTATAGTTTCAAATCTTTCTATAGCGAGTTGTTCGGCGTTTTTTAGGGCATTTTCAGTTAGTTGTAGTTGATTTAATCTTTCTATAGCGAGTTGTTCAGCCTGTTGCAGGGCAGATATTGTATCCTTGAGTTGTATAAGGAGACTGTTCTTTTCTCGCATTAGATCCCATGTGGATTGAGGTGTAAATGGATATATCTCATCCCGAGTCTTCTCGGTAGAAGAATTAATGGTTTCCACTTCAAATCCAGCAGCTTTGGCACTTATGGTAAAGAGCCTTTCCAAGATATGCGCCAATGTCCCTTCTTTTTGGCCGCTTTCAGGCTCAAAATCCTTTGAAGATAGGCTCAATCCCAAGATTGGAAGCAAAGCCGCTGGTCTGAACCAGAACATCGAGCCGCCAAAGAAATGCCAATCTTGTTGAAAGCACCCTGGCATCAGTTGCTCTGCAAGGGATTTCAGCCTGTCCATATGGGCGTCTGGATACATGGCACAGGAGATATAATGTTGATCCGGACCTAATATGCCAAGTCTTGAGTCTTTTTGAAAGCGCTGAAGAATCGCTTGCACTTGTTGTTCGCTGCCCAACAGGCCTTGTAACAGATCATTGCGCCACGCATCTCGGGACCTTTTGGTGTGTATCTTACAGACACACAGATAGTTTTGCCTTATGAGTTCGGCTAGAACAGTGAGAAAAGGCAATATATCCCTTCCGCGATTTTCCATTGGAAAGAAGTGGATATGGTCGTCGTGACCTGTGATCTGGTCTTTTATCTGACTTGCTTGTTCCACGGGCACAGTTATAAAGAGATCAAAAGGCACAGGTATGTTTTTGAGATATTGGTGTATTTCAGGCCAGAGTTCTAAATAAAACAGATGTAACACCACTGCAATGGAGATAGGAGATGTTTGCAACGAGGTATTCCCGTCGGCTTCAGTGGCTCTCGGGCCGTCAAAGGCCTCTTGCGCGGCCTGCAAAAGGCCTGGATTTATCTTGGAGGTTTCAATGCGCCTCGTCACATATTCCAATATCTCTTTTGTCCAGAGACCTCGCCATTTTTCAAAGATTTGACGGCCGGCCTGATACATCCTTTGGAAATCAGGCCTAACGCCCTTGCCCGAGTGAGTGGTCATGCGATAATAGGCCGTTATCTTTGGAATAAACAGAAAATCCGTGTGTCGGCTTACTTGAATCCAGAGGTCCCAGTCTTCATAGAGGTCAAATCCTTCATCCAATCTGCAGCCCGCTTGCAGCAATTGCCTTGAAAACATCACCGCATGAATGGGGATACAGTTGCCTGCCAAAAGTAAAATGAAATCGAAAGGTGTGTCAAAACACATGGTCAGGGGTGTTCTGTTGGCATCCATGGCGGCTATGGCGGTGTAGGCTGCCTTTTTTTCTGAATGGGCCATAAGTGATGAGACAAGGGTGTGAATATGGTCAGGTAAAAAGATGTCATCGTCATCTAAAAAGATGAGAAACTCACCCGAGGCATGTTCCATGGCCAGATTGCCTGCCTCACTTCGGGATAGAGGCCTTTCTGAGTCCAAAAAGTGGAGTGGAAATCGGCCGCACTGCCCCCCTGGTCTTTTATGGCCTGGCCCCTTTGCATTGACGAGTATGACCTCTATGTTGGAATAGGTCTGTAGGGCGACACTATCTAATGCATCTTTTAGCTCAGGCCTGTCCATGCTGCGAATCAGGACCGAGACCTTGGGCATATGCCCGTGTAAAAGCGGCAGAGGTAGGGCAAGCCTGGCCTGTTTTTCATATTCTGACTCGTAGATACTCAAAAAATCCCTTTGCAGTGTGTCAGGCTCGATGAGACAATATGCCTCTGCATATCTGCTGTTCGGGCCTAAGGTGTATGTGCGATAGCGATTGAGGCCTGTTATGTGTTCGTCATAGGCCTGTATCTTTAGTTGAGACTTAAAGCAGGCCATGGCCTGGGCCTTTTGCAGCCAGACATCTGTGATGTCCACAAGCAGATTGGGCCTGATGGGTATGCCGATTTCATACATGGCTATGCGAATTCCTGTATTCAATCGGCGTATCGCCTCCAATGTGGCCATTGCCACAGCCCTGTGGTCAGGGTGCATCTCCAAGAGGGAAGGGGTGTAGATGAGGTCGGCCTTTGTCTCAAGGATTGCGGCCTTGATGCGATCAATCAGTTCCTCACAGTAGCTAATACCCCTGTCTTTATAGTTCCAAAAGATGGGCGGTGTACATTTTAAGATGCGTGCGGCCTGCTGGCTTTCCTGTTCTCGGGTTTTGGCCAATTCCCCTCGTGTTACTTCGTCTTTTGCCCCGTATGCGCCGTCTGAAATCACGATCACTTGTACAGGGACTCCGGCCTCTCTGTGACGGAGAATGGCGCCGCCACATCCAAAGACCTCGTCATCGGGATGGGGGGCAAATACCAGCACGGATTGGGCTGGTATGCATTCTACGGCGGAATATGGCATAAGAAGTGATTCCAACGGGCTATCTCCAGTCAGTGTCCCCTGACATCAGCCACCACCTGCCCTGTAGTTCCTCTGGTGTGAGGCAGGGTGTCCATGTGATACACGGGACAGTTACTTGTATGTCAGTGAGTTTGGCATCCTTTCCCAATTGATTTGCCATGGGCTCGCTCATCCAACTAAAAAGGGACAGCCCCTTTTGCCGGGCTACCTCATATCTGGCAAAGGCCAGGACCATGGGCATGTCTTGGGCATCAGCCATCAAGTCCATGAGTTCAAAACTGCTGTTCTCATGGGGCCGTAATACAAAGACCCCTTTACAATGCCCTAAGATTCGATGAAACACTCCATGAACTTGATATTGAATCTCAGGGTGTTGAAAATAGCGATGTATTATATACCCAGTATCCCTTTTAGGCACAAGATAATGGGTTAAAGAGCCTTGCATGCGCTGCCATAGCCTCGGAATAATGCGAGTCAGGGTGGCATCGGAATGCAGAATGGTTTTGTTTTTATAGAAGGTGAATGGTGCATGTGCTAATGGTTGCCATTCCACATGCCACATCTTGTCTGCCCTGCCATAGACGCCTAAGAGGATGCCAAGTCTGGTATGCCGTTCATTGGGAAAGCCAAAGGCTTGTAAAAACTCTTTATCATACCCCACATATCGTTCCAAAAAACGAGAGGCCATTTGAAAGAAGATGCCTTTTTTGCCGTAGGCTGTGCGCTCTTTGGGGTGCACCATGACATCGGTGATCTGCACCATGGATATGGATTCGGACATGAGAAGAATGGTCCTGGGAATGCCGGCGTAGTGGCCTATGGCCTGGCCATTCGTCCATGCAGTAATGCACTTGGGGTCCTTCCCATATTTCCATTTCCATAGGGCATCAGAAAACGGGGCTTGAAAACACGCTGCGAAGAGCTCTCCAATGGGTTTTAGGTCAAGGGGATGAGTCCAGGAGAATTCTATGGTTTTTTGATGTATTGTCATGGAGTTATTCTGAGACATCAGCCATCAGATGTAGACAAAGCCAGCCCATCCAGCAGCTTGGATTTTTTAAAATGGCCTGTTCAGCCACTTGGAATACTTGAGCCATCACATCTTGTAATGTGCCTGATGTGTCTATCTCTTGAATTACCAGATCATAACGGCTCGTTACATCCTTGGCCCATGGAATAGCCACGAAAAGGGGTAATTGAAACTCCTGGGCCAGCTTTGCAGCCCCTACAGGCACCCAAAACCTTTGGCCGAACAGGGTCACAAGAACACCCTTTTGATTATAACCAGGGGTATCAGACGCTAATATAAGAGATGCCCCATTGGAGATCGCTTGACGAGCTGCCTGCATATTGGCTGGAACAAGAGATTGCCACTCCTTCCATTCCATAATCATGCGAATGCCATTCTGATGAAGTGGATTTGCACCGTTGGGTATGGCTTCAGGTATTATAGCTAACATAAATGTTATATGATGGCCTATGATATGTAACAGAGCTCCCATAAGAAATAGATTGGCTGAATGCATAGTACATATAATAGCCTGTCGATTCTGAAGATGTATTTTGAGTTGTTCTATTGCGGCTTGGTTGAAGGCATTTTTTATGTTCTTTTCGTTTTTAGTTTTGAGCCAGTTGTTTTCTAATACATATCTACTTTCAAAAGCGAGAAATTGATGCAGTATATTTTTTGCCATTGTTGGAGAAATATTTAACAATGTCTTTAGATTTTCTTCTGCATGATAGAGAACCCCCTGAAAGCCAGTTGCTGCACTATAAATCTTCCAATTGCGAAACCAATGGCCTGTCTTCAGTAGAATCTTATAGCACATTGGAACAGGCAGTCTGGAAGACCATTTTAAGATGTATTCGAAATAAAAAGTGAGCAGTGTATCCATTAGTTTAGAATATAAGCCATGAGTTTTCGAAAGATGAGAGTGCCTTTGTGCACTATTCTCAGGCAAGTAGCTGCCAGCCATGCAGCCAGCCACTTGTGAAGATTTTTGTTTATTCTCCAGGCCTTTGAGTATTTACCGCATAGCATTAGATAAAGACTGTAGAGTGAGCGGAAATGCAGGTTATTTGAGTCGCACTCAAAGGCCTTTTGTGCATGGAAAAGGGCTTTGGATGGCTCTATGAGCCAGTAGATGAGGTTTTTGGCAAAGTGATAGTGCCGAAGGGCCTGATGCGATGCATCGTCCCAGGCAGGATTGTGACCAGCTACCACATATTCAAATGTTTCGTGCCACTGCTTTTGTACACATGGAATCTGTCTGAAGTCCAGCTCCACACTCTTTAATAACAGAGGGGATGACCAGGCTTGAGCCAGGGCAAAGTTGAAAAAGGGCGAGGATAGCCAGTCCACTGGTTCAAAGATCAAGACACCATTTATATCATCTATGAGCCATCGATGAGTGGGGTGGCCTGCATAGTATTCTGTCCACTTGCGAGGTGTCTCCAAAAAGCCCTTGTGGGCCACACGCATCAGCTCTTGGCATGCCTTTGCTGGTTCTGATACATGTTCCAATACATGCAGACATATCACCCAATCAAAGCTCTTGTCTTTAAATGGTAAAGCAGTGAGGTCAGCCTGGACATAGAGGCGTTGTTTTTGCTCTATGACCATGGCTTCGCCGTCCCTGTGCGCACTTTGAGTAAAATCCAGGTCCACCACCACATCCGCCCGCAAAAAAGGCCGGTGACCTGCGCCTATCTCCAGGACTCGTTCCTCCGGCTGAATACCTAAGTGCCTACAGAGCAGATCTGAATCGGTAGAAGGGATGCCAAATTTTAGGCTCATGGAGTCAGGGTTCTATACTCCACAGAGGAGGCCTTGCGCACAATTAAATAGCCGTTTTCTCGGTCCTCTTCGGTGACAGCGTGCATGTCCGCCCAGGTATCACAGGCGTGACACAAGGCCAGTTCTTGTTGTCGGCCTTGTCGATGCAGTTCACGAAATTTTGTGATGGCTTTATTGTTCCAGATGGCAAGCAAGGGCTCATTTCTCACATCGCCCAAACAAACCTCTATATCAAAGTCCTCACAGCACAGCCCCATGCTTCCGTCCCATGCGACGACCATCTGTGACCAGAGCAGGTCACATGGTCTGCGAGGTCCATGCTCGCCTGGCCATCGTTTGCTGCATGGAGGATTGCGATAGTGTGACAACATGACCACATCCACAAAAGGAAGCCATTTTTTTACGAATTCCTGTGCCTGCGCCTTAACCTCTTCATAAAGCACCATATTTAACATGATTTGAGGCCTTTTATGGGCTTTTTTGCCTTTTTGTATGAAATTTAGCAGGTTTTGTTCTATCTTTTTCAGATCTGACCCCCTGCGTACGATGGCATGGGTCTCAGGCACAGTGCCGTCTATGCTAAAGGCGATCCAGTCGATGCCTGTGCTTAAAAGAAAATCCGCCCAATCTTCGGTCAGCAATGTGGCATTGGAGAGAAATCCCCTCGTTAGGTTTGGAAATCGGCCTGCAAACTCCAAAATCTCTTTGAGGTGAGGATGTAAAAGGGGTTCTCCACCACCATGTGTAGTGAGATTTACCTCCTGAGGCCATGTGCCCATCTCAGCTATGGCCTTGCGCCATATCTCTTCGGGCATAAAACCCTTGGGCCTCTTGGTAAAGGCTTGAGGGCCATGAAGGGCACAGCCTTTACATCTAAGATTACAGTGATTGGTGACCTCTAATATCACCTGTTTTGGATAGAGTATCTCTGTCACTCAAAACTCCATTTGCGTGGCAAGGTCATTACGCCTATGCCCTCTTTGGTCTTGTAACGGACTAAAAACGGTGGGGCGCAGAGGGCATGGTGCACATGCAGGCCATGTTCATCTGCGATTCCACCCATGATTTTATAGCTGCCATCCGCTAAATTTAGGTCCTTTAGCTCCAATATGACTCGTTTTTGCTCATTTTTTTTGAGTTGAATGGGTTGCAGGCCGTCAAAGGAGGTGATACTGCAAAAGCAGAGCAGCTCATCCGCCCTTAAAATGGCAAATCCGAGGTGCACCGGCAGGTCTTCTTGGGCCTTTAGTTCCATGGACAATTTTACGGTTTGAAACGGCTGTGAGATCTCTTTAATGGGATTGCCCTCTAGATCAGTCATGGTAATGGAAAGGATGCGACAAGGAGGGGGCAGGGATTGGGTTTGTATGAGTTCACGGGTCTCTTTTTCATACTGTTTTCCCTTTTCCATGCTCCAGTCTTCGTATGCCCTGGTTACCTCCTCTGCACTGCCTGACATGCGGATACGACCCTTATCCAGCCAGATGGCGCGTTTACACAGGGTTTGCACCAGATACATGCTGTGGCTGCAAAAGAGGATGGTCTTGCCGCTTTCACGAAAGCCCACCATGCGGTCCACACACTTCTTTTGAAAGCGCTGATCCCCAACGGCCAGGGCCTCATCTATAATAAGTATATCAGGATTTACACTGGTGGCAATGGAAAAGGCAAGCCTTACATACATGCCTGAGGAATAGGTCTTTACGGGTTGGTGAATGAAGTCCTGAAGCTCTGAAAAGGCGATGATGTCCGCCTTTCTCTCTTCTATTTCATCCTTGGTGAGGCCCAGCAGATAGGCGTTGAGATGAATATTTTCCTCGCCTGATAGCTCTGGATTGAACCCTGCCCCCAGCTCCAGCAGGGCTGCGGTTCTGCCGTTTATCTCAAGGGTGCCAGAGGTGGGTTTCAGGGTACGGCTCAGTATCTTGAGCAGTGTGCTTTTGCCTGCCCCGTTTTCGCCTATGATGCCCAAGGCCTCTCCCCGCAGCACCTCAAGATTGATGTCTTCCAATGCAGTAAAGACCTTGTGAAACGGCCTGCGCAGCAAAATCTCCTTGAGCCGTTCTGTGGGTGAGGAATATATGCGATAGTATTTCGAGATATTTGTTGCCTTGATCGCTATCATAGCCAGTCTGCAAACTCATCTTTCAGCTTATAGAATACGAAGGAACCAAGGACCCAAAACAAAAGGCTCCAGCCCAAAAGCATATAGAATATAGATGTTTCGCCCATGTTGTCAAAGACCAGCATGCGTTGATAGGGATATATCATGGGATATGTGGGGTTTAGATACATGAGCCTTTGGGCAAGCTCGGGCAGCATGGAGGCAGGAAACAAAATGGGTACCAGGTACATGCCAAAGCCTACGAAGATGTTAATGAGTTGTAGGATATCCTTGAAATATACGGCCAGGGTGGCGAACAAAAAGACCAGTCCGCAGGTGAAAAGAAATTGTAGCATGGCCACCACGGGCAGGGCAAAGACATGCCATGAAAACCCTATGAAAAGCAGGCGATATACTGCAAGCCCCACGACTATCATGCCGAAACTGATATATGGAGTCAAGACCGCCTTGAATACCAGCAGTTCCGAGGGAAAGGCCGTCTTTTGAATGAGATTGGCGTTTTCGTGAATGCACTGGCTTCCGCGGCTTAAGCCCTCTGCAAAGATGAGCCAGGGAAAGAGGCCTGCCATGATGTAAAGGGCGGAGAAGTTCTCCGCTCCTGCCCCCTCTACACGCAGCTTGAAGACATGCACGAACACAAAGAGGTACACGGTCACCATGAGCAGCGGCTGCAGAAAGTGCCAGACAAGCCCGCCGAAGGAGCCTGCGAATCTGCCTCGAATCTCCTGCCAGATCATGCGCATCAGCAGATGCCTGTGGCGCATCAGGTTTTGCAGTATGGAAACCGGCGCCTTCAGAAAGAGCTTTGCATTATTCATATAAATATGGCATGGTTAAAAAATGGATAAAATTCTGATTTAAGGCCATATATATACAAGTGTTGAAAGACGAATACAAGGGTCGTCTGATGCTCGACTCATTCCATTGACACCACTGCATTTGCTGCGCATAATAGCTCATAAACTTGGCAGGGAATTTCAAATATGAACGGCGATTGGTCCATGTTCGGCAGAACGCTCGTCATTATCGGTCTGATTCTGGTGGTTTTGGGGCTGATATTGGTATATTTGCCCAAGATTCCATTTCTTGGCAGATTGCCCGGGGATATCTACATAAAAAGGGATGGCTTTGTCTTTTACTTTCCTGTCACCACCTCCATTCTGGTCAGCTTGCTTTTGACGCTGATCTTTTATATCTTTCGCAGATGACTCGCAGGGAACTCCTCATAAAGATTGCAAAACGGGCGTGGTGGCTCCTCTTTCTCTATCCCCTTTACAGATTTATAGGCGCCCATCGCTTCAGGCCGCCTCGGGAGGTCAGAATCAGTCAAGGGCTTGCCGTGGGTGAACACCTGGTGGAAGAGGATTTTGTGCTGTTTCAGACGCAAAACGGGCCATATGCCATCTCCAGGACATGCACTCACTTGGGCTGCACCCTGAATCTGCTGCTGGAGGAAGGGGTCTTTGCATGCCCATGTCATCAGAGCAGGTTTGACCTAAATGGCAGAGTGCTCAGCGGCCCGGCCAAAAGGGACCTGCCCTTGTTTGAGGTGAAGCCCATGGAGTCAGGCAAAGGCTATGTGGTGCTTTTGCCTGCTAAGGTCCTTTGATGTATAAAATGGGCGCCTTGACTGTCTCTGCCCTGTTTTGGGCCCTGCTCTCCGGTGTGATCGTGGCATATCAATATGAGGTATTTCAGCCCTTTGTCTCCACCGTGGCCATGAACACACTGCTTCCATTCGGTGAGTTTTTTCGCTCCCTTCACTACTGGAGCGCACAGGTATTTTTAGTAAGCCTTCTTTGGCATACCTGGGAGCGCCTTGGCGATGCAGCCTCCTATGCCCATCGGCTGACACGGTGGGCTGTGCTTTCCGGAACCGTGGCCATGGGGGTTTTGGCCCTGTTTACGGGTTATGTGCTCAAGTGGGATGCCACGGGCCGTGCAGCGGGGCACATAGCCGAAAACCTGCTTTTGAGCATTCCTGGGCTGGGTGCGCCATTGAACCGTTTTCTGGTGGCTATTTCAGAGGATGGCTTGATGCGTGTCTATGCGGCACATATCGGTCTGAGCCTGGCCTTGTGGTGGCTGGGCACCTGGTTTCACACCAAGCGTGTGGGTTTCACTTACAAAGACGGTTTGGTCGTGCTCTTCATGTGTTTTCTCTTGTCCGTTTTTGTGCAGGCGCCCCTGGAGCAAGGTTCGCTTGAGCCTGCTATCATCAAGGGGCCCTGGTTTTTTTTGGGGGTTCAGGAGCTGCTCAAGCGTCTTCCGCCTTTCTGGGCCGGTATAGTGTTTCCCTCTGTACCGGTGTTATGCCTTTCGCTGCTGCCCATAGCGCATCTGCGCAGGATGTGCCTGGCAATTCTGGCATTCTGGTGCCTTCTGTATGCCATGGCGACCTTGCTGATCTGTTTTGCCTGATCGTCTTTTGCGGCCATTGCTCCTTATACAATGTTTTCGGCTATCCTCTGGCGGCAATCGTGGAATATTTTGTAGCTGTCTTGCTTGTCCGATTTTGCCTTCAGGAGGATGCGTTCCAGCTGCTCCAGATCTGTCGGCGACAGTACGAGGTCAACACTGTTCAGAAATGCCTTGAAGGAGTCAAGCCTGGAACCGTCTGGCGTAAACAGGAAGGTCAGCGTAGCACGTCTCGAATCCGCCGGCAGTTTATGAACGGCCTGCAGGAGTGCCGTCATAGGCTGCGTGAGGGTGTTGCCTTTTTGTTGCAGCAATACGAGATCGTAGGTGTGATATCTGAATCTGATCGTCAATTCGACCGGTGTTGATATCTGTCTTGTCTCGTAGGAAAGCTCTGCCAGCTTGTCTTGAAGTCTTTTCCCGAATCCCTCATCCTCTGTGTAAACCAGGGCGGTTTTGACGCCGGCGTCAAAACCTTCTTCCAGCTTGCCTGTCAATGTGTCCTTGATCTCATTGGGTGAAATGGCAGATAAGGGATTTTCGAGCTTGATCTTCCCTTTGCATCTCGGACAGGTGATATAGGTAAATCCGGTTTCAGGTATCTTGGAGTCATCAACACGGTATCTCTGGCCGCAATCTGAGCAGGTTACTTCCATGGCGGTTATCCCCTTCTGTTTCTGTAGGTGCTGTAATCTGTGTCGATGGTGAGACCATCCAGTTCCGAGGTTCTTTCACCCTTTTGACTCTTTATGTAGTCTATGCCCTGTCTCACACGGGCCTTGCTGGAGGCATAGGCCAGGGCATTGTCCTCTGTGATGACCCCTTCTCTGAAGAGCTGTATGAGGTGTTGATCAAAGGTCTGCATACCATATGCCTGGCCTGTCTCCATGATCTCATAAAAGGTCTTGCCCTCGGATTCGCCGTTGATGATGGAGTCTTTGACGCGCACATTGTTCTGCATGATCTCAAAAACAGCCTTGAGCCCGCCCTTGGTCTGCGGCACAAGGCGTTGGCCCACGCACCACCGCAGGGTGTCGGCGATTCGGGACCTGGCCAGCCGCTCCTCGTCTATGCTGAACATGCCCAGAATGCGGTTTATGGTGTGGCCTGCGCTCACAGTATGCAGAGTGGAGAAGACCAGATGGCCTGTTTCCGCTGCATTTAAGGCGATTTCCACGGTTTCCCTGTCTCGCATCTCGCCCACCAGTATCACATGGGGGGCCTGGCGCAGGGCGGCCCTCAGGCCGTTGGCGAAGGTGTCGAAGTCCTTGCCCAATTCCCGTTGATTAAAGGTGGCCTTGTAGGGGGTATGGACATATTCTACAGGGTCTTCCAGTGTGATGACATGCACTGGTTCGGTCTTGTTGATGGCATCCAGAATGGCCGTCAAGGAGGTGGTTTTACCTGTGCCGGTGGCGCCGGTGAACAGGATGATGCCGTATTTTTCCTTGGCCATGGACCTGAAGGCATCCGGTAGCTGTAAGGATTCAATGCTCGGGATCTCGTTTTCCAGCAGACGCATTACGATGCTATACATCCCCCTTTGAGCAAAGATGTTCACACGAAAACGGTTGCCGTCAGCCAGGGCATAGGAGAGGTCACAGGAGCCATGTTTGAGCAGGTCGTTATAGAGCCTCCGGTCGTTGTAGATGAGGGTCATGGCGATCTGCTCCGTCTGATATGGAGTCAATCTGCCTGAAAACAGGCCTACGTCCACCGGGTGCAATTGCCTGTCGGCGGCCACCTGGCACGGATATCCCACGGTAAAATTGAGATCCGAGACGCGTGAGTGCGCAGCCAGCATCTTCGCTATTATATTGTCCAGATCAGCCCGTTTCATATTAGCCTACCTCTGTGAAGTCTTGTGGTGCACTTTTGGTGAATGGTTTGAACTTGGCCTTGTCCACACATTTGTTGTATGCCTCGTCTGGATCTATCTTGCCATGCTGCAACAGGTCCATAATGGCGTCATCCAGTGTCTGCATGCCGTATTTCTTGCCTGTCTGCATCATGGATGGAATCTGGTATGTCTTGCTCTCTCGAATGAGGTTTCTCACTGCAGGTGTAGCTATGAGCACTTCAAATGCCACGCACCTGCCCTTGATGTCGATGCGTTTGAACATGGTCTGGGATATGACGGCACGCAGTGCATCTGAAAGGGATGACCGCACCTGAGGCTGCTGATGGGCAGGGAATATCTCGATCATTCTGTCCACCGTCTTTGCCGCGCTTATGGTGTGCATGGTTGCCATGACCAGATGGCCTGTCATGGCTGCTTCCATGGCCAGCATGGTGGTTTCCAGGTCTCGAAGCTCTCCTACCAGTATGATGTCCGGGTCTTCGCGAAGGGCCCCTCTTAAGGCGGCGGTAAAGGATTTGGTGTGCGTGCCCACCTCACGATGGTTGATCAGGCAGTTTTTGTTCTCGTGTACGAATTCTATTGGGTCTTCTATGGTGATGATGTGGTCTTTGCGGTTTTGATTGGCATGGTCTATAATAGCCGCCAGCGTGGTGGATTTACCGCTTCCAGTGGGGCCTGTCACCAGGACAAGACCCCTGGGCAGCATGGCCAGCTTGGTCATGACATCAGGGAGCCCGAGTTGCTCGGCAGTGAGAATGCGGCTGGGGATCTCCCTAAACACAGCGCCGATGCCGTATTTCTGCATGAAGAAATTGCATCTGTATCTGGCGAGCCCTGGAATCTCATAGCCGAAATCCATGTCGCCCTTTTCTTCAAATTCCTTTACCTTGAATTCAGGGGCTATTTCATAGAGCATAGAACGGAGTTCGTCGTTGTCCAGTGTCTTGTATTTGACGCGGTGCAGCTCGCCTCGAATGCGTAGTATGGGTGGTGAACCGGATGTGACGTGTAGGTCTGATGCCCCCTGCTCATTCATGAGTTTGAAAAAGGCGTCTATTTTGGCCATATGAATACCCCTTTTTGATATTATGGTTACCAAATTTTTATAATGCACCAAAATGAGAAAAGTGACAAGGGGATTAACCAGGCCAAATTCAATCGCGGATTTTGAAACCAAAAGGTTTTTCATGTGATTTTATGAAACATGGTATTCTTTGACTTGCCTTGGGAATGCATTCTGTTATGATATCGATATGCTGAGAACCATGAAGGGTCCTATAATAAGTCTGCGTGGAATTACGAAACAATACCCGCCGGATATCATCGCATTATCCGATATAGACCTTTCCATTGAAAAGGGTGAGTTCGTGTTTCTTACAGGCCCCAGCGGTTCGGGTAAAAGCACCCTTTTGAAACTGCTCTCCTGTATGGAACGCCCCACATCTGGAGAACTATCTCTGGATGACTTCGATCTCACGAATCTTTCCGCATCCCAGGTGCCGTATGTGCGCAGAAAGGTCGGCGTTATCTTTCAGGATTTTAAATTGATAACCACAAAGACCGTGTTCGAGAATGTAGCTTTGAGCCTTGAGGTGATCGGCTTGAGCAGTGAGCAGATATCCAAGCGCGTAAGGGACATCCTTGAACTGATGGGCCTGGCTTCCAAGACAGACCGTTATCCCCCGCAACTTTCCGGCGGTGAACAGCAGCGTGTGGCTATTGCGCGTGCGGTGGTCAACCGGCCTTCCATAATATTGGCGGACGAACCCACCGGCAATCTGGACAGGGGTATGACGAACGAGGTGATGGCCCTTGTGGAGGAATTGAATGCCGAGGGGGCTACGGTCATCTTTGCCACTCACGACGAGAGCCTTTTTGCCCATACATACAGGCGGGTGCTGACCATTCATGAAGGGAGGCTGAGGGCATAGTCCATGAATCTGAACCACTTCATTCAGCGGGCGGTTGCCGACTTCCGTCAGAATCTTCCAATGCAGCTCATGACCACAGTCGTGGTATGTCTGTCCATACTCATTTTTACATTCTTTTCTTTTATTTATTATAATTTACAGCGAACAGTGGAGCGTTTCGGAAGCGAGCTGGGGCTTGTAGTCTTTTTGAAAACGGATATTCAGGAGAGCAAGATCCCCATACTGCACCAGAAGCTGCTGAATCTGCCCGGAATCGAAAATGTGAAATATGTCTCTTCGGAAGAGGCGTTCGAGCGTCTCGGGACATATTTTGAGGATGCCAAGGGGCTTCTGGAGGGCGTGGATCAGCATTTTTTGCCGGCCTCTTTTGAGTTGCGGATAAATCGGGCCATCTTTAATCTGGAACGTATTCATGCCCTGGCCGTTGAACTTGAGAAGTGGAACGAGGTGGCGCAGGTACAGTATGGAAAGTCCTGGGTGGATCGCCTGAGTGCCTTTGTAGCCGTTGGGGAAAAGGTCATATGGGTCAGCGCCGTCTTGTTGTTGGCAACAGCCGCCTTTGTGGTCTCCAACACTATAAAACTTGCCATCTATGCCCGTCAGGAGGAGGTCTCCATTATGAGACTGGTAGGGGCCACTAATGGTTTTATACAAGGGCCTTTTCTGCTGGAGGCCCTGTTTCAGGGCTTGGTGGGTTCTCTTCTGTCCATCGGGTTGGTTTTTTTGTGCTATTCATATTTTAAGGGCATTGTGGCCCAGACCGAACTGATGCGAGGGGTGGAATTGATTTTTCTGCCTCCATCTTATGTTATTTCAATTGTGGCCAGTAGTGTTGTTTTTTGTGTGTGTTGGACATTCCTTGCCATCAGGAGATTTTTGCTGGTTTGAAATCCTCCCTGTTATTCACCACGGTGTTATTTTGTTTTTTGTGGATGATCTGCCCTTTGCCTCTCAATATATTCGGCGGCCTGCCCGTATGTCTGACGGACAATGGGATTGTCTTTGCCGCCCAGACACTCACTGCAAATGTAAGCGGAGGCATGGAACAGCTCAAGTCCATTCAAAAGGCAAAGGACAGCCATGAAGATAAGCTACATGCCATTGAAGGGAAAAAGCTTGAACTGCTTGGGGAATTGGAGCGCCTGGACCGCGAAATGAATTTTCTCTACGGGGTGCTGGAACAGAAGAAACAGGCGAAAGAATCGAATATAAATCTGTTGCAGCAGATAGAGAGCGAATACAACAAGAAAAAACGGTCGGCCGATAATTTAAAGAAACATGCCCAGGTACGCCTCAAGGCATTCTGGAATGCCAGCCAGACCGGAATGCTGAATGTGCTGTTCGGCTCCAGAACCGTGCCTGAACTCCTGTCAAAGGAGATGTATCTGCGTTATTTTTTACAGAAGGACCGGGAATTATTGAGTGATTATCGTAAAGAAATGGCCCAGTTGCGCCAGACACAGAAGAGGCTCGGCCAGGAAACCTCATTGCTTAAGCAGACTGAAAAGGACATTCAGCAGCAGGCAGCCGCCTTGGAACGCAAGCTCAGACAAAAAAAGAATCTGCTTGCAGGTCTGTCTTCCGATGAAGTGAAACAGAAAAAGATGATAGCCGAGCTGGAAGAGGCGGAATCGCGGCTACAGAAGATGATGGCATCCGTTGTGAGTGCGAAAAAGGATGCCGACAGCCAGAAACCGTCTGCCGTGCCTGGTGGGGCAAGTGCTCCGTCAGGGTTGCACGCACCTCTTGCCGGCCACCCGTCTGTTGCCGGGACCGGCTTTGCAGGCCAGAGGGGCAGGCTTGCCTGGCCTGCCATGGGGCGTGTCTTCAGGCCCAAAGGTGTGGTCAGCCATTGTATCCTCATAGAGCTGCCCATTGGCGCTGAGGTGAAGGCGGTTTATGAAGGTCAGGTCGTCTACAGTGGTAGCCTTACAGGTTATGGGAATGCCGTTATATTGGACCACGGCGATGGTTATTATACGATGACAGCGCAGTGTATGCGTATATTGAAACAGATAAATGACAAGGTATTTGAAGGGGAAAACATCTGCACATCGGGCGGCGGGCCATGGATAACCGAGGGCATATATTTCGAGATCAGGGATGCGAACGGACAGGAGGACGCCCTGTCATGGCTGGATGCGCGGTCCATAGCGGCGTTTCAAAAGGGCCGATGATTTTTACGGTTTTAAAAAAACTTTGATTTTCGGCTTGTTTTTTTGTTTTTTTGCATGATATATAAATCAGGTTTCCCAACATTCTATGATTAGGAGTTTTTTTTGTATGCTTCATTTTCCAAAGCGGTCCCGCTGGATATTCTTTTCTGTCTCCCTGTGTCTTTTGATATCAGTGGTTGTGTTTTCTCAAGGCAAATCCCTGGCGGTCGCCAAGGAGAGTGAGACTTATGAGGCCTTGAGACTGTTTGCCTCTGTGTTGGATCTAATTCAACGGGATTATGTGGAGGAGGTGGAGCCCAAAAAGCTCATCTACGGGGCTATAAACGGCATGTTGACCTCACTTGATCCGCATTCGGGTTTTTTAAAGCCGGAAGAGTTTAAGGAACTTCAGATCGAGACCAAGGGGAGTTTCACGGGTATTGGTATAGAGATTACTCAAAAAGACGGGGTGCCCACGGTGGTTTCTCCCATAGAAGGGACACCCGCTGACAAGGCGGGACTCAAGCCCAACGACAAGATCGTCAAAATAGGCGACAAACAGACCAAGGACATGACCCTTACCGAGGTTGTCAAGCTCTTGAGGGGGCCTAAGGGCACTGAAGTGACCATCTCGGTCTTTAGAGATGGCTGGACAGGTCTGAAGGAGTTTACTCTAAAGCGGGACGTGATTCCCATACGCAGCGTCCGTTTCCATAAAATCGAAGACGGCTATGGTTATATTCGAGTGAGCAATTTCCTCAACAAGACCACCGAAGACTTCAAAAATGCCCTGAAGGAACTGGAGGGTGAGAAAGGCGGTCTCAAGGGTTTGATTCTGGATGTGCGCAACAATCCGGGCGGGCTTCTGGATCAGGCAGTCAATATCTCAGATGAATTCATAGACAGCGGCCTGATCGTCTATACCGATGGCAGGGTGGCCGACCAGAAGATCAAATTTTCTGCCCATCCCAACAAGATTCAGCGCAACTATCCCATTGTTGTGCTTGTGAATGAGGGCAGTGCCAGTGCCTCTGAGATTGTGGCTGGAGCCCTGCAAGACCATAAAAGAGCTATTGTCATGGGTACCCAGAGCTTTGGCAAGGGTTCTGTTCAGGTGGTGAACCCGTTGCCTGACGGCTCTGCGGTAAGGCTTACCATAGCCCGTTATTATACGCCTAACGGACGTTCCATTCAGGCCAAAGGCATCACTCCGGATATCGTTGTGCCCTTTGTGCCCAAAGAGAAAACCGATACAAATGGAAAAGACAAGAAAAACAGTATCTTGAAAGAGAGCGACCTGAAGGGTCATCTCCGCCCGGAGGGCAAGACCGACGAAAAGGAAGGCAAGCCCCAATCTAAACAGGAGGAAGTTGTGGCGCCAGCCGGCGATGAGATACCTGTAAGTGGCAAGGAGTTTGTTATGGACAACCAGATCGAGGAGGCGATGCGTATCCTGAAGGCATGGGATATCTTCGCTCAGTTCAAAAAATAAGGGAATATGACTGAAACGCAGGGAGGTAACATGAAATACGGAGAAAAGGCCATAGCCGCCGCTGTATTGGAGCCATGGCCCAATCCGTCTCCGGAAAGGGATTATACGATAGAGATCACCTTTCCGGAGTTCACCTGCCTGTGTCCCCGTTCCGGATATCCTGACTTTGCCGTCATACGCATCAGCTATGTGCCCGGTGAATATATCGTAGAGCTCAAATCCCTCAAACTCTATCTGAATTCCTTTCGTGACCGCCATATCTCCCATGAGGAGTCGGTGAATGTGATATTTGCTGAATTGATGCGCGTCCTGTCTCCAAAGAGGCTGTCTGTGGTGGGGGATTTCCATCCCAGGGGCAATGTCCATACCGTGGTGCGCGTGGAATGGCCGCAGTCCCTTCAGCAGCCCCCTGCCTGAAATCATGTCATGTAGTGTCTTGTCCTGAATGTGACTTTTTCACAAACCACTTGATTTTGTAAAAGAAAGCGGTGTAACTAATCGCTTGACAAGACAGATAGATTGTAGTTTATGAATCTGTTTAAAATTCATTCTCAAAGGGGGCAAAATGACCGAAAAGCAATCCAACATTGAAAGCATGATGCAAGAAAAAAGGCTGTTCAAGCCTTCCAAACAGGCCCAGAAAAACGCTTATATCAAAAGTATGAAGGAATACAAAGAGATATACAAGCGTTCCATAGAAGACCCTGAGGGCTTCTGGTCGGAGAGGGCCGAGGAACTGTTGAGCTGGAACAGGAAGTGGCGTACGCCGCTCAAATACGACTTCTTCAAGCCGGAGGTGCAGTGGTTTGTGGGAGGCCAGCTCAATGTCTCTTACAACTGCCTGGACCGCCATCTCACCAACGGCAGGCGCAACAAGGCCGCCATCATCTGGCAGGGAGAGCCGGAGGATGACGTAAAGGTCTATACCTATCAGATGCTGCATACAGAGGTCTGCCGTTTTGCAAATGTGCTCAAAAAGAAGGGCGTAAAGAGAGGGGATCGGGTCTCCATCTATCTGCCCATGATCCCTGAGCTCGCCATAGCCATGCTGGCCTGTACCCGTATCGGCGCGGTGCACAGCATCGTTTTTGCAGGTTTCAGCGCCCACAGTCTTCAGAGCCGCATACAGGACTGTCAGGCCAAGGTCTTGATCACCGCTGATGCTGTCTTGCGTGCCGGAAAGACCATTCCTCTCAAGCCCAATGCCGACGAGGCGCTGAAGTCCTGCCCAGCAGTGGAGAGCTGTATCGTGGTAAAACGGGCCGGAAACGCCATTGCCATGCAGGAGGGCAGGGATACCTGGTGGCATGACGAGATGAGCGATTCAGGCATCACTGATAAGTGCGAGCCCGAATCCATGGGTGCGGAGGACATGCTCTTTATCCTCTACACCAGCGGCAGCACCGGCAAGCCCAAGGGCGTCATTCATACCACAGGCGGTTATCTGACATATGTAGCCCATACCACTCAGTGGGTCTTCGATCTGCATGACGACGACGTCTTCTGGTGTACAGCGGACATCGGCTGGATTACAGGGCATTCCTATATAGTCTATGGGCCGCTGGCCTTGGGCGGTACCTCCATTATGTTCGAGGGTGTACCGACCTGGCCGGATCCAGCCCGTTTCTGGCGCATTGTGGAGAAATTCAAGGTAAATATCTTCTACACAGCGCCTACGGCCATTCGCGCCCTCATGAAAGACGGTGTCGCATGGACACAGAAGAACGATCTTTCAAGCCTGCGTATCTTGGGGACCGTGGGTGAGCCCATCAACCCCGAGGCCTGGATGTGGTATCACGAAAATATCGGAAAGGGTAACATCCCCATAGTTGATACCTGGTGGCAGACCGAGACCGGCGGTCATCTGATCTCCCCTCTGCCCTTTGCCACTCCGCTCAAGCCGGGTTCGGCCACCTTTCCTCTGCCCGGCATAGATGCCGCAGTGGTCAGAAGCGACGGCACGCCTGCCGCTGCCAATGAGGGTGGTCATCTGGTGATCCGTAAGCCCTGGCCTGGCATGCTTCGAGGGGTTTTTGGCGATCCGGCCCGTTTCAAGTCGGGTTATTTTGAGAGATTTCCCGGTATGTACGAGTCTGGAGACGGTGCCCGCAAGGACGAGGATGGCTATATCTGGATCATGGGCCGCCTCGATGATGTCATAAATGTCTCCGGTCACAGACTTGGTACCATGGAGATAGAGTCGGCGTTGGTGGCGCATCCTGCGGTTGCCGAGGCTGCTGTGGTGGGTATGCCTCATGAGGTGAAAGGCCAGGCCATCTATGCCTATGTCACCCTTAAGACCGGTTTTTCCGAGGGAGATGAACTGCGCAAGGAATTGCGCACCCATGTCCGCAAGGAGATAGGGCCTATTGCATCGCCTGATGTCATTCAGTTTGCGCCAGGCCTGCCAAAGACCAGAAGCGGCAAGATCATGCGCCGAATTCTGAGAAAGATCGCAGCTGGTGACACAGGGGAATTGGGCGATACCTCAACGCTGGCCGATCCATCGGTGGTGGATGACCTCATAAAAGGCAAAGAGGCGCTCATGGGCAAATGATGTCCTTGACGGCATCCTGATTCAGGTTGTTTTCAAGCGTATGGCGGGTTACGGGCCTTGCCATACGCTTTTTTTATTCATTTGGAATCTTCAGGTTCCTTTTAATAATTTTTGAGGACTTTTCAATGTGCCATCAGGTGGTTACTTGCGGAGATGGGAAAGGGGGAATTGACATTGAATTATGAATCCTTGCTGGAGGAGATGGCCCAGGCAATCGCAGTGCATTCAGATGGCGTGTGCCTGTTTGCAAACAGCGCCTTTCTGGAGCTGTTCAGACTCAATCACATAGAGCATGCCCAGGGACACTTTATGGGTGAGTGGATAGTGCCATGGCCGGACAAACAACCCAGGCTTGGTTTCAAGACCGCCATGGGAAGACCCAGAAATGCCGACCCCCTTGAGATAGAACTGATTACGCTGCCACTGCTCTGTTCGAATTCGAATGGGGTTTATCAGACCATGGTGCGGGATGTGACTGCCTTGAGATCCTGGGAGGATAAGATGCTTCAGGCCGAGAGATTGACTGCCATGGGCAAACTGGCCGGAGAAATAGCCCATGAGATCAACAACCCCCTTGGCGGTATCCTGCTTTACGCCAATCTCATCAAGGAGCGGCTGGAGCCTGAGAGCGCCATATTCCAGGATGTGGAAAAGATAGCCAAACTGGCCACGCGATGCCGTATCATAGCAAAAGGGCTTTTGAATTTCGGGAAACCCATGTCAAGGGCCTTCGCGCCGGTGGATATGAATCTTGTGGTGCGCCAGATGTTCTCCATGGTGGAGGACCACAAACTTTTCCGGAACATTCAGGTTGACATGAAACTGCAATCTGATCTGCCCCATATTATGGGGGATGTGAGTCAGATGGAGCAGGTGGTCCTGAATCTTATAGTCAATGCTGGCGAGGCCATGAACGGTAAAGGCAGATTGAAAATAGAGACCAGGTTGCTTAAGGAACAAAATCAAATCCTGTTGTCCCTGGAAGATTCCGGCCCGGGTGTGCCGCCTGAATTGCTCTCCCGCATCTTCGAGCCGTTTTTCACTACAAAAAGACATGGGAAAGGAACCGGCCTTGGCCTTTCCATCACGCACGGCATTGTCCAGAGGCACGGTGGACGCATAGTCGTCAGGAGTGAGCCGGGGCAGGGTGCCTGTTTTGATGTACTGCTGCCTGCACCCTGAACAACCTGCCCTGGCGGTATTCATGGATTGGGAGGAGGGGACTTTGTTTCCCCAAGCAGGCGCATGAGGCTCTGCGGGTCTATGCGTATGCCGTGCAGGCTTATGCCCCAGTGCAGATGCGGCCCTGTAGCCCTGCCTGTTTTCCCAACTTCTCCTATGAGTTGATTTTTCTTAACCTCCTCTTCAAGACCGACGTATGTCTTCGAGAGATGGCAATATATGCTGTAAAGGCCGCAGCCATGATCGATGACCATCGTGTTTCCGCTGAGATAGCAATCCCTTAAAAATACGATACGGCCGTTGTTGGCCGCCCTGACAGGGTCACCGATGCCGCCTTTCAGGTCAATGCCTGCATGGGGGGCCCTGGGCTGGCCATTGAAGAAGCGTTTGAGACCGAACGGACTTTTGATCTCTTCGGGTACAGGCCATACGAACCACGGCGTCCAGTACATGCGGTTCGTTTCACCGTTCATGGAGGTTATGAGTGCTGCCTGTTCCTCCTTAATCCTCCTCAATATCTCGGGTGGGAATTCCACCATCTTTGGTTCCACGGTCAGATGTTCTTCGGGATATTGTTTTGAAACAATTTGAAGCGGAACCGTGAGCCTTTCCATATGTCCGGCACGGGATATATCTATCGCCATGTTGTGGCTGCCCGGCGTGATGTCCATCGGAATCGAGATGAGGGTGAAGTGACAGGATGAACCGTCAGCGGAGTGTTCTATTTCTGGAGGGCATGGTTGAAAAGACAGAGTCTTTCCTTGAAAGACAAGCGACGTTGGAGTAACATTGGATTTTGAGGTTACGGTCAGAAGCATTGCTTCTCCTTGGCCTGGTTGGGCCGGCGAGTTCTTGAGACATACGTCCTGCAGTTCCGCCCCCCAGGCCGATGATGTCAGGCATGGGCAGACCTGTGTGTCTGCCAAAACAAACCAGAACAATAACAGGCCGTAGATGCCTATCGCCCATAGGCCATGTATCCACTGGTTTTGCGTCGGTCTGGACGGTTTGCGAATACGCCTCGCACGGCCGTCGAAGCGGATTACAGGCTGAGGTACCTCCGTGAGGGGCTGCCCTGTAATGTATTTTTTAGTGCTTTTTGCGTTTTTTTGTAAGTTCATGCTTGACAAGACCTCTTGAATGAAAATATATAGGGTTCTTTCTTATATGACAGGGAACCTTGAAAAATTAGAATTTTCGTTCGAGAACAAGGCGAGACAACGCAGTTATCGGGCGAAAAGGCAATTTTTCGAGGTTCACTATAGTTAACCCTTTAGCCAGGACATCCATGCCGTTTATAAAGACGAATCATCATATATTGCTTGAAGATATTCCGAAAGATGGGTGTACCCTTGCTTTCGACGACCTTGTCTTTTTGTCTGTGGACAACAGAGACGGAAATGCACTCTGGGAGGAAGGGATGCGGCTTGAGGGGCCTGTCAAGGCTGGCCTTCAGTTCACACGAGAGGCGGAGGATATATATGTAACAGGGCATCTGGAGGTCTTGTCCTCCCTGGAATGTCAGCGTTGTTTGCAGAGATATATTCAGCCGTTGGTGAGTGATTTTGTCTATCTGCTCGTCAGGACCCTTAGTGAAGACCTGTCGCTCAGTCAGAAGACAGACGAATCCATAACCATTGTCCTTGACAGTGATGAAGTGCCTCTTGGAGATATGTTGTATGAACAGATCCTGCTGAGCGTGCCCATGAGTCATTTGTGCAAAGAGACCTGTAAGGGGCTCTGTCCCAGGTGCGGGGAGGATTTGAACCAACACACATGTAGTTGCAGTGAGGAAAAGATCACCCTGTTTGCCGGCGTTGTCCCTCGTAAAGGGGCCTCGAAAAATTAAAATTTTCGTGGAGAACAAAATAAGGGAAGTCCCTGAAATATAATCAGAAATATAAAGGGGGCCTTGGAAAATTAGGCCCATCCTATAACACAAAAGGAGAACAAAATGGCAGTTCCAAAGAAAAAACCCTCCAGATCCAGACGCGGCAACAGGCGCAGCCATGATGCCCTGAGCCTCCAGAGCCTGGTGCTTTGTCCTCAGTGCGATACGCCTAAACTTCCGCATCGTGTATGTCCTAATTGCGGCACATACAGGGGTAAGGTTTTTATTCAAAAATCAGAGTGATAGTGACGCATGAAAGTGGCCGTTGACGCCATGGGAGGTGACCATGGCCCCGAAGTGGTGGTGGAAGGCGCTGTCAATGCTGCGCGGGAACATGGTATAGAAGTGATTCTGGTGGGGCAGGAAGCCATATTGCAGGCGCTGCTCGACCGATATCATGTGGGGTCGCTTCCTGTCTCCATAAAACATGCCTCGCAGGTGGTTGGTATGGACGAATCACCGGCGGATTCCCTTCGACGTAAGAAGGATTCCACGATCAAGGTGGCCTTTGAACTGCTCGCCTCAGGCCAAGTACATGCAGTGGTGAGCGCGGGGAATTCAGGCGCTACGCTGGCCACGGCCATGGTGACCCTCGGTCGTATCAACAGTGTCCGGCCTGCTATAGCCACCCTGATTCCAACCCTTAAGCAGCCCGCCATCATGATCGACGTTGGGGCCAATGTGGATTGCAAACCGGTGCATCTTCTGCAATTCGGGTTGATGGGCGCTGTGTTTGCACAGGTGCGTCTTCAGAAAAAATCCCCTCGGGTCGGCCTTTTGAGCATAGGAGAAGAGGACTCCAAGGGCAATCAGCAGGTAAAAAAGGCATATGACCTGCTTGCCTCCAGCTGTCTGAATTTCGTCGGCAATGTGGAAGGCCGTGAGGTTTTCAAGGGGGATGTGGATGTGATCGTCTGTGATGGTTTCGTAGGCAATATCTGTCTGAAATTGAGTGAGGGCCTGGCCGAGTCCATGATTGAGATGATGAAAAAAGAGATGAATGTCAGCCTTGCCGCCAAGACAGGTTATCTGCTTGCCAGGACAGCGCTGCATCGCTTCAAGAAGCGTGTAGATTATGCGGAATATGGCGGAGCGCCCTTGCTGGGTGTCAGCGGTGTGGTCATCATCTGTCATGGCAGATCCGGGGCAAAGGCCATGAAAAACGCCATTTGTGCGGCTAATGATATGGCCCAGGCGGACATCATCTCCAGGCTGAAGGCAGCGCTGGAGGAGGTCCAGGAAGACGCCGGGAGGCAGTTGTGCGTTCAAGGGCTGTAATCATAGGCACAGGTTCTGCCTTGCCGTCCCGTGTGATGACCAACCGTGATCTCGAGGCGCTCGTCGATACCTCCGACGAATGGATCCGCACCCGTACAGGCATTCTGGAAAGGCGTATAGCATCTGAAGGCGAAAACAATTCCGATTTGGCCACGCGCGCTGCATTGAATGCCCTGGAAATGGCCGGTGTAAAGCCTGATGAAATCGATCTCATCATAGTCGCCACCCTCACCCCCGATATGCCCATGCCCTCCGTTGCATGCCTGGTTCAGAAGAATATCGGCGCCTTTCGCGCCGGCGTGCTGGACATTTCCGTCACATGTTCGGGTTTCATCTATGGCCTTTCCATAGCGGATAAATTCATACAAGCGGACAGAAAACTGAAAATTCTTGTAATAGGCAGCGAGGTGCTCTCCAGGCGTGTTAACTGGCAGGACAGGACCACCTGTGTGCTCTTTGGAGACGGCGCAGGGGCCGCCGTGCTGGCTGGCACAAGGGAAGACAGGGGGATCCTCTCCACACACCTGCACGGTGACGGCAGATTGTGGGAGCTTCTGGCCATACGAGGCCTGGGCACAGCTGTTCCAGCTGACGAAGAGATGTTGTCCCGCGGCTGGCAATACATTCAGATGCAGGGCAAGGATGTCTTCAAACATGCGGTAAAGGCGCTGGAGGCGGTCACATGGGAGGCCATGGATGCTGTGGGCTGGAAGACAGACGCACTGGACATGGTCTTTTGCCATCAGGCCAATATGCGCATTCTGGATTTTGTGCGTGAGAGGCTTGGGCTTTCTGAAGACAAACTCTTTATCAATATACATAAATATGGTAATACCTCCGCAGCGAGTATTCCCATAGCCCTTGATGAAGCCAATCGTGGAGGCCGTCTTTTCGCAGGCGCCAATGTGCTGATGATGGCCTTCGGAGGTGGGTTCACATGGGGGTCTCTTGCCATGCGTTGGTGAAACGCTCGAGTTGGTTTCTTGTTTATTTTCTTGTGAAAAGGATGCTAAATGGCTCAAGTCAATTATTTTCTCACAGAAGAACAGCAGATGATAGTAGAGCTGGCGCGCAAAATAGCCATCGAAAAGATTCTACCCATACGCGCCAGGCTGGACGAGACAGAGGAATTCCCTTGGGAAATCATGAAGGATCTGGCCCAGTCCGATCTGTTTGGTATCTATATCCCGGAGGAATACGGTGGAATAGGTAAGGGGTGTTTTGAAACCTGCCTTGCCCTGGAGCAGTTGTCCTATGGATGTATAGCCGTGACCACCACCTTCGCTGCCAGCGCCCTTGGCGGCTATCCCATAGTCATGTTCGGTTCCGATGAGCAGAAGAAACGGTATCTGCCGGATATCGCCTCTGGCAGTCGTCTGGGGGCCTTTGCCCTGACAGAGGCCAATGCCGGCAGCGATGCAGCTGGCATTCAGACCTCTGCGGTGGAGGATGGGGATTATTGGGTGTTGAATGGCACTAAGCAGTGGATTACCAGTGCCGGGGATGCGGAGATATACACTGTCATAGCCATGACAGATCGTCACAAAGGCCCGCGCGGGGCCACTGCATTTCTGGTGGAAAAGGGCGATCCTGGTTTCAGTTTCGGCAAAAAGGAAAAAAAGATGGGGCTTCGCGCCTCTTCCACGCGAGAGATGGTCTTTACCGACTGCCGCATTCCAAAGGACCGTATTCTTGGCAAGAGGGGGCAGGGTTTCATCATCGCCCTGAAGACACTGGATTTTGCCCGTCCAGGCATCGGCGCTATCGGTGTGGGGCTGTCGCAGGCAGCCTTGGATGAGGCTGTTTCCTATGCCAAGCAGCGTATGCAGTTCGGACAGTACATCATCTCTTTTCAGGCGATTCAGCATATGCTGGCGGACATGGCTACTCATACGGAGGCCGCCCGCAGCCTTGTATATGCTGTCGCCAGGACCATCGATGCAGATTCCAGGGATATAGCGAAGATCTCGGCCATGGCCAAGCTCTTCGCAACGGATGTGGCCATGAGAGTGACCACGGACGCAGTACAGGTGCTCGGCGGTTACGGCTATATGAAGGACTATCCCGTGGAAAAGATGATGCGCGACGCAAAGGTGCTTCAAATCTACGAGGGCACCAATCAGATACAGCGCAATGTCATAGGTCAGGCCCTGAACAAGGAATACAGTAAGGTTTGATATGTTGAATATAGCCGTTTGCATCAAACAGGTGCCGGATGCCAGGACCGTCAGGTTCGATAAAGAGACCGGCATGATGATACGGGAGGGCGTGGAGACCATTATAAATCCGGTGGATCTGAATGCCCTGGAGGCTGCCCTCGCCATTAAGGACGGGCATGATGCGAGAATTCATGTCCTGACTATGGGGCCGCCTTCCGCTGACAAGGCCTTGCGGGATGCCTTGTCCATGGGTGCTGACCAGGCTTATCTGCTCTCTGACAGGGCATTTGCCGGCGCGGATACCCTGGCTACCACTCGAGTGCTTGCCGCCGCCCTGAAAAAGATTGGGCAGATGGACATGGTCGTGTGCGGCAATCAGTCTGTGGATGGGGATACCGCACAGGTGGGGCCCGGTCTGGCCGTCAGACTCGAGATGCCAAGTGTCGCCTATGTGAACGCCCTGGAATTGACCGCCGACACCCTTAAATGCATCAGAATGACCGGTCACGGCCACGATACGGTGCTCATGAAGACCCCCTGCCTTGTCACTGTGATACCTTCCATCAATACACCCCGCATGCCTTCTCTTAAGGGGAAGATGAAGGCCAAATCCGCCGGAATTCCGGTCTGGACAGCGAATGATTTGGGGCTGAGCATGAATGATATAGGGCTTGCAGGTTCTCCTACGCGCGTCCTGAACACCTTTGTCCGTTCATTCGAGGCCAGAAGGGAACGGCTTGAAGGCGATGCCGATGCCCAGGTGGCTGCCCTTTGTGAACGGCTTGTCGCTGCCGGAGTGTTGTGATTATGAGAGATATTTCAAAAGAGGGATGGAGGGGTGTGTGGGCGGTGGCCGAGTGTCATGAGGGCTGTTTGATGCCCGTAAGCCTGGAACTCGTATCCAAGGCCCGGGAGCTTGCCGATAAATTGCAGACCGAGGCGACGGCAGTGGTGTTCGGCCATGGCATTTCCGGTGCTGTATGCGATACCCTCATGGAATACGGGGCTCATGTGGTGCAACTGGTGGAGCACGAGGCCCTGGCCGTGTTTCGTGATGATGTATTCGCCAGGGTGCTGACAGGTCTCATTCTCTCCAAAAGGCCTGAAATAGTCCTGGCACCTGCCACATATACGGGCAAGGCATATATGCCCCGTGTGCAGACAATGCTTGAAACCGGCCTGACAGCCGGTTGTCTTGAACTCGATATTCGTTCAGATGACAGGGTATTGATACAGACAAGGGCGGCGTGGGGCGGCAATCTCTTCGTAAATATTGTATGCCCTGATGCAAGACCGCAGCTGGTGACTGTCAGTCCCAATGTGATGATCGCCAGGCGTGTGGTCGCTGAAGGCCGTGTGGAGCGGCCTGAGGTTCCATTTGAGTGGCTGAAATCAGGCATGGAGGTCACGGAGTCCGTGCATGAGAAGCAGGATGAAGCCGTGCGTCTGACAAAGGCAGATGTGGTTGTTGTGGCGGGCAGGGGCATTGAGAAAAGGGAGAATCTGAAACTATTGCAGGAGCTGGCCGATGCCCTTGGCGGGGCTGTGGGCGCCACTCGAGCCATAACTGATCTGGGGTGGCTGCCTGAATACACACAGATCGGTCAGACAGGGGTGACCGTATCCCCAAGATTGTGTATTACCTTTGGCGTATCCGGAGCGGTTCAGCATACGGTCGGGCTCCGCAATATAGATATACTGGTTGCGGTCAATAAAGACCCTGCTGCGCCCATATTTGAAATGGCTACTTACGGTATCGTGGCCGATGTGA
This sequence comes from Deltaproteobacteria bacterium, assembly GCA_028695735.1. GTDB lineage: Bacteria > Desulfobacterota > Dissulfuribacteria > Dissulfuribacterales > DYLC01 > JAQVIJ01. The sequence continues at coordinate 65,139 of JAQVIJ010000001.1, read as the reverse complement.
ACAAGATACTTCCAGTCCTGCTGGAACAGGTCAAAAAAATACGTTGCAAAAGTCCGGCATGAGCGGATTGTTCAGGAGCGGTTGTCATGTGTGATATGGAATTGAAAGGCAGGATTGCTTTGGTGACAGGTGGTTCCAGGGGCATCGGCAGGGCCATCTGTATGAGGCTGGCGCAAATGGGTGCGGAGGTCTTTATAAACTTCAGTTCCAATGAGGCCATGGCCCAGGATGTTAAAAATGCTATAACAGCCCTTGGCGGCAGGGCTGAGGTGCTCGGTTTTGATGTGGCGGATGCGGCAGTTGTCAGCCAGGCAATCAAGGGCCTTATAGAAAGGGCAGGGGGACTGCATGTCCTGGTCAACAATGCCGGTATCACTCGGGACACGCTTCTGGCGCGCATGAAGCAGGAGGACTGGAACAGGGTTATTGCCACTAATCTGGGTGGAGTTTTTAACTGCACACAGGCGGCCGTCGCCCCCATGATGAAACAGCGTTGGGGCCGAGTGATCAACATCGGTTCTGTTGTGGGCAGTATGGGCAATGCCGGGCAGGCCAATTATGCGGCCGCCAAGGCAGGTCTGGAGGGTTTCAGCCGCTCTGTGGCCAGGGAAGTGGCCTCTCGTGGTATCACTGTCAATGTGGTTGCCCCGGGTTTTATCGAAACTGACATGACCGCCGGTCTGTCCGAGAAACATAGGGAGGCGCTTCTGTCACAGATACCAGTGGGCCGGATGGGTAAACCCGAAGATGTAGCAGAGGCGGTGGCCTTTCTTGCCACCAATGGAGCGGCATACATCACGGGACATGTATTGCATGTCAACGGCGGCTTGTTGTGCGATTGAGCCGCTATCGAAATTTCGTATAACATACAAGAGGTTTTCGAGCCTCGATTTTTAAGGAGGAATCACAATGGATATAGATGTCAAAATGGTCGAGATCATTGCCAATCAGTTGAGTGTGCCAAAAGAGAAGGTGGTGCCGTCCGCCTCTTTTGTGGATGATCTGGGGGCTGATTCCCTTGACCTTGTGGAGCTTGTTATGGCCATGGAGGAGAGTTTCGGCATAGAGATAGCCGATGACGACACGGAAAAGATGCACACGGTCCAGGATGCCATCGATTATGTGAAAGCTCGCAAAGGCAATTAAGCAGGGTTATCCCATGTGTACTGGCATTCAAAAACGCAGAGTGGTTGTCACTGGGCTCGGTTTGGTCTCTCCTGTTGGAATCGGAGTGGCCGAGGCATGGTCCAATTTGATAGCAGGGCGTTCAGGCATAGGGCCTGTCACCAAGTTCGATGCAACCGGCTACGATTGCCGCATAGCAGGCGAGGTCAAAGGCCTCAATCCAGTGGATTTTTTGCCGGAAAAGTTATTGAAACGCATAGATCCCTTCATCACGTTGGCATTGGTGGCGGCTCGTATGGCCATGGAGGACTCCGGTCTTGTCATCAATGAAGCCAATGCGCACCGGGTGGGTGTAATCACAGGTTGCGGACTTGGAGGCTTGGGGAGCATAGAGCGTTACAGGGATATCTTGGTGGAAAAAGGCCCTGCCCGCATCAGTCCATTTTTTATTCCCATGGCCATTCCCAATATGGCCTCCGGACATATTTCCATCATGTTCGGGGCCAAAGGGCCAAATACAGTGCTCTGCACCGCCTGTGCGGCTGGTTCCCATGCCATAGGCGAGGCATTCAAGGTCATTCAAAGAGGGGATGCGGATGCCATGATCTGCGGCGGAACGGAATCGGTGGTCACCCAACTGGCACTTTCCGGTTTTTCTGCCCTGAAGGCCCTTTCCACTCGGAATGATGAGCCTGAAAAGGCCTCACGTCCTTTTGATCGGGATAGGGATGGTTTTGTCATAGGTGAAGGTGCCGGCATTCTGATACTGGAATCCCTTGAGGCTGCTCATGCCAGGGGTGCTCGTATTCTGGGTGAGATTGCTGGATATGGGCTGACCGGTGACGCCTATCATATGACGGCTCCGCCTGACAATGGCGAGGGCGCTGCCAGGTGTATGGCCATGGCACTCAAGGATGCCGATATGGGGCCAGGGGATGTGGATTATATAAATGCCCATGGCACCAGTACGCCCCTCAATGATGTCTGCGAGACCAGGGCCATAAAGACTGTATTTGGGGACAGGGCATATGAAATCCCCATCAGCTCCACCAAATCCATGACAGGCCATCTTCTGGGTGGAGCAGGTGGCATAGAGGCGGTTTTTTCCATAAAGGCCATTGAGGAGGGTGTGATTCCGCCCACCATCAACTACGAAAACCCTGATTCAGAGTGCGACTTGGACTATGTGCCCAATGTGGCCAGGCATAAGGCGCTGCGTGTGGCTATGTCCAATTCCTTTGGTTTTGGAGGTACAAACGCCGTGTTGATATTCAAGAGATTTGAGTCATGAAAATAGCTATCGGTGCTGATCACGGCGGTTTTGAGTTGAAAGAGGGGCTCAAGGCCTTTATAACGGCCTTGGGGCATACGGTTTCGGATGTGGGGTGCTATTCTCCGGATTCGGTGCACTATCCTGAGATTGGTAAGAAGGTTGTGCAGGCAGTCCTTGGAAAGGGTGTGGACAGGGGCATACTCATCTGTGGAACCGGCATAGGTATGTCTATGATGGCCAATCGTTATAAAGGCATACGAGCTGCCCTGTGCCACGATGGCTACACCGCACGTATGAGCAGGGAGCACAATGATGCCAATGTGTTATGTATGGGGGCCCGCGTGCTGGGTGTTGGCGTGGCAGAGGACATGGTGCGCATTTGGTTGAATACAGAATTTGCGGGCGGTCGTCATGCATGTCGAATAGCCATGCTGGAAGACCTGTAGTTTTTAAGGGGGATTGTATGAGACATCTGAAAGAGACCGATATAGAGGTATATAATGCCATTAGGTCCGAGCTGGAGCGACAGACCACTCAATTGGAGATGATAGCCTCTGAGAACTTTGCAAGCGAGGCGGTCATGGAGGCCGAAGGCAGCGTTTTTATGAACAAGTATGCCGAGGGTTATCCCAATAAACGCTATTACGGCGGTTGCGAATACATGGACACCGTGGAACAGTTGGCCATAGACCGGCTGAATATCCTCTTCGGTTCCGAGTATGCCAATGTGCAGCCCCACTCCGGCAGTCAGGCCAATATGGCGGTCTATTTTTCGGTCTTGCAGCCAGGCGATACCATCCTCTCAATGAATCTGGCCCATGGCGGGCATCTCTCCCATGGCGCAAGAGTGAATTTTTCAGGCAGATTTTATAATATAGTTCATTACGGCGTAAACAGGGACACCGAGACCATAGACTTCGACGAGGTGCGCAGGCTTGCCCTTGAGCATCGCCCGCGTATGATAGTCGTTGGAGCCAGCGCCTATCCGCGCACCATAGATTTTGTCTCATTTCGCATGATAGCAGATGAGGTCAATGCCTACATGACCACGGACATCGCCCACATAGCCGGGCTGGTGGCCTCAGGGATCCATCCATCCCCTGTGCCATTTGCGGATTTTGTCACCTCCACCACTCACAAGACCATGCGTGGCCCCAGGGGTGGCTTCATTTTATCCAGGCAAAAATATGCCAAACTCATAGACAGCCAGGTCTTTCCAGGCATACAGGGCGGGCCTCTCATGCATGTGATAGCGGCCAAGGCAGTGGCCTTCAAGGAGGCCATGTCCGATGAGTTCAAGTTTTATCAGCAGCGCATCGTGGCCAATGCACGGGTGTTGGCCCAGACCCTTCAGAATGCGGGTTTCAGGCTGGTTTCTGGAGGTACCGACAACCATCTGATGCTGGTGGACCTCTCTGCCAAGGGTCTCACAGGTGCAGAGGCCGAGGGGATGCTGGAGCGTGCGGGTATCACGGTGAACAAAAATGCCATTCCCTTCGATACCCAGCCTCCTCGGGTTACCAGCGGCATACGCATAGGAACCCCGGCGCTCACCACGCGTGGGCTTGGAGAGGCAGAGATGCGCGAGGTGGGCGGCTATATCGTCGAGGTGCTGGACAGCAAGGGGGATGAGGCTGTTGTGAGAAGGGTCAGGCATAATGTAAAAGGGCTCTGCGAGCGATTTCCTTTGTACGCTGATTATGCGGCCCTTTTTGCCAGTCTGGAGTGAATGGAAACCCAGTCGTCATCCCGTGTTCCATGCGCATCCAGGCCTTCATGGGATGATTATTTCATGGCCATCGCCCACCTGGTGGCCACCCGTTCAACCTGCCTGAGAAGACGGGTGGGGGCGGTGCTGGTCAAGGACAACCGCATTCTCTGCACAGGTTACAACGGAGCGCCTTCAGGTCTGCGTCACTGTCTGGAGATAGGCTGTCTGCGGGACAAGCTGGGCATACCATCGGGTGAACGCCATGAATTGTGCCGTGGACTTCATGCCGAGCAGAATATCCTGGTCCAGGCGGCCAGACACGGCATAGTCGTGGCTGATTCCACCCTTTACTCTACCACATTTCCCTGCGTAATCTGCGCCAAGCTGCTCATCAATGCAGGCGTCAATGCTATATTCTATGTGCAGGGCTATCCTGACAGCCTCACTCGGGACATGCTGGAAGAGGCCGGTATCTCCTTGATTCAAAAGGATTTTTCGGCCTCCAATGACATATTGCAAGGTCTTGAGAGGTGCGGTTGAATGCTGGTTGTTCATGTGCCTCATCATTTGTCGTTTTCATGAAATGTCCTTATTGTAACGCCTCTGACAGCAAGGTTATAGATTCCCGCACGGTTCGGGAGGGCAAGGCCATTCGGCGCAGGCGGGAGTGCGTCGTTTGCGCCCGGCGTTTTACTTCCTATGAGGTGGTGGAGGAGTTTCAGCCCATTGTCGTCAAAAAAGACGGTAGAAGAGAGCTGTTTCAGCGTTCCAAGGTCATAGACGGCATTTTGCGGGCGTGTGAAAAGAGACCCATCACCATGGAGCAGATAGACAACTTCGTGCTGGAGTTGGAGCGGGAGATACAGGACAAGGGGGACCGGGAGATCCAGAGCAGTTTTGTGGGCGAAAAGGTCATGGCCCAGTTGAAGCTCTGGGACGATGTGGCCTATGTGAGATTTGCATCGGTTTATAAACAGTTCGGAGATGTGCAGGAGTTCATGGACCAGCTTCTGGAACTTTTGAAAGAAGGCAGGAAAAAGGGGTGACGGGCTGTGGCTTTTTTGCATGAAGACCGGATTCAGACGCCGGCGGCGCAAGCCGTGAGGAATTTTCTTTATGGAGAGGGGCCTTCGGATATCTCAGACAATTCCGTCCTGCATGCCGTGTCGAGTGGCGCAGGTGACGAAGCTTTCATGCAGCGGGCGCTGGTTCTGGCCGCCAAAGGTATCGGGGCCGTTTCACCAAACCCAACAGTCGGTGCCGTGATCACAAAGGCAGGCTGTATAGTTGGAGAGGGTTATCATGAACGTTTCGGCGGACCGCATGCCGAGATCAATGCCATAGCTTCCGCTGCGTGCGAACTGTCTGGCGCCACCATTTACGTGACCCTGGAACCCTGCAACCACTTTGGCAAGACACCGCCTTGCACTCAGGCGATTCTCGCCGCAGGGATAAAACGGGTGGTGGTGGGCACAACAGACCCCAATCCAAAGGCCGCCGGAGGCATGGAGTTTCTGCGCGGTCATGGCATAACCGTGAAGGCCGGTTGCCTTGAGCAGGCCTGCCGCAGCCTTATCGCCCCCTTTTTGAAGCATGTGACCACTGGTTCGCCATGGGTGATCAGCAAGGCCGCCATGAGTTTAGATGGACGCATAGCCACTCGCACAGGAGAATCCAGGTGGATCACGAGTGAAAAATCCAGGGCATGCGGCCATGCAGTGCGGGCTGTGGTGGACGGCATAGCTGTGGGGATCGGAACGGTGCTGGCCGATGACCCGGAGCTGACCTGCCGGATTCCACATGGTGGCGCAGGAAATCCTGTCCGGTTTGTGCTGGATAGTACGCTCAGGCTGCCCCTGTCTTCCCGTTTGTGTAACACTATATCCTCCGCCCGCACAGTAGTTGTGGCGGCTGAGACGGCTTCTGAAACGAAAAAGACCGAGCTGGAGGCAAGGGGTGTGGAAGTATGGCTCTTGCCCTTGGCCAAGGATGGTCGTAAAGTATCGTTGCCGGCGTTTTTGAAGAGGGCCGGTCAGGCCGGTATTCAGAGCCTTCTGATCGAGGGTGGATCCGGGCTCAATGGCTCTTTTTGGGATGAAGGCCTGGTGGACGAGATGTTATGGTTTTATGCGCCCATGGTGATAGGAGGCCTCAAGGCCGGTACGGCCATAGGCGGCATTGGGGTGGGGCATTTGCGGCAGGCTGCAAGACTGAAGGACTTCTGTATTCATGAGGTGTCTGAAGACATATTGCTGCACGGTCTGCTCACGGACGTGAACAGCTTTTTTGTGAAGGGTGTTTGAGACCATGTTTACCGGCATTGTAGAGGGCATGGGTATAGTGAAGGGCATTTCCCCCACTCAGGAGGGGTTGCTGCTGGGCTGTGTCCCCGATTTCCTGCTGACCAGCGGCAAGGTGGGTGAGAGCATAGCGGTAAATGGAGTGTGTCTGACTGCTGTCACTATATCCGAGCGTTTTTTTACCGCGGATGTCTCTTTTGAGACCCTGGAGCGGACGAATCTCGGTGCGTTGCGTTCTGGCAGCCGTGTGAATCTGGAGCGCGCCATGCGGCCTGTGGACCGTTTGGGCGGTCATATAGTGACAGGGCATATAGATTGTGTGGGTGAGATAGTGGAAATGGGCATGAAAGGCCGTTTTTTGGTCATAACCATTGCCATGCCTGAAAAATATGCAGATAAATATGACCATTATCTGGTGGAAAAGGGGTCTGTTGCAGTGGATGGCGTGAGCTTGACGGTGAACGCCTGCGGAAAAGGCCGGTTTTCCCTGGCCATCATACCACATACCGCGAGGCTGACCACCATCGGTTTTAAACAAAAGGGCGATTTGGTCAATGTGGAACTGGATATCCTGGCCAAGTATGTGGAAAAGATGCTGAACGGCCGCTTGCCACAGGCAGCCTCAAGTGAGCGCGGCAAATCCAGTATTGACGCATCCTTACTGATGCGTCATGGTTTTTTATGAACAATAAGGAGTTAACATGGCTAAATCTTCCATAGAAGAGGTGTTGCAGGATATCAGGGAAGGCAAGATGTTCATCCTGGTGGATGACGAGGACCGTGAAAATGAGGGTGATCTCACCATGGCGGCGGAAAAGGTCACTCCCGAGGCCATAAATTTCATGGCAAAGTACGGCAGGGGCCTGATCTGTCTTGCGATGACATCAGGGCAGGTGGAAAGGCTGCAGCTGCCCATGATGGCCGCCCGGAACAAATCCCGTTTCGGCACCGCCTTTACTGTCTCCATTGAGGCGGCCAGGGGTGTCACCACCGGTATCTCGGCCCATGACAGGGCAACCACCATACTTGCAGCCGTTGCTGACGGCGCCACCCCCGACGATATCGTCACTCCAGGGCATATCTTTCCTTTGAGGGCCAGGGACGGCGGTGTTCTGGTGCGGGCGGGTCAGACAGAGGGTTCGGTGGATCTGGCGAGGCTGGCGGGTCTGAAGCCTGCCGGTGTTATATGTGAGATCATGAAGGATGACGGCAGTATGGCCCGTATGCCTGATCTGGAGATATTCGCCAGGGAACACGGGCTCAAGATCGTCACCATAGCGGATCTCATCGCCTACCGGCTTCAGAAGGAGAGCTTTGTAAAAAGAGAGGTGGATGTGAGATTGCCGTCCCGTTTCGGCGGAGAGTGGCGTCTCATCGCTTACAGCAGTTTGATAGACGATTATAATCATCTGGCCCTGGTAAAGGGTGATTTGCCCATTCATCCCGATGAAGATGTATTGGTGCGGGTGCATTCCGAATGTTTCACAGGGGATGTCTTGGGGTCACTCCGTTGTGACTGCGGGCCTCAGCTTCAGACCGCCATGAACCGCATCGCCTGTGAGGGCCGTGGCATTTTGCTCTACATGCGGCAGGAAGGTCGCGGTATAGGGCTCATCAACAAGCTGAAGGCCTATCAGCTTCAGGATAATGGCAGGGATACAGTGGAGGCCAATAAGGAACTGGGTTTTCAGGCGGATTTGAGGGATTACGGTATCGGAGCCCAGATATTGCGGGATTTGGGAGTGAGGCGTATGCGTATTATGACCAACAATCCCAAAAAGATTGTAGGGCTTGAGGGTTACGGGCTGAAGATTACGGAGCGTGTGCCCATCGAGATTCCGCCGCATGAGGAAAATATGGCCTATCTGCGTTGCAAGGCCGAGAAAATGGGGCATCTGTTATTGAATTTACAGGATAGCAAATAGGAACACCCCAGTAATAACGAGGAGGGCATATGCCGAGAATATTTGAGGGTCATTTACAGGCAAAGGGTTTCAGGGTGGGTATAGTTGTAGCCCGTTTCAATGAATTCATATCCAGCAAGCTGCTGTCGGGGGCCATCGACGCCCTTGTGCGGCATGGGGCCTCGGATGAGGATATCTCGGTCGCATGGGTGCCTGGGGCATTCGAGATACCTCTTGTGGCCAAAAAGATGGCCATGAGCAGAAAATATGACGGGATTTTATGCCTTGGCTGTATTATCAGAGGCGCTACCCCGCATTTCGAATACGTGGCAGCAGAGGCCTCGAAGGGGGTTGCACAGACCGCCCTCCAAGCCGAATGCCCTGTTGCCTTCGGTATTCTGACCACAGAAACCATAGAACAGGCCATTGAACGGGCCGGTACAAAGGCAGGCAACAAGGGTTGGGACTCCGCCCTTTCCGTGATAGAGATGATCAGCCTGCTGAAAAATATGGAACAGTGATCGAATGATTCGTCGCCGCGGCAGAAAAATCGCCCTCCAGATGCTCTATGGTCTGGAATTGCGTCCGTCGTCGGACCGGCCTGAACCGCCTGATTCGTCCCTGCAGGCCGACCGGTCTTTTCCTGATTCAGATGGGTGCAGCCCACAGGAAGACTGCGGGTTGCCCTGTAACGGGCTTGATGAGCATGTATTGAATGAATGGTATGCGGATTATCTGCGTCTTGTGGACGATTCCATCTCGAAAACCGATCCGGCCTTTGAGTTTGCACAGACACTCCTGGAAGGGGTGTTGCGCCATAGGGAGGCGCTGGATGTACTGATTCAGCAGCACTCCAAAAACTGGCGTCTGAACCGCATGTCTCTGGTGGACAGGAACATCCTGCGTATCGGAGTGTTTGAGTTGTCTTATTGCCCTGATATTCCGGGGAAAGTGGCCATCAATGAGGCCATTGAGCTTGCCAAGAAATTTTCTACGGATGATGCTGTCTCATTTATCAATGGTGTGCTGGACGCGGTGTTAAAAGAAATTCATATCTCTTCCTGCTGACAGAGACGTAGGGGCGACCGGCCGGTCGCCCCTACAGGGTCCTGGCAGATTTAAAAATAAATATAGCGATAGATGAGGTTGCCTATGGAACTACCATATGATTTTGAAAATATAGAGGCCACACTTCAACAAAAGTGGGAGTCGGAGGGTATTTTTAGAGTCAATGAGTCCAGTGAAAGGCCTTTTTATTACGTGCTGGAGATGTTTCCATATCCATCGGGCAGGATTCACATGGGTCATGTGCGCAATTACACCATAGGCGATGTGGTGGCAAGATATAAGCGCATGCAGGGGTTCGAGGTATTGCATCCCATGGGCTGGGATGCCTTTGGCCTGCCTGCGGAGAATGCCGCCATAAAACATGGGACACATCCTGCCAAGTGGACCTATGAAAATATTGACTACATGCGTTCCCAGCTCAAAAAACTGGGTTTTTCCTATGATTGGAGTAGGGAAATAGCCACATGCCACCCATCCTATTACCGTTGGGAGCAGCTCTTTTTTCTGGAGATGTATGAAAAGGGCCTGGTATATCGCAAACTTTCCAGGGTGAACTGGTGCGAAAGCTGCTCCACTGTGCTGGCAAACGAGCAGGTAGAGGACGGCGAGTGCTGGCGCTGCGGTACAAAGGTGGTGGAAAAGGAGCTGTACGGCTGGTTTTTCAGGATTACGGCCTATGCCGATGAGCTTCTGGCCGGCTGTGATAAACTGAGTGGTTGGCCCGAAAAGGTCTTGACCATGCAGCGTAACTGGATCGGAAGGAGTGAGGGGGCGAAGATTAGCTTCCGGGTGGCTGATAGACAGACAGAGGATTTGATTGTGTTCACCACTCGACCTGACACCCTCTTTGGCGTGACCTTTGTAAGTATCGCACCCGACCATCCCATGGTGATGACATTGGCCCAGGGTACAGGCCAGGAGCAGGCAGTAAAGGCATTTCTTGCCAAGTGGACTGCTGTGCCTTCCAAAGAGCGTATGGAGTCTAAAGAAAAGGAAGGGGTCTGGACAGGGGCCTTTGCGGTACACCCCCTCACAGGAGAACGGGTGCCCATCTATGTGGCCAATTTCGTGCTGATGGAGTATGGCACAGGGGCTGTCATGGCCGTGCCTGCCCATGACCAAAGGGATTTTGAGTTTGCCAAACGCTATGGTCTGCCCATTAAACTGGTGATTCAACCTGGTGACAGAGACGTAGGGGCGACCGGCCGATCGCCCCTGCAGGAGGCCTGGGAGGGTCCTGGCAGATTGGTCGATTCAGGCGATTTTACCGGCATGGGCAATGAAGAGGCGAAGGCCGCCATAGTGAGCCGCTTAAAGGCCAAGGGGCTCGGAGAGCCCACTGTAGCCTATAGATTGAGGGATTGGGGTATTTCGAGACAGCGTTACTGGGGTGCTCCAATTCCTGTGATACATTGCAGCCGCTGCGGAATCGTGCCTGTGCCAAGGGAACAGCTTCCGGTGGAACTCCCCCTTGACGCCCAATTGGATGCCAGTGGCCGTTCGCCTCTGCCGAATTTCGAGGCATTTTACAGAACAGTCTGTCCCAAGTGTGGAGGTGAGGCCAGGCGGGAGACGGACACCATGGATACCTTTGTGGAGTCTTCCTGGTATTTTGCCCGTTATACCTGCCCTGATGAGGTGTCCATGCCATTGGATAAAAAGCGTGTTGCCAAGTGGCTTCCAGTGAACCAGTATATTGGTGGAGTGGAACATGCCATTTTGCACCTGCTCTATTCCAGATTTTTCACCAAGGTATTGCGTGAGTTAGGCTGGCTGTCAGTGGATGAGCCCTTTGAAAATCTACTTACACAGGGCATGGTTTTGAAGGAAGGCGCCAAGATGTCCAAGTCTAAGGGCAATGTGGTGGACCCTGACGAGATGATACGGCGCTATGGAGCGGATACAGTGCGCCTCTTTATCCTTTTTGCAGCGCCTCCTGAAAGGGACCTGGAGTGGAGCGACCACGGCATAGAGGGCTGTCATCGTTTTCTTCAGAGGTTGTGGCGTCTGGTTACAGCCCATGCAGAGCAGTTGCGAGAGGCCGATACCTCTTCAGAGGCATTGCAGCAGGCCTGCCTTGCCAATAAGACCCTTTTGTCCCTGCGCCGCAAGACCCATCAGACCATAGCCAAGGTCACTGACGATATACAGCGTCGTTTTCAGTTCAATACCGCCATAAGCGCTGTAATGGAGCTGATTAATGAGATAAATGCCTGTCTTGGGGCTTGTGTCATGGATAGGGCGTTTTTGCCAGTGATGCGAGAGGCCCTGGAGATGGTCCTGCTCTTACTTGCGCCCATGGTGCCACACATTACTGAAAGGTTGTGGGAGCTCATGGGGCATAAAGACCCCATTACCAGCTTTAGCTGGCCTCAGGCGGATTCGACACTTCTGGAGGCGGATGAGGTCAAGATAGCGGTGCAGGTCAATGGCCGGCTGAGGGGCGAGGTGACTGTGTATAAAACCGCTTCACAGGAGGAGGTGCTGGCTGCTGCGCGCAAGAACGATGCCGTGGAGCGCCATATAGCGGGCAAGGCCATCAGAAAGGTTGTCTATGTCGCCGGCAGACTGCTGAATGTGGTGGTGCAATGAAATATCTTCGTTTTTTCAGTTTGTTGGCCGTCATAGGTCTTTTGGCTGGGCTGGTATCCGGTTGCGGTTATAGGTTTGCTGAGCGCAGTGAGTCCCTGCCGTCCTGGATACAGACCGTTTATGTGGCACCTTTTGTCAATAAGAGCAATGAATTTCAGTTGGCGTCTTGGATTACCGAGGACTTGCGCAGGGAATTTTTGCGAGGTGGGGCTTTGCGCCTGGCGGAACGGGATGAGGCGGATGTCATTATAGAAGGGGAGGTGCGAAGGGTGGATGTCTCTGGCCTTTCATTTCTTGCCTATGACAAGGCCGTAGAACGCCGCATCAATGTGGAGTGTGCTGTGCGTATGAAGGACAGGCGCACAGGCCGCATCCTTTGGCAGACTGCAAATCTGGTGCGGGACGAGGGTTTTCTTACAGGCAGAGACAATATGGAAAGCGATGCACTCAAGGCGGATGCCTCCAGGAAAATCAGCCGTTATTTAGCCGAGCTTATATATCATCGTGTTACAGGTGTGTTTTAATAACCTTAAAGGCGTGAACAGGAGTTTATAAAACTTACGAGCGTCTTCCTGAAACCTGCGATTGGTCTCTTTGGAGTGGAGTGCAAGTTCTGCAAGGAGCGCTTGCATATCATTCCAATATCATCTGCAATGCCATGCACCCTTCCTCAAACCCCATATCACATGCCGTTTGGAAATCAGAAATTGCCTTGTCATATTGTCCTTTGTGCTTATAAGCAAGCCCACGATTGTAGTAGGCTGCGGCAAGATTTGGGTTTAATTGAATTGCCTTATCACAATCCTTTATCGTCCTGTCATATTGTCCTTTGTGCGCATAAGCATCCCCACGATTGTTGTAGGCGTCGGCATCATTTGGGTTTAACTGGATTGCCTTACTACAATCCTCTATAGTCCTATCCACACGCCTTAATTCTTCCTCGTATTCTCTTTGCTGCTTGATTGCTTCAGCTTTTTCCCTGTCAGCACGTTTGAATTGCTCAATGTAGATGTTTGCGCCAACGACCTCTTTTATTGTAGCGATTGCCTCTTCAGTGGTGCAGCGAAACCACTCTTTCCCCTCCCTGTGATTTCTCAAGCGATTGTGAACTTTTTGCTCAATGTCATGGGGCTCGTCAACCAATACCTCATAGTCAACGATGTATGGGTGGGGTGACCCTGTGTGGTCTAACTCTGCTGCCAGCAGTTCTGGGTCCTGCATGGAAAAGCCAACCTTGATGATGCCTGGCATAGCTTTATTTGTGATGATGTAAACCCAACCCTTCATGGCGATAACTCTCCCAATCTACAACATTATTCATTATCTATCTTACAGGTCTTCTAAAAATTATCATGGGATTGCTGCACTGTCAAAGAAAAACAAAGGCAAAAAAAGGGTTAAATAAAAAAATGCCAGCCCCATCCTTGAATAGCCAACTATCTTCTTCGTATACCAGTCAAGATATATCCAGCCACAGGAATTTCGTCATGTCTATATCCCTATACTGTATCGGACTATCAGCCTTATGCAGGTTGTATGTTTTATCTATTTGTTTAGCCAAACAATTTTCGGTTTAATGAAAAATGAAAACGTTTTCATTTTTGTTCGGCCACCTTGTATGTTATAGATATATGTTCTCATTGTAGAGAGTGCGCTGTCTTGCCCTGCTGTGTTGTAGTCAATTCAAAGAAATAAAGCCATCATGTCCGGTTCTGTTATGGGCAAAACCTTTATAACCGTTCATCAAATGAAAATTTTATTGGCGGGTGTAAGTCTATAAGAAAGGAGTATAATACATAATTTACCTTTTCATAATTGTCCCTGAGTACAGCTTGTCAAAATGAATTTCAGTTGGCGTCTTGGATTACCGAGGACTTGCGCAGGGAATTTTTGCGAGGCGGGGCTTTGCGCCTGGCGGAACGGGATGAGGCGGATGTCATTATAGAAGGGGAGGTGCGCAGGGTGGATGTCTCTGGCCTTTCATTTCTTGCCTATGACAAGGCCGTAGAACGCCGCATCAATGTGGAGTGTGCTGTGCGTATGAAGGACAGGCGCACAGGCCGCATCCTTTGGCAGACTGCAAATC
>JAQVIJ010000001.1:0-50980 GCA_028695735.1 Deltaproteobacteria bacterium | reverse complement strand
TGGTGCGGGACGAGGGTTTTCTTACAGGCAGAGACAATATGGAAAGCGATGCACTCAAGGCGGATGCCTCCAGGAAACTCAGCCGTTATTTAGCCGAGCTTATATATCATCGTGTTACAGGTGTGTTTTAATAACCTTAAATGCGTGAACAGGAGTTTATAAAACTTCCGAGCGTCTTCCTGAAACCTGCGGTTTGGTCTCATTGGAGTGGAGTGCAAGTTCTGCAAGGAGCGCTTGCATATCATTTCAATATCCTCTTCAATGCCTTGCACCCATATTACATGCCGTTTGGAAATCAGAACGTGCCCTGTCATATTGTCCTTTGTGCGCATAAGCAACCCCACGAGTGGCGTAGGCTACGGCATAATTTGGGTTTAACTGGATTGCCTTATTATAATTCTCTATAGCCTTGTCATATTGTCCTTTGTGCGCATAAGCAACCCCACAAGTGGCGTATGCTTCGGCAAGATTCGGGTTTAATTGAATTGCCTTATCACAATCCTTTATTGTCCTGTCATATTGTCCTTTGTGCGCATAAGCAACCCCACGAGTGACGTATGCTTCGGCAAGATTTGAGTTTAATTGAATTACCTTACTATAATCCTCTATTGCCTCGTCATATTGCCCTTTGGCAGCATAAGCATTCCCAATATTTAAGTAGGCTTCGGCATCAATAATCATGTTTTCCCCCCTTGCGACCTTGTCCCTTCCCTTTGTTGAAGTTAGGAAGGATACTCTCCTCTTTTAATCTGCAATCTTCTTTTGTTCAAGATTTTTTGTTGCATCGACGCACTCCGGAAGGAAGTAACGACCGTCAACGGGAAGACAACAGTTGTGGAGAAACCATGTTATTTGGCGCGTCGCCTGTAATCCCAAGGGGGACAGGGTTTCCTTATGCTTGGCACGCTAATCAACGGCTGCCCATGATGCGGCAAGGGGACTGCAAGAGGGTGCAAGAATGGGTGCAAGAATGTGACTGCCCTTTTTCTGTCCATTGTCCTTTTTCTGTCCGAAGAATGTTTTTTCTTCAGCGGTGGTACAAGCGGTTGTCATTGCGAGCGAAGCGAAGCAATCCCCTGCACAAAAGAATGTAGGGGCGACCGGCCGGTCGCCCTACTTCTAATAACATGTTTTTGTTTTTAGGCGAGGGCAGTCGGCATTTGTTTCATGCCCCACATAACCGCCCTTCTTGGCGGAGATGTGGGGCCGGCGCCCTCGTGGCGCCTATTCCACAAACACCGGCTGCTCATCGCCCTTCACCACCTCCACATTCTACATCAGAAGTCGCTTAAAAAAGGCATAGATCCCCTGAACTTTGCTTAACACCCTTTCTGAAGACCCCACGTCCAACCGTAAACGACACTTCAAACCAGCACATACCCTTTGCACTTTGGTGAACAGCGGGTAAAGGCCAATTCCACTTTTTTATTGGCAGAAGTGCCGGTTTAGCCAGCGATTTTTATTGGCAGAAATACCAGCTCATTATTCCAGCAGGTCAATTCGTTATCAGTGGGATTGCAGTAGGAATGGATAGGGCACTCGTTATGAATATGGAGTTTTGCAGGGGCGAGGAGGGCGGCAGTGGTGGAGTGTTTGTGAAATAGGCGCCAGGAGGGCGCCGGCGGCGCATCCTGCCAAGGAGGGCAGTTATGCGCCGCATGGAACAAATGCTTCACCGCTGCCGCCCCCAAGAGATTTAATTAAAAAAGTTGTTCAGGAATGTGACTGTCCTTTTGTTGTTTTTTGTTGTTTTGATGGAGGGCAGTTATGCGACGCATGGAACAAATGCTTCACCGCTGCCGCCCCACTATTGTGCTGAAGATATTTAATTAAAAAAGTTACTCAAAAAATATGTCTGTCCTTTTGTTCTGACTATTGTACTGTGACAGTATTATCAGTTAATGCCTTGAGTCTTTTGTGAAGACGGGAGATCTTGCGGGCCGCTGTACGCCAATGGAATGTGCCCTTGGCTGCCGTCTGATCGATGAGTTTCTGTGTGGCCCTGAACTGCTCCAATGCCTTTACCGGGTCCTTGGCTTCTATATTGGCCATAAGCCCTTTGACCATGGTCTTGACACGGGTTTTCCTGCTGGCATTCCGCTCTCTGTGTTTTTCGTTTTGACGTATGCGTTTGATGGCTGATTTATGATTTGCCAAGTTTTCTCTCCTTTTTTTGTAATGATTTTTATCTGCAACATGGCAGATTATCCTTATTTATGAAGTCTAATTTAATAGCCTATCGTCTTGGGCGTGTCAATAAGGAATTCACTAAAAACCAGATTTCTCCATATCCTTTGTCTTTTCGGGGAACATTTTTTTTGTTATCTTGTATAAATCTAAGGCGTATTTGCGCCGCTGGCCATTGAGTGTTGAAAAACATTGGAGGGAGTTATGCCCATAGAGAAAAAGCGGGTGTTGGTGGTGGGGTCCGGAGGCAGGGAGCATGCCCTGTGTTGGAAACTGGCAATGAGTCCTCGAATTGCGGCCCTGTATTGCGCGCCGGGGAATGCCGGTATAGCCCAGTGTGCCGTGTGTGTGCCCCTGAAGGCCACGGATTTGAACGGCATACTAGAATTTGTTCGCAAGGAACAAATCGATATTACAGTAATCGGCCCTGAGGCGCCACTGGCCGAGGGGCTTGCCGACCTGCTGGAGGCCAATGGTTTTCGTGTGTTCGGTCCCTCGAAACAGGCCGCTCAAATGGAGGCCAGCAAGACCTTTGCAAAGGAGATCATGGCCAAGGCCGGTGTGCCCACTGCCGCACATCGGGTTTTTACAGAGCAGGGGTCTGCCATGGAGTACATAAGAGAGGTGTGGGCAAAGGGCCATGCCTCCATGCGAATGGTCTTGAAGGCCGACGGGCTTGCCGCCGGCAAAGGCGTAATAGTTGCTGGTACATTGGCTGATGCCGAAGAGGCGGTCAGGGATATTCTGGAACGCCGAGTCTTTGGTGAGGCAGGTAATAGCCTGATAGTGGAGGAGTTTTTGCAGGGTGAAGAGGCGTCCTTCATGGCGGTGACAGACGGTGAGACGGTATTGCCATTGGCGACCTCCCAGGATCATAAGGCGGTTTTTGACGGCGATCAAGGTCCTAATACAGGTGGAATGGGGGCCTATTCACCGGCGCCTGTGGTGAGTGACAGCCTGTTTAATGAGGTCATGGAGACCATTATGAAGCCTGTGGTCAAGACCCTTGCCGCGAAGGGCATTTTATATAAAGGGGTGTTGTATGCCGGCTTGATGATTCAGGACGGTAGGCCAAAGGTTCTGGAATTCAACTGCCGTTTTGGAGACCCTGAGGCCCAGCCTATTTTGATGAGGCTGGAAACCGACCTTATGGAGATCATGGAGGCTACCCTCGATGGCCGTCTGAAAGAACTGCATCTGAAGTGGGATTCAAGGGCAGCGGTGTGCGTGGTGATGGCATCAGAGGGTTATCCAGGCAAGTATGAAACTGGTAAAAAGATAAAAGGCCTCGATAAGGCCGCCAAAATGCCGGATGTTCAGGTATTTCATGCAGGGACCGCCATGAAAGACGGCAAATATGTCACTGCTGGAGGCCGGGTTCTGGGGGTTACCGCCTTGGGAGATACCATTTCCGCTGCCATTGAGACCGCATACCATGCCTGTTCCAAGATATATTGGGATGGTGTCCACTACCGCAAGGATATCGGCCAAAAGGCATTGAAACACTTGAACCCTGCGGCAATGCCGGCATCTGTGCCTGTGGTGGGCATTGTCATGGGAAGCAAGAGCGACATGGAGGTGATGGAAGAGGCGCGCAATGTACTGAAGGAGTTCGGCGTATCCTGTGAGATGCGCATCCTTTCAGCGCACCGGACCCCTGAACTGGCCATGAAGTATGCAAAGACCGCCTGTGAACGGGGGCTCAAAATCATCATAGCCGGTGCAGGAATGGCCGCCCATCTGGCAGGGGCCATGGCTGCCCACACCACCTTGCCCATTATCGGCGTACCCATGGCCAATTCCAGTTTGGGTGGCCTGGATGCCCTGCTTTCCACCGTCCAGATGCCTCCAGGCGTGCCTGTGGCATGTATGGCCATCGGCAAGGCAGGGGCGAAAAATGCGGCCATGTTTGCTGTACAGATTCTGGCTGTTTCAGACCCTGTGCTGGCAGACAGATTACAACTTTACAGAAAAAGGCAGTTAGAGCAGGTTTTGAAGCAGAATGAGGCTATTGAAGGCAACTGATTCAGCGGCGCTGAAGGAGGCTGTGAGAGTGCTGAAGGCAGGCGGCGTGGTGGCCTATCCCACGGAAACGAGTTACGGGCTGGGGGCATCTATTGAACATCTTGAGGCTATGAGCCGCATCTATTTGATAAAAAGGCGTGATACCGCCCTGCCCCTGCTGGTGCTCATAGCAGAGATCTCCTGGCTGGACGACCTGGTGCAGGAAATACCCGATGAGGCTCACAGGCTCATGACGCTTTGGCCTGGTCCTTTGACACTGTTGTTCAGGGCCAGACCTGGATTGCCGTTCCATTTGGTGGGCCCTGATGGGTTGATAGGCGTGCGTATCTCCAGTCATGCCTTCGCCCATGGTCTTGTTACGGCACTGGGCCGTCCTCTGACAGCTACCAGCGCCAATCTGCATGGCCTGCCTGCCTGTCACGATGCCCAGGAGGTGATGGCCCAACTCCGGAATCCTGCTCCGGACCTGGTTGTAGATGGTGGTAGAAGTAGCGGCGGCCTTCCTTCCACCATAGTCGATGTATCGGTGCAGCCATTTAGGGTGGTTCGAAAAGGCGTTTTGGGCAAGATTGACTTGTTTTTGTAATTGGATTAAAAATAGAAGGCGTCTTGACGGTCATTTGCTCATTTTTTCACCTTTCACCTGTAATCTGATTTTTTGTTGCAAGTGGCTGGTCCTGTGATGGGCCGTATTGAAAATTTAAATCAAGAAGGGTATCGAATCCTATGAATATTGAGAAAAAAAACAGGTATGCCGAGGCCGGCGTGGATGTGGAGACCGCCAACAGATTTATTTCAAAACTGGCGCCTTTGGTCTCTTCCACCTTCAAACGAGGGGTTTTGACCTCCATAGGCGGTTTTTCCGGGCTTTTTAGCTTAGACACCTCCCAATACACCGCTCCGGTGCTCGTGGCATCAACCGATGGCGTTGGCACCAAATTGAAATTGGCCTTCATGATGGACAGACATGACACCATCGGAATCGATCTGGTGGCCATGTGCGTCAATGACATCATAGTCTGCGGGGCCCAGCCCCTTTTTATGCTGGATTATTTTGCCACCGGTAAACTGAAAGAAGGGGTTTCACTGAGTGTCTTGCAGGGGATCGTAGCCGGCTGCAAGGAAGCGGGATGTGCACTGATCGGCGGAGAAACAGCGGAGATGCCAGGTTTTTATGCGAATGATGAGTATGACCTGGCCGGTTTTGTGGTGGGCGTCGTGGACCGCAATCGTATCATAGACGGTTCCGAGATCAGTGAGGGAGACGCTCTCATAGGTCTGGCCTCCAGCGGACTGCACAGTAACGGCTATTCATTGGTGCGCAAGGTCTTTCTGGAGGAGAAAAAATACAATCTCAGCGACAGACTGGATGCCCTTGACGGTGCTGTCCTGGGTGATGTGTTGTTGACTCCGACTCGTATTTATGTAAACACCGTGCTGCATCTGCTTAAAAATAATCCCATCAAGGGGATGGTGCATATAACAGGTGGTGGGTTTCAGGATAATATTCCTCGCGTGATTCCAAAGAGTTGCAAGGCGGTAATAGATTTGTCCGCATGGCGGATGCCCCCTGTATTTGAGCTGTTGTCTGCGGATGGGGATATCCCCACAGAGGAGATGCTCAACACCTTCAACTGTGGCATCGGCATGATATTGATAGTGCCTAAGGGGAACGTGCAGGATGTGCTTTTGCAGGCCGCTGCATTGGGAGAACAGGCCGTTATGATAGGCCGTGTGGAGTCACGGCAGGAGGATGAGGCGTTTGTGGTGTTTAACGGTTAGGGGGCTTGGCGCTATCCCCTGCCTTTATTGACGCGTTCCCTCAACTCCTTGCCCACCTTGAAAAAAGGGAGTTTTTTGGGAGAGACTCGAATGGCCGTACCACTTTTGGGGTTGCGGCCCATATATGCCTGATATTCTTTCACAATAAAACTTCCGAAGCCTCGAATTTCAATGCCCTCACCGTTTGCCAGAGCGGTTGTCATCGCTCCGATGATTTCATTGGCGACGAATTCCGCTACACTCTCCTGTATCTCTGCTTCCTGCGCCAGCTCTGCGATCAATTCTGATTTATTCATTTCCTCTCCCCATTTTGTCGTGATTGGGAACTTATCCCCTTTATTTATTTGGATTTTTACTGAATGTCAATGATTAATTACATGGCTGTAAAGGATTCATAGAGCAAGGTCATGGAGCCGCCTGCGCGCAATCTGGTGTCAAGATTTAATCTAATCTTGTATTTTTTACCCGCCATGTTATTTTTTTGTTACAGGAGTAACAAGTTATGGACATCTACCTTGGCAGACAGCCCATTCTCGATACCCGGCAGCGGACAGTAGCCTATGAACTGCTCTACCGTTCCAGCCTTCAGAATGCCTTTTCACAGATAGACGGCGAAACCGCCACATCCACCGTGCTGCACAATCTTTTTTGTGCGCTGGGCATTGAACAGGTCTGCGGTAAAAAGAAGGCCTTTATAAATTTTCCTGATAAAATATTGCTGGACGGCCTGCCGGCATTGGAACCAAGACAGATAGTTGTAGAGATACTGGAGACTGTCACTGTAACTCCGGATATAGTGGAGGCCTGCAAAAAATTGGCCCAGCGTGGTTTTGTGCTGGCCCTGGATGACTTTGTCTTTGATGGAAGTTTCGATGAACTCTTGGGCCTGGCAACCATTGTAAAGGTGGATTGGCGGGCTGTTCAAGGCCAGGACATGAAAAGGCTCTTGGATTCCATCAGCCGGCATAACCTGGCCCTGCTTGCCGAAAAGATCGAGACAGAAGAGGAGTTCCAAAGGGCTAAAGAGTTGGGATTTGTCCTGTTTCAGGGTTATTTTTTCGCAAAACCCATTGTCATTACGGGCAAGGCCCTGCAACCAGCCATGGTCTCCCTGCTCAAGCTGATGGTGGAGCTGAACCGGCCTGAGATGGACATGCGGGTGATCGCCCGTCTGATTCAAAATGACCCGGCCCTGTGTTTCAAGTTTTTGAAGATCATCAATTCCGCTGCATTCGGCCTTAGAACCACTGTTTCCTCTGTGGAACAGGCCATCGCATTCATTGGAGAAAAGGAGGTCAGGCGCTGGCTCTCCATATTCCTGTCCTCCAGGCTGTCCGCTGATCGCCCATCTGAACTGATGGTCTCGGCCTGTCTCAGGGCCAAGACCTGTGAAAATCTCGTTAAGGTCTTAAACAGAAATGAATTGGCCTCCACAGTATTTTTTATGGGCATTCTTTCCTTTATGGACGCCATGTTGGGTAAGCCATTAAACGAGATTCTGGAGGAATTGCCTGTGGTGGATGAGATTAAAGAGTCGCTTTTGCAGGGTAAAGGTGAGTTGCGGCCGTTTATGAATGTAGTGCTGGCCCTGGAGCAACACGATGAGACAACCATAGCCGCCATGGCACAACAGCTTCAGGTCCCTGTCTCCACCCTTTCCCAGTGTTACCTGGATGCCATGGCATGGGTCAACAGCTATGTGGTGGCCTCAATGGAACAGTAAATTTCGGCGGTTTTCGCCTTGAATCATTCTGCTTTCTCAAGGTATGGATTGAAATAACCAAACCCCAGGTGTGGAAAGCGTTTTTTTAGCATCTTTATCATGGTTTTTATGCCGAGGCGATGCCCACTGTAGCTGTAGTGAATTTCATTTAGATACCAGTCGGGGTCTATGTTGTGGTTTCTGAGCTGTATGAAATCCAGGCCTGTTTCTGCTATGACCTCCTCCAGTCTCTCCAACTCCTGCACCTCATCCGTCAAACCAGGAAATATGAAGTAATTTAAGGAGACGAATCCCCCTGCCTCCTTCATGGCCTTGCAGGAGGCAATTACATCCTTTTGTGTATAATCCACAGGCCGGTAATAGGCGTGATAATAGTGTTCTCGAATGCTGTTTAGGCTGATGCGCATGCTGTTCAGCCCTGCTTCCCTCAGAAGTTCCACTGCACGAGGACGGCTTGCATTGGTGTTCAGATTTATGGTTCCACGAGAAGTGGCCTTTCGCATGAGTTGAATAGAACTTTTTATGGTTTCCGCCTGCAACAACGGTTCACCCTCACAGCCCTGGCCAAAGCTCACTATGGCCCTTGGGGCCTGTTTCAGGTGGGGTATTGCGATTCCGGCTATCTCCTCTGGTGTGGGGACGAAACGAATCCGTTCCTGTGTGGCAGGCGGGCCGTTGGGCGGCTGAAGCGAGATGCAGCCGAGGCACCTGGCATTACAGGCAGGTGAGGTGGGCAAAGGTGCCTCATAGCGGTTGAGAAACAGGTTTTTTGCCGCAGGACAGCCATATGTGAGGCTGCATCTGCCCAGATGCTGAATAAGCCGGTTGTGTGGGGCTTCTTTCATTCTGCTGGTGGTGTTTTTGCGTATTGCAGTCAGATCAAAGTGCCTGGCGTCTTGCCGAATGTCCAAGTCACTTCTAAATGCCGGAACCCAGAAACTGTTGCCATACCAGCCCACTGCGGTATAGGCGAAGAGCGGAAGTGGCGGCAGGTCCTTTTTCTCCCTTTGAAATGCGGCCATGGCAAGCTGTGTGTGTGCCGGTGCTATAAAGGCCGCCACTGCCCTTACCTTGCCCCTTTGGCCAGGAATGCTGTCCAATACTACCATCTCGTCCTTTTCCGAGTCCCAGCCCACTGGCAGACGGTCCGGCAGCACGAATAACTCGCTGCCTTCAGGCAGTGGAATCAGGTCTGTGGGTTGAATGGGGTGAAAGAGATTACCGCTGCGGCCTGCCATGCGAAGGCCTGGGAAATCGAAGATCTGGCCTTTTTCATCCGCATATACGAGATATGGTATTTGGTTTGGTCTTTTCATATGGTATTTTATAACACTTTAATGCATTGGATTACAGGGAATACTATCAGGATTTGTTCATATGGGAAAGGTAGTTGTAACAGGGGCCAATGGTTTTATCGGTGGCATTTTGTGTAATGCCCTTGTGCAAGAAGGTATAGAGGCCATTGGAGTCATTCGCAAAAATGCCCGTGTGCCCTTCAATGGCACTGATATCACCTGGTTGCGAAGGGATGAACAGGCATGGAATGTGCTGAACGGCTTGTCCGGCATAGACACCGTGGTGCATCTTTCAGGTGTCACATCGGGCGTTGACGAGGCCCTGTTGCACCATATCAATGTGACCGAGACTCAAAAATTGTTTGATAAAGCATGTCAGCTCGGCGCAAAACGGTTCGTGTTCCTGAGCACGGTGAAGGTGCATGGAGAGATGTCAACTACGCCGTTTACCGAAAAAAGCCCTTTTAATCCCATGACACCCTATGCCCGTTCCAAATTTATGGCCGAACAGGTGCTTTTGGAGGCAAATCAGAATCAGGGCATCGACCTCGTTATATTGCGGCCTCCCGCTGTCTATGGCCCTGGAATGAAAGGGAACCTTTTGAAGGTGTTGTGGCTGTTAAAAAGGAATCTGCCGGTGATTGCGCCTGAAGAGGGCGGATTGCGCAGCCTGGTATATGTACATAATCTGGTGGACGCCATTTTGCATATAATACGGCTGCAACCCCCTTTGCGTTCGGCATTTTTTGTGTCAGACGGCCATGACCTCGATTTTATGGAGCTGGTTTCAAATCTCATCTCCTGTATGCAAAGCCGCAGCCGGATCATAAGACTCCCAGCCGTTTTCTGGCGCATGGGTGGGCATGCCCCTTTCTTGAATGAATATGTCCTGCGCGCTACCGCCTGCCTTCAGGTGAGCAGCGAAAAGATTCAGCAGGAGCTTCATTGGCGGCCTGTTTTCGGCATACAGGACGCCTTGAAACAGACCGCCCAATGGTTTTTGCGAAAAGAATGAGATGACCTGTTTTCTGGCCCTTGCCCTTGCATTTTTTCTGCCGCTCATGGCCGGACATCTACTGCTTTCAGGGCCTGTTGCGTCACGGTTGCCCAGGGCCTTGCTGGATATACCCTGCGGCCGTTCCCTTCATGACAGGCCGGTGCTGCGGCTTGGAGGTTTGTGTATCTGGCTGGGGGTCCTGACCTCATGGTTCTTCATTTCGATTCAGGGGCCGATTCAGGGGCCGATGCAGGGGGATTTTTTTTTATTGATGGTCTATTCTTGCGTCGTCGCCCTGATCTTTATCTCCTTTCTGGATGATTTTTTCCGTATTTCCCCTATGGCGCGGCTGCTCGCGCATCTTTCCGTTTCTTTTTTCTGGGCATATGTGTTTTTTGCGCCGGAATTCTTGGGGGCTATTGTGGTTGTCCTGGCCCTGTCCCTCACATGGATGACCAATCTGTTCAATTTTATGGATGGTTCGGATGGTCTGGCCGGATGTATGGCGTGTGCTGGATTTGGTTTTTACGGGCTTGCCGCTTTTCTCGCAGGCGATATGCAGTTTGCGTGTTTGAATTGGGCGGTCAGTCTCGCCTCCCTTGCCTTTCTGTTTCACAATGCCCCTCCAGCCCGTATGTTTATGGGCGATGCCGGTTCCATCCCGCTGGGTTTTTTGGCAGGCGCCTTTGGCATAACCGGCTGGAAGACCGGTCTGTGGCCGTGGTTTTTCCCGGTGCTGGTCTTTTCATTTTTTATAGTGGATGCCACTGTTACATTGTTCAAACGTTTGCTCAAGGCGGAAAAGATATGGCATGCCCATTGCAGTCACTATTATCAACGTCTTGCCAGGCTCAAGGCCGGTGTAAGAGGCCACAGGCATGTGCTGAAAACAGGCTGCATTACCATGCTTTTAAGTGGTATTTCCGGCATGTTGGGTATATATTATTCAAATTTACACATATGGCTGTTGGGATGGGCAGTTTGGTACTTGTATTTTTTTATGAAAATAGATAAAAAGTATAATGCGGCGGGATTGGAATAACAAACGGAGACAGGTGTAATGGAGGACGTTGCATGAGGCAGATTTTTAAGCGGTTGCGTTTTTTTCTGTTGAACCGCAGATGGCTTTGGGTCAGAACGGTCATATTTTTCTATGATATTATGGCTGTTGTAGCTGCATGGCTCGGGGCCACCTATCTTTTTTACAATTTCAGCGTGCCTGGTGAGCAACTCAAAAACGCATATGTGGCCTTGCCGCTTCTGATGTTCTGCCAGATTAGCGCCGCATTTCCTTTCAGACTCGATCGCATAGTAGCCCGCTTCATAGCCCCTGCCGACCTGATTCGTATCATAGAGGCGGCTTTTGCGGCTGTACTGGTCTCGTTTACAGTCATGTTTTATTATTTCAGCATACCTTTTTCCGTGTTTGTAATAGATTTCCTGCTTTTGGTATCCATTATGAGCGGAGGCAGGCTGGTCTATCGTTTTTATACCGAAGGTTTTTCGACTCCGGAACGCGGCATCAGGACGATCATCGTCGGCGCTGGCAGGGCCGGAGAGCTGCTTCTGAGGGATTTGCTGCATAAGGAGCAGGACATCTATAAGCCCATTGGTTTTGTGGACGACGACCGTTTGAAGCTGGGCAAAGAGATACTTGGCGTAAAGGTCCTGGGCCGCACAAGGGAGCTGCCTGTCATCGCCAGGAGACTGGATGTGGAGATGGTGCTTTTGGCGATTCCATCGGCATCTCAGCGCACGGTCAAGCGCATAGCCGCAATATGCAAATCAATAGATGTGCCATGTCGTATGATGCCTTCCTTTGAGACCATCATGACAGGGAATCTGCGGATTAAAAATACCGACCATGTCCAGATAGAACCTGTGCAGATCGCCGAAGATGTCCTGGGCAGAAAGCCTGTGCATATAGATGATTCCCTTGTAAGACAGGAACTGGAGGGGAAAACCGTTCTGGTAAGCGGGGCAGGCGGCTCCATCGGCGGAGAGCTCTGCCGTCAGATAGCCGAGCTTTCTCCCAACAAATTGATCTTGCTGGAGGCCAGCGAGTTTGCCCTTTATCAGATAGAGATGCAGCTCAAGGAGCGTCTTCCATACCTGCCCATCAGGGCCGTGCTGGGCAATGTCTGCGACCCGGATGGAATGCGTGCGCTCTTTGATGAGGAGGGGCCGGATATAGTCTTTCATGCAGCCGCCTATAAGCATGTGCCCATCGTGGAGCTGAATGCAAAGGCCGGAGTTGAGACCAATGTATTCGGCACCAGGATGATGGCGGATGTATCCCATGAATTCGGTGTGGAAAAGTTTGTCCTCATCTCCACCGACAAGGCGGTAAAACCCACCAATGTCATGGGCGCCACCAAGCGAGTGGCCGAGATATACTGCCAGAACTTGAACGATCGCTCCGATACCGCCTTTATCATCACGCGTTTCGGCAATGTGCTGGAGTCTTCGGGTTCCGTTGTGCCGCTTTTCAGGAGTCAGATACAGAAAGGCGGGCCTGTCACCGTTACGCACCCGGAGATACGGCGTTTCTTCATGACCACTCACGAGGCCTGTCAGCTTGTGTTGCAGGCCGCCTCTCTCGGTAATGGAGGCGAGATATTTGTGCTGGATATGGGCGAGCCTGTGAAGATCGTTGATCTGGCTGAGCAGGTGATTCGCCTGTATGGCTTGATACCGGATGTGGATGTCCATATAAAGTTTACTGGCCTCAGGCCTGGTGAAAAGTTATATGAAGAGCTCTTTTATCCTGCCGAATCCCTGACCCCCACCGCCCATCCAAAGGTGCTGCTGGCCATGGGCGACGGACAGCGTGACTGGGTCTGGTTCAACGCCCAGCTTAAAAGACTCAAGGCCGCCAGGGGTGAGGAGGAGATCCGCAAGGCATTGAAGTCTATAGTGACCGAGTATAAGGTCAAAAAGCCTGCGTCCGGCATGTATGTGCAGCTGGAGTCGGGCCGCGAGGGGTGAGCATCATGTGGAGCAGACTCTTGTATGGATTTGCGGTGTGTTTTCTGGTCATTTTTGTGTTGTCAATCAGCGGCATGCCGGCCTTTTCGGCCAGTGACGCCCCGTTTATGCCCTATCAGGAACGTTATGACTCCGGCTGGATAGACTGGGATGCGGGCCTCATCTATGGAATCGGCAGGGCATATCTCAATGAAAACGGCGGTTCCCGTCCCATGACCATCGGAGCTGCTCGCGTCACCGCCTCTTCAAATATCGTCAGGCTTGCCGCCGGCATTCATGTGGATGATCGGGAGACCTTAAAGACCTTGGGCCGCGGGAATTTTCTTATGAAGGTGAGGGCGTTTCTGCGCTATCGGGACAAGGAAGAACACTGGGTGACCTCCGGCGGCAACCCCTATTATGAGGTGATTCAATATACGCCTATAAACGGCGTAGAGGGGCTCACTGTGCATGTCTTGGATACCCTTTCAGGCCGGTCACAGCAGGGCATTCCGGAACAGGCGGCTTCCGGTGCATTCGGCGCCTTCAGCGGAGCAGGCAGTGAAGAGACGACCTGGTTGGTCCTGGATGCCAGGCGGTTGCCCCGTGGCAGTGCTGTCAAGCCTGCCCTTTTCCCAAAGGTGATCAGCCGCAGCGGCGAGGTGCTGTATTCAAGGGATACGGTGGACAGGAATGCCATAGTAGAGCGCGGCATGGTGAGGTATGTGGTCACCAACCGTTCGGCCAGGGACATCATGTCCGCCATAGACCCGGATAGATTGCCGTTTTTCAGCTTTTTTGATGCAGGTCCAGCCGTTGCATGGGCTGAGGAGAGGACCCCGCGAGTCAAACGACAGAATTATATCGTCAAGGACGCGGAGCAGTCCAGCGGGTTGTACCGCACAAATCTTGTAATAAACGACAGGGATGCCGCTGAGATAAAGACGGCTGATCGGGAATATCAGGTGCTTCAGAAGTGTCGGGTCGTAGTTATTGTATCTTCACCCATCGGAGGCATAGGGAGTCAGATTCCTTTCTGGTTGTCTGATCGGCTGAATGGATATTTGCCGCAGCCGGCCTATCCCTTGAATAACGGCTTGCTTCAGACTGTTATGGCTGAGGGTATTGTTCTGCCATGAAATGCATACTGTAAAAGACCTTAAAAGACTGCAACTCAGGGTTTCGGCTTTTGTGGCCGTTTTGTTGGCCCTGCTTGTGGTCTTGCTGTATCTGCTCCATATCTTCAAACCCCTGGACTACCTGCTTTACGACCTGAATTTCCGGTTGCGAGGCGAGCGGCCTGTCTCAGGCAAAGTGGTGCTGGTGCTCATGGATGAACGGAGCGCTGCAGGGCTTCACAGGACCCGGTATTGGTCCAGGATGCATCTGGCTCAGGCCATCTCCCATCTTAAGGACGCAGGCGCGGAGATTATCGCCCTCGACATGCTGTTGTCTGTGCCTGACCCGGATCCCATGGAGGATATCGCCCTTGCAGGCGCCATTGCTGATGCCGGTAATGTGGTGATGGCGCGCGTGGCCACTGCGCCAGGGGTTGGAGAGATATTTGCGTTGCCACTGTTTCAAGAGGCCATGATAGGTGACGGTTTCATAGACTTGACCCCTGATACAGACGATGTCTTGAGGAGGATCCATTTTTTCCATGCCAGACCCCTGGAAGACGGTTCCCTTCAGTTGCTGCCCGCCTTTTCGCTGGAGGTGATTCGGGCATACTACAACCTTCAGTATGAGCTGGATTTTTCCAGGCTCGATTGTTTCCGCATGGGAGTGCCGCCTGATACCATTGAGCTCCCCTATCCCGAACTGATCATCAATTTTCGAGGCACCTATAAGGCATTTCCTGCCATTTCTTATATAGATGTGGTACAGGGCAGGTTTGATGCCTCCATAGTCAAGGGCAATATCGTCCTTTTGGGGAGCAGCCTGACTGCAGATAAGGATTTTTTCCAAACCCCTATGACACGTCTGGGTTCTGATGTGGGCAGGGATGTGTCTGCCGGGCTTGCTTTAAATGTGGAGCGGATCTATACACCACGGGATCTGGGGGTTGCCTGCCATGCAAATGCCATAGATACCATGCTTCAGAGAGCATTTATCTCACACATGGAGAAATGGCCCACTGCCGTTGCAATCTTTTTGGTGACCATGCTGGCAGGTATATTTTTTATATCCAGTATGGCCGTCTGGCAGGAAACAGGGGTGTTTTTTCTGTTGATTGTCTGTGTCCATGCCATCTCGTTTCTTGCATTTTTCAAATGGTCTTTTTCAATCGATACCGCCGCCATGTCCTTGGGGGTGTTGAGCCAGTTTCTTGTGAGTCTGTTTGTCAAAAAGATATTCGAGCGCAGAACCGCCCACCTCATCGGAGACATGTTCGGTAAATATGTCGCTCCGGCCTTTGTGTCGGAACTGGTGAACGGCCGAGTGGAGCCGTCCCTTGAAGGCATCAAGAAAGAACTCACGATTTTGTTTACAGACATTCGGGGGTTTACCACTATTTCGGAGCGATTGGGCCCTCAAAAGACAGCGGCGTTTTTGAATTACTATTTCGGCAGAATGATTCCGGTGGTATTTAGGTATGGCGGCACACTGGATAAGCTCATAGGGGATGCCATAATGGCCTTTTTCGGCGCACCTATAGAGTATGAGGACCATGCGCAACGGGCTGCTCAGACAGGTGTCGATATGCTTCGCGTGCTCAACGAGATTCGTTCTTCGGGGATTGAAGGCTCTGAAGGCCTGAATATCGGTATAGGTATAGCAACAGGAGATGTGACCTTGGGCAATCTGGGCAGCGAGGAATTTTTAAATTATACTGTGATAGGCGATACAGTGAATCTGGCCTCCAGGCTGGAGGGATTGAACAAGACCTATGGCACACATATATTGGTTTCAGAGCGCACTGCCTCGCAGCTTCAGGGCTTTGCCCTGCGGGAGGTAGGCGAGGTGCTGGTGAAAGGAAAGACCAATCCGGTCAAGGTATATGAATTGATGGAAAAAGGAGAAGAGAATGCACATTGAACGACTGGGTTTTATAGGAGCAGGCCAGATGGCCGAGGCCCTTATCAAAGGGATTCTGGCCAAGGGGCTTTTAGATGCCTCTCAGATCGTGGCATCCGAGCCCTCGGCACAGAGGCGAAGCGACATGCAGGCCAGGCTGAAAATTGAGCTCTTTGAAGATAACAAAGATGTGGTGGATAGGGCCGATGTCCTGCTTTTGGCTGTTAAGCCTCAGGTGATGGCAAAGGTATTGACGGATATGGGCCCTCGACTTACGCAGCGTCACCTTTTGATCTCCATTGCTGCCGGTGTTACCACGCAGTTTATGGAGTCCATGCTCCCTGATGGCACGCGAGTGGTGCGCGTCATGCCCAACACACCCGCCCTGGTGCAGGCTGGGGCATCCGCCCTGTGTCCCGGCAGACATGCCTCATTCAAGGACATGGACACGGCCAAATCCATATTTGATGCCATTGGTAAGGCGGTTGTCTTGTCAGAGGAGCTTTTGAATGCTGTAACCGGTCTGAGCGGAAGCGGGCCTGCCTATGTATTCACCTTTATACAGGCATTGATAGATGCAGGTGTGCGTGAAGGGCTTTCAAGGGATGTGGCCGCCATGCTTTCCGTACAGACCGTATTCGGCTCGGCACTTTTGTGCCTTGAAACAGGGAAATCACCTGCTGATCTGACGGCCATGGTGACCAGCCCCGGCGGCACCACCATAGAAGGGTTGTATGCCCTGGAAAACAGGGGATTTCGCGCAGCTATCATGGATGCGGTTCGCGCTGCCACAGAGCGTTCCCGCAGTTTATCCAAAACAAACTGAGTCATGGCAGCCCCCAGAGCAGCTTCGAGCCGTTTGACGCAGTCGGTCGTAATATTGCACGACAATGCCCTTGCCCCTCAGGTCTGTGGTGAACAGGGCGTTCATCTCAAGTCCATAGAAAAGGCCTTTGAGGTGAACATCACCGCAAGAGGTAACGAGCTCACAATAGTGGGTGCACCTGTGGATGTGCAGCTCTCGGACAAGACCATACGCGGGCTGTACGAGCTGGTGGAAGACGGCCGCATTCTGGGCAAAAGGGATGTGGAGCACGCCATTCAGCTGGTAAAGGAGGACAAAAACGCAGACCTGCGCAAGACCTTTAACGAAAAGGCCCTGGTGGTTTCAGGCAAGCGTTTCATAGCGCCCAAGACCCTGAATCAGACGCAATACATAGAGGCTATTCATGAAAACGACATCGTCTTCGGTATAGGCCCTGCCGGTACAGGCAAGACCTATCTGGCCATGGCCATGGCGGTCTCAGCCCTTTTGAAGGATCGTGTAAAGCGCATCATCCTGACCAGACCTGCAGTGGAGGCCGGTGAAAAACTGGGTTTTTTGCCGGGTGACCTGGCGGAAAAGGTGAATCCCTACCTGCGGCCCCTTTACGACGCCCTTTACGACATGTTGCCCTTCGAGCGGGTCTTGAGCCTGATAGAAAAGCGTGTGATAGAGGTGGCGCCGTTGGCCTTTATGAGGGGCCGCACCCTAAATGACGCCTTTATCATTTTGGACGAGGCACAAAACACCACCACCGAGCAGATGAAGATGTTTCTGACACGTCTGGGTTACAGCTCCAAGGCAGTGATCACAGGGGATGTCACTCAAATAGACCTGCCGGAGCGCCAGGTGTCCGGTCTGGTGGAGGCCAGGGACATACTTCAGGCTATCGAGGGTATCGCCTTCATCTTTTTTTCCAAACAGGATGTGGTGCGGCACAAGCTGGTAAGCCGCATCATTCAGGCCTATGAAGAGGCGGACAGCCACCGCAAGACAGATAGACCTGCCGCCCTCACGGCAGGGCAAAGGGACTGATCGCAATGCCTGTTTTCATTACAGATGAGGCATTTGGGGTTCAAAACTTCAACAGATTGGCCTTTGAAAGGCAGGCACAGGCGCTTTTGGCCCGCCTACCGGTTTTTTTGCAAAAATCTGATGAGCTGTCCGCTTCTTTTGCCCTTAAACACGAACCCCAGCTCAGCATATTGTTGACCACAGATGAGGGCATAACGGCCATAAACGGCCGGTGGTTCAATCGGCCCTGGCCCACTAACGTCATATCCTTTGCCCAGCAAGCAGATGATCTCCTTGCAGCCGGGCCGGATTTTGTATTGGGAGATATTGTTATCTCAGTGGAAACTGCGGCGAAAGAGGCGGCACAAAGCGGTGTCCCCCTGAATTTGCGTATGGAGGACTTGCTCATACACGGTCTTGCACATATTTTGGGTGAAGACCACGAGGATGAACAATCGGCTGTGCAAATGCGGCAGAGGGAATCCAGACTCAAGAATCTATTGAACGGAGGCAATAACATGGCAGACCTGTGTATAAATGTGGATCACATCGCCACCATTCGACAGGCCAGAGGTGGGAATGAGCCGGATCCTGTGACAGCGGCCTCTCTGGTGGAGCTGGCGGGTGCGGATGGTATTGTGGTGCATTTGCGAGAGGACAGGCGGCACATTCAGGATCGGGATGTGGAGCTCTTGCGCAGGACGGTCAAGACCAGGCTCAATCTGGAGATGGCGGCCACAGAGGAGATGCTCTCCATCGCCTGTGAAATTAGACCTGATGTGGTGACCCTTGTGCCGGAAAGGCGTCAGGAGCTCACCACAGAGGGCGGTCTGGACGTGATAGCCCACAGGGATACGGTCAAAAGGGCCGTCTCACGCCTGCATGAGGCAGGGATTCCCGTGAGCCTCTTCATAAATCCTGAGGAGGAACAGATTCGAACCGCTGCAAATGTGCAGGCGGATTGCGTGGAGATACATACAGGCCGATATGCAGACGCCCCATCGCCTTCACAACAGGACGAGGAGTTCGACCGCATTCTCGAGGCAGTGCGGCTTGCGGCTGAGACAGGGCTGCGCGTGCATGCCGGTCATGGCCTGAATTATCGGAATGTGACGCGGCTTGCAGCCGTAAGTTTCATAGACGAGTTCAGCATCGGTCACGCTGTGATAGCCAGGGCTGCTTTAGTAGGTCTGGAACGGGCGGTGCGGGAGATGCTCTCACTTGTGAAGAGCGGCGTTCCGCTGTAGGCATTCTGAAGCATGTGTTGGCCATTTGCCGTCATTGCATTGGTTTTAGGCCCATGATTTGCGGTCTTGGTGTGGACATAGTCTCTATTTCACGCATCGAAGGCCTCATCGGCCGCTGGGGCGAGCATTTTTTGCATCGCATCTTCTCTCAAGAGGAGATGGCCTATGCCAGGGCGAAGGTGCGGCCTGCCACGGCGTTTGCAGGGATGTTTGCTGCCAAGGAGGCCTGCGCCAAGGCATTGGGTTGCGGAA
Source organism: Deltaproteobacteria bacterium (assembly GCA_028695735.1). GTDB lineage: Bacteria > Desulfobacterota > Dissulfuribacteria > Dissulfuribacterales > DYLC01 > JAQVIJ01. The sequence continues at coordinate 31,650 of JAQVIJ010000001.1, read as the reverse complement.
TTGGGCCTATCTCCTGGCAGGACATGCAGATTCACAGGGACAGGCATGGCAGGCCGCTTCTCACCCTTTCCCCCAGTGCCATCAATAGATTGTCTCTATTTGGCGTCAAATTGCATCTCACCATCAGCCATGAAAAGGAGATGGCCGTGGCTGTGGTGATTCAGGAGGCATGAGGCAATTTGGCTTGACATGTCAAATTTTTGTGAATAGCTTACGTCGTCATTCGAAATGACAATGACTTTAAGCCCAAGGCATGGTAACTTACAATCATGAAACCGTTTATGACCCCGTCACAACCCATTGAACTCAGATGGTTGAAAGAGGCCGGCCTCTTTCTCTTTCTTGTCCTTGTCCTTACCGCCTGTGCCGGCACGCCCAGGCATCATCTGGCCATAGACGCCTCCCTCATAGAGCCTGGCCAGAGCCAGGAGGATGTGCTGCGCATGTTGGGGCCTCCAAACGCCACTCGCACCAATGCCTCAGGCCAGGAAGAATGGCACTACTATGAGGTCCGCAGGCACTTTTGGCACAAACTGCCCTTTTCTGAGCGCTTCACTCATCCTGAGGTAGAGGCCTTGATGGTGGTCCTGGAAAACGGCCGGGTGCGCAGTGCCCAGTATTATGTGCCAGTGCCCAGCCGCTGATAAAACGGCATATCGTTCAAAAGAAACGTCCTGTCGTGAAGTGATTTGAAATCATGCCTGACCAATTTCGCATAGCCAGAGAACGCATGGTGAGCCAGCAGCTCGCCGCTCGCGGCATTCGGGATGAACGGGTCCTGGCCGCCATGTCCAAGGTGCCCAGGCACTTGTTTGTGGATGAGGCATTGAGGGATCAATCCTACAGCGACTTTCCCCTGCCCATCGGCCACGGCCAGACCATCTCACAGCCCTATATCGTTGCCCTCATGACCGAACTTTTAGGGCTTCAGGGCCATGAAAAGGTCTTGGAGATCGGCACTGGTTCTGGTTATCAGACTGCTATTCTGGCCGAGCTCAGCCGCTTTGTCTATAGTGTGGAGCGCATATCAGCCCTGCTCTTTCGCGCCAAAACCATACTGCACGGCATGGGCTATTCCAATGTGCATATCAAACTGGATGACGGCACATGGGGTTGGCGGGAAAATGCGCCCTATGATGCCATTTTGGTCACAGCAGGTGCCCCTTATGTGCCTGAACCCTTGTTAGAGCAGTTGGCAGACTCGGCTGTAATGGTCATTCCAGTGGGCGATGAATTCTCTCAGACCCTGGTGCGCGTTCATAAGTCCGCAGGCCGCATCACGCAGGAGACCATCACAGGCGTCAGATTCGTCAAACTCGTCGGAGAGCATGGATGGCGGGAGTGAGAATGCCTGCTGTAACCTATTCCTTCGCATTTGGGATGCGGTCTCCCCTTACCTCCCACAACTGATATGCCGTATTTCCCGTGAGTATGGGCTTGAAGTAAGGTTCCATCCCTTCTTTGCATACAAACAGGCGATTGAACACAGAGTCGGCCAGATTGTCGCTCATGATTGCGCCAGTTCCGTCCTCGGAGTTGTACAAAAATACATGGCCTATGGGCCTGCCATAAAACCGTTTTTCTTTTCCACATTCATGAGAAAAGAGTAACATGCCGTGATTTTGGCCGGAATCTATGCTGCCTGCGGTCAGATCTACCTTTGTGTGGCCGTCCTGGGAGGTCAGAAACCCTGAGGATGACTCCGACAGCCCTGTAAATGGTTCGTATATGGCCGTTCCGCCGGTTTTTGTTACGGGATTCCATGTGGCAAAATAAAAGATCCAGGAAAGCACATGGCTGGTGCGTTTATCTGTGAAGAAATATAGGGGTCGTGAAACTGAAGGAAAGAAGAATGCCAGCCATTTGTCGATGGAATTCATGTCGGCTACTGATTTAAGCCCCTGTTCCTTTATGATCTCTCTGGCCTCGTCTGGCCCTGCCGCAAGGACTCGCTTCAAAAATGAGATGGCCTCCGCCATTCGCCTTGCTTCGTCCTCTTTTGTCTGTATGGCCTGTATGATGGTGTTGAAACCGTCTTCACCCCTGGTCACGAAAAATTGCATGAAATTTGCGGCAAGCCGTGCATCATTCGCCGTATAAGGTATGGCATTGGCCACTGTTCTAAATCCGCCGTGGAACTGTCCATCACTGACGGCGGCCCTATCCGCCCAATAGATGAGATTGTGGCCGTGATCCCACCAGGTCCATATTATGGCATCGGCAGGAGTCACTTTTTTCGCTTCCACCATGCCTTCCAGGATATACGGCTGCTCAGACGGCCAAATCACCTGTTTATTCGCAAGATATACAGGTTTTACACATATCAAAAGAGGAAGGGCTATGGCTGCATAGCGCAATACAGGTCTTTTTTCTGAAAGCTTCAGGAGTTCAAAACAGCACATGCCGATTCCAAGACCAATGGCAGGCCCTGCAAATATGAGAAAACGGTATGCAAAAAGGCTGAGGCATGCAAGCCCTACAGGCACTGTTAACACCAGAAGGGCCGACAGGTCCCTTTTGCGTATCAACCATGCAAGGTATCCGAGAATCGCCAAAAACGGGGCCAAGGTCTCTCCTGTGGCTGAGGCCAGGGTTGTCATGAGGTCTTGTGTCTGTTGTTCCGAGATACTGACGCCGATGTTGGGCAGTAACCCCCCTTGTTTGGAGATATAGCCATATTTCTGAAGAGCTTCTGCGACCAGCCCCCAATGGACTGCAAGATAGGCCAATATGCCTGTCAGCACAGCCATGCCTGTGAGGGCTGCATAAAATGTCTTTTCCTTGCGCAGACGCCACAAAAACACTGGGAATGTCATGACAGCGGGCAGTATGGCAAGAACGGCGGCAACCTTTCTGGCCTGATCCCACCACCATACAAAGAGCAATCCCAAAATCACATAACAGCCCCAGGCCAGGTAGCGCCTCATACCGTCTCTTTTCAAGATATAGATGGCCAAAAAACAAAGCGACCATACAAAGACCAGGTTTAACGAATCGGTGTCAAACCACCCGATGCTGCTTCTGGCCACAAAAGGGAAGGCGAGGAGACCTACTATGGCTGCGGCCAGCCCTGAGGTACGGCTTAAAAGCAGGCTGCCGATGCCATACATGGGAAGGGCCAAAAGCAGCGCCAGAAAAGGCGTCAGCAAGGCGCCGACCCAGTTCAGATTCATGCCCAGTTTTGTAAGGGCCGCCGCCATTACTGAAAGCAACGGCGGCGGTGTGGGCGGTAGCGGGTTGGCTGGCACCGCCCGCATTTGGCTGAATCGTTCGTATTCTCCGTGAGCCAGATCCCTTGCCAACGCAAGATAATAAGGGGCATCGAAGGTGGTGGAGAGGGGCTGGCCTTGGAAAAATGCACGATCAGGTTGCTTGTTCCATTCCATCAGGCCATCCAATCGTACAAAAAGCCCTATGAGCATAATGGTTGCAATCATAAAGGCGGTCATGAGTTTTTTGTTAGGCATCATGTCGTGTTTCCTCGACTTACTATTTATTAGAATAACACCTGAAATTTAATGCCCACGTTTTACAGAGTTTGACGACATTGTTCAAGATATTGAATAGCCCAAATTTCGTGATTGAAGTTGCCATAAAGGCAATAACTCCTTGTCTAACCTTATATCTTTGAACTTTGGTTAACATGAGGGTAAAAGACCAATTTCACATTTTTTATTGGCAGAAGTGCCGCTCATTATAAAAATAGGTCAATACGAGTGGAATTACATGAGGAATGGATAGGGCATCCGTGATGGACATGGAGTTCCGCAGGGCCGAGAAGGGGCGGCAGTGGTGAAGTGTTTGTGAAATAGGCGCCAGGAGGGCGCCGGCGGCGCATCCTGCCATGGAGGGCAGTTATGCGCCGCATGGAACAAATGCTTCACCGCTGCCGCCCCCAAAAAAATGATGTCTTTTTTGTATTCATTAAAAATGTTATTTAGGAACGTATCTGCCCTTGTTCTGTTTTTCCCTTCTGTCTCATCGTGCTTGTTGTTTTTTCCAGTTTTGATACATGGTGATAATTCAATGTCTGGGCGAGGGCAGCCGGCATTTGTTCCATGCCCCACATAACCGCCCTCCTTGGCGGTGATGTGGGGCCGGCGCCCTCGTGGCGCCTATTCCACAAACACCGGCTACCCTCGCCCCTCCCCACCTCCACATCCTACATCAGAAGTCGCTTAAAAAAGACATAGACCCTTTGAACTTTGGTTAACACCCCTCCCCACCTCCACGCCCAACCGTAAACGACGCTTCAAAACACCGTATATCCTTCGAACTTTGGTTAAAAGAGGGTAAAGGCCAATTCCACTTTTTTTATTGGCAGAAGTGCCGGTTTAGCCAGCGATTTTCAGCGATTTTTATTGGCAGCAGTGCCGGCTCATTATTCCAGCAGGTCAATTCGTTATCAGTGGGATTGCAGTAGGAATGGATAGGCCATCCGTTCTGGACATAGAGTTCCGCAGGGCCGAGAAGGGGCGGCAGTGGTGAAGTGTTTGTGAAATAGGCGCCACGAGGGCGCTGGCGGCGCATCCTGCCAGGGATGGCAGTTATGCGCCGCATGGAACAAATGCTTCACCGCTGCCGCCCCCAAAAAAAAATGATGTTTTTTTGTATTCATTAAAAATGTTATTCAGGAACGTATCTGCCCTTGTTCTGTTTTTCCCTTCTGTCTCATTGTGCTTGTTGTTTTTTCCAGTTTTGATACATGGTGATAATTCAATGTCTGGGCGATGGCAGCCGATATTTGTTCCATGCCCCACATAACCGCCCTCCATGGCGGAGATGTGGGGCCGGCGCCCTCGTGGCGCCTATTCCACAAACACCGGCTGCCCTCGCCCTCCCCACCTCCACATCCTACATCAGAAGCCGCTTAAAAAAGACATAGACCCTTTGAACTTTGGTTAACACCCTTCCTGCAACCCACGCCCAATCATAAACAACGCTTCAACACACCGTATATCCTTCGAACTTTGGTTAACAGAGGGTAAAAAACCAATTCCACGTTTTTTATTGGCAGAAATGCCGGTTCAGCCAGCGATTTTTATTATCAGAAGGCTAGGTTCATTATTCCAGCAGGTCAATTCGTTATTTGTGGGATTGCAGTAGGAATGGATAGGCCATTCGTTCTGGGCATGGGGTTCCGCAGGGGCGAGAAGGGCGGCAGTGGTGGAGTGTTTGTGGAATAGGCGCCATGGAGGGCGCCGGCGGCGCATCCTGCCATGGAGGGCAGTTATGCGCCGCATGGAACAAATGCTTCACCGCTGCCGCCCCCCCAAAAAATGATGTCTTTTTTGTATTCATTCAAATGTTATTCAGGAACGTATCTGCCCTTGTTCTGTTTTTCCCTTCTGTCTCATCGTGCTTGTCGATTTTTCAGTTTTAATACAGGATGATAATTCAATATCCGGGCGAGGGCAGCCGATATTTGTTTCATACCCCACATAACCGCCCTCCATGGCGGTGATGTGGGGCCGGCGCCCTCCTGGCGCCTATTCCACAAACACCGGCTGCCCTCGCCCTTCCCCACCTCCACATTCTACCTCAGAAGCCGCTTAAAAAAGACATAGACCCTTTGAACTTTGGTTAACAGAGGGTAAGGCCAATTCCACGTTTTTTATTGGCAGAAATGCCGCTCATTATAAAAATAGGTCAATACGAGTGGAATTACATGAGGAATGGATAGGGCATCCGTGATGGACATGGAGTTCCGCAGGGATGAAAAGGGCGGCAGTGGTGAAGTGTTTGTGGAATAGGCGCCAGGAGGGCGCCGGCGGCGCATCCTGCCAAGGATGGCAGTTATGCGCCGCATGGAACAAATGCTTCACCGCTGCCGCCCCAAGATATTTAATTAAAAAAGTTGTTCAGGAATGTGTCTGTCCTTTTGTTTTTGTTTTCATTTTCCAAGAGATTTAATTAAAAAAGTTGTTCAGAAATGTATCTGTCCTTTTGTCCTTTCTTTTATTCCTTCATATGGCGATATGGCAATATACTGTTTGGCATAATAGTTGCTTTATTAAAAGGCATGAAATACTTCACGCCAATCACATATCTCTTTATATTCATTGTGTTCATTTCGGCAGAAGGGGCATGGGCCGCCTCACAATTCATATCCATTTCAGATGGCTCTAACCAACTGCTTCAACGCACAGCTCAACTGAGAGAGAAAGCTGGCGCCTTTCCCCTCCTACTAAATGAAAAATTAAATCATGTCGCTGATGCCCACTGCCAAGACATGGTCAATCGGCTTTATTTCTCCAACACAGACCCCGATGGCAGAGATACCCGCCTCAGGGCTATAGCGGCAGGCTACTCCTTGCAATTACCATCAGATCAGCCCATGACAGACCTGAATGCAGGTCTCATCTTTGAAGGGATCAGCGGTTTGGTGCTGGATTTTCCGTTAAATCCCAGCGATGCCTTGGAATACATCTGGAATGACCTCTTGAAACAGCAACCACCCTTTGCGGACTCCCGTTTCCTGGAGGTTGGTGCGGTTTTCGGTGTAACCCAACTGGAGCTGAATGGTGTGAGGCTCTATGTCTATCTCGCCTCCCTTATAATGGCCAGACCTTCCATTGAGAGCCCTTATATCTTTCAGTGCGGCCATGTAAATAAAAATTGGGCCAATCCCTATTACTCACCCATAGAGTTTATGACCTCACCTGCCTCCAATATGCCCATAAACAAATCCCATGACCAAACCCTGTTGGCCATAACGGATAAAAATGGTGCCTATTGTTTTTCCGCCCCTCGATTTTCCTCTATCAGATATGATGCCTGCAATCAATCCTTTTTGAAGACATATCCTGTGGATGACACCCTTGTCTTTGAGATTGACATCTCCGTCGAGTGTCATTAGATTTGCCCCCACTTGCCCATTCTGTTAATATATATCCATTGCTCATCGATTTAAGTTGACTTTTATTCAGGAGTTGTATTATGCGCTTACGCTATAAAACCATTTTCAGTGCCGCTTGTTTGACATTTCTGGCCTCTTCCCTTGCTCAGCCCGCCCTTGCAGAAAATGACCTGTATGGCAAGGGAAATGGAGTCAGCATTACCGCCCAAGAGGCCGAGGTCTTCAAAAACCGCATGGTGCCCAAGGAGGTGATTCCGCCTAAAAAAGAGATGTTGCGTGTCATGCTTCAGCAGAGGCTCTTTGCTAAAGAGGCCGAGACGCAGATCCTGCCAAAGGACAAGGACCTTGCTGTCGAGCTGGAGCTTTTGAAGGAAAACAGGCTTGCCAAGGCATTTGCAGATGACTACCTGCAAAAAAATCTCAAGATCGATGATGCCGTGCTGGAGTCTTATTACCTTTCTCATATCGAGGATTACAAGACGCCCAAACAGTTTGACCTGTCCCGTCTCATCTTCGACAATCAGGAAAAGGCGCAGGCTGCCGTGCAGCAGCTGCAGCAACGCCCGGATGCCTTTTCTGATTTGGTAAAGACCAGCATGGACCCTGTATTCCGGCAAAAAGAGGGTAAGATGGGGCTGATAAAAGAGACGGACCTCAGGCCCGAGATCAAAAATGCCCTCTCTGACATAAAAGAAAACGGCATTGCAGGCCCTGTGGAGATAAACGGTTTTTATTATGTCTTCAGAGTCAACAAGATAGTGCCTGAAAGTCACAGATCCTTTGCGGATGTAAAGAATGACAAGGCCCTTTACGACAAAATCGCCGGAGCAAAAAAGGACGAAGTGCTCAGAAAATATGCGGAAGAGCTGGTTAAGAAATACGGTTTCGAGTGGACGGAACTGGCAAAAGAGGGCTGGGACAGCCCCATTGCCCCCATCTCCGGAAATTAGGAGCTTGTCATGATGCGTTGCAGTATTACAGCCAACCGCTGGTCAAAAACAGCCAATCTTGTCTTGTGCCTCTGTGCCCTCTGCTTCGTTCTTCAAATGGTCTCCTGTTCCCGTACACCTGAAGGGGCCCAGATCATCTCATTCGCTCCAGGGGTGGAAGAAAAATTGCCCAAGGATTTGAAAAATGCCTTCATTCACTACTGGGCTGCTCGGGCCAGGCTGGATTGGAACACAATTTACGAGATGGAGGCCCCGCACTTGAGGTGGAGATACACCAAAGAGGCCTTTATGGACCGCTATGCCAGGGCGCCCAAGCCTGTTTCCGTGCAGGTTACAGGCATCACTATGGCGCATGACCAGGTGGCGGATGTCTCCATCACCTGTGTCTTTCCGGACAAGCGCACCGGCAAAGAAGAGACCTTATATCCAAGGGATCGTTGGTTGAAGGTGGGCGGTAAATGGTATCACATCTGGAAATTGCCCATCTTGGATAATTTCTTATAGATTGCATTGTGGCCTGTTTTTTGCTATATCTCAAATCAAGTAGTGATTTTTATCTTGCATTTTTTCTTTTTTGGGATAGAATTACTTTATAAAATCCTTTGTAAAGGAGGTGAGTCCAGGGTTAAGGCGAGAGAAAATTTGATGTTTTTGTCGTAGGTTGTTGTGGTATTGTTTTTGCTGTTTTTTATTTTTTCAATAAATCCTAAAGGAGGTTTGTAATGAATCTGAAAAAGCTTTTTGGTTGTGGTGCTGCCCTTGGTGCAGCGGCTTGTTTGTTTGCCTCTCCTTCCCAGGCGTATGATGCCGATTTCCACGTATATCAGGCCGGAAACGGTGTTGGTGACGCCCTTATCTATCCGATTTATGCCGTTGGTGGAACCGTGAAGACCAATCTGCGGGTGGTGAATACCTCTTCCACTTACAGTGTGGTGGCCAAGGTGGTGTTCCGTGAGCCCAATACGAGCTGCGAATCCAGGGACTTCTTTATCTATCTCTCCCCCAACGATGAGTGGACTGCCGATATTGTTGATGCCAACGGTACCACCAAGATCGTCAGCACTGATGACAGCTCTCCAGAGGTGCCTTTAAATGTTGGCATGGCCACTACATGTAACGGCTATGATGCCAGCGTTGGTTATGTAGAGGTTTATGGTGTCGCCGCCATGACCTTTACTGACAGCAATAACAACACCCTTACCGGCCCTATCAGCAAGGGTCTTATCCAAACGGCATATGGCACCTTATATAATGGTACAAGCGGCCTGTCATTTTTGTCTGACCCAATGGGGGGCCATGCAACTTGCGTTAATTCAGGCACCATGCAGGTCACTTATTCTGATAAAATCTATGGTATGAGATATTACCCAAGCCAGAATGTCTTGGCTGGCGTGGAAGAGGTTAAGGACCCGAGCATGAATCTTGTGATGCCCATGGTCGCTACTGCCTTGGCCAATAACTGCAACACTCAGAGGGTTTCAGTATTTGAAGAGACCCGTTGGGATAATTATGGCTATAACAGTGCGGTTGAAGTGCGTTCAGCCATTGCGAAGAGTGCTATACATATCCCATACAGGAATGATGCCAGCAATTCCACCTTTGCAGTCTTTAACTTCCCTGTCAAGCTGAGCTGCTGCCTGAGCGGTGGTTCTGATTGTGACGGCGTGCTGAGCAGTCCTGATGCATGTGACCTGAGCAAGGACTATGGCACAAGTATCGCACAGAATATCTATGACCTCCAGGAGAATACTACTACTACCACTACTATTTACTCTCCTGCACCTCCAGGGGCCAAGATAGAGAAAGAGGTGTACATCGGTCAGCTCACTCCGCCCTTCGCAGAAGGTTGGGTGCGTGTCAAGTTGACGGATGCCTCTGTGCAGCAGAGCGGAACAGCTTATGATGGCACTACTGCTGTCAGTTATGCTGGTTCGGCTGTGATACCATCTTATCTGCAGGCCGCTTATGACCTGACTTGGGTGCCTGCTACATTCGATTGCAGTGTTGTAACGGCTGGTGGTGTTGCCGTTGATAATTGTACCTATCAGTTGGCTCCTAACAAGAAGTAGAGCTAATTTTGATAATCAGTATTAACTTTTGTGCACGGTGTAATGCCGTGCACAAAAGATTTTTTGATAATTAGTTTTATCTATTCTTCCTTCTTCGTTTCCCTCTATTCGGGAGGTTCATCATGTCTCTTAAAAATATCTTTTATTTAGCCGCAATAGGCCTTTTGTCCTTTGCGGTCCATGCAGCCGCAGTATCTGTAGGCGATTGGGATTTCTGCTCTAAACAAAACCCATGTAGTGCAGGTCAAGGTGATTGTGATTCCGACGATGAATGTCAACCCGGTCTTAAGTGTACCAAAGATGTCGGGCCTTCATATGGATTTGATAAGGGCGTGGATGTATGTACATCCAGCTCAAGCAGTTCTTCCACCTCTTCTACTAGTTCCACGTCTTCTTCAACAAGCTCCGGGAATTTCGGCGGTGGGGTCAGCTCTTCCTCCTCCAGTTCTACCTCTACATCCTCTACCTCCAGCGGCACTAATCCGCTTGATCTGCTACTGAGTAGCTCTTCTTCATCTACGAGCAGCGGTACTACCAGCAGTTCTTCTGGTGGTGGTTGTCAGTTGCAAGAAGGTACATTGACATATTGTGCAGTGTGCGGCCCATGCAGCGAAGGTCAGAGCGTGTGCCATAAGGATAGTGAATGTGCAACTGGTCTTGTGTGTAGCAGCAACGGTTTTTGCGTAAAACCATAAAAGGAGGACAACCATGATTCGCATATGCAATAAATATATTGTGCTCCTTGGCATTTTGATGTCTCTTTTTATTGGTTCCCTTGCCCTTGCTGATCCGCTCAAGATAGATATCAGTCTGCAGAATGCCACCTGTAAGGCCATAGTGCCTGATATGGTGCAGTGCAGCGGCATTACAGCCAATTGGACAGACCCTCAAACCAATAACCCCGCCTCGTTGACAGGGATAGATGCCAATTTTGTTTGGGACCCTTTGAATTATACCTTCAGAATCAAAGAGGTTGTCAGCGCTGACTGCAAAAATACTGTAAGGGTGCAGGTGGCGGATATCAAAGGTAATCCTCTGCCCAATGTAACCGTGAGTGCGGCTCCCAAGGGCTCAACCAATACAGACGAAGATGGTATAGCCAGGTTTCAGGGGGTTTCCAAAGGTACTGCGGATATAAGTGTTACTGCTGATGGATATCAGCCTCAGACCTTGACCGTACCTGTTGCATGTGATGGATTAATACCTGTTGCGGTTCGTTTGATGTCAAACTAAAAATCTTTTATCTTCAAATTCATCTTCAACTGCATGAACGTCCTGCCGCACTGGCAGGACGTTTTTTTATTCTTGACATTTTTGTTCAGGTAATTCCCAGAACAGTGAATCAACCTGGTAACAGCAACAAACGGCAGTCACTTTTGCGTAACAACAGCAGGGGGTGAATTGCAAATGCGTCTCTTACAGTGCGTTAACCTGTAAAAACTGCCTGATGAAACTCACCAATGCCGGCACCTGGCTGAAATGGAACTTGACGGGAAAATCCACCTCATAGTCAGCCACCACCGCCACCACATTGGGTATGTGTTGGCGCAGTGGTTCTGTGGAGATGGCCGAGCGTGTGACCTCTATCTTGGGCAGGTGTGAGACATGCTTGAATCCCTCAGCCAGCACCAGATTGACATCAGGGAAAAGGCGGTTTTTGAGGTCCTCAAAGGGCTCTTGCAGGTTGTCTGAGCGAAAAAAGACCTCCTTCGGCCCAATCAAGGCCACAGAACTGGCCCCGTCCACCCGATGGAGAAAGCTATCGGTTCCGGGCCTGTCCATAAATGCGGATTCATCCTTTGTGGATTTCATGACGCCGACCCGGTAGCCCTGTTGCACCAATTCTCTCAGGACCTGACGAAGTAGAGTGGTCTTACCCGAATTGTGCCATCCTATAAAGGCTATGGCCTTTGGCGCATTCTTCATATCTCCTCCAGGGCTTCATAAAATGTCTGCACAGCGAATAAGAGTTCCTGCCAGTCCTCTATGCGATTGATTCTGTCTCGAAAACCTGCGGCATTCCGCAGGCCCTTTGAATACCAGGCGAGGTGCTTTCTGGCCATCCAGACAGCAGTGGGCATGCCATAGAAATCCAAGAGTGCCTGAAGGTGCCGCATGACCACCTCACGCTGTTGGCCGATGGTCATAGGCGGTGTGATGTCTCCTGTGTCAAAATATGCCTTGAGTCTGGCAAACAGCCAGGGCCGTCCCAGGGCAGCCCTGCCGATCATCAAGCCATTCGCCCCTGAGACCAGCAGGCACTCCGTAGCGCTTTTGAGGTCTGTGATGTCTCCGTTGGCTATCACAGGTATTTTTATGGCCTCCTTGATGGGCCGAATGAGCTCCCACTGCGCCCTTCCTGAAAACATCTGGCTTCGAGTGCGGGCATGAATGGTAATGAAGTCCACCCCGCTTTCCTGGGCAATGCGGGCGATGTTTAGGGCGTTTATGCTGTTCATGTCCCATCCTAATCTCATCTTGACCGATAGAGGTATGCCCACCGCCTTTCTAACCTCTTCCATAATTCGGCCTGCCAGCCGCTCATCCTGCATCAGAGCGGCACCGGCGCAAGTCTTGACCACCTTGGGCTGAGGGCAGCCCATGTTTATGTCAATACCCATGGCCCCCATGTCCTGCAAAAAACGGGCTGTCTCTGCCATGATCTGTGGATTTGCACCGGATATCTGGGCCAAAGCCCGCTCCTGACCAAGGGAGCTGGTCATGAGCAGGGATTTTTGATTTCGGCGTATCATGGCCTGGGATGCCAGCATCTCCGTGACCACAAGCCCGGCCCCGAATTCCAGGGCGAGCCTTCGAAAGGGGTAGTCTGTGATGCCTGCCAATGGTGCAAGTAGAACAGGAAAATCCACTTTCAAGCCTCGTACCTCAAAGGGTGTAAGACAGGGTGATAAGGGTTGTTGTGTGTGACCTTCTTTCATCAATGGTTATGGGTTCCCAAATTTCGTAATTGAATTTGTCATAATGTAAAAAAACAATTTTATTTTTGTGGGCGAGGGCAGCCGGTATTTGTTTCATGCCCCACATAACCGCCCTCCATGGCGGTAATGTGGGGCCGGCGCCCTCGTGGCGCCTATTCCACAAACACCGGCTACCCTCGCCCCTCCAGGATACCATGCACCACATGAGAAGTCGTTTAAAAAAACACATGGCCTTTCTTTTGAACTGTAGTTAACAGGAAGGTGAAAGCCAATTCTACGATTTTTATTATCAAAAGCGTCGGTTAATCCTCCGTTCAGGGGATTACAAGAAAAAGGGATAGAGGACCCATTATAGACATGGGGTTCCGCAGGGACGCAGAGGCGGCAGCGGGGGGTGTTTGTGGAATAGGCGCCATGGAGGGCGCCGACGGCGCATCACTGCCATGGAGGGCAGTTATGCGCCGCATGGAACAAATGCCCCCCGCTGCCGTCTCTGCGTCCCGGTATGTTTTTGTTTTTTAGATTCAATCACGGAGTTTGGTGTTTTTCTGACTATTGACAATCCAACTCATTTTAAGGTATAAAACTCAGGCCAACAAACGATAGCGAGCGATGGTGGGTGTAGCTCAACGGTTAGAGTGTCGGGTTGTGGCCCCGAAGGCTGTGGGTTCGAATCCCATCACTCACCCCATCTCTTTTTGTTCCATATCCTTAATTTCAATTCCGGCCATATAAATATGCTGCCTCTTGCTGTTATTTTTCTGGGTTTCATCATCCTTTTGGTAAAACCACAGCGCCGTATCCCCATAAATGCGCCTATCTAAAGCTATCAGTCCGCCTTTTTTCAGCAAAGGTGGCTCCATCGCCACCTCAATTCCCTTGCGTTCCTCCACCACCAGTATGCCATTTGGGCCCAAGAGGTCATTTTCCAGCACAAAATGGATTGTGGCAAGGGAAAGCCCGGTTTCATAGGGCGGGTCTGCAAAAATGACCTGAAATGGCCTGTGTGCCCATAACAGTCGGCTACCGCCCCCTTTCAGGCGAAATAAATCGGTGATGCACACCGTTGCCCTGTGAGGCAGACAAAACGGTTCACCACAGATTTGAAGATTGCGCTGAATCAATGTGGCGGCCTTGAAGGAAGAGTCTAAAAAGATGCAGTGGGCAGCCCCTCTGGAGAGGGCCTCGATACCCAGGGCGCCGCTTCCTGCAAACAGGTCCAGGACAGTGCATTCCTGCCAGGGTTGAGCCATTTGGTTCTCCAGCAGCTGAAACATGGCCTCTTTTACAAAGTCCGTGGTGGGGCGAATGTCAAGGCCTTTGGGAGCCGCCAGTCTGCGACCCTTGGCGGCCCCGCTTATGATGCGCATATGGCTTCTTAATCGTCGAAGTTGCCGCTGGGCCCCTTGTCAGGCTGAAGGGTCTTGGCCTTTGCGCGAATCTTGTCCTCTGTCCAGTCAGCGGGCGACTCCATCTGCTGGGACTTTGGCCCCAAGTCAAAGGAACCGGCCTTGAAAATGGCTTCATAGGCAAAGCCAGCCGAGTCCTGGGCGTTGAAGACCTCTGTGAGCAGCCTGTACACAAAGTCCTCCACCCGCTTTGCCATGCGTTCCCGTATCTCTTTGGGCTGGGCCAAGAGCTTATTTTCAAAGGGGAGATTGAGTTTTTTGTAATCACCTTTTTTATAGCCCTTGGCCTGGGCATAGGCCTTCATCTCGGCCCACATCCCTTCATCCATGCCTTCTCCTGCAACCTTGATGAACTCGCCGTTGGCATCCAAAGCGGCGTTGCCATAGTCATTGACCTCCAGGCCCCATGAGATCATCTGAAGGGCAGTGGCCACATTGGCCTTGGTGGTGCGGGTGCGGGAAGCGATCTCCCGAAGCCGGTCGGAGCTGTTGCCTGATGTGCCGTGCTGTGCCCCTGAGACCTTGTATGGCGCTATGGCCTCATGAATTCGTTGAGTCAATTCTACCTGTATGCCCTGACTGCTGGCCTCCAGGCCGTGTGTAGTGCCGTTGTTAAGGGCAATCCAGTCGGGGAAGATGCCGTGGGCATTGAGCCCCTGTATAAGAAACAGGGCCTCTTCCGGCGTGGAAAGGCCTTCTTTGCCCTTTATCTCGCCTATTTCTGTCTCCAGACCTGCCCATGAAGGGATATAGTCCTTAAGGGCTATGTTGGCCAGGAGGTTCTCGTCGTCCGGCATGTGAGAGGCATCTATGGCGATGGAGGTGATGCCTGCGTCGAACATGGATGGAATCTCTGTCTTGGCGATCTCCACATCCGCCTGTTTTTTTATACCGTAGTGGTCGGCATGTATGGCCACCGGCACGGTGATGGCCAGCTCGTTGCAGAGCTGATCCACATATTTGGCCATATTCCAGTAGTTGATGGCGCAATAGGCCTCTCTTCCACCTTCGGATTTGGCGATCTCGATGATGATGGGGGCGTTGGCGCGTTGCGCCGCCTGTAATGCGCCTCTTATGACAAATGAGTTTCTGGCGTTGCCGGCAATGGTCATGGCCTTGCCCTTGGCCGACATGGCCCGGTCGATCACCTTGCCGCTGACCAGAAGGGCCTTGGAGTTGGGAAACAGCCTTTTGATATTGGGTGGTCTGCCTATCTCTATGAGGCGTTCAAAGTCCTTTTGTGATAGAGTGCCTGGCATGTCTTTCCTCCTTTTTGAGTTTGAATGAATAAGGATACTCCGATGAAATTCCTTGTCAATCATTTGGGCCGTCCTGTGGAAGCAGCAGAAAAAGCCTGCCGGTATTCTTCAGTCTTCCTGCCATATTACCGGCCTCATGCCCCTCTCCCACATAGAGATCCACTCTGTGCGGGCCCTGAATGGCACTGCCCACATCCTGATGAAAGACCAAGGATGCAAAGGGTTGCCCGCCATTAAAGCCGTCTATGCACAGCAGAAACAGACCACCAAGCCCATAGATGTCCCTGTCCAGGGCGATGGAGTGCATGGGTTCCAGCCGCCGGCCTGTGACCCCCAGGGGGCCGTCTTTCTCGAAGCGAAAGAAGATATAACGGGGATTGGTGAAACTTGCCTGCAAAAATCGCTCTGGGTTGGCCTTTGCCCATGCCTCAATGGACTGCCATGAGACCTGCTCCAGGGGTAGTATCCCCTGTTCCACCAGCCATTTCCCCACACTTCGATACGAGTGGCCGTTATTTGCCGCATAGTGCACGAAGCGTCTTTCGCCGTTTGGGAACACCAGGATTCCAGAGCCCTGTATGTGCAGCATGAGGCCTTCCACAGGTGAGGCCAGCCATGCCAGTACAGGGGTGTTCACGGGCAGGGCCCCCTGTTCTATCTCGGCCCTTGTGTAATAAGGTGTCAGACGATTGCCCACCACCCTGCCGAAGATGGTCCTGGCAGGCAGGGTCTTGTCGAAGTCCTGCAAGTCTGCCTGCAGCAGATCCGAAGGCGTAGCATAGAGCGGATAGGTGTATTCCTGTGTGCGGACCTCAGAGGCCGAAAGCTCGGGCTGGAAGTAGCCGGTTACCAGAACGCTGGCCGCGTCCTTAGGGGCATCCTTGAGTCCGGTTGTATCTTCAGGGGCATAAAATACAAATTGCCGATGCAGTTTCTGGTTGAAAACAGTGATGTCATCACAATCCGGCTGTTCTATGAGGGCTTCAAGGGTCAGATTGGCCTTTAGAAGCCTGGCCAGAAACGCCCTTTCCATGGCCCCGGTCTGTTTTATCAGGGCGGCCTCGAGAAACGTCCGATTGGCGTTGGCCGCCCGTTTAAGCCCTTCTCTGGAGAGTGAGGTAAGCGCTGGAATCCGGTCCGCCTGGACCTGCACAAACCTGACCTCGCCCAGATTGAAGGCATGTTCGGGTTGCGGCCCGGCAGGGAGTGGTGGCGTGACCTCCCTTTGAACGGCCGCGCAGGCCGTTGCAGCCATCAGCAACACAAGACAGCAGAGCCTGCGCAGTATCATATGCATTCTTTCCATTCCATACCGAGGCTTAAACCGCTTGCCTGGCCTTGAGGGAATGCCAGTGCCAGCCGGTACATATTTTCTCTATGTCCTACAGACCTGTGGCCGCCACCTGTCCCTGTACCGCCTTGACCGATGCGGCCAGGGCCTCTTTTTCCTCTTCGGTCAGCTGAAATTCCAAAATGCGTTCCACGCCGCCCGCTCCCAGCACCACAGGCACGCCAAGAAATACGCCGTTGATGCCGAATTCACCATTCAACCACGCGGCACATGGCATGACCTTTTTCTGATCCTGCAGAATGGCCTCGGCCATCTCCACTGCTGAAAGCCCTGGAGTGGAAAATGCACTCCCTGTCTTTAAAAGACCGACTATCTCTCCTCCGGCATGTTGTGTGCGGTGCACTATCTCGTCTATCTTTTCGCTGGAGAGAAGCGCTGTGACAGGTACGCCTCCTACTGTGGCCAAGCGCACCAATGGCAGCATGTGATCGCCGTGAATACCCATGACAAGGGCTGATACACTGGAGGCTGAGACCCCCAATTCCTGGGCGATAAATGTGCGATAGCGGGCGGAATCCAGGACGCCTGCCATGCCAACCACTCGATTGCGAGGCAGTCCTGAGGTCTTGTACGCTGTATAGACCATGGCGTCGATGGGGTTGGTCACCACTACGATACAGGCCTCTGGAGCGTGCCTGACGATTTCTTCTGTGACACTCTTTACGATCTGGACATTTTTGGCCAGCAGGTCGTCTCTTGTCATGCCGGGTTTGCGGGCCAGACCTGCTGTGACGATCACCACATCTGAACCTGCCATGTCAGCGAAGTCTGAGCTGCCCTTGACACTGCCATGAAAGCCGCAGAGGGGGGCTGCCTGGGAAAGATCCAGGGCCTTGCCCTGAGGCACGCCATCTACTACATCCACGAGCAGAATCTCATGGGCGCTGGAACGGGAGACGGCCCACTGGGCAGCCGCGGCCCCTACTGCGCCTGCGCCGATTATGGTCAATTTCTTGTGAGAAGTGAGTTTGTTCAAGGTATCCTCCTGATGTTAATAAATTGTGTTGGCTGGCATGGCCAGCCTTCTCTGTCGCATGACTTCATAAAGGCATACGGATGCAGCCGCTGCTGCATTCATGGATGCTATGCCCTTTGCCTGAGGTATGTAGGCCGTAAAATCGGAGCGTTTTTTGATGAGCTCCCGAACGCCTTGGCCTTCCGCGCCCACCACAATGGCGGTGTTGCGCAGGAAATCCAGGTTCCAGATGGGTTCAGTGCCGTCCGGACTCAATGCCGTGAACCAGAATCCCCATTCCTTGAGCCGTTCCATGGCAGCGGCGAGATTGCCCACACGGCACAGCCTGGCATGGGCTATGGCACCGGAAGACGCCTTGACCACTGCCCCTGTAACGGTCGCTGTGGAGCGCTCAGGCAGGAGAATCGCATTCACACCAAAGGCCACCGATGCCCGAATGATGGCCCCCAGATTCTGGGGATCCACAATCTGGTCGCAGATGAGAAGGAGTGAAGGGGAATGCGCAATGTTGATTGTCTGCAAATCTTCCAGTTCAATGGACCAGAACGGCCGTACAAGGGCTGCTATCCCCTGATGCACGGCGTCTTTTGGCATGTCTGTTTTTTGAAAGTCCTGTATGAGATTGCAGGGCGTCCCCCTTGCCCTCAATTCCGCTATCAAGCGGGCGTTTGCCTTCTTTTGTTCAAAAGACGGCAGAAATTTCACCTCCTCTATGGCGGATGGCTGGGTCATTGCAAATTCTTCCATTACATGCAGGCCCCATACCCAGAAAGGCGCCGATGGGTCGGGTCTGTTTTCCCGAATGTTTTTGTTGTTTTTTTTCATTTAGTCGCCTGTCACTGTCTCAAGATCATGCAGGATGGGTAAATCCCCTGTGAGGACACGGGACGCAGCGCAGCGCCTTGAGCGGATTACCGCCTTCATGTCTTCCACTGCGGAATTCAGGTCGTCGTTGATTATGAGAAAGTCATAGCTGCTGATCTGCCGCATCTCCAGGACGGCGTTGCGAAGCCGCAGCGCTATGGTGGCCTCATCGTCTGTGCCCCTGAATTCGAGCCTTTTTTTTAACTCCGCCATAGAGGGGGGAAGAATGAAGATGGATACGGCCCTTGGAAAGATGCGGGAGATGTTCCGTTTCCCCTGAACATCCACATCGAGCATGACATCCATGCCCTGGTCGAGCAGGCTCTCAATGGCTGCATAGCTTGTGCCGTACAGATTGCCGTGTACCTCCGCCCATTCGATGAAGGCATTTGAGTTGATCATCTCCTTAAATCTTTTTCTGGAGACGAAATGATAATCCACGCCGTTTACCTCGCCCTGTCTGGGGCTTCGAGTCGTGTGTGAGATGGAGAAGGCGATGCCGTCCATTTCCTTCAAAACCCGGCGGCATACAGTGCTTTTGCCTGCTCCGGAAGGCGCTGATATCACAAACAAATCGCCTCTGATGCGTGTTTCATTTGTCATGTCCGGTATCCTCCTGTCTTCGGCCCTGCATGACCTCCTCCAGTCGGGCGGCAGGTTCCTGGGTCAGGCGTTGGGCTATGGTCTCGGCCTGCAGGCCGGAAAGCACGATGTGGTCGCTGTCCAGCACCAGAATGGAGCGGGTCTTTCTGCCCTCCGTGGCGTCTATGAGTTTACCTAAGTTTTTGGCCTCCTCCCGCAGCCTTTTCATGGGAGAAGAGGCGGGATTTACGATGGCCACTATCCGTTCCGCCACCACTACATTTCCAAAGCCTATGTTCAGTATCCTTTTAGAAGCCATTATTGTTATCCTGCTATTTCATTTTCAGTCACTGCGGATCACCATATCCATAAAGTATTACCCATTCCTTTAACCCCACCGTGGCCATACTCTTATTCCTTCATTACCATGTTATGGGGTTAATACAAATTCGCCGGTTAAGTTCAGGAATAGAGTATATTTTTGACAAATTAATTTCGTCGAAAGAATACATAAAACATTTTATATTTTTCCCTTTACACCCTAAAAGGGCCTTTTTGGAAAATTCTTTGGCTATTAACACCCCTCGTATGCATTCATCTCCTAACTCCTTCATATAACCTTCTAACTGGCTTATATCTTTTGGCTGACACTTGTTTAATTTAACTTCTAAAATAATTTTCCTGGAAACTCCTGTGGGAAAGGCATCCTTGATCAGAATATCTATATGACCTTCAGGTAAAGCCTTTTCGCTAAGTACATCGAAATCTTTTGCTTGTAAATCATCTAACTCAATCAAATTAAATAAGGTTTGCAAATTCTCACTCTGAGATAGCCATTGCTTTATTAAAGACTGAAGAATGAATTCCTGAAAAGGAAAGACTTCAGGTATGGACATAAGAGTCCTATTCCATGTAACCTGTGGAATAAATGTTTCATAATTATTGCTTGCAAATCTTTCTATTGGTTTATCATAGAGATTCCCCATTTGAGAAACTGATTGCAATGTAGTTTGGTCTGCTTGAAAGTGGGTTTTTCTATAGCCACCCCTTAAAAGTAAATTTTCTGCTACATAGGCAAATTCCGCTCTAACCATAGGTTCAATCAATTCGCGAAGTGGTTTTAAATAAAGACGAAAAGGGAAATAGTAAGTTTTTCCAGACATTCTAAAAGTTACTGGGGGCCATGGACCAACTTTATCTGCATGCCATATGGCTTCCTTCTTTACAACTTTATAGAGGTTGAAAACTTTGGCTCCATATAAAAACGAAATAAAATCACCCTCATGGATTTCTGCATATGTCCATAATCCATTTATACTATTTGTAAAACCTGCAAGTCCAAATTTTATACATAATTCTAAATTAGTCCTATTTGAAACAGAGACTAAAAAATAAGCCATTTGAATTTACTCCACACCAAGATCCTGCAATTATGCTGTCGTTTGACAACAAGTTTTCTTAAGCTAAGTTCAGCACCCAGATAAACATTCATAAGTATAAGTTTAAAGCCCAACAGTTTAATTTTATTGCAGCTCCTCCAGTTGTGCCAATGCCTATAAAAATTATATACTATACCACATTTTGCACCTGTTCACGGATCTTTTCTATCTCACACTTCATCTCTACTGTTAGGTGAGACATCTCCACATCAGCACACTTGGAGGCCAGGGTGTTCACCTCTCGAAAGAGCTCCTGGCACAGAAAATCCAGCTTGCGTCCCACGGCTTCATGACTGTTCAGACATGCCTGAAACTGTTGAATATGGCTGAAAGCCCGGGTGATCTCCTCGCTCACGTCCATTCTGTCCATCATCAGAAGGCATTCCTGGGCCAGACGGGTTTCGTCCAAAGGCACTGTGCCGGCCAGGGTGTCGATGCGTTTTTGCATTGCGGCCCTGGCCTCTTCCAGCCTCACCGGCGCACGATCAGCCGCCTTTTGCAGCATGGTCTTCAACAGGCCGATACGCTCGGTCATATCCCTTGCCAGTGCCTCGCCCTCCACCAACGACATTCGCTCGGCCTGATCCAGCAGGTTGGATACGGCCTGAGAGACGAATGCCCAGAGTTCGTCTGTATCAGTCCCATTTTCTCTGGTGGTGATGAGCCCGGGGAACAGTGTCAGAAGTATAGATGTGTCTTTCACAGGGTTCAGACCCAAAGAATGTGCGATGCGGTTCGATGCCTCCAGGTATCCGCGGGCCAGTTCCATGTCCGGTTCTAGACAGCTCGTGTCCCGAAGGACGCGCTCCATCTGTAGAGTCAACTCCAGACGGCCGCGGGCCATGCGTTTCTGCACCAGACGCCGAATGTTGTCCTCCAGTGGATTCAGCCATCGGGGGCCGCGAACGATTACCTCACAGAACTTGGTGTTGACGGACTTCAACTCTGCCTTGAACGACCAGACAGGGCCTGCCTCCTCATACCTGGCAAAGGTGGTCATGCTTCGTATCATAGTTTCCTCTCGAGCTCCATTGAATTCCGGCTTCGATGTGCACTTTGCCCTGTTCTATGGTTTTTTTGTAGTGATTGCGCCAGTCGTGCCACAGGGCCATGGCCTCGTCTGATTTATAATCGGGGAATGTCCAGGGAAGTGGCCTGAACCCGCCCTTCTGAAAGATGAGGGTCAGGTCAGCGAACACCCCCTGGCCCAGGTATATCCTATGCGTAAAATTCTTGGCCGTGGCCAGCACAAGGCGTTCCATGGTCAACATGCCAGGGTCGATGTTTATCAGGCGTTTGCCGTTACAGGAAAACCGCCTCTCCAGTTCCATTGCGAATAGCTTGGCCTGCACCAGGATGTCCTGGGGCGCCAGTTCGGCAAAGCCCACAAAGAGCCGTTTGAGATTCGGGCCGAATTCCTTTTCATAATAATCGGTGTGATGAAAGGGCAATACAGGGCTTTCAAATGCCGTTTCCCCATATCGTTCCATCAGAAGAGCCAGGACATCTTGAATCACCTGTTCTTTCCGGGCCAATAGACTGTGAATCAAAAGGGCTTTGAAGGGGATTCTGATTTGACTCACAGCGCCTGCGCCAGCTCCTGAATGGAAATGGTGGCTGTACCTACCTTGGCCACCACTATGCCTGCCGCCACATTGGCGAGATATGCCGCCTCTTCCATTTCCGCTCCTTTGGCCAATGCCCATGCGAGAACCGCTATGACCGTATCTCCGGCGCCTGTGACATCGAACACCTCCCTGGCCCTGGCGGAAAGAAGAATGCCCCTGTTTTCTGTGACATACAGCATCATGCCCTTCGCCCCCATGGTTATGAGCACCGCGTTGACCTGTAGCCTTTTCTGAATCAGCCTGCCGGCCTTTTGCGCAGAGGCGGCATCCGTTATGTGAATGCCGGACAACTCCTCCGCCTCCTTGAGATTCGGGGTCACGAGATATGCACCTGTATAACAGTCGGCATTGGCTGGTTTGGGGTCCACCAGCACAGGTGCACTCATTTTGCGCGCCTCCGCCAGCACCGTTTGCATCAGGTCCTGAGTGATAAAGCCCTTCGCATAGTCGGAGATCAACACCACATCCACAGGGGGCAGCACCTTCAACTGTTCAGTCACAAGCCCTGTGAGGTCAGGGCCGATTCGCCGGCGGCTCTCGTTGTCCACGCGCAGCATCTGCTGACCCCTTGCAAGGATGCGGATTTTAACCGTGGTTGGCCGGTCTGCTGCTGCAAAAAGGCGCACGTCCATGCCGGTATCCTGGGCGATGGAGCGCAGACGCCATGCCGTTTCGTCCTGTCCCACCAGACCGAACAGGGTGACATCCGCATTCAATGCCATCAGATTGTGGGCTACATTGGCGGCGCCTCCCAGAATCCAACTCTCTTTCTCCATGTTCACCACCGGCACAGGCGCTTCCGGCGATATGCGTTCCGCATCTCCGAAGATGAAGTGATCCAGCATGACATCACCGATGACCAGTAATTTGGGTCTTTCGGCCCTGCCCAGAAGGCGCATTAAACGTTCTGATTCTGGATTGAAGAGGGTGTGTGCCTGCATGGTTTCAGCTTTGTAGGTCGTTGTTCAGGAACGCCTCTATGCCCTCTGAATTTTCTATCTGATAGATAGTGCAGCCGTCTTCTGGCAGGGATTTTCTGATGAGGTTGGACAGGACATTTTTGGGGCCCAGCTCAAGAAAACAGCAGGGGCTGTGATTTGAGGCCATGTTGACCACTGTTTCATACCACCTGACAGGACTGTATATCTGCTCTACCAGCAGCTTTTGAATGCGCATGGGGTCGGTCTCCGGCTGGGCTGTGACATTGCAGTAAACAGGTATCCGTGCAGGATTGAAACGCACATCCTTCAATGCCTCTGATAGTTGCACCGAGGCCGTCTTCATAAGCGGGCTGTGAAATGCGCCGGCAACCTTGAGGGGAATGGCCTTGGCCTTGGTTTCGGCCTTGATTTGCTGCACCAGCCGATTTATGAGCGCAGCCTCTCCGGTGACCACGATCTGCTCAGGGCTGTTGTGATTGGCAAGGCTGATCACGCCCTCTTTCTGCAAGGGGGCTGTCATGGCTTCCAGGGCGTTCTTGTCCAGGCCGATTACGGCTGCCATGGCCCCCGATGTGCCTGACCCTGCCTCTTCCATGAGTCTGCCTCGCAGATGCACGAGGCGCAACGTGTCTTCGATGCCCAGAACACCGGCCACCCACAGGGCGGCATATTCACCGAGGCTGTGACCAGCCACTGCCACCGGAGACACGCCGTGCTGCATCATGGCTATGGCGCAGATCATCTCCACTGCGGTGAGACACGGTTGTAGATTGGATGTTCGAGTGAGTTCCTCCAGCGGGCCTTCAAGACAGAGTTCTGTGACATTCAGGCCCGTCACATCCGATGCCAGCTCAAATATCTCCCTGGCTTCAGGCATATTGTCGTAGAAGTCTTTGGCCATGCCCACATACTGAGAGCCCTGGCCCGGAAATATGAATATCACATTGGAATGCATTAATTTATCCTCCTATTGTGGACATACGGCGCTGGCACGAAGGCGTTTTTCCGGTTTCCGTGCCGCCTTCAATGGACTTGTCCAGCCCGGCAGGTTTACGGCGTATGGTGTCCTGCAAAAGTTTTGTCAGTTCCTCATCGGAGATGCCGTTTCTCATGGCGGCCTTGAGGTCCAGCTCATTGTCCGAGAACAGGCAGAGTCTTATGTGGCCGTCCGCGGTCAGGCGCACTCTATTGCACGTAGCGCAGAAGTGGCGGCTGATGGGGCTGATGAATCCTATGTTCCCAAGGGCGTTTGCAAGGGCATATACCTCCGCCGGGCCGGCGTTTCTACCCTGCGCCACAGCAGTCAGGGGGCCGAGCCGTTGCTGAATGCGGTGTTTCATCTCTTCACACGACAGATGCCTGGATGCATTCCAGCTTGTGTATCGTCCTATGGGCATGAATTCGATGAAGCGCACCTGAACCGGCCATTTTAGTGTGAGAGCGGCCAGATCAATGAGTTCATCGTCATTTACACCTTTTATCATGACCACGTTCAGCTTGACGGGGGAAAAAGACAGCTCCAGACAGTGCAGAATGCCGTTCCATACCCTTTGAAATGCGTCATGCCCAGTGATGGTCCTGTATCTTTCCGGCTGCAATGTGTCCAGACTGATGTTCAGGCGTCGAATGCCAGCCGCCTTGAGCCCGCGGGCCTGCTCCAGAAGGAATATGCCGTTTGTGGTGAGGGAGATGTCGGTGATGGATGGTATCTGCGAGATGGACTGCACTATGCCGGACAGGTTCGGGCGCAGAAGCGGTTCGCCGCCGGTCAGTCGAATCTTCTGAACCCCGAGTTTTGCAAAGGTCTCCACCACGCGCAGTATCTCGGCATCGGTGAGCAGCTCCTCTTGAGGCAGAAAACGGCAGGTTTCCGCACAGTCCTGTGTGGCCTGCTCCGGTGTCTGTGGATGAGAGGAGCAATAGAAGCATTGCAGATTGCAGCGGTCGGTTACTGATACGCGAAGATATGTGATGTTTCTGCCCAGGTCGTCTGAAAGTGTCATGCAATCCTCTTGAATTGTCTTGGAGATATTCTCAATACGGCATTTCCGCCCTGATGCGCTGAATGCGCGCCCCTGCCCCTGCCAGCTTCTTTTCCATGTGCTCATAGCCCCGGTCTAAATGATAGATGCGAGAGATGGTGGTCTTGCCCTTGGCAGCCAGACCTGCCAGTACCAGACATGCGCTGGCCCTCAGGTCAGTGGCCATTACAGGCGCGGCTGTGAGCTCCTTGACCCCGCGCACTATGGCGCTTCTGCCGTCCACACGGATGTCGGCCCCAAGACGGTTCAGTTCAGGTACATGCATGAAGCGGTTTTCAAAGATGGTCTCGGTGATGACGCTCAACCCCTCTGAAATGGCCATCAAGAGCATGAACTGGGCCTGCAGGTCCGTGGGAAACCCGGGATATGGCAGGGTGGTCACATCAGCGCTTTTGAGCCGGCGCTTGCGCCGTACCCAGAGCTCTTGGCCTTTTGATTCAATCTCAAGTCCGATCTCCCGTAGTTTGGCTATGACCGCCTCCAGGTATTCGGGGCAGGCATTTTGAAGCCTGAGTTCTCCGCCTGCAGCGCCGGCAGCCATGAGATATGTGCCTGTCTCTATGCGGTCCGGAATGATGTCCCATGAAACTGGTTTTAGTTCCTTTACGCCTTCAATCTCGATGACCGAAGAGCCCAGGCCCTGTATGCGGGCGCCCATGGCCTGAAGCATTTGCCCCAGGGCTGCCACTTCAGGTTCCCTTGCAGCGTTTTTCAGCGTGGTCTTGCCCCGTGCAAGGGAGGCGGCCATCATGAGGTTTTCCGTGCCGGTGACAGAGGGCACATCGAAATATATCTCCGCCCCTGTTAGTCGAGAGGCCTTGGCCTCCACATATCCAGCCTTTAGCGTGAGTCTTGCGCCCATGTGTTCCAGGCCTTTGAGATGAAAGTCTATGGGCCTTGCACCGATGGCGCAGCCTCCCGGCAGGGAGATGCGGGCGGCGCCTGTGCGCGCCAGAAGCGGCCCCAGAATCAGGACTGATGCCCGCATGGTGCGTACCAGGTCATAGGCGGCCTCGTGGTTCGAGATGGAGATGGTGTTTAACACGACTCGGCGGCCTTTTCCTGGTTCTTGTGCTTCAGGAGAGTTCGTTACGCCCAGCCCCTCCAACAGGCTCAAAAAGGTGCGGATGTCCCTCAACTCAGGGAGATTTCTGATTTCAAATTCGCCGCCTGCAAGCAAAGTGGCGGCCAGCGCCGGCAGAGCGGCATTCTTGGCCCCGCTGATGCGTATCACACCCTTCAGGCTATGGCCGCCTTCTATGACCAGTTGTTCCATAGGGTGTTATCGCCTTGAATTGGCGCCCGGCGCTGCGTTTATGGGGCCGTGTACAGCCACTATCTTTGGCCCTGGTGCCTCTATCATGGGGGTCTTGCCCTTGTGCCAGAGATATACTATGGGGCTTGCCACGAAGATGGAGGAGTATGTCCCCACTATGACGCCCCAGAACAGGGTCAGGGCAAAGTCCCGAATCACCACACCGCCGAAGAACAGCAGGGCCAGAATGGTCATGAAGGTGGTGCCGCTGGCTATGATGGTTCGTGAGAGCATCTCGTTTACGCTCAGGTTGATGATCTCCGCAAAGGAAAGCCTTTTGTGCTTATGAATGTTTTCCCTAATTCGGTCAAACACCACCACCGTGTCCGTAAGTGAATAGCCTGCCAGGGTCAGAAGTGCTGTGACTATGAGCAGGGAGATCTCCAGGTTCATGAGATACACCAGCCCAAGCACCAGTATGACATCGTGAAAGGTGGCTATGGCCGCCGCCACACCGAAACTGAAGTCAAATCTAAAGGCCAGATATGCCAGAATCCCCAGAAGGGAGATGGCAATGGCTATGACGGCCTTGCTCTTCAGTTCGCTGCTTACGGATGAGCCGATCTCGGACTTGCTCTCCACTATGAATTTGTTGTCAGGCAGGGTCTTGGAAAGGGCATCAGAGACCAGGTTTTCCACATTGCTCACACTGTTTGAGGACTGTTTGTGCCGCAAAATGAAGATGTTTTCTCCGGGGACATCTTGCAGTGTGTAGCCTTCTAAGTGAATGGACTCCACCGCCTTTCGCACCTCATCCAGGTGAAACGGTTTTTCCGCCTTGTACTGCACCATGGTGCCGCCTGAGAAGTCCACACCCAGATTGGCTGTGCCCAGCACGATCTGCAGAAACGCCCACAGCCCCAAAAGACACAGGGCGGCCGAGACTCCGAATGCGATGTTTTTGCGTTCGATGAACCGGATCTTCGTGCCGTGCAGTATCTGAAGAAATGAGATGTCCTTTATTGAGCCCTTGCTCAGCATCCAGTCATACACCACGCGAGTGCTGAAGATGGCCGTAAAGAGGTTGATGATGATACCTACCGAAAGGGTCACGGCAAAGCCCTTGATGGGGCCTGTGCCAAACAAAAACAAGGCGAATGCAGTGATGAGGGTGGTGACGTGGGCATCCACGATGGTCCAGAAGGCCTTGTCGTAGCCGCCGTCTATCAGGGCCTTGATGGGCTTGCCCAGGGCCTTTTCCTCTCGCATTCGTTCAAAGATCAGGACGTTGGAGTCCACACCCATACCTATGGTCAGGATGATACCTGCTATACCGGGCAGGGTCAAAGTGGCGTGGAAAAGGGCCATGGCGGCCATGAGAAACAGGATATTGAGCATTACGGCAACATCGGCTATCAGACCCGAGAGCCTATAATAGAACACCATGAAGAGCATGACCACCGCTGCCCCGATAATGCCTGCCATCAGGCCCTTTTGAATGGAGTCCTTGCCGAGGGACGGCCCTACGGTGATGTTCTGTATGATCTGCACAGGCGCGGGAAGGGCGCCAGCCCTCAGCACAATGGCCAGGTCGGATGCCTCGGCAGGGGTAAAGGAGCCGGTGATCTGGGCATGGCCGCCGCCGATCTTCTCGCGAATCACAGGGGCCGAGCGCACAACGCCGTCCAGTACAATAGCCAGGCGTTTGCCGGTATTTTCCTGTGTTACCCGCTCAAACAGACGCGCCCCCTGGCTGTTCATCTCCATGGCTACGTATGGTTCGTTGTACTGGCCGCCGATCTGCACCATGGCGGTCTTGATGGAATCTCCGGTCATGACCGCCTTTGCCTTGAGCAAGATGGGCCTTTTGACCTCCTTGCCGGTCTTGTTGTCCTTTTCTTTCATTACAGCGGCCTCGTCATCCTTGGGTAAAAAGGGCCTGAGGGCTGCATTCAATGCCTTGGAGTCGTAATCCGCAGAAAGCCTGCCCTCCTGAATGGCATCGGAGGTGAGCTTCATTAGGTCTATGGAGGCTGCGTCGTCCACCATCTTGAATTCCAGTTGCGCTGTCTGGCCTA
Organism: Deltaproteobacteria bacterium; assembly: GCA_028695735.1. Lineage (GTDB taxonomy): Bacteria > Desulfobacterota > Dissulfuribacteria > Dissulfuribacterales > DYLC01 > JAQVIJ01. The sequence goes on along the minus strand of JAQVIJ010000001.1, from coordinate 3,009 downwards.
TGAGTTTTATGGCCCTTTCTGGGTCCTTTACGCCTGGGAGCTGCACCACGATGTTTTCATCGCCCTGCCTGACGATCACAGGTTCCGAGACGCCGAACTGGTCTATGCGGTTGCGGATGATCTCCAGGGACTGTGTCACCGCATTTTTACGAATGTTGTTCTCCTCTGATGAGGCAAGTTTTAGAGTGAGGAGTGGGAAGTTACCCTCCATTTCTTCCTTGACTATCTCCAGGGATGGAAATTCGTTTTTGAGCAGTTCCTTGGTCTTGTTCAGGGCCTCAGGGTTGGGAATCAGAAACTGTAGGACATCAGGGGCCGTCTGCCTTCTGACCAATGTGATCTGTTTTTTTGCGGCTGTGTCCTTGAAGTCCTTGGCCGCCATCTCCTGGTAGTTCTTGACCGCCTGGTTTACATCCACTCGCAGAATCAGGTGAATGCCGCCCTGTAGGTCCAGACCTAACTTCAGGCCCTCGGCCATGACATATTTTTTGAACCATTCAGGGGTTTCCTTCAAAAAGGATGGATATACCAAAAGACAGGCCAGGGCTATGAGACCGGCCAACAAAGTAAACTTCCAGCGCAATATCTTGGACATGGTGACCTCGCTTGATAAATATGAAATGTGAAGGAATAAATAGTCAAATATAAGAGATTTTGCAAGAAAAAAGAGGCTTCAAGTCCAATCAATGCCAGATAAGGGGTTATTGCTTTTATGGCGAATTTGTGTCAGCTTTTTCAGCAACTGTGCCGTCACACCGCACGCATTCAGCTTGGCGGCCACCTTTGCCCTCTTTTTGCCCTTGTTTTTTCTTGACGGTGCAGCAATCCTAATGATAATTTTTAGAAAACCTGTAAGGTAGATAATAAATAATGTTAGGCAGATCAAGGGAGGTGACATGCGAGCGATTGTTGCAGTGCTCATTACGATGCTGGTCTCGGGCTGCATGGTTGTCCGATCCGACATTTCCGTATTCCATGACCTCCCGCCGACAACCCAGCCGCTTAAGTACGCCACCCTCCCGCTCAAGAGCCAAGAGGGAAGTCTCGAACACAAATCGTATGAGCAGCTCGTAAAGACCGAGCTGAACAAGCGCGGTTATGTGGAGACGCCGGTGGCTGAAGCGGATGTGATCGTATTTCTTGACTACGGGATCGACACTGGGCGCGAGGTGGTGTCTTCATACCCGATAATTGGGCAAACCGGAACTTCCTCTAGCTACACGACCGGCACCATTACGAGCTACGGCGGCTATGCAACGTATAGCGGAACCACATACAACACTCCTACCTATGGCGTCGTTGGAACCGGGACACGCTCAGACACGGTGTATACGCGATTCTTGCGTTTGGATTTCGTAGACCGCGCCGAGTTAGCCGCTGGAAAGGTCAAGAAGCGATATGAGGCCAAGGTTGTCAGCGCAGGTTCAAGCAGCCAGCTCGCGGCTGTGATGCCCGCCATGGTCAAGGCCCTATTTGAGGATTTTCCAGGGAAGAGTGGCACAACGCGCCGTGTGAATGTCCCAATGCAACGATGATCTGCCTAACAACGGCTTGCAGGTCGACGCGCCGCAAGCGGCGCGCGCCTGAAGCCGAACGTTATGCGACCAACAACACAGGACTAAGTAGATGCCGCCCAAGATAAGGGAATTGATCGCGGAATTGGAAAAGGCCGGTTTCGTGAATCGCGGCGGTAAAGGAAGCCATCGAAACTTTGTTCACCCGAGAGCCCAGAAACCCGTGATAATTTCCGGTAAACTTGGGGATGACGCGAAACATTATCAGGTCCGGGCGGTAAGCCTGGCCCTGGAGGAGTTGAAGAAATGAAAGACAGCGCCAAATACGCAAAGATTGTCGAGTGGTCTGAAGAAGATCAATGCTATGTTGGGAGTGCACCTGGACTGATTCTTGGCGGTTGTCACGGCGACGACGAGAAACAAGTCTTCGAAGAACTTTGCCAGATTGTCGAAGAAGCCATAGAATTGTATCGGAAGGACAGAAAGCCCTTGCCGCCCGCGACCTCGGGCCGCGACTTCGCCAATCGCATGCAAAACGTCGCATAACACGTCGTTCGTGCGGACCGGCTGCGCCGGCCCCCAAAAAAGCAATCCCAAGGGGGACAGGGTTTCCTTATGCTTGGCACGCTAATCAACGGCTGCCCATGATGCGGCAAGGGGACTGCAAGAGGGTGCAAGAATGTGACTGTCCTTTTTCTTTGCATGGGCGAGGGCAGCCGGCATTTGTTCCATGCCCCACATAACCGCCCTCCATGGCGGTAATGTGGGGCCGGCGCCCTCGTGGCGCCTATTTCACAAACACCGGCTGCTCATCGCCCCTCCCCACCTCCACATCTTACCTCAGAAGTCGCTTAAAAAAGACATAGACCCTTTGAACTTTGGTTAACACCCCTCCTGAACCCCACGCTCAATCGTAAACGACGCTTCAAACCACCACATATCCTTCGAACTTTGGTTAACAGAGGGTAAAAAAACAATTCCACGTTTTTTATTGGCAGAAGTGCCGGTTTAGCCAGCGATTTTTATTATCAGAAGGGTAGGTTTATTATTCCAGCAGGTCAATCCGTTATTTGTGGGATTGCAGTAGGAATGGATAGGGCACTCGTTATGAATATGGAGTTCCGCAGGGACGAGAAGGGCGGCAGTGGTGGAGTGTTTGTGGAATAGGCGCCAGGAGGGCGCCGGCGGCGCATCCTGCCATGGAGGGCAGTTATGCGACGCATGGAACAAATGCTTCACCGCTGCCGCCCCAGGAGATTTAATTAAAAAAGTTGAGCAGAAATGTGACTGTCCTTTTGTTCAGTAGCCCAGATGCGAAACTGCGTGCCCCGTTTGGAATTTACGCGGTAGCCGACCGAGATGATGGCGTCGAGACTATAGAATGCAACGGGCTTGTCCGAGCCAGCAATGTGCATTTTTTGCACATTTCTTTTCTCGTCGAGTTCTTCAGCCTGAAAGATATTACGTAAATGTTTAGTGATTACGCTTCGTTCGG
>JAQVIJ010000008.1 GCA_028695735.1 Deltaproteobacteria bacterium | reverse complement strand
CGCCCAACCCTTCTCAGCCAAAACCCTCGTTATCGCAGCAGTAAGGGTAGTTTTACCATGATCTATGTGACCTATCGTACCTACATTCACATGCGGCTTGTTACGCTCAAATTTTTTCTTACCCATAAAGATAACAACTCCTCAATATATGAAGTTTTTTAAACAAAAAAACGATTCAATGCGCACTAAAAATCTTCAACATCTTATGGAGCCCACGACCGGAATCGAACCGGTGACCTCTTCCTTACCAAGGAAGTGCTCTACCGACTGAGCTACGTGGGCATTATACCGGAGACCTGTTCAGAAATGGAGCGGGAAACGGGACTCGAACCCGCAACCCTCAGCTTGGAAGGCTGATGCTCTAGCCATTGAGCTACTCCCGCGGCCAACAAAAAGGCCAACAATATGCCAATAAAATAAATGCCCACAAAATAAATGCCAATAAAAAATGGTGGAGGGGGGAGGATTCGAACCTCCGAAGGCGTCGCCAGCAGATTTACAGTCTGCCCCCTTTGGCCACTCGGGTACCCCTCCACAGCGCTTGGAGCTGGCGATGGGATTTGAACCCGCAACCTGCTGATTACAAATCAGCTGCTCTACCGTTGAGCTACGCCAGCCTCGGCTAAATCACAGACTTTAGCCCATCAAAAAACAAAAATCAAGAGATAATTTGGAACTCTCCGAAGGGAGATCCCAAAAATTAGTTTTTTTGTTGAACAGCAATACACACAAAAGACAAAAAGGACTCCTTCATACTGTAGGTGAGCATTTTGAGCCTACACGCAACACAGCTATCAAACAAAAAACAATTTTGGGGAAGACTTGCTAAAAGGATAGATAAAAAAGGCGCTGTCTTTATAACAACGCCTTTTTATTGCAAAAACAATGAATTTTAATACATCAATGGGCGGCGCCCACGGCCTTTTCAAGCCCGAACCCTGCCTTGCCTGCCTTCACATCATCCGCCCAGCGCTGAAACACATAGGCAGTAGTTCTGTAGATAAGATGACCGAACTTGCCATACGGCAATGACAGGAAAAGCACTATAATAGTGGCCAGATGCAGGATATAAACCGGATAGGCTATGGGAGCTATGTTGATCAGACGCAAAACCTCTGCACCTATCCCAGTAGCGCCCACGGCAAAGATGAGCCAGATGAGCACCCAATCAGGGGCGGCACTGGTCAAAACGCCTTCCTCAGTCTTCTGGGTTCTCATGGACTTGACCATCAGGATACCTGCAATCAACATGATGCCCCCCACATTGGCCGCCAGTTTGACCGGGTGATACAAGGGCAGAGGCGTCACCTTTGATATAAGCCCTAACGCCGCATGGAAAAGGTCTTCCGCAATAAAAACATAATTGGTGACGGCGAATAGGATGATAAACGACCAAAGCAGCAGGAGATGTCCGCGCGCCCGCTCAGCGGTCTGACCACATTTCTTAAAGCGGGAATGGCTCAAGATTTCCATGACTGCCGGGCCGAGATACTTGGAAAGCAAAAGGCCTATGGATGGCTTTGGATATGTGCCGGTAAAGGATTCCGGCAGCCCTGCACCCTTACTGATGTCGTTCCAGAACCTTGAGACACCATTGTAGGAGACATATATAATCCAGGCGACAATGGGCAGGACCATCGCATCTATGGGTATCACACTCAAAAATTCATGATACTCCACCTTTCCTTCGTGATTCAATGGAAACGGAAATGCATTACCGGTTATCTGAGACCAAACAGCCGCCACAATCAATACCAATACAGCCGCAGCTATCACCGCGCCCACCACTCCACCAGGCGAATTGAATACATCCGCCAAGGCCTTCGGGTTTGCATAATAACGGATGGCATTTATGCGAATGGCCGCCAGCACATCACCCGGCCTTGCATCCCTCGGGCAGTGCTTGGTACAGTCACCGCACTGATGACATAACCACACATCCACATCCCCAGACACACGACCAGCCAAACCCCATTGGGTCCAGAGCATTTCCTTTCTGGGGAAAGGACTGTCGTTTGTGGAAAGCGGACAAACCACTGAACAGGTCGCACACTGATAACACTTCTTGACGGTCTCGCCGCCGGATGCCATAACCCCTTTGACAAAAGAAAGATCCGGCTGCATTTGTTGTTGCTCGCCCATTGTCATACCTCCCTAAAATCCCTTGAATGGATTTGGCCCCATGCCGACTATCTCTTCCACAAATGCGTCGATAACGCCTGGGACTTTATCATACTCGTCGATTGCTATCTGTGCCAGCTTGACGCGCTCAGGCTCCATGCCAAGAGACTTGATGGTCTCCGCCACATTTGCCATACGACGATCCGCCAGCTCACTACCCTTTACAAAATGGCACTGATAATCATCTCCGAACTTACAGCCAAGCAATAGCACACCATCCAGACCACTGGACATGGCATCCTTGATCCATGCCACGTTCACGGAACCAAGGCAACGAACCGGAATGATTCTGGGCAGAGGAGACCAGCCCAGACCCTTGGCAGCCGCCATATCCAATGCCGGATATGCATCGTTTTCACAGGCGAAGATTACCATTCTGAGCTTGTCTTCATCATCATCCGGGACCTCTATGGACTTGATCATGGAGCCAACCACATCGATATTGTAATCCTTGAAGCCTATGATGCGCTCAGGACAGGCACCCATACAGGTTCCGCAGCGACGGCAACGGGTTGGATTGGGCTTCGGAGTGCCTTTCTCGTCGTCATCCAATGCACCAAACGGACACTCTTCCGTACAACGCTTACACTGGGTACAACGCTGGAAGTAAAAATCCGGATAGTCGAAATCCCATGTACGGGGATGCACTGCGTGACCTTCCTCCGCCGCCTTGACCGCCTGAATGGCCTTGAGGGCAGCACCAGCCGCATCCTCCATGGACTCTTCGATGGTCATTGTCCTGCGCACAGGACCGGCTGCATATATACCGGTTCTGCGTGTTTCATAGGGAAAGCAGATAAAGTTCGAATCGCAGTAGCCGCCGAACAGGTCGAGGTCCCTGAAGGCAGGGCCCTGACGGTATGCCAGATTGACAACCGCCTCATCCTTGGTGGCCGGCAACATACCGGTAGCCAACACCACCACATCCACATCCAAAGCGATATTGTCACCCAAAAGGGTCTTTTCAACCGTGACGGTGAGCCCGCCTGCGCCGTTATCCTTTACAGCAGTCACAGCACCCTTGGAAAGGAATATGCCTGCATCATCCTGAAGGCCTTTATAAAAATATTCATACTGGCCGGGCGTTCTCATATGCTGATAGAGAACATAGGCCTTGCCATCCTCAGGATAATCCTCTCTGACATATTTGGCCTGTTTCAAAGAGACCATTGTAGTAACGGCTGATGCATAAGGGAAATCAGCATCATCGTTCAAGCCGCCAGGGCTCTGAACAAATGCAACTGTCTTGATCTCTTTGCCATCAGAGGGCCTCTTGAGCTTTCCGGACTTGGCAAGCTGCTCAAACTGATGATTGGTGAGGACATTGGGGTTACCCCATGCCAGATGAGGATACTCACCATCGGCAGGGATAGCAGGCTTCCAACCGGCGGCCAGAATTACTGCGCCGAAGAGCTCTCCATTGGCATCCTCAACCATATAGTCGTTACGGCCTTCGTTTTTGGCTGCATAGACCTTCTTCTGATCCTCAGCGGAAAGTTCCTTGCCATTTGCATCCAGCTTTTCCTCAGGGGTCAAAGGCACCGGCGCATCCCACTCACTCTTTGTACCAGCCGCCTTGAGGGATACACGATATTTACCAGGGGCGCCGTAGATACGGGCGATCTCTGTTTCAGTCTTAACGGTTATTTTGGAATTGGATTTTATCTTCTCAATAAGGGAAGGGGCCACCGGATTCACAAGGCTGGAATAGTCAGGACCCACAGGTATCTGTTTTCTGACCTGCATACCGTAACCACCAAGCTCACCAGTCCGCTCCACGATGGTGACCTCATACCCGGCCTCAGCAGCCTCAAGTGCAGCAGTCATACCGGTTACACCACCGCCTATTACCAGAATACGGGTGTTGGGGGCCTCCAGCTTATCCGGAGTAGGCATCTGGACCTTCTGCAGCTTGGTGACAGCCATGCGGATATAATCCTCAGCCAACTCCTGCACGTGTTCCTTCTTGGAATCGGCCTTTTCATCGCTCGGATCAATGCGGTGACTCCAGGCAACCAATTCCCTGATGCCGGTCTTGTCGAGATAAACCCCCGGAAAATCAAATGTCTTATATTCGTAACGGGGAGACATGCCCACAAGGGATATGGCCGTCAAACCCTCGGCCTCAATATCCTGCTTGACCATGGCGACACCTTCAGGCGAATAGAGGTCTGCATGGGACTTGGCGACAGCGGCACCGGACTTCGTCGCCACCTTGATGAGCCCCTCTACATCCACAGCCTCGGCTATACCGTCACCAGTATATATATATACTCCAATCTTTGCCATTATCCTGCCCTCCTAATCATCTGAATAGCCTTCAATGCCGCCGCGGTGGCGCTCTGCGCAGAGGACACAACATCCACCGGCCTCTTGGCGCAACCACATGGCACAATGCCCTCTTTGGGTTTCACAAATCCATCTGCATCATATTCAATACCAGGAATTGGATTTAATGCCCCTACCGGCTGCATACCTGTGGCTAATACCGCCATATCCACTTCCTGCTCTACCTTGCCGCCGCCAATGGTATCCTCCGCCACCAGGACCACTGAATCAGCAGAAGACCCAGGTTTGACCTCAGCCACCTTGCCCTTTATGAAATGCACCTTGGCATCGGCCTTGACCTTGGCATAGAATTTTTCATACTTGGCGCCAGGAGAACGAATGTCAATGTAGAACACATAACATTCCGTATCCGGCGATTGCTCACGAATGTAGCAGATATGTTTAAGGGTGGCCATGCAGCATATGTAAGAACAATAAGGAAGATATGCCTTGTCACGTGACCCAGCGCACTGAACAAAACCGACCTTCTTGGGCATGGTTTTGTCGGAAGGCCTCACGATCTGCCCACCGGTAGGGCCGGACGGAGACGCCAAACGCTCAAGCATCATGTTGGTTACAATATTAGGATATTTGCCATAGCAGAGCCGCTCCATATTGGCCGGATCATACGGCTTCCAGCCGCTGGCCACAATTACAGCCCCGACATTCAACTGAATGGTCTCAGGCTTTTGCGAAAGATCCACATGACCTGCCGGCATAGCGTCTTTAATCTTCTGACCCTCAGCAGAGGCAGCCACCGCCGGATCCACTACGCACTGATTGGGAAAAGACATGGGATGCGGCATATAAATACCCTTGCGGTTATCCATGCCGAAATTGAATTCATTGGGGGCCTCAACAGAAGCAACCGCCTCACCAGGCTTGCAATTCGTGCACTGAGGCGTGGTGTATCGAGGGTTGACCACCACTTCAACATTGAAATTGCCGGCAGAGCCCTGCACAGACTTGACCTCCGCCTGAGTGTAAAATGTGATGTTTGGATTGGTTTTGACACGCCTGAAATTGATCTCCAGGCCACATGTGGGTGGACACAGCTTCGGGAAGTATTTGTTGAGCTGCGCTACCCTGCCGCCTAAATAGCTTTCTTTTTCAACCAGATAGACCTGGTAGCCCATTTCAGCGGCTTCCACAGCGGCCGTCAGCCCACTGAAACCGCCGCCTATTACCAAGATGCTTTGACTCATCTGCCCGCTCCTTTTAGTGATTTTTATACCAGCAAACCTGCTGGTGATCCGCGTAATACCTGGCCTAAACAGTAAATATCCAGGCATCTCGCCGAGCACCGGCAATGGTTAAGGGTAAAAACAAAACTATAAAAAATCCCAGGTGCAGATATACCACACCTGGGATTTGGCTTCAACCGATATTCAACAACACACTCAAGAATGAATTATGCAATTATGGTATGCAGCTTCTTCTTGAAGGTGCTCCACTCACCGGTCTCAGGATTGTACTTGGAGTTGACAAAGCACTTCCAACCGCCCTGATCCATATCGGTGTCGCTGGTGTTGTTGAAGTCACCGCGATAGTAGAAGCCGGGGTAACGGCTCTCTTCACGGAACTGGATATGACGGAGGTGATCCTCCACACACCAGATGCGGTGCAGGTTTTCCCATGCGCGAAGCAGCTCATGCAGACCACCGGCAGCCATCTTCTCGGAGTCCTCACGGAGCAACTGCAGATGATGCATAGCGATCTCAAGGAGCTTGCCGTTTGTCATGTAGTATGGAGACCAGCCACCGCCGTACTCGTCGGTGTACTTCATCAAACGCTCCATCATGTGACGGGGCTTGATGTAGTTGGGGTTTACCATCTCATGGGTGGTCTTCTGATAATGCTCATAATATGTTACAACAGGCTTGTATATCTCGGCCTTGAGCTCCTCAGCGGTCTGCTTCAGAGTGGGCTTGAATCCTGCATTGTCCCTGACATACTTGGCCATTGACTTGGCGGCTATACGACCCTCGGCATGTGCGCCGGAGGAGAACTTGTGACCTGAGGCACCCACGCCGTCACCGGCGGTGAACAGACCGTTGACTGTGGTCATGCGGTTGTAGCCCCACTTGTAGTCAGCCGGGACCCAGTCCTCATCTGGACCGGACACCCAGATACCGCAGCAACCGGAGTGAGAACCGAGCATATATGGCTCTGTGGGCATGATCTCGGAACCGACCTTCTCAGGCTCGATGTTCATGGAGGCCCAAAGACCTGCCTGGCCGACGGACATGTCGAGGAAGTCCTCCCATGCCTCGCTCTCCAGCTCCTTCCAGTACTTCTTGAGTTCCTTCTCATCCATACCAGCGGCCTTCTTCTCCTCGAGGAACCTGTTGAGAGCGGCAGCGGTGTCCATATAGATGGGGCCACGGCCTTCCTTCATTTCATAGAGCATGAGGTGGTTACGCAGACAGGTGGGGGTCACAGCGGCCTGACCGTATGGGGAATACTTGGCGAGCTCGGCCTTGGCGGCATCGCTCTTTACATAGTGCTCACCCTTGCCGTTGGTAACAGTGGCCTTGAAGAGCAGGAACCAAGCACCAACCGGGCCATAACCATCCTTGAAGCGGGACGGGGTGAAGCGGTTTTCCATCATGGTCATCTCTGCGCCCACCTGCATGCACATGGTGTAGGTGGAACCGGCATTCCATACAGGATACCAGGCACGGCCCTTACCTTCATCTGTGGTACGGGGACGGAAGATGTTGACTGCGCCACCGCAGGCAACCATCATGGCCTTGGCCTTGAATACGTGCACCTTGTTTTCGCGAGCGCTGAAACCCACTGCACCGGCGATGGTGTTGGGCTTGTTGGCATCCAGAAGCAGCTTCACAATGAAGATACGCTCGAACAGGTCGTAGCCCATCTCAGCCAGGGCAGCCTTGGCGGCCTCAGCCACAATGCACTTGTAGGACTCACCGTTGATCATGATCTGCCACTTACCGGTACGGACAGGCTCGCCACCCTCGACCAGCTTCTTGCCCTCGGAACCCTTCTTCTTCCAGATGGGAAGACCCCACTCCTCGAAGAGATGGACTGAATCATCCACGTGACGGCCCAGGTCGAAGATGAGGTCTTCACGGACGACACCCATCAGGTCGTTTCTGACCATGCGGACGTAGTCGGAAGGCTTGTTCTCACCAATATATGTATTGATAGCGGAAAGACCCTGGGCGACAGCGCCGGAACGCTCAAGAGACGCCTTGTCCACCAAAGCGACCTTGGATCCCTTGGGCATCCACTTACCAATCTCAAAGGCTGTACCGCAAGCGGCCATACCACCACCCACGATCAGGGCATCATACTCATGCTCAACGACAGGCACCTTGGAGAGGTCAGGCTCTGCGAGAAGTTCCCAATTTGGTTTATTAGGTAATGCCATATTATTCCTCCTGAAATTAAATTAGAATACGGTGATAATCTTGGTTAAAATTATGCATCCTGGGCAGGCGTAAGGGTTGCTCTACCAGCCGTCTCCGTAAAGAGAAGGCCGTCATCCAGATTGCCGCCCTCGGGCTTTCCGGCATAGGGCTTGATGGAACCCTCAGCAGTGGTTCTGATGGGGAACTTGAAACGCTTGGTGTTGCCATTGCGGAACTTGATGGTCCACATAATGGAATCCGTGCCGCGCATGGGCTGGACATAACCACCCATCGGGGCCAGGTCAGCATAATGACGCACTTCGATGGCGCCCTGTGGGCAGATCTTGACGCAGGAATAGCACTCCCAACACTGATCAGGCTCCTGATTGTAGGCCCTCATGGCATCCGGGTTAAGCACCATGAGATCGTTGGGGCAGATGTACATACATGCTGTCTTCTCTCCACCCTTGCAACCATCACATTTTTCTGGGTTGACAAAGCTTGGCATAACATTACCTCCTATGTTTTTTTGTTTATTGAAACCAACTGCAAAGACCAGGCGGCAAATGCCGCCCAGTCCAACTAAATCAAAATTCACCAATTATTTCGGAAGGTCCTCAAATGCACCCTTCTTGATGGTGACCTTCTGCTCAAGATTCTGGTAGTAGTCGCGCAAAATAGCCAATACCTCTGGACGGCTGAACTCTGAAGGCACATCCCCACCCTCGCTCATAAGACGGCGGAACTTGGTGCCGCTCACGACGATACGGTCTTCCTTGGTGTGCGGGCAGGTCTTGAGAGAGGCCATGCCACCGCACTTCTTGCACCAGAATGTCCAGTCGATCTTGAGACAGGTCAACTCAAGGGCACCGGGCCACAGGGTATCGAATATCTCTTGTGCCTCGAACAGGCCGTAGAAGTCGCCTACGCCGGCATGGTCACGGCCCACAATAAGGTGAGAACATCCGAAGTTCTGACGGAATATGCCGTGCAGAAGGGCCTCTTTTGGTCCGCCGTAACGCATCTCAAGGGGATATACGCCCAAAACCGTGCGCTCCATATTGAAATAGTTGTCCAGCAGGGCCTTGTAACATTCCATACGCTTCTCGCCTGGAATGTCTCCGGGCTTCAGCTTACCCACCAAGGCATGAATGAAGACGCCATCCAGGACCTCCTGTGCGATCTTGCACAGGTACTCATGTGAACGGTGAATGGGGTTTCTGGTCTGGAAGGCAGCGACCTTGCTCCAACCCTTGTCCTCAAACAGCTTTCTGGAAACAGCAGGATGCATGTAGGCATCGCCATACTTCTGCTTGAAATCCAGCTCAGAGAGGGCCTTGATGGGCCCGCCCACATAGTACTTGCCGGAATTGAGCACCTGCTGCACGCCTGGGTGATCGGCCTCGGCCACCTCCCAGAAACGCTCGGAATCAGCACCCTTGCCCTTGTAGCAGAGCTCGCACTCCTTGCGCTTGTCGGGCTCCCAGATCTCCTCCACCTTCATGGTGGCCATCAGGGTACCGGTCTCCCTGTCATAAAGGGCCACTTCCTCACCTACCTTGAGGGTCTTTTTGGTCTCTTCATCCACAGACAGGGTCACAGGAAGCGGCCACATGGTGCCTGGATCGACCTTGCGAAGCTTCATCTCCGTGATGCAGCCCTCGTAATCGTCCTTGCACATAAAACCATTAAGTGGAGTGAAGGCGCCCATGCCGAGCATGAGGATGTCACCAGACTCCTTGGAAGTGATCTGAACCTTCTTCATCTTCTCCGCACGCTTGGCCTCCTCGTCACGGGCAACGCCAGTGAGCAAAAGCGGCATCAAGGTCTTTTTGGAACCATGGGGATTAACTAATGCCATTTGATTCTTTCTCCTTTCAGAATTTTGGAATTAAAGCCTATTCTCAACAGCCAGCCCGAAAATACCCTTAACCGACCAGCCGAATCAGCCCCGTAAAAAGCAGCCATTCGGGACAAACCAGATTTTTGAACGAAAATCCGGCCGAAAACCCATTCAAAAAAAACACAATGAAATGAGCCGCCATCGCCAATCTGACGGACACTGCGAACTCCGTAAACCAAACCACCCTACTCAGGAAAAACTGAATAATGACTCATTTCTTTAATATGAGCTTATATTCAGTATCATGACGGTTGTCAAGATAAAAAATTACCCGGGCAAACAAAAAAACCAGCGATGATATGAGAAACTGCTCACAATTAAACTTTTTTTCCTGGAGATGCTCACAACCTATTTTCCACAAGGCAACCATGAAAAAAGGCCGCTACAGGTTGCCCTGAAGAATAAATGGGTTACATTTAGAAAAACACTCACACAACTCACGAAAATTATTTATGGAATACAGAACATCTGTGATACTGGCCGGTGGCCGCAGCAGCCGTTTCGGCTCCAACAAGGCCAATACGGACTGGAATGGTCATACCATACTTGAGACCATTGTCAAAACCCTCGAAAAGGTATCCGACGAGATTCTAATAGTGGCAAACGATTCAGCGGCATACAGCCATCTCGGGCTTCCCATAATAATGGATCGCATTCGGGATGCAGGTCCGATGGCCGGCATCCTCAGCGCCCTATATTCAATCAAGGGGCAGCGGGCATTGTGCGTGGCCTGCGACATGCCGCTTCTGAATGCAGCCGTGCTGGACTACATGTGGGGCATTCCCACATGGGCGCCGGTAGTGACACCCGAGCATCAAGGCCGCATGGAACCGCTCCACTCCATCTACCACAAATCCTTGCGATATCCCATTGAATATGCTATCAAGAGGAAATGGTTCAGCCTGCAACGTTTTTTTTCATGCCTTCCGCTGCACATCGTGTATGCTGGGATATTGCAGACATTTTGTGAAGACGGGGTCAATTGTTTCGCCAACATCAACACACAAGAAGAATACCAAAGGTTGAGAAACCTCGTCAAAAAGCAGAACCTGTCTGAGGGGCTCAGGCAAACCCCTTGAGACATTTTGCCGAAAAACCCATAATCAATCAGATTATTTGGCAGACTATTTGGCAGACTAGTTGGCAGACCATTTGGCTTGATTCAGTCTGAAAAATGAACTGCACCGGATATGGTTTCAAAGAGGATATGATGACCCATTCAAAGACCATAAAAAAAGAGATCGACAAGGCCCTGTCAACAGACAGGCTGGCTAACATCATAGACCCGGTCCGCCTGGAAAAGAACGACAAATTCCAGTTCCGCTGTCATCCGGACGTGCCGTGTTTCACACGCTGCTGCCGCAACATGAACATCATCCTTACGCCTTACGATATCATCCGCCTGAAAAGGCGTCTTGGCATGAACTCGGATATGTTCCTGAGGCTCTACGCCGTACCGGAAATACTGGTCAAGACTGGTGTGCCGGTAGCCAGGCTCAAAATGCTGGAGAAAGAAGGCGGCAAGTGCCCATTTGTCACGCAAAACGGCTGTCAGGTCTATTCAGACCGGCCTGTCTGCTGCCGGTATTACCCCATAGGCATGGCAAGCCTCATTCAGCAGGAAGAGGATATCAACAAAGAGGAATTCTTCTTTCTGATCAAGGAACCCCACTGCAAGGGTTTTCTTGAAAAGACCGAATGGACCGTAAATGAATGGCGCGGGGATCAGGAAGCTGACCTCTATGACTCCATGAACAGGGGATGGTTCGAACTGCTGCTCAGAAAGCGTTCCTTCGGCGACGAAACAGAGATGCCCGAAAAGGCCCGGGCGCTGTTTTACATGATCACCACCAACATGGAACGCTTTCGTGATTTCGTATTCGGCAGCCGTTTTCTGGATACATACATAGTCCCCGAGGAACGGCTCAAAAAGATACTTGAAGACGACGTCGAACTCATGCAATTCGGCTTCGATTATCTCAAAAACGCCATTTTCGGCACTGAAACCCAGGAACTGTCCATTAAAAAAGAGATCCTTGACAAAAAGGTCGAAGAGATACTGAGAAAACGCAGGCACAAGACCGGCCTAAAGGGTGCCTTGAAAAAATAAAATTTTAATTCAGTTTTTCGGCAGAGGGACAATCTCCTCCTTCAACATACAGCAGGCGATTTTATTTACAGGAACCCCTGAGGCATCATAGGAGATGTTTCCGTGCTGCAGAATGCGGTTGAAGACACACCCCTCCGGAATATTCAAGGGGAACAATTCGCGCTCCGTTATGGGAGGCCGCTTGCGCAGCTCTCCGTCACATATCTCCATGGAATGTATCGCATAATCCTCACACAGCGGACACCTGTACACCCGGCCGTTAGGAAACACGAAATAGTTGTCCGCCACCAACCCCGCACACTGAAAGGGTTCGGAGACATCGAGAAAAACCTTGGGAAAAGTGACATGAATGCCGAGAGATGCGGCATGTCTGGCCACCTCCGGCACCACATTTTCCCAATCCCTTCGTGCCACCTGCAATTCAACGCCCTGAGTGCATTTTGTCATTCTGCCGGAATTGCCGCGAATCCCCACCACCTGAATGAAAAAACGCCTGACACCCAAACCATGCAGAAGCGCAGGCATATTGGGCAGGTCGCCCAGGTTCATACGGCTCACGGTAAAGATGGAACTCACCGCAAACCCTGCGCGCACAGCCCGCTGGATATTACGTGTGCAGACATCGAAGACCCCCTCGCCCCGAATTGAATCATTCACCTGCGGGCAGGAGCCGTCCAGACTGAAACTCAGGTAGTCCAGTTCAGCGGGTGAAAGACGGACCAAAAGGTCATGAAACAGAAAACCGTTGGTGTCGATGGTGACGGAGGAATAGCCCAATTCGCGAGCGGCCCTGACGGCCTCGGGCAACTGCGGGTGCAGGGTTGGTTCGCCCCCCAGAAAGATGACATTGGTCTCCTCCACCCGTCCACCGTGAAAAACTCGCAGCCATGTTCGAATATCCTCCATGTTCAGCATGTTACCGCCGTGCTGGTCTTTGTTGATGTAACAGTGGCGGCATGACAGATTGCAGGCGGTCAGGATGTGAAAGAACAGATTTCTCGCGCCTGGCTTGAATTCCACGGTGCGTCTGTATGACTGATGGTTTTCCTGCATAGCGTTCAATGGGCCTCCAGTGTGTAGCGTTCCAGAAGGGTATTTCTGAGGTAGTCACTGCCCGATGACCGGAAAAATGCCTTGAATAAGGCCAGGGACTCGGCCCGCAACACACGCCCCACAGCTATCCAGCCGGCATACAGGCCCTTTTCCGCCCCAATCATACCGTTCTCTGCCGCATTAAGACGGCACAGTGAGATGCCATCATTCGGCGGCACAAAACCGCAGGCCCCTCCCATGATATCCTCATAGGCGAACACGATGCGGCGCACACCATTTATGAGCAGGGCGCCAAGGCACATGAGGCAGGGCTCCAGGGTCACATAGGCCGTGATATACCTGTCCTCAAAGGAGGTGTTTTTGAAATAAGCGCTGCCATACATATCTCGAATGGCCAAAATCTCGGCGTGATCCAATTCACTTGCCGCCTCTTGACGGCTGTTCATGCGCACACCCCTGCCAATTACTCCATTTTCAGCCACCAGCACGGCACCCACAGGAAATTCACCCTGTTTCAATGCCGCCTTTGCCAGGTCCAATGCCTCGGACATCCATTTTTCATCTGACTTCATAGGGAGTTCATGAGCCATTTTTTCACCGCCTCTTCCAGTCTGAAGCCTGCATCCGTCTCATTCACCGTGGCCTGACCAAGGGCAATCACCGCCTCGTGAGACAAGGAAGACTGTAAGCGTTTACATATATAATTGACACACAGGGTATGCCTCGCCTTGATGAGACAGCCTTGCGGCCCAAGAAACCAGCACCCATGCTCATCCCACCTGCGCACCGGCAGCTCCACGCCCATCAAACGGTTGATCAACAACAACGGCATATCGAAGTGGTCCTCTATTCCTTTGCCGCAGCAACTGCCTCCGTCATTGATAGCGCAATCCGTGCAATGCGACACCACGCCAAGGGACCACATAGCGCTCCAGGTACGGGCGATGGCGTCATCATAGGCGGCCACAAGGGAGGCCATGGCCGGCGCCTGCAGAATCGCTGGGCCTGACAGCTCATACAGGCGATTCGCCCAGAGCAGTTTGTGCTCCATGGAGTGATGCACGCCGAGGGGCAACCCCTCTATGACAGATGTTTTTGAGTTATGCATGAAATGCCCTTGACTGATTTCATTCCCATTAAGTATGTTACTTTTATATTACGGGTTGCTTGAAAAATAAACCATTACCGTCTTACATTAAAGGGAACCTCTACATCATACGCAAAAGCAGCCTGCTGCTGGCATATAATTTTAGACACATTCCATAAATAAACAAGGAGGGCTTCATGGACACAGTCAGAAATCTCACCATCGTCGGCAACAACGCCAGCGGAAAAACCTCGCTGGCCGAGGCCATGTTGTTTGTTGCAAAGGCCACCTCGCGTCTGGGCAAGGTGGACGATGGTTCCTCACACCTGGATTTCGAACCGGAAGAGGTCAAAAGACACATCTCCACCAATACCGCCTTTCATCGTCTGAACTGGAACAAGACAACCATCTGCATAGCCGATACCCCTGGTGAGGACAATTTCCTGGCGGAGACAAAAGACATCATACCGGCATTCGACACACTGCTCATGGTGGTGGATGCGACAGACCCCAAAAAGCCTCAACTGGAAAAATTATGGCCTCTCGCCAAAACAATCAACAAACCGGCCGTCTTCTTTATCAACAAACTGGACAAGGAAAATGTCAATTTTCAAAACTGCATAGATACATTACAGACCCTTCTAAAAATCAAACTCATTCCGTTTTTTTATCCAATTATCGACAAGAACCGGCTTATCGGTATAATCGACATACTCACCGGCTCCGCATTCCGCCTGCCCAACGATTTCACACCACAGGCCAAGGAGTGCGAAATTCCAGGGGATTTACAGGACACCATCAGCAACCTCAAAAACTCCATGATAGAGTATGCGGCTGAATCAGATGACGTCTTGCTGGAAAAATTTCTGGAAGGAAACGAGCTTTCCTTTGAAGAGATCACCACAGGCCTGAAAAAGGGCATCGCAAAAGGCAGTCTCAATCCTGTTTACTGCGGGGCGGCGATACATCCGGCCTGCGCCACACTGCTACTGAACTCCATCACGCCGCTACTTCCTGCGCCAGAAGACACGCAGCCTCTCGAGGGCATAAATCCCAAGACTCAAAAGACCGTAACCCGCAAACCACTCGCTACCGAGCCCTTCTCGGCAATCGTCATAAAGACCACCATCGATCCATTTGCAGGCCGTCTGTCCATAGCGCGCATCCTTTCCGGCACCCTGAAACACGACACCAACATCTACAACTCCACCAAAGGCGTGGAAGAACGGGTCGGAACACTTCTGGCCATGGAAGGCAAGGAACAAAAGACCATTCCGGCTGAAGCGGTTCCTGGCGAGATCGTGGCCATCCCCAAACTGAAAGAGACCTCCACAGGCGACACGCTCTGCGATTCAGCCAACCCCATATTATATAGCTGCAAGAAACCAATGCAGCCCGGCCTGACCTTTGCCTTGAAGCCTAAAACAAGAGGCGACGAAGAGAAAATCTCTCAGGTCCTGGCCAAGATGCAGGAAGAGGACCCACATATAGCCATTCAAAGGGACGCCAACACAGGAGAGCTCCTGCTTTCATGCAACGGGCAACTGCATCTGGACGTCACACTGGAAAAGATGGCCAGAAAATACGGGGTGAACGTGGACATCTCCCTGCCCTCCATTCCATACAAGGAAACCATAAAGGCCTCGCAAAAAGGCATAGTCTATCGCCACAAAAAACAGACCGGCGGCGCAGGCCAGTTTGCAGAGGTGCACTTCGATGTCTCATCCCTGCCCAGGGGCTCCGGCTTCGAGTTCGAAGAGGCCCTGGTGGGCATGAATGTACCGCGTAACTTCGTGCCCGCCGTTGAAAAAGGCATACATGAGGCCCTGATGTCAGGCCCCCTGGCAGGTTTCCCTGTAGTGGATGTGAAGGTCAGGTTTTACGACGGCAAGTCCCACGAGGTGGACTCCTCTGAAATGGCCTTCAAGATCGCCGCCATTCAATGCTTCAAAAAAGGGGTACTGGACGCCAAGCCCACTCTGCTGGAGCCCATGGTACGCATGACCATCACCGTACCGGATGACTATGTGGGCGATGTGATAGGAGACATCAACTCCCGCAGGGGCAAGGTCATGGGCATGGACCCATGTCCGGAAGGCCAGAAGGTCACGGCCATTGCACCGCTCGCAGAGGTACAGCGATATCTTCTGGACCTGAACGCCCTGACAGCGGGCAGAGGCAGCTTCACCATGGAACCCGCCCACTATGAAGAGGTACCCGCCTACCTCATAGACAAAATTGTGGCAAAGGCCAATGAAGAGAGGGCGAAGCACGAAAAATAACCTATGGAAAGCTCGAAAAATCCATATAGAATCGGCGTATTGACCATAAGCGACAGCTCCTTTCGGGGTGAGCGGGAGGACTTGAGCGGCAGAACTATAGTCGAGCTGCTCCTCGCCGGCGGCCTTACAGCGGAAAAGACCGCCATTGTGCCGGATGAGGAGGACATGATTGTGGAGACCCTGCTACTCTGGTGTGCAGACGGCTTGGATCTCATACTCACCACAGGCGGCACCGGCCTCTACCCACGGGACGTAACGCCGGAGGCCACAAAACGCGTGGTAACAAAGGAGGTCCCTGGCATAGCCGAGGCCATTCGCATGGAGGGGTTGAAGGAGACACCCATGGCCATGCTCTCCCGTGGGCTGGCAGGCATACGGGGCAGCACCCTCATCATCAACATGCCGGGCAGCCCAAAGGCGGTAGCATCCGCTATGCGAGTGATTACACCCATAATACGCCACGCCATGGACAAGCTGAAAGGAGATGCCACTCCATGCCATGTAACAAAAATAAATGAAGCTGGCGCAATACAAAATGAAAGGAGATAGGGAATGAAAATCTTATTTATTGTATCCAGTAACATTCCTGAAGTGATATGGAATGCCTTTAGATTAGCTAACATAATGCTGGAAGACATGGCGGAAGTCACTATTTTTCTTAATGGGCCATCAGTCCAGTACGAAGGGCTGGACTCAACGCAATTCCCATTAAAAACACTTGCAAAAACCTTTACCCTTTCAGAAGGCCAATTGTTAGCATGAGGTAAATTGATGGACCTTCACGGCGTGAAGGAAGGATACCAAAAACGAGGCACTCAGAAAGAATTATACCAACTTATTAAAGAGAGCGATAAGGTCATTAGTTTTTAGACATTCTCGGCAGGCCTTTACAATAGAAAGGATAAGTAATGAAAATCGGAATAATCGGCATGCCTGGAAGCGGCAAAACCACTATCTTCAATGCCATCACGGGCAGCAGCGCAGAACTTTCAGGCTTTCAGGGCGCTAAAAAGGACCCGAATCTGGCGGTCATTCGAGTGCCGGACGAGCGTCTCGACCGTCTCTCCGCCATGTACAACCCCAAAAAAACCACTCATGCCCAGGTACAATATGTAGATGTGGGCGGCGGCATCCCCAAGGCCGATACCAAGGATGCCTCCACTGACGAACTGCTCAAGATGCTGCGGCCCATGGATGCCATGGTCCTGGTGGTGAGAAACTTCGATCTGCCAGGCCTGCCGGCCACTCCGCAAGAGGATATGAATGCCTTTGAGGCGGATATGGCCCTGACCGACCTCATCACAGTGGAAAAAAGGCTGGAACGCCTGGAAAAGGAGGTCACCAAAGGCAAAAAAGGCGATCCAAAGGAACTGGAGCTGCTCAGACAGGCGCAACAGGCCTTAAACAACAATCAGGCCCTGCGCACGTTGCCCGAGATAGCCGACTCTTCACTGCTCAAGGGCTATGCCTTTCTCACGGCCAAACCATGCATCCTGCTTCTGAATACCAGTGACGACAAGGAACTGGGCATAACCCCCATAAAGCCGCCGCCTGGCGTGCCCCTTATAGAGATCAAGGGCAGGCTGGAAATGGAGATCGCTCAACTCGCACCGGAAGACGCCCAGATATTCCGAGAGGAGCTGAACATGCTGGAACCAGCCACTCAAAGGCTCATCCGCAGCTCATACGAACTCCTGGGCCTCATTTCCTTCTTTACAGTGGGCGAAGACGAGGTACGGGCATGGGATATTCCACAGAATACACCCGCACCCAAGGCCGCCGGCGCCATACACTCCGATATAGAACGGGGCTTTATTCGGGCAGAGGTGGTGGCCTACGACGACCTGATGGCCGCAGGCTCATATCATGCGGCTCAAAAGGCGGGCAAGGTCAGGCTGGAAGGCAAGGAATATATAGTGAAGGACGGGGATGTCATCAACTTCCGCTTCAGCGTTTAATGCGCAAGATGAATACCGAACTGGCAGCCAAACTTGCACAATTCCCCTTATTTACAGGCCAAAGCCCAGAGATGCTGGACAAGATCGCGGCTGTCGCACAGCTTCGCAGGTATCAGCGGGGCCAGAGCGTGTTCTGTGAAGGCGATGCAGGAAACGGCTTTTACATGGTGTCAAAAGGCAGGGTGAAGATATTCAAACTCTCTTCTGAAGGCAAGGAGCAGATCCTCCATGTCTTCGGCCCAGGCGAGCCGTTCGGCGAGGTAGCGGTCTTCGAGGGCAGAAGCTTTCCTGCATCGGCAGAGGCCATGGAGGCCATGGAGGCCGTCTTTATCGGAAGGGCCGACTTCATCGAGCTGATACAAAAAAATCCGGGCCTGACCCTCAAAATGCTCTCCATGCTCTCCCTAAGGCTCCGCATCTTCGCCCACCTCATTGAAGACCTGTCCCTCAAGGATGTGCCGAGCCGTCTTGCCAGGTATCTGTTGTTTGCCGTCGAAAAACAAAAAAACAGCCAAAAAATTGAGCTGGACATCACACGCGGGCAACTCGCCTCCCTGCTCGGCACCATTCCTGAGACCTTGTCCCGCATCTTCAGCCGTTTTCAGGCCAACGGTGTGCTCATCACAAACGGGAATGAAGTGACCATACAGGACATTCCCATGCTGGAGGCAATCGCCGAAGGCTCTGCAAAGCTTTGAACAGACCCGTCAACGGCAGCACCTGGGATAAGGCCTGGCAACACCCTCCTTGGACATAAGTATCTGCCAGACTTGCACCGCCCGGGCTCGAAAGGCACCAGCACAGGAAAGGAGGTAATACTCCCACATGCGCTTGAAGCGTAGATCGTACTTCGATGCAAGCCTGGGCCAAGCCGCCTGAAAACGCTCATTCCAGGCCAGGAGGGTCTTGTCGTAATGAGTGCCAAGATTATGCACATCCTCTATGACAAATAGCCCTTCCGCCGCCCCACAGATGCGTTTAAGGCTTGGAAGCTCGCTATTGGGAAAGATATATCGTTCCAACCATGGATCAAAATTTTCCGCGCTTCTGTTGCTGCCTATGGTATGCAACAGGAACAGGCCGTCGTCCTTCAGGCTGTTAAAGACCACTTTCATGTAGGTGGAATAGTTTTTATGCCCCACGTGTTCAAACATACCCACCGAAACCACCTTGTCGTAACAGCCTCGAATCTCTCTGTAATCACACTCCTGAAATACAACAGGCAGACCTTTACAGAACTCCCTGGAATATGCCAGTTGCTCTTTTGAGATATTTATACCCGTTACACTGCATCCGTATCTTTCGGCCATAAACCTGGCAAGTCCGCCCCAGCCAGAACCTATATCCAGAAGGTGTTCCGTAGGCTTGAGCTCCAGCTTTTCCCCGATAAGCATCAGCTTCTGCTGTTGTGCATGGTCCAACTCATCGGTATTTCTGAAAAATGCGCAACTATATTGATGGTAGGGGTCCAGAAAGGATAAAAAAAGATCATTCCCCAGATCATAGTGCCGTTCGGCCACCAGATGGCTTCGATTGAGGGACTGCCGGTTCAAAAGTCTGGCGGGCAAAAAGCAGAGAAGATATTTGAGGCCCCCTTGAATCCTTTCTGCCAGACTGTTCTTTAAAATACGATAGATAAATTCATCTATGCGCTCACAGTCCCACCAACCATCCATATAAGATTCGCCGAGGCCGAGGTTTTTCTCCTCCAGGACCCTGGAATAAAAACGGTCGTCATGCACTTGAATATCCCAGGGATGCGTTCCATTGACCTGAATGCCGGTCTGTTTCAACAATTCCTTAAATCTCTGGATTACCACTTAGACCTCCAATATCTGCTGAAATAGCATGGGGCAACACCGAGATAGAGAAACAGAACATTTTTTGGAACTTACATTTATCATAAATTGCACATTTCCATTGTTTGTCAAGGGGACAATATCTGCGACATCCTGTATAATTAGGCATAATTATGCTTTCAATTCAGAATCTCACACTTCAATACGGGGGGAAACACCTCTTTAATGACGTCTGCTGCCGCATAGGCGATCAGGACCGCATCGGTCTGGTGGGCGTAAACGGCGCTGGCAAATCCACATTACTCAGAATCATGAGCGGCGCTGACGAATCCGGCGAGGGGTTTGTCACCAGGGCGAGGTATGTCACCATCGGCTATCTGCCTCAGGAAACACCGCCTGCTGTTGCAGGCCGCACACTATATCAGGAGGCCGAGACGGCCTTTTCAGGGGTAATCGCCCTGCAAAATGAACTCGAAGCCATTGCCGAAGAAATGAGCAGCCTTGACAGCAAAAGCGACGAGTTTACGGAGCTCCTGAAACGTCACGGCGAGATTCAGCACAAACTTGAACAATCCGGCGTATTTCAAATCCGCTCCCGCATCGAAAAGGTGCTGACTGGTCTGGGGTTTAAAAAGACCGATTTCGAAAAAGACTGCCTGTCTTTCAGCGGAGGCTGGCTGATGCGGCTGATGCTCGCCAAGCTCCTGCTCCTGGAGCCATCCCTGCTGCTGCTGGACGAACCCACCAACCACTTAGACATGGAGACCCTCACATGGCTCGAAGAGTTCCTTCAATCCTGCAAAGGAGCCATGGTGGTGATATCGCACGACAGGGCATTTCTGGACAATGTCACCAACATCACATGGGAACTGTCCAAAGGCAGACTCACTGCCTACAAAGGCAATTATTCCAAATACATAGCCGAAAGAGAAAAGCGCATCGAGATTCAGAAGGCAGCCTACGACAACCAGCAGGCCAACATTCAGCAGACCATGCGTTTTGTGGAGCGCTTTCGGGCCAAATCCACCAAGGCCAGCCAGGTCCAAAGCCGACTCCGGCAACTGGAACGAATGGAAAAGATAGAACTGGAGGAGCCGGAACGAAACATCTCCTTCTCCTTTCCGCCGGCCATGCCCAGCGGCAAACTGGCCGTCTCGATCTCCAATCTCACCAAAAGTTATGACAAAAAGCCCGTCTTCAACGGCCTGTCTTTTGATTTGATGCGCGGGGATAAGATGGCAGTGGTGGGTGTAAACGGTGCCGGCAAATCCACGCTGCTCAGGCTGATCGCCGGCATGGAGCGCCCTGATTCCGGAGAGATACAACTGGGTCACAACGTGAAACCATCCTATTTCGGCCAGCACCAGACACAGGAACTGAATTCAGAGCGTACGGTGCTTGAAACCCTGCTCGAAACAGCAGGACCTGAAATGACCATTACACACATCCGCTCGCTTCTGGGGGCGTTTCTCTTTCGGGAGGACGAGGTGGACAAAAAGGTCAAGGTATTGTCCGGCGGTGAAAAGAGCCGGCTGGCGCTTGCCCGAATGATCGCAACCCCTGCAAATCTGCTGCTCATGGACGAACCCACCAACCATTTAGATATGATCTCCCAGGAGATCCTTCAGGAGGCCTTGAGGCAGTATGACGGCTCTCTCATAGTGGTGTCACACAACCGCTATTTCCTGGACGGCTTCACTGGGAAGACCCTCGATATCAGCAACGGCCTTGGCTCCGTCTTTTCAGGAAACATCAGCGAATATCTGGAAATCATTCACAATTCCCTGCCTGACACCGGAGAGACCGGGCAGGAGGCCTTTTCACAGGGTAAAGGGGACATCGAGGCGGGGAAAACCGGGAAAAACAAGGGGAAAGAGGCCAGACAGGTGCAGGCCCGTCTGATACAGGAAAGAAGCCGTGCGCTCAACCCTCTCAAAAGACAAAACATTGCACTTGAAGAAGAGATAGCGGCCATGGAGGCTCGAAAGACAGCTCTGGAACAGGCCATGGCCGATTCAAATCTCTATGCGGATACGAATGCATTCCTGCAACTGAACAATGAATACAAGGCGCTTCAGACCGACCTGGAAAGACATTACGCGAAATGGGAGGGAATACAGGCTGAAATAGAGGCAATCGAGGCCGATTACAAACAAAAAGGCCTATAGGGCCTCGTATAATCTCAAATACTGCGACAGCAGTTCTTCCTCATTGAACCTCGCTACCGCGGCCTCCCTTGCCTGCCCTGCCAGGTTCAGCCTCAATCCCTCGTTTTCCGCCAACAGCCTGCACGCCTGCACAAGGCCGCTCACATCGTCTATTTCGCACAAAATACCTGTCTTTTCGTGCTCCACCACCTCTGGAATGGCCGAACTGCGGGCCGCTATCACCGGCACACCGCACGCCATGGCCTCCAGGGCCGCATATCCAAAGCCCTCAAATCGCGAGGGAAACAGGAGGGCATGCGCCCTTTGCAACTCTCGAATTACGCCTTCCTGTGAAAGTCTGCCCAGGCATATCATGTTCGGCGGCATATCCCTTAAATGCACTGCACTCCTGCCGGCGGTGTAGTACAGCACAAATTCAGGGCCAAGCCTTTTCATGACCTCAGGCAGCAGGTCAAACCCCTTTCTTTTTATGGGATTTCCCAAAAAAAGCAGGCGAAAAGGCCCGTTTCCCCGGCGTTTAGGCCCTTGTGCAGGCACAAATCGCCCTGTATCCACCCAGAGATGAATAACCTCCGTATCCTTACGACCAAACACCTCAAAAATACAATCAGCCGTAAATCGGCTGTCCGCTATCACACGGCTTGCCCGCCTCATACTGTATTCCTCCCACCTCTTCACAAGCAGGCGATGATACAGCCGCTGAAACGGCGTCACAAAGCCCAAATAGCCTTGAGAGTGCACCACATGATGACATGTGACCACAAGGGGTATGCCTCTTCGATAAAAGGCAGGGCCGTGCCAGCTGTTTATGTGAATGATGTCCACTCCACGAGGCGGTGGAACAAGGCGCAAAAGCCATGGGGCCAGCTCAAACCCAGAATGAAACCAGGAGACCACCACATCTATTCCCCGTTTTTGAAGGGCTGTGGAGAGCCGCTGCACATACACATCAGAGCCGCTGGAGGTCTTTACAGCAGGCAGCCAGATACGCATAATCACATCCAATCCAGAGGCGATTCACACACAGACGGCCTTCGAAGGCCTCGATACTCCACAAAGAGCTTGTGCCAGATGGCAAACTGCATCAATGACCACAGGGTGCGGGAATCCCTTTGAGGGGTTGCATGGGCAAGAAATGCCTTGAGCGCCTTTTCATCAAACCATTCTGCTATGCCGGCATTCATGGGCAATTTGTCCTTTAGGCCTGTTACCAGTTCCTGCGTAAAAATCGCCTCGATGGGCACATGAAACCCGCGTTTTTTGCGAAACAGGTGTTCGTGTGGAATCCTGCGCTCACCATAGCGCTTGAGCAGCCATTTGGCATGACCTGATTGCAGCTTCAAGTTGTCAGGCAGAGAAAGCCCGAACTCCACGATGCGGTGGTCCAAAAAAGGCACCCGCCCCTCAAGCCCAAAGGCCATAAGTGTGCGATCCACCTTTACCAGGAGGTTATCAGGCAGGGCCGTGGTCATGTCCACATACTGGGCCCTCTGCATCCAACTCCAGTCCCTGGGCGTCTGCTTCCAGGCCTGAACAAAGGGCATTCGCGCCTCCTTTTGAAGGCATTGAAGCCTCGAATTCAAAATCGCGGCATTTGACCACTGACTCCGTGTGCGAAAACCGCCTGAACCTCCGTGCAGCAGAAGCTTCAGCCAACGCACCGGCAGAGGCGGGCTGTAGCGATGATATCCGGCAAAGACCTCATCCCCGCCTTCGCCGGTAAACACCACTCGAAGGTCACGGGAGGCTGTCTCGGCCAGCACGGATGTGGGCAGCATGGCATAGTCCCGCATGAGTTCATCCGCCATCCAGACCGTGTGGGGTATGCGCTCGATGAGCATGTCACTTGATAGAACAATGGACTGATGTTCTGTGCCGAACAGTTTGGCAATGGCCTCAGCCCCTGACAACTCATTTTGCTTGCCATGTTCTGTAAAACCGATGGAAAAGGACTGAATGCGATTTTGCTGAAGCTCATGAAGCCTTGAGCAGATCACAGCGGAATCCACGCCGCCCGACAAAAACAGGCCGTAAGGCACATCCGAACGCATATGCTCCACCATGACGCGGCCGAACAGGCCGTCAAACTCCTCCATGGCCTGCGCCTCGGTCACACACCTCGGCGTTACCGAGAGCGGACTCCAATGGATTCCGTGTGTCAATGAGAGGTCCTGCGTATCGATCACCAGGTATTCTCCGGGCAGAACCCGCTCGATGCCCTGAAGAATGGTTTTGCGGCCAGTGTTGAACTGGTTGTTCAGATATTCAGAAAGTGCCCGGGGGTTTACTTGAAGCGAGGGCAAAAACGGCACTATGGCCCTTAATTCAGAGGCAAAGAGAATGCAATGAGGCAAGACCGCATAAAACAACGGCTTGATGCCCAGGCGATCCCTGGCCAAAATGAGCTGCCTTTTTTCTCTATTCAACAGGGCAAAGGCAAACATGCCGTTTAGGTGCCTGAAACACTCCAGACCATGCTGTAAATAGGCATGCAAAATGGTCTCCGAGTCTGAACGGGTCAAAAATTCAGCCCCCTTCCTTTTCAACTCGTCCATCAGCTCCACATAGTTGTATATCTCACCGTTGGCCACGAGCACACAGCGTTTACTCCTGTCAAAAAGCGGCTGTCTGCCTCCCTCCAGGTCGATGATGGAAAGCCGCGTGTGCACCAGCCCCACATTTTCAAAACACTCCACGCCAAAGCCATTGGGGCCCCGATGGCCGAGCATTCTTCGCAATCGCTCCAGGTCTTGCGGTGAAGGCTGCCCGTCTCTGCTTACAATACCGGCTATGCCGCACATAACGGCTCTCCTTAACGATTAAATTCCAGGCGCCTTGCATTCTAAGAAACCCCTCCTTTCTTTTCAATGAAAAACAGATTAAATTTCAGCAATTATGTCAAATCACACACCGCACCTCGCCATTCTTGCATCCTTTTCCGGTGAAGGAGGGGTGGAGCGCATGATCCTCAATCTGGCGAAAGGGCTTTTGTGCCTTGGCTGCCGTGTGGAACTCCTTTGCATTCGTGAGGACAGCCCCCACCTCAAGCAGCTTCCATCAGACATCAAAATCATTCCTCTTGGCGTACGACATGCCCTGCAGGCAGTAGTGCCTCTGGCGGGTTACCTGCGCAAAAACAGGCCTGACGGCCTGATTGCCGCCAAGGATCGGGCCGGCCAGGCGGCTGTGCTGGCAAGGCTCCTCTCCGGCGTTCAAACCAGACTTGCCATTCGCATCGGCACAACGGTGTCAGCGGCCATTAAAGACAGGCCATTTTATCAAAAGTGGGCGTGGTATCTGCCCATGCGCATACTCTATGCCAGGGCTGATCGCATCATAGCTGTATCAGAGGGAGTGGCTCAAGACATTCGCCGAATCACAGGGCTTGACTCGACACATGTAATAGCATTGCCCAATCCCGTGATTCATAAGGGGATATACGAGTTGGCCACACACTCAACAGGCCACATATGGCTGGATAAACCTACATGTCCTGTGATTCTTGGCATAGGCAGACTCACAAGGCAAAAGGACTTTCACACCCTGATCAAGGCCTTTAGCCTGGTATATCAAAAAATGGACTGTAGGTTAGTGATATTGGGCAGGGGCAGAGATGAGGCCTCACTGCGTTCCCTTGCACAACAACTGAAAGTGGCCACGGCCGTGGATTTTGCTGGCTGGAGCCCCAATCCCTATGCCTTTTTGAGCAAGGCCAGCCTGTTTGTGCTCTCGTCCCGCTGGGAGGGCTCTCCCAATGTCCTTACAGAGGCCATGGCCTTAGGTGTGCCATGCGTGGCCACAGACTGCCCAAGCGGGCCTTCTGAGCTCTTAACAGGCGAGTTAAGCCGGCATCTGGTGCCCGTTGAAGACCATAAGGCCATGGCAAGGGCCATGCTCGACACCCTGCAAACTCCGCCGAATGCCCAGCTGCTGAAAGATGCAGTAAGACCATATGAAATTCAAAACAGCGCAAGGCATTATCTGAATGCCTTGTTTTCATAAAAATTTCAACTAAAATACCGCCATGTTCATCTCATACCGGTATAAATTTCTCTTTGTACACATAGCCAAGACAGGCGGAACCAGCATTCGCTCCGCCCTTAACACACTGCGCTGGAAGGATACTCACGCCCTCCCCTTGGCCATATTGAACCGCATAAGCTCCCTCTTCGGCCACAAATTGGCCTGCAAGTTCCCGCGTCACGCCAAGGCCATAGCTGCATACGAGATGCTTCCCAGAGAGTTTTACGAATCCCTTTTCAAGTTTGCCTTTGTCAGAAACCCATGGGACCTGCAGGTGAGTTCCTACCACCACCTGCGCCGAGAAAGACCACATCTCATAGCCCACCTGAAGGGCTTCGAAGACGTGCTGCGCTGGAAATTCGATGCAAACCGGCCGTATCAATTTCACATCGATACCTCCATCGAGCTTCAATCTGATTACCTCATAGACCTGCACGGCAATGTCATTGTGGACTTCATCGGCCGCTATGAACGATTACAAGAGGATTTTGACGAGGTCTGCAGGCGCATCGGCATTCCTGCTCCGCCTCTACCCCATAAGCGCAAGGCCCAAGACAGAAAGGACTACCGCAGCTATTACACGGCAGAGACCGCTGAGCTGGTGGCCCAGCGGTTCAAACGCGACATAGAGATGTTCGGCTATAGATTTGACGAGCCATCAGCCTGATGGCATTCATTCAGCCTGTTATCAGCCATAACCCTGAATATAATAGTCGTTTGCCCTGAAAAGTTGCAGAATTTCTATGCGCAGGTCATCAGGGAGGCCCTTATAAAAATCATGAAACGCCCGCTGGTCGGCATTCGGGCCGCAGGCAAGCCTTTCAAATGTAAGCTGATCCGCCGGCGCCATGGTGCTTGAGGCAAGGATGCGACGAATGTCACCACTACAGAGATTCTTCAGGGCCACACTCTTGTCATCGTGCCTACCAAGAATGGCATAGCCCTCATATGTCCCACGCTCATAGTCACCCTGTCTCACGATCACAGATGGGCTTGCGCAGGCATTCACAAGCACCGCCACCAGTATCATACACGAAAAGCCAATCACCGATACATTACGCATAATCTTTCTCCTGTGAATGTTGTAATGACGTCCGCCATATAAAACAAAGCTCAATTAAAATCTAAACCTATATATAACATTGTCAAGTAAAATATAAACCAAATTCCGTGATCGAATTTGCCATAAGAGTAATAACTCCTTGTCTAATCTTGATTTTTGATGAGTGATTCATGCACCCATTGGGCACCGACGAAGCCAGGACGATTAGCGGTTGTCATTGCGAGCGAAGCGAAGCAATCTCCACTAATAATATGTTTTTGTTTTTAGGGCGAGGGCAGCCGATATTTGTTCCATGCCCCACATAACCGCCCTCCATGGCGGAGATGTGGGGCCGGCGCCCTCCTGGCGCCTATTCCACAAACACCGGCTACCCTCGCCCCTCCCCACCTCCACATCCTACATCAGAAGCCGCTTAAAAAAGACATAGACCATTTGCATTTTGGTTAACAGAGGGTAAAGGCCGATTCTGTGATTTTTATTGGCGGAAGTGTGTTCATCCATCACAGCAGGTCAATCCTATGCCAAGAGGATTAAAAGAAAAAGGAATAGGGCACCCGTTATGGACATAGAGTTCCGCAGGGACGAGAAGGGCGGCAGTGGTGGAGTGTTTGTGGAATAGGCGCCAGGAGGGCGCCGGCGGCGCATACTGCCAGGGAGGGCAGTTATGCGCCGCATGGAACAAATGCTTCACCGCTGCCGCCCCAAAAAAATGATGTCTTTTTGTATTCATTGAAAATATTATTCGAGAATATGTCAGTCCTTTTTCTGTCCGAAGAATGTTTTTTTCTTCAGCGGTGGTACAAGCGGTTGTCATTGCGAGCGAAGCGAAGCAATCTCCACTAATAATATGTTTTTGTTTTCGGGGCGAGGGCAGCCGGCATTTGTTCCATGCCCCACATAACCGCCCTCCATGGCGGAGATGTGGGGCCGGCGCCCTCCTGGCGCCTATTCCACAAACACCGGCTACCCTCGCCCCTCCCCACCTCCACATCCTACATCAGAAGCCGCTTAAAAAAGACATAAACCCTTTGGACTTTGGTTAACACCCTTCCTGAAACCCCACGCCCAACCGTAAACGATGCTTCAAACCAGCACATCCCTTTTGAATTTTGGTTAACATGAGGATAAAGGCCAATTCTACGATTTTTATTGGCAGAAATACCAGCTCATTATTTCAGAAGGTCAATCCGCTATCTGTGGGATTGCAGTAGGAATGAATAGAGCATCCGTTATGAACATAGAGTTCCGCAGGGACGAGAAGGGCGGCAGTGGTGGAGTGTTTGTGGAATAGGCGCCACGAGGGCGCCGGCGGCGCATACTGCCAGGGAGGGCAGTTATGCGCCGCATGGAACAAATGCTTCACCGCTGCCGCCCTGCACTGCACCCCTGTACTGCCGCCCTGTACTGCACCCCTATACCGCACCCCTATACTGCCCCCCTATACTACCCCCCCCATCCATCATATTATTTTTTGTCTTTCGTAGTATTTTTTGTCTTTCTTTGTTTTTTATTTTTTTTGTTTTTCTTTATTTTTTTAGATTCAATCACGAAATTTGGGGTGAATTTTGGAATTGAATATCTCGTTGTAATCAATTATGTTAATTTAATACCAAGTAATCCTGGTCTATGTCTAACCTATGCGACCTATGCGATGGGTTCTAATAACTGACTGTGAACATACAGATTCGCCCCTACGGACAATGAAACCTGCAGAAACAGTACAGAAACCACCTCAAAGCACCAATATTATCTGGCACCACGCCACAATAAAGCGCGAACACCGTCAGCGTCAAAACGGACATGCCAGCGTGGTGTTGTGGTTTACCGGTCTATCGGGGTCCGGCAAATCCACCATCGCCCATGCCGTGGAAGAGCAACTATATCAAATGGGCTGTCGCACCTATGTGCTCGATGGGGACAATGTAAGGCATGGGCTTTGCGGCGATCTGGGATTTTCAACAGAAGACAGACGTGAAAATATCCGCCGAATCGGCGAGATGGCAAAACTCTTCGTGGATGCCGGACTCATCGTACTGACCGCCTTCATATCTCCGTTTCGGGCCGATCGCAAAAGGGTCAGGGGCATACTGATGCCCGGTGATTTTCTGGAGATATACTGCAAGTGCCCCATAGAAGTCTGTGAGGCGCGTGACGTCAAGCAACTCTACAAACGCGCCCGCACAGGCGAAGTGCCTGAATTTACAGGCATCTCATCTCCATACGAGGAACCGCTGGCGCCGGACCTGGCTATAGATACGGCGCAGCTCTCTCTGGAACAATCTGTGAATGCAGTGATGACGCTCTTGCGGGAAAGAGGGGTTATCACATCCGGTTTTCAATCCTGCTGACCTTCATCCGGCTGCTCATCTTCTAACATATCCATGGGAGGCAACAAGGCCTCGGCCTCATGCACCGGTAATTCCTGAACCTCCTTGAGCTTTCTGCTCACTACCCTGGAGCGGGTTTTTGCCTTATCTATGGTATCGGAGGCCTGATGCAGCTTCTTCTGAACGGCATCCAGTATCTCCCCATACTTGCTGAATTCGGTTTTGACCGCGGCAAGCAGGTTCCAGACCTCACCGGAGCGTTTTTGAATGGCAAGGGTACGAAAGCCCATCTGCAGACTATTCAAAATGGACCAGAGCGTGGTAGGGCCTGCTATCACCACCCGGTATTCACGCTGCACGGCCTCCACCAGACCTGTTCTGCGAATAACCTCGGCAAAGAGCCCCTCGATGGGCAGAAACAATATGCCAAAATCAGTGGTTTTAGGTGGATTTAGGTATTTTTTGCTGATATCTGAAGCACATATCTTTACACGGGTCTCTAATTTTTTGCCCAACTCCTCAACAGCACCCGAGTCAGAGGATTCTTGTGCCTCCAACAATCTCTGATAGTCCTCCACAGGGAACTTGGCATCGATGGGCAACCAGACGACTTCATTCCTGTCCGTGCCCTGGCCCGGAAGCCTGACGGCAAACTCCACACGCTCAGCGGCATCTTTGGTGGCCACATTGACGGCAAACTGTTCCGGATTCAATGCCTGTTCCAGTAATGCCCCGAGCTGCACCTCACCCCAGGTTCCGCGAGTCTTGACGTTTGTCAGCACCTTTTTCAGGTCACCCACACCCACGGCAAGGGTCTGCATCTCTCCAAGCCCCTTGTGCACCAATTCGAGGCGTTCACTTACCTGCCTGAAGGATTCGCCCAAACGTTTTTCCAGGGTTCCCTGAAGCTTCTCGTCCACAGTCTGACGCATCTGCTCAAGCTGCCTTGCATTATCGGCTTGCAGATTCTGAAGCCTGTTTTCCACGGTCACTCTTACAGCTTCCAGTTTTTTCTCGTTTGAATTTGAAAGGTTGGAAATGACATTTGACATGGCCTCCAACTGGTCCTTCTGAATAACGGCCAACTCACGCATTGCGCTGACATTGGATTCCGAAATGGCATTTAGACCTGCGAGGACCTCCTCCCTCAGATGTTTGGCTTGAGTTGCGGATTCTGAGCGAATGCTGTCAAGCCGTTCTCCGCTGATTCGTGTAAAACCGGTGAGATGTTCAGCAAAGCTGTCCAATTGCCCCTTCTGCATATTTGCTGCATCCAGAATCCGCTGCATCACTGCATCACTAAATATCCTAAAGGTTTCAGCGAGTTCCTGGCGCTGCTCCCTGGCCGCCCTGGCCAGCTCGTCCCTGCTGCGCGCCACCTCTTCCCGAACAGCGCGCTCCATCCTCTCCTGCGCTGTTTCAAACAGCCCCATACGGGAAAGAACGGCGTCATTGCCCTGGATTATTCGCCTGAAGAGCAGGATCAGGAGCGCCGTCACTCCCACAAGCAACACAATAACGGCAATCATGTGAATGTCCGTCACGGCCTGCCTCAATTCTCTCTCTGACAGTACCTGATCAGGAAATAGATCAGGCATTCAGGGACGATGAAACCCCTGCCCCATGACTGGCAATATCCTGCAATAATTGTGGGCCGGTTGCCGCCCCTGTCTCAGCAAGCATCTTCGCCACCAGCATCTTTTGATTGTCATTCAGAAAGGCTATTCCCATGCCCCTTTTTTTGTTTTTTTCAGGTCTTGTCCTGACCCATCGCACCTCGCCTGTAAGCACTATGGGGATATTTTTCCCGACAGGGTATAAAAACAGCTCTATATGCGCCTTTACCGGCAAAGGGGCCGGTGTGGCTATGAAAAGACCATCGGGCGATATGTTGTCCACCAGATCGATATAAGTACGTCCCTTATATTTATATTCGATCTTCATGATGCTTTCATACCGCTGCGACCGTTCGCCATTTTGTTGCTTAAAAGACATCTCATCCCTCCATTTTCAGAAAACACTTGCGAAAAACACTTGCAAAGGTCCTTTGATTAGGCTATAAAATAGCTCTCTTGAATACATTCCTTTTTATTATCAAATGAATACTAAATTTTTTATACGAAATCAAGATGAGTTGGGAGCGTTGAAAAAATAAAATTTTCGTTCGGGACAAGCAATACAGCTGTCCCATTATTTATAAAAAATAAGGAGTTCATGCCATGTCCATAAGATGCGAAATATGCGGGAAAAGCCCCTCTACCGGCTGCAATGTGAGCCATGCCAACAATCACACCAAAAGACGCTGGCTGCCCAATCTACAACGCGTGCGGGCATTGATAAACGGCCAAAGCCGCCATGTCAGGGCCTGCACCAATTGTATCCGCTCAGGACGTATTATCAAACCATAATAACCGGCCGAACAAACTGGCTGTTGTCATTCACTTGACAAGCGTCCTGATGTCCTTTATAAAGTCTGAAAATATGCCGAGGTAGCTCAGTTGGTAGAGCAGTGGACTGAAAATCCACGTGTCGGCGGTTCAATTCCGTCCCTCGGCACCATATCATACCTGCCGTCTTTCAGCCTCAACATACGCATGCTTTGAAGATTTCAATCGTAATTCCCGCATACAACGAAGCAAGAACTATCTTTCAAACCGTCTCCGGGCTGCGCTCCATGTATCCCGAAATGGAGATTATAGTCGTAAATGACGGCAGCAGCGACAACACCTCTGAGGAGGCCGCACGTGCGGGCGCTTACGTAGTGAATCACCCCTACAACATAGGAAACGGGGCCGCTGTCAAGACAGGCATTCGCAGGGCCTCGGGCGACATAGTGATCCTCATGGACGGAGACGGCCAGCATGACCCGAATGATATTAAGGCATTATTGGAGCATGCCTCTTCATACGATCTGGTGGTGGGTGCGCGAGACGGACATGGGCAGGCATCTATGGCAAGGCGCGTGGCCAACTGGTGCTTCAACAAGCTGGCAAGTTACGTGGCCAAGTTTGAGATTCAGGACCTTACCTCCGGATTCCGCATCTTTCACAGAAAAGAGGTGTTGAAATACCTTTATCTGTTTCCTAACACCTTTTCATACCCCACCACCAGCACCTTATCCTATATTCGAAGCGGCCTGACCATCAAATATGTCCCCATTCAAGTGCGAAAAAGGGCCGGCGACAAGAGCAAGATACGCATCCTCGAAGATGGATTCAGGTTCATCATCATCATTCTGCGCATAGCCACTATCTGCTCGCCGCTTCGCATCTTTCTACCCCTGAGCCTTATTTTTTTCATGCTGGGAGGGGGATATTATTGCTATACCTACCTCGCATTTCATCGCTTTACAACCATGTCGATGCTGCTTTTCAGTGTGTCTGTGATGATCTTCCTGATGGGGCTCATATCAGATCAGATCGCCCAGATGCGTTTTGACAGACTGGAAAACAGCTGACAGCCGTCTGGTCTTTTTTGTTTTACTGAACTTTTTCTTACCCCTTAGCATTAGAAATAAAATGCCGTGGCAAATCCATACTGTCATGCAGGATGCGCAGCACCTCAATGACGCGGGGCCTTTTTCATAAACACGAAAGACCACCAAATGACGCCCCTTGCGACCCTGACGAGCCACATGTAATGTAGCCACAGCATCACCTAATTCAGGACGCCTGCGCGCGTCGAGCAGATGAGGCCATTTAACCAATGCATCTCATCATTGATGACATCAGCATAAGCAGCCATCTGCAACGGCCCAAATCGCTCAAATGTCCAATGGAGGATATTCTCGATATCTTGAGCAGCTTGATGGGTGAGGCGTACCATCCAGCCATTCATTCGGATTTTGCCAGCACACGCTTGCCAATACTATTTATATGAGATCGCAGGGATGCAACATCGTTGAATTCAGTGTAACGCCCTGCCTCAATATCAGCGATGCCAACGGCAACAGCCTCACGCAGCTCAGCAAGTTTAGCTGCACATTCAGCCTCACGCTCCTGAAGGAGGCAAAGCCCATCTCTCAGCACCTCGCTGGCGTTCTGATAATGGCCACTGGACACCATCTGCTTCACAAATCTTGCCTGGCTGTCCGTCAGGACTACACTACAGGTCATCTCATCAGCAATCTTAGGCATGACATACCTCCCTTAAAAACCTTCTTCGAATACACAAAATGTCATAAAGAAACAACCGTAAAGTCAATGTAGGCTGAAAAATGTGGAAAGGCAAGGCAGAAATAGCTGACATAAAGATGAAATAATTAAATATACTGTCCCCGGAATTACCCTTCTGTTGCATGTAACTACGTTTGCATGTATAGTGTCACAAATAACTTAACGGAGGTTTAACGGATGGCAACACCTGTTAATCAACGAGTGCAAAAGCACCGCGAGGCGTTACGCATGGCCGGGCTACGTCCTGTGCAGATCTGGGTGCCGGATACCCGTCGCCCAGGCTTTCAAGAGGAGTGCCGTCGTCAATGTCGTCTGGTGGCCCAGGCCGACAGCGCTGACGCTACCATACAGCAATTCATGGATGCTGCCTTGGCGGATGTGGATGGCTGGACGGTATGATGCGCGGCGATCTTGTGACCGTCGCCATGCAAGGCGACTTTGGTAAACCAAGACCTGCCTTGGTAATTCAGGCTGATCTGTTCAGTGAGCACACGAGCGTAACACTGTTGCCTATCACTAGTACTCTTGTTGAGGCGCCGTTACTGCGGATTACACTCCAGCCGAATTCCGAAAATGGCTTAAAAAAGCCTTCGCAGGTGATGGTGGACAAGATCATGACCGTAAGGCGCGATAAGGTAGGGCCAGCATTCGGACACATTGATGTGGATGCACTGGTACAGATTGAGCGGTGTTTGGCCTTATTTTTGGGGATAGCGAAATAAAAAAATAGTACCGCTGGAGCCGCAATCCAACAGTACTCTTTTGCTATGAAAAATGATTTTCGTGGATTAGAAAATTTGATTAAAATTATTGCTCAAGAATGTGACTGGCATTTTGTGTAAATCATGGTTTAGGTATTTCAAGATCTTTACATATTTTTATGACAAGACACTCATCAAGCTCTCTATGACGGGGAACGGTGCTTGCTTTACCTTTCTTTCGATTCACATATACCGTATGATTGGCCCCTTCTCGTAAGAATTCGCATTTATTTAATTCAAGATGTCGAATTAAATCTTTTCGTTTCAAACCGTTACCACTCCAAACTCTTCTTTTATAATTTCAATATCTTTAAATTCTTCTTCAAAAAGTTGCCTGTTAGCATCTAAAATAAGCTGAATGGCTTCAATTAAATTCTTTCTTGTCTCTTCAAGGGTTGTGCCTTGTGTGTTTGCTCCGGGGAGTTCTTTTACAAAACCAATATATCCATACGGCGATTTTTGAAATATGGCTGTTAATTTTTCTTTCATTATTTATCACCTACCTTTTTTATTATGTCGTAATAGATAACCCCTTCGCCCAGGACGACAGAAACCAGAGGCAAAGCCCATCTCTCAGCACCTCGCTGGCGTTCTGATAATGGCCACTGTACACCATCTGCTTCACAAATCTTGCCTGGCTGTCCGTCAGGACTACATAATAACATGTTGTTGTTTTTGGGGCGAGGGTAGCCGATATTTGTTTCATGCCCCACATAACCGCCCTCCATGGCGGTAATGTGGGGCCGGCGCCCTCCTGGCGCCTATTCCACAAACACCGGCTGCCCTCGCCCTCCCCCACCTCCACATCCTACATCAGAAGTCGCTTAAAAAAGGCATAGATCCCCTGAACTTTGCTTAACACCCTTTCTGAAACCCCACGCCCAACCGTAACCGACACTTCAAACCAGCACATAGCCTTTGAACTTTGGTTAATAGAGGGTGAAGGCCAATTCCACCTTTTTTATTGGCAGAAGTGCCGGCTCCTTATCACAGCAGGGCAATCCTCTATTCAGGAAATTACAAAAAAAGGAATAGGGAATCCATTATGAATAGAGAGTTCCGTAGGGATGGAGAGGGCGGCAGTGGTGGAGTGTTTGTGAAATAGGCGCCACGAGGGCGCCGGCGGCGCATCCTGCCAGGGATGGCAGTTATGCGACGCATGGAACAAATGCTTCACCGCTGACGCCCCAGGAGATTTAATTAAAAAAGTTGAGCAGAAATGTGTCTGTCCGTCCTTTTGCTGTGATAAAAATAATCTCTTATAAAGATTTGATTAAAAATGTTGTTCAAGAAAGTGACTGTCCTTTTTCTAGTCCTAATTCAGGACGCCTGCGCGCGTCGAGCAGATGAGGCCATTTAACCAATGCATCTAACGCATCATTGATGACATCAGCATAAGCAGCCATCTGCAACGGCCCAAATCGCTCAAATGTCCAATGGAGGATATCCTCGATATCTTGAGCAGCTTGATGGGTGAGGCGTACCGTCCAGCCACTCATTCGGATTTTGCCAGCACACGCTTGCCAATATTATTTATATGAGAACGCAGGGATGCAACATCGTTGAATTCAGTGTAACGCCCTGCCTCAACATCAGCGATGCCAACGGCAACAGCCTCACGCAGCTCAGCAAGTTTAGCTGCTGCACATTCGGCCTCACGCTCCTGAAGGAGGCAAAGCCCATCTCTCAGCACCTCGCTGGCGTTCTGATAATGGCCACTGGACACCATCTGCTTCACAAATCTTGCCTGGCTGTCCGTCAGGACTACACTACAGGTCATCTCATCAGCAATCTTAGGCATGACATACCTCCCTTAAAAACCTTCTTCGAATACACAAAATGTCATAAAGAAACAACCATAAAGTCAAAAAACCTTGGTCATACAACACCAAATGGCATAAAAATAATTCATAAGAACAATGTAGGACTAAAAATGGGGAAAGACAAGGGAAAAATCAATGAAAAATAATTTTCGTAGATTAGAAAATTTGATTAAAATTATTGCTCAAGAATGTGACTGTCCTTTTGTTCTTTGGTACAGGCGGTTGCCCAGGTCGCCAAAGCGTTCTTTTTCTGTGTTCTTCTGTGTTGGCGATGAGCAGCCGATATTTGTTTCATGCCCCACATAACCGCCCTCCATGGCGGAGAATGTGACTGTCCTTTTGTTCTTGCGATGGTACAAGCGGTTGTCATTGCGAGCGAAGCGAAGCAATCCCCAGTAATAACATGTTTTTGTTTTTAGGCGAGGGCAGCCGATATTTGTTCCATGCCCCACATAACCGCCCTCCATGGCGGAGATGTGGGGCCGGCGCCCTCGTGGCGCCTATTCCACAAACACCGGCTGCCCTCGCCCTTCCCCACCTCCACATCCTACATCAGAAGTCGCTTAAAAAAGGCATAGATCCCCTGAACTTTGCTTAACACCCTTTCTGAAACCCCATGTCCAACCGTAACCGACACTTCAAACCAGCACATAGCCTTTGAACTTTGGTTAATAGAGGGTGAAGGCCAATTCCACCTTTTTTATTGGCAGAAGTGCCGGCTCCTTATCACAGCAGGGCAATCCTCTATTCAGGAAATTACAAAAAAAGTAATAGGGAATCCATTATGAATAGAGAGTTCCGTAGGGATGGAGAGGGCGGCAGTGGTGGAGTGTTTGTGAAATAGGCGCCACGAGGGCGCCGGCGGCGCATACTGCCAGGGATGGCAGTTATGCGCCGCATGGAACAAATGCTTCACCGCTGTCACCCAAGAGATTTAATTAAAAAAGTTGAGCAGAAATGTGTCTGTCCGTCCTTTTGCTGTGTTGGCATTAGAATATGGACTGGCCTTTTTCTCAGCCTTCAAATAATTTGCGCGATGCCCTCATGCCCTTTAGATACCGCTGATTTCGCTTCACACACAAATCCACCAAATGCTCTGGCACCGCCACTGCATGGCCAAATTCCTTCAAAAAACTGATGGCATACTCTATAAAACTCTCGCCATTGATACCAAGACGCTGCAAAATTTTAGGCTGACGATCGTCAATAAAACCACGCTTATCCTCTCGTACGGCACGACCAGTCCAATCCACCAACTCTAAATAATCCTCAAATACATACGGAATTGCCCAGGAAACACTCCCCGTACCATCAAAAGGCATTAAAAAACATTTGTTATCCTCAGTCTCTAAACCACTATTTACTGCTATCAACTCATTCACATGCTTAACTGTTTGTATGCGATCACAAATAGAGGTAAACTCAGAGTTCTCAGGGGTCGTTGCAATACCTGCCCTAATAGGATTTAAGTCCACATAGACCATCGCTGCCAAAAGCGCTCTCTCATCCAACAATGCCTGACTTTTATAACGACCCTCCCAAAAATGACCACGCACACCATCTTCTTGATTCGCACGTTTGGCAATATACTCATTTAAAAACTTCATAAACCACGAAAGATCATACAACCTATTACGATAATCTTCCACTAATTCACCAACTCTTCGTAACTCACTCTCACTCATCTCTGAACGAAAGGAAATATAACGAGCACATATTAACGGAACTGTTGATACATTAGACCAACGCAATAATACCTCATCTTGACTCCAAGAAAAGGCACGCTCTTTGTCTATATGCACTATAAGGTGATAATGGTTACTCATAATAGCATAGCAGGCTATATCAATGGCAAATATAGAAGACAAAAACTTCATCCGCTCAACTATCCATTGCCTACGATGTCTATAATCTCCACCACTACCCTTTTCTACACCACACAAAAATGCCTTACGAACACAACGACTTACACAGTGATACCAAGATGTATCTGAGAGAGAAACTAACTCTTTTCGAGAACGTGTCATAAAAATAATCTCTTATAAAGATTTGATTAAAATTGTTGTGCAAGAAAGTGACTGTCCTTTTTCTCTAGTCTGTCATTGC